>NZ_JBEZHS010000044.1:0-79009 GCF_040650695.1 Amycolatopsis sp. NPDC048633
ATCTATTATCTGTGGGTTTTTTTTTTTACTCTGTGTGTACTCTCCCCTCACGCCCCGGGGTCCCCGGCGCCGGGCGGGGGGCCCGCCGCGGGCTCGAGCCCGCGGACGGCCAGGAACCGCTCGCCCGCCGGGAACAGGCCCGGCACCGGCAGCCCCGCCGGAGCGACGACCGCCGGGGGTACGCCGTCCCACTCCGGCGCACGCAGCAGACCGGCGACCTCGGGCAGCGTCTCCCGCGTCACCCCGGTCACCGTCGACAGGTACGCGAGCGCGGGGTCGGTCGCCTGCACCGCCAGCAGGCCCGCGTGCTCCCACGCCCGGAAGCGGCCGGGCACCCCCGCCGCCGACGCCGCCTCGCCCGCCAGGGCCGCCCGGCGGTGCAAGGCCGGCTCGGCCGTCAATAGCTGCGCGGTGTCCACACCACGCCGTTCTCGGCGCGGGTCCGCGAGGAGCCCACGATCAGCAGGCACCGCATGTCCACAGTGGACGGATCGAGCTCGCCCAGCGTCGTGACGCGGATGTCCTCCTCCGGGCCGCCGACGTCCCGCGCCACCACGACCGGCGTCGCCGCCGAGCGATGGCGGAGCAAAACCGAGCGAGCGTCGGCCAGCTGCGTCGTCCGGGAGCGCGACGCCGGGTTGTACAGCGCCAGCACCAGGTCCGCCGCGCCCGCCGCGTCGAGGCGCTTCTCGATGATTTCCCACGGCTTCAACCGATCCGACAGCGACAGCACGCAGTAGTCGTGCCCCAGCGGGGCGCCGACGCGCGAAGCCGCCGCCTGCGCCGCCGTCACGCCCGGGACGATCCGGACCCGGACGCCCGTGCCGTGCCCCGAAGACACTTGCTCCAGCACCGCCGACGCCATCGCGAACACCCCCGGGTCACCCGAGGACACCACCGCGACCCGCGCGCCCGAAGCCGCCAGCGACAACGCTTCGACCGCCCGGTCCGCCTCGACGCGGTTGCCCGACGCGTGCCGCTGCTGCCCCGCCTTCTGCGGCACCCGCGCGACGTACGGCCCGTACCCGACGATGTGGTCGGCCGCCGAAAGCTCCGCCGCGGCCTCCGGCGTCAGCCACTCCGGGCCCGCCGGGCCGAGTCCGACGACCACGACCTCGCCCGAAGCCTCGGCGGCTTCCGAAGAAGAGGCAGCAGGAGCAGGCGAAACTCGGGACGCATAGCCCGGAGAAGGCAGCAGCGCCAAGGAAAAGTACGGCACCGTCGAAGGATCGACCGAAGCGAGCGGTTCGATCCGCTGCTGTCCCCAGGTCGCGCGCTCGACGTAGACGGCGTCGTCCAGCTTCCCGGCCTCTTCGAAGGCCTCCCGCACCGAACCGAACGTGCGGCCCAGCTTCAGCACCGCCGCCGCGTCGGTGTCCGCCAGGCGCCGGGCCAGCTCCGGTGCCGGCAGCGTGCCCGGCAGCACGGTCAGCACCTCGTCGCGCTGCACCAACGGCCGGCCGAGCACCGACGACGCCGCGCTCACCGACGTCACCCCCGGCACGACCACGGCCGGGAACCGCCCGGAAAGCCGTTCGTGCATGTACATGTACGAGCCGTAGAAGAACGGGTCGCCTTCGCAGAGCAGGACGACGTCGCGGCCCGCGTCGAGGTGCTCGGCGAGCCGCTTCGCGCTCAGCTCGTAGAAGTCCGCGATCGCACCTTCGTACCCGCCGGGGTGGTCGGTCGTCTCGGTCGTGACCGGGTAGACGAGCTTCTCCTCGATCTGGCCGTCGCGCAGGTACGGCTCGGCGACCGACCGCGCGATGCTCCGCCCATGCCGCGCGCAGTGGTAGGCGATCACCGAAGCTTCGGAGATCAGCCGGGCCGCCTTGACCGTCATCAGTTCCGGGTCGCCGGGGCCGAGCCCGACGCCGTAGAGCGTCCCGGTCATTCTTCTGCGCTCGCGAGGGCGTTGATCGCGGCGACGGCCATCGCGCTGCCACCCCGCCGTCCGTGCACCACCAGATAGGGGGCCGGGGCCCGCTTGGCGAGCTCCACTTTGGACTCGGCGGCACCGACGAACCCGACCGGCACGCCGATGATCGCCGCGGGCGCGCCGATGCCTTCGTCGAGGATCTCCAGCAGCCGGAACAGCGCGGTCGGCGCGTTGCCGATCGCCACGACCGAGCCGGGCAGCTGGTCGCGCCACAGTTCCAGGGCCGCCGCCGAGCGCGTGGTCCCCATCCGCTCGGCGAGCCCCGGCACACTGGGCTCCGAAAGTGTGCACACGACTTCGTTGCCCGCGGGCAGGCGACGCCGGGTGACGCCGCTGGCGATCATCTGCGCGTCGCACAGGATCGGCGCGCCCGCTTCGAGCGCGGCGCGGCCGGATTCGACGACGTCGAGCGTGTAACGCAGGTCGTCGACCAGATCGACCATGCCGCAGGCGTGGATCATCCGGACCGCCAGGCCCGCCACGTCGTCGGGCAGGATCGCCAGGTCCGCCTCCTCGCGGATCGTGGCGAACGAGTGCCGGTAGATCTCGGCACCGTCCCGCAGGTAGTCGATCACAGCTTCCCTTTCAGCTCTTCGAGCGGCACCCACCGGCCGTCGATGCGATAGCCGCCCGCTTCGGCGACGACGTCCACATGGGACTGCGACGGCTTCCCGCATCGGCGTTCGCAGCCCGAGAAGTGTGCGCGCAGGCCCGGCCGGAAGACGGCGTCGGCCCGGACGTCGGCGCGCGACTTGGCGCAGCCGGGCCGGCCGATGCACGCGCTCGTGCCGAGCGGTTCACCACCGAAACCGAGCCGCTCGAAGACGTCGGCGGGCGCGTCCGGCAGCACGAGGGACTTCCACGGCGTGACCAGCACCGGTCCGATGCCGGCCAGCGCCCGCACCTGCGCGGCGCTGAGCTGCCCGAACCGCGGCACCACCCCCGCGGCGGACCCGGAGATCATCCCGGCCGGCACCGGGACGTCGACCCGCGGCACCGGCGTCCCGCGCCACGCCGGGTCGTCGAGTTCGGCGACGCGCCAGGCGGATCCGCGTACCCGGCCGAACTCCAGCGCGACGTCGATCAGCGCGGTCACGGCGTCCGCGCGAGCGACCCGGCGTCCGGTGTCGCCGCCCGCGAGCAGCAGCGTCCCTTCGGCAGGGCCGGTCGCGCGCCAGCAGACGTCGGCGCCTTCCCCGGAGACGTCACCGCGGCCGTCGTCGAAGGCGAAGAGGAAGCGTCCCGGCAACGAGGCCAGCTCAGGGATCGAGCACAAGAGCAAGTCCAACGAAGCGGCCAGGCCCCGGACGTCCGCGAGCCCGCCGATCAGCCCGCTCAACGGCGAGGCCAGGACATTCCGGACCCGTTCGTGAGACGGCGAAGGCAGCAGGCCGGCGTCGGTCAGCCGCGCCGCGAGGCCGGGCCGGGTGACGCCGCGCAGCTGGACGTTGCCGCGGGAAGTCAGGTGGAGGTCGCCGTCGCCGCACGCTTCGGCGCAGTCGGCGAGCGCGCGCAGCTGAGCCGCGGAAATCGCACCGCCAGGCAGCCGGACCCGCGCCAACGGGCCGTCGGCGGCGTCGTGAGGTGCGAAAACACCCGGGCACGCGTCGGCTCGCGCACGTGCTGGGGTCGGCATGAGAGTCACTCTAGCTGGCGGTTCTCCGGCTCCCGATGGTCCGGACGCGGCCGGATCCGGGCGATTCCGCGGTCCAGGTCCACGTCACGCAAGGGGGGCGCGCCCTCGGCGTCCTGCTCGACGAGCATCGACATCGTTTCCCGGTGTTCCAGCTCACGCCGCTTGGTGCCGTAGAGGAACGCGGTCGTCTCCTCGATGTACGTCGCGGACAGCCGCGCCTTGAAGCGCGAGCCGTTCTTGCGCGGCCGCAGCTCGATCGCGGCCATGACCAGCAGGATCATGACGCCACCCGGGAGAGCCAGCCCCAGCCAAGTACCCATGCCCGGCGAACCGGATGACCGCGGGTCAAGTTCCCGGCACAGCAGAAGTCTGATCATATGTAGCAGGTGTGCTACATTCGATCGCATCAGCACGATGGGGGTTTGGCGATGAGAGATCCAGCGGTCCCCGTGGTCCGCGTGCGCGGGTTGCGGATGCGCTACGGCGCGAACGACGTGCTCCACGGCGTCGAGTTCGACGCCCACCGGGGCGAGGTCGTGTGCCTGCTCGGGCCGAACGGCGCGGGCAAGACGACGACGATCGAGATCCTCGAGGGCTTCCGGATGCGGTCGGCGGGTGAGGTGAGCGTCCTGGGGGCCGACCCGGCGCGCGGCGGCGAAGACTGGCGGGCGCGGCTGGGGGTCGTGCTCCAGTCCTGGCGCGACCACGGGAAGTGGCGGGTCCGGGAGCTGCTCGCGCACCTCGGCCGGTACTACGCGCCGTACTCGACCGAGACGCATCCGCGGCCGTGGGACGCCGACGAGCTGATCGCGGCCGTCGGGCTGACCGAGCACGCGCAGAAGAAGCTCAAGACCCTCTCCGGCGGCCAGCGGCGGCGGCTCGACGTCGCGATCGGCATCGTCGGGCGCCCCGAGCTGCTCTTCCTCGACGAGCCGACCGCGGGCTTCGACCCGGAGGCGCGCCGGGAGTTCCACGACCTGGTGCACCGGCTGTCCGACGAGCTGGACACCACGATCCTGCTCACCACGCACGACCTCGACGAGGCCGAGAAGCTGGCCGACCGGATCCTCATCCTCAACGGCGGGCGCATCATCGCCGACGGCTCGGCCGACGCCCTGTCCCGGCAGATCTCCGGCGAGGCCGAGGTCCGCTGGACGATCGATGGCCAGCGCTTCGTGCACTCGACGACCGAAGCGACGAAGTTCGTGCACGACCTGTTCAAGCAGCACGGCGAGGCCGTCGCGGACCTCGAGGTGCGGCGGGCGTCGCTCGAAGACACGTACATGACGCTGGTGCACCGCGCCGAGACCGGCGGCGAGACGGAGCTGGGCCTCCAGGAAGCAGGTGCGCGATGAACGCCAAGACCGCCGCCCTGCGGGCCGGGGTGGCCCGCGGCTGGATCGAGTTCAAGCAGACGTGGACCAACCGCGACGACGTCGTCGGCCAGTTCGTCTTCGTCGCGCTCTTCCTCGGCACGCTGTTCTTCATGCGGGACGCGACCCTGCCCGGCACCGGCTTCTCGCTCGGCGCGGCCACCGTGCCCGGCGTGCTCGGCGCCGGGATCGTGTTCAACGGGCTGAACAGCGCGGCCGGCTACCTGTCCATCGACCGCGAGGACGGCACGCTGCTGCGCGCCAAGGCGACACCGAACGGCATGCTCGGCTACCTGGTCGGGAAGACCACCGCGCTGTCGATGGCGCAGGTCACCAGCATCGTGCTGGTGCTGGTCCCGTGCCTGTTCCTGTACTCCGAGCTCGCGCCGGACGGCGTCTGGTCGTTCCTGAACCTGCTGTGGGTGCTGGCGCTCGGGCTGGTCGCCACCCTGCCGCTCGGGGCGGCGCTGGGATCGCTCACCAACAGCCCGCGGTCGATCGCGCTGATCACGTTGCCGATCATGGGCCTGGGCGCGATCTCGGGGATCTTCTACCCGATCACGGCTTTGCCGGGGTGGGTGCAGGACATCGCGCAGGTGTTCCCGATGTACTGGCTGGGCCTCGGGATGCGCTCGGCGCTGCTGCCGGACGGCGCGGTGATCGTCGAGATCGGCCAGTCGTGGCGGCCGTTGCCGACCCTGGCCGTGCTCCTGGCGTGGTCCGTGATCGGATTGGCCCTGGCCCCGGTGCTGCTCCGCCGCATGGCGCGGCGGGAAGCGGGTTCATCGGTGGCCGAACGCCGGGAGAAGGCCATGCAGCGTGTGGGGTAGTGAACAGTCATGAGCGAGGTCGTCTACAACCGGATCGCGATGCTGCGCGCGGAGCGGTCGATCTCGCGGCGCCAGCTGGCGGAGGCACTCGGCGTGCACTACCAGACGATCGGCTACCTGGAGCGCGGCGAGTACAGCCCGAGCTTGTTCGTGGCACTGCGGATCGCGGAGTTCTTCGAGGTCCCGCTGGAGGTCCTGTTCTCGACGAAGCCGTTCCCGCGGCTGGGAGAGCAGTCCGCTTAGGGCTTGGTGAGATCCGCCTCGGCGAGCGCGCGGACGACGTCGTCGCGGCGGTCCTCCCGGACGGTCCGGTTCAGTTCGACGTGCAGGAACGGGCTGCCCCCGGCGGCCCGGCCCTGGACGTTCGTGGTGCCGGCCAGGCCCCGGCACGGCTCGTCCCAGGCCCGGCAGACGCGGAAACCGGCGGCGTCGAGCCGGTCGGCCGCGCGGCGGGCGGCCTCCCCGGCTTCGGCGGCCCCGGCGGAGAGCACGACGTCCGCCGTGGTCAGGGTGGTGTCGTTGAAGCCGTGCAGCTGGACCTGGGGCAGGCCGCGCCGGGCCAGCAGCGTGGTGACGACGTGGAAGACCGTCCCGGTGTCGTGCGCGGGATCCTCCCGGCGGCGGTGCGCGCCGCCGACCGCGAGGATCGCGCCCGGGGTCCGCCGGAAGAGCGCGAGGCCGATCAGTTCGGTGCGCAGGTCGGACGAAGCGTGCGGCACCTCGACCACCAGCGACGACGGCGCCGAGCGGTCGGCGGCGTACAGGCCCCAGGCGCGCTCGGAGCCGGGCTCCTGGACGGCGAGCGAGTCGTCGCGCACCGAGAACCCCAGCTCGCCGAGGTGGTGCGGGGCCCGGTCGAGGAACGCGGAAAACCCGGCTTCGGCGGCCGCCAGCTCGTCGGCGGTCGCTCTGCGGTAGGGCTGGCGGCTCGACTGGGCGGCGGTGAAGTCGCGGAGGAAGGCGTCCAAGCCGTCAGGTTACCGAGCGCCGGTCAACGTCACCTTGACGCACCTCGAACCGCACCGGAGAGTGAGAGCGGAAAACACGCGTCGGCAGGTGGAGGAACCCGGTGAGAGTCCGGGGCGGTCCCGCCACTGTCATCGGAGAGTGATCTCCGGGAAGCCAGGAACTCCGGCCGGCGCGCCCGTCTACCCGGGGCGCGGACCCCGAGGAGGAACCTCGTGATCCTGCTTCTGTCCACTTCGGACACCGACCTGCTCAGCGCCCGTTCGGCCGAGGGCGAGTACCGCCTGGCGAACCCCGCGCGGATCGCCGTGGCCGAGCTGCCGGGCCTGCTCGACGGCGTGCGCATCGTGGTCGTCCGCATCCTCGGCACCCCGCGGACCTGGCAGGAAGGCCTCGACACGCTGCGGGCGTCGGGCGCGCACGTCGTCGTCCTGGGCGGGGAGCAGACGCCGGACGCCGAGCTGATGAAGCTCTCGACCGTCCCGGCCGGCATCGCCGCCGAGGCCCACGCCTACCTCGCGCAGGGCGGCCCGGTGAACCTCACCCAGCTGCACCGGTTCCTCTCCGACACGCTCCTGCTCACCGGCGACGGCTTCGAGCCGCCCGCGCGGCAACCCGAGTGGGGCATCCTGGAGCGGTCTTCGCAGGCGACCGGCCCGGTGATCGGGATCCTGTACTACCGGGCGCATCACCTGTCCGGGAACACGAACTTCGTCCACACCCTCGCCGACCAGATCGAAGCCGCCGGCGGGCGCGCATTGGCGATCTACACCGCTTCGCTGCGTACGCGCGACCCGGAGATGATGGCCGAGCTGGGCAAGGTCGACGCCCTGCTCGTCACGGTGCTCGCGGCGGGCGGCACGCGGCCGTCCGAGGTGGGGGCCGGGGGCGACGACGAGGCGTGGGACGTCGCCGAGATGGCCGCCCTCGACGTCCCGATCCTGCAGGCGATGTGCCTGACGAGCGACCGCGAGACGTGGGCGGCCGGCGACGACGGTCTGTCGCCGCTCGACGCCGGGAACCAGATGGCCGTCCCGGAGTTCGACGGACGGCTGATCACGGTGCCGTTCTCGTTCAAGGAGCTGGACGCCGACGGCCTCCCCCGGTACGTGCCGGACGCCGAGCGCGCGTCCCGCGTCGCGAAGATCGCGCTCGCGCACGCTCGCCTGCGACACACGCCTCCCGCCGAGAGGCGCATCGCGCTGATGCTGTCCGCCTATCCGACGAAGCACTCTCGCGTCGGCAACGCGGTCGGGCTGGACACACCCGCGTCGGCGATCGAGCTGCTGCGGCGGATGCGGGACCTGGGCTACGACCTGGGCGCGGACGCCTTCCCGGGCGTCGAGCCGACCGGCACCGAGCAGCCGGACGGTGACGCGCTGATCCACGCGTTGATCGCGGCGGGCGGCCAGGACCCGGAGTGGCTGACGGAGGAGCAGCTGTCCGGCAACCCGATCCGCGTGCCCGCCGCGCGGTACCAGGAGTGGTTCGCCGCGCTGCCCGCGGAGCTGCGTTCAGGCATCGAAGGGCACTGGGGCCCGGCGCCCGGTGAGCTGTACGTCGACAACGGCGACATCGTGCTGGCGTCGCTGCAGAGCGGCAACGTCATCATCATGATCCAGCCACCGCGCGGGTTCGGCGAGAATCCCGTCGCGATCTACCACAACCCGGACCTACCGCCGAGCCACCACTACCTGGCCGCGTACCGGTGGCTGGAAGAGGAGTTCGGCGCGCACGCCGTCGTCCACCTGGGCAAGCACGGGTCCCTGGAATGGCTGCCGGGCAAGACGGCCGGGCTTTCGGCGTCGTGCGCGCCGGACGCCGTCCTCGGGAACCTGCCGCTGGTGTACCCGTTCCTGATCAACGACCCGGGCGAGGGCGCGCAGGCCAAGCGGCGGGCGCACGCGACGATCGTCGACCACCTGATCCCGCCGATGGCGCGCGCCGAGTCGTACGGCGACATGGCGCGGCTCGAGCAGCTGATGGACGAGCACGCGAACATCGCGGCGATGGACCCGGCGAAGCTGCCCGCGATCCGCGCCCAGATCTGGACGCTCATCCAGGCCGCGAAGCTGGACCACGACCTCGGCATCGACGAGCGGCCGCACGACGCGGAGTTCGACGACTTCCTGCTGCACATCGACGGCTGGCTGTGCGAGGTCAAGGACGCCCAGATCCGCGACGGGTTGCACATCCTCGGCGCGGCGCCGGTGGGCGAGGCCCGCGTCAACCTGGTGCTGGCGATCCTGCGCGCGTCCCAGATGTGGGGTGGCAAGCAGGGTGCGGTGCCGGGGCTGCGGTCGGCCCTGGGGCTCAAGGAAGACGCGCCGATGTCCGAAGTGGACGCCGTCGAGAAGACGGCGCGCGAGCTCGTCCAGACGATGGAGATGCGCGGCTGGGACGCCACAGCGGTGGCTTCGGTGGCGCCGGACCCGCAGGTGGCGCGGGTGCTTTCGTTCGCGGCGGAGGAGATCGTCCCGCGGCTCGCGGGGACGTCGGCCGAGCTCGACGCCGTGCTGCACGCGCTCGACGGCGGGTACATCCCGGCGGGGCCGAGCGGGTCGCCGTTGCGCGGGCTGGTGAACGTGCTGCCGACCGGGCGCAACTTCTACACGGTCGACCCGAAGGCGATCCCGAGCCGGCTGGCCTGGGAGACCGGCCAGGCGCTGGCGGATTCCCTGCTGAAGCGCTACCGCGAGGACAACGGCGACTGGCCGCGCTCGGTCGGGCTGTCGGTGTGGGGGACGTCGGCGATGCGGACGTCCGGCGACGACGCGGCGGAAGTCCTGGCGCTGCTGGGCGTCCAGCCGGTGTGGGACGAAGCTTCCCGGCGGGTGACGGGCATCGAGGCGATCCCCCTGGCCGAACTGGGCCGGCCGCGCATCGACGTCACGGTCCGGATCAGCGGCTTCTTCCGTGACGCGTTCCCGCACGTCATCGCTCTTCTCGATGACGCCGTGCGGCTGGTGGCCTCTTTGGACGAACCCGAGTCGGAGAACTTCGTCCGGGCGCACGTGTCTTCGGACTTGGCTTCGCACGGCGATTCCCGCCGGGCGACAACACGGATCTTCGGCTCGAAGCCGGGAGCGTACGGCGCGGGTCTCCTGCCGCTGATGGACAGCGGAAACTGGCGCGACGACAAGGATCTGGCGGAGGTGTACGCGGTCTGGGGCGGCTTCGCCTACGGCCGCGACCTGGACGGCCGTCCGGCGCGCGAGGACATGGAGAGTTCGTACAAGCGCATCGTGGTGGCGGCGAAGAACACGGACACGCGCGAGCACGACATCGCGGACTCGGACGATTATTTCCAGTACCACGGCGGGATGATCGCGACGGTCCGAGCGCTGACGGGCACGGCCCCGGCGTCCTATGTGGGCGACAGCACTTCGCCGGACGCCGTCCGGACACGAACGCTGGGCGAGGAGACGGCCCGGGTGTTCCGCGCCCGGGTGGTGAACCCCCGCTGGCTGGCGGCAATGCGCCGGCACGGGTACAAGGGCGCGTTCGAGCTGGCGGCGACGGTGGACTACCTGTTCGGCTTCGACGCCACTGCGGGCGTGGTCGGCGACTGGATGTACGAGAAGCTGACCGAGTCGTACGTCCTGGACGAGGTGAACCAGGAGTTCTTGCGGCAAGCCAACCCGTGGGCCCTGCGGGGGATCGTGGAGCGGCTGAACGAGGCCGCGGATCGTGGGCTGTGGGAGGAGCCGGACCCTTCGCTGCTCGCGAAGATGCGCGAGGTGTACCTGTCCCTGGAAGGTGACCTCGAAGCGGAGTAACTCGGAAACGCCCGGGAAACGCGGGCCGGAGTTGGGTGGCGGGCATGATCACCGCCGCTCCTCCGAAGACCCGCTCCTGGGCGCTTCCGCTCATCTGCCTCGGCGCCGCCGTGCTCTACGCCTGGAAGATCGGCGACGGCCAGTTCGGCAACACCTACTACTCGGCCGCCGTCAAGTCGATGACCGGCGGCTTCACGAACTTCCTCTTCGGCTCCTTCGACCCCTACGGCGTCGTCACGGTCGACAAACCGCCGATGGCCCTGTGGCCGCAGGCGCTCTCCGTCATGGTCTTCGGCTACCACGGCTGGGCCTTGCTGCTGCCGCAGGTCCTCGAAGGCGTCGCGGCGGTCTTCCTGCTCCACCGCACGGTCCAGCGGTGGGCCGGCGAGAACGTCGCCCTCCTTGCCGCGGCGATCCTGGCGCTGACGCCGGTCACCGTGATCATGAACCGCGGCAACAACCCCGACACGCTGCTCGTCCTGTTCCTGGTCGCCGCCGCGTACGCGGTCACCCGGGCGCTCGAAGACGGCCGGAAATGGCTGTGGTGGTGCGCTTTCTTCGTCGGCTGCGGCTTCCTGACGAAGATGCTGCAGGCGTGGATCATCGTGCCCGCCCTCGTCGGCGCCTACCTCGCCGGGACGACCGGGCCGCTCAAGCGCCGGCTGCTGGACGTCCTCGGCGCCGGCGCGGTCCTGGTCGTCTCGTCGTTCTGGTGGATCGCGCTCTACGACTGGTGGCCCGGCGCCAAGCCGTTCATGGGCGGCAGCGAAGACGGCTCCGCGTGGGACCTCGTGTTCGGCTACAACGGCTTCGGCCGCCTCTCCGGCAACGGCGAGGGCGGCGGCATGATGATCATGCGCAACGGGCAGCAGACCATGTCGTCGTTCGGCGGCGACCCCGGACCGGGCCGGATGTTCAACGACCTCGTGGGCGGGCAGATCTCGTGGCTGCTGCCCCTGTCCCTGCTCGTCCTGGTCGTCATCGGACGCCGGTGGCGCGACGCCGGCTGGCTGCTCTGGGGCGGCTGGCTGCTGGTGACGACCGTGGTCTTCAGCTTCGCCGGCGGCATCTGGCACCCGTACTACACGACGGCGATGGCCCCCGCGATCGCCGCGATTTCGGCCGCCGGGCTCGCGCTGCTGTGGCGGCACCACCGGCGGACCCTGCTCCCCCTGGCCATCGCGGTGACCGCGGCCTGGGCGTTCGTCCTGACTTCGCGCGACACGACGTTCTACGGCTGGACGCGGTGGGCGGCGATCGGGACGGCGCTGCTCGCGGTCGCGTGGCTGGTGGTGGCGCCGCGGCGACGCGCGCTCGTCGCCGCGCTGGTGCCGCTGTTGCTCACGCCGACGGTGTGGTCGTTCGCCGCCGCGCAGAGCACGTCCGCCGGGACGCTGCCCGCCGCCGGACCACCCAGCGGTCCCGGTGCCCCGCCGATGCCGCCCGTCAGATCCGGCGGTCCCGGGCCGCAGCCTCGGCTCATGCTCGCCGGTGGCAGCGACGGCACCGCCACGCTCTCCGCCGACCAACGGCGCATCCTCGACTACGCCCGGCAGAACGGCACCGAGATCACCCTGGCGGTGAACGCCGAAGCGGGTGCGGTCGCGCCGTTCCTCATCGACTCGGACGCGACCGTGATCGGCATGGGCGGCTTCGGCGGCCGCGACGACGCGCCGTCGGTCACGCAGCTCGACCGCTGGCTCGCCGAGGGCAAGCTGCGGTTCGTGCTGAGCAGCGCGGGCACCCCGCCCGGGCCGCCGCGGAGTCCGGTCCAGGGCGAACGCCAACGCTGGATCGAGCGGCACTGCGCGGTCGTCGACCCCGGCGCGTACGGCTCCGGTCCGATGCGGGTCGCCGGCGGCCCGGACACGCTCTACCGTTGCCGCTAACGGCGAGGAAACACCGCCGCGGCGATCATGGCGGCATGCGGGTCCTGGTGGTGGAGGACGAGCCGATGCTCGCGGACGCGATCGCGGAGTGGCTGCGCGACGAGGCGCACGCCGTCGACGTCGCCTTCGACGGCGGCGCCGCGCTCGAGCGGATCGCCGTGCACGACTACGACGTCGTCGTGCTCGACCGGGACCTGCCGGTCGTGCACGGCGACGACGTCTGCCGGCAGGTGGTCGCCTCCGACGCGACGACACGGGTGCTGATGCTGACCGCAGCGGTCGAGGTGACCGACCGCGTCGCCGGGTTGTCCCTCGGCGCCGACGACTACCTGACGAAGCCGTTCGCCTTCCCCGAGCTGGCCGCGCGCATCCAGTCGCTGGGGCGGCGCTGCCGGCCGGCCGCACCGCCGATCCTGCGACGCTCCGGCGTCACGCTCGATCCGGCGCGGCACGAGGTGTTCCGCGACGGACGCTACCTGCCACTGTCCAAAAAGGAGTTCGCGGTGCTCGCCGAGCTGCTGCGCGCGGACGGCGCCGCCGTGTCCGCGGAACACCTGCTGGAGAAGGCGTGGGACGAGCACGCGGACCCGTTCACCGGCGCGGTCCGGCTCACGATCCTCAAGCTGCGCCGCAAGCTCGGTGACCCGCCGCTGGTGGAGACGGTCACCGGGGTCGGCTACCGGCTCCGATGAGCCTGCGGCTGCGGTTGACCGTGCTCTACGGCGGCTTGTTCCTGCTGGCGGGCGGGGCGCTGCTGGGCGTCACGTACCTGCTGTTCACGCATCAGGTCGGGCGGCGGGTCACGTTCATCGTGGGCACCGCGCCGCCCGGTCTGCCCGTGCTGCCGTCACCGGAGTCCCTCGACGAGCAGGCGCGGCAGGTGCGCGAAGCGGCGGCGACGTCGCTGCTGACCCAGGGGGCGATCGCGCTCGGCGCGGTGGCGGTGCTGGCGGCCGGGCTGGGCTGGCTGGTGGCGGGCCGCGCGCTGTCGCCGTTGCGGCGGGTGACGGACACGGCGCGCCGCATCGCGGCGGCGGCCGACCCGGGCGGGCACTCGCGGATCGCGTTGCCCGGCCCGCACGACGAGGTGAAGGACCTCGCCGACGCGTTCGACGTGATGGTCGAGCGGCTCGACCGCTCGTTCGACGCGCAGCGCCGTTTCGTCGCGAACGCATCGCACGAGCTGCGCACCCCGCTGACCCTGAACCGTTCGCTGGTCGAGGTGGCGATGCACCGCCGCACGGCATCCGACGACGTCCGGCAGCTCGGCGGCAAGCTGCTGCAGATCAATGCCCGGCACGAGAAGCTGATCAGCGGGTTGCTGCTGCTGGCCCGTTCGGAGAGCGCGCTGACCGAGCGCGGCCCGGTGGACCTGGCGGCGGTGGTGGCGCACGTGCTGCCACCGGGGGTTTCGGAGGACCTGGGCGAGGCGACGGCCCTGGGCGACGCGCTGATGCTGGAGCGCCTGGCGCACAACCTGGTGGAGAACGCCGTCCGCCACAACGTCGAGGACGGCTGGGTCCGGGTGACAACCCGGTCGATGCCCGGCCGGGTCGAGCTGGAGGTGGCCAACAGCGGCCCGGTGATCCCGCCGGCGGAGGTCCCGGCGCTGTTCGACCCGTTCCACCGTCGCGCGCGGGTGGCCGCGGAGGGGGCGGGGCTGGGGTTGTCGATCGTCCGCTCGGTGGCGCACGCGCATGGCGGGGAGGTGGCGGCGACGGCTCGGCCGGAAGGTGGGCTGGTCGTGGTGGTCACCCTGCCGGGGGTTTGAGGGTTCGCCGAGTCGCGTGGCCACGACCGCGCAGCGTCGCCCACTCGGCCGCCTCGCCGCCGTGGGCTTGAAGCCGCGGATCGCTCCGGCATTGCCGCGGGTGCGCCGGCGAACCCGCGCAGCTTGCCCGTTTCTCCGCCGCGCTTGCCCTTCCAAGCTGCCGAGCCCTGCTTCGGCGCGCGGGAAGCCGGGCGCCGCCTTACTCTCCCTCCGGCTCCGTCGTTTTGCTCTGTCCCGGCCTCACCCGCATGCCATCAATCCCGGACAAATATCGGATATTACGGCGCTTTTCGCCCGCCCATTCCCCCTATCCGACCTTCGCGTCTTGACTTCATCAATGGTCTAGTCCAATAGTTTGTCCACCCTCGAACCCCACCGGGAGGACAGATCATGCGCAGAAGCAGACTGGCCGCCATCGGGCTCGCCGCCGCCACCTTCATCGGTACAGCTGTGAGCCTCGTGATCGGCGCGCCCTCCGCGACAGCGGCGCTGAGCAACAACTGGTATGCCGCCGCGCCGTATCTGATGCCCGTGAGCAACAATCCGCCCGATCCGATCACCGTGATGAACGCGACCGGACTCAAGGCCTTCCAGCTCGCGTTCATCCTGGCGCCCAACGGCGGCGGCTGCAGCCCGACCTGGGACGGCACCAACGCGGTCTCCTCCGACACCACCGTCGCGAACGTGATCTCGCGGATCCGCGGCGCGGGCGGCGACGTCTCGGTGTCCGTCGGCGGCTACGGCGGCACGAAGCTCGGCCAGACCTGCGGGAACGTGGCCGCGACCGCCGCCGCCTACCAGCAGGTCATCACCAAGTACTCGCTCAAGGCGATCGACTTCGACCTCGAAGAGCCCGAGTACGAGAACACCGCGGCCATCGCGAACGAGCTCGGCGCGGCGAAGACGTTGCAGGCCAACAACCCCGGCCTGTTCGTGTCGGTGACCATGCCGGGCACCGCGGCCGGCACCGGCTGGTTCGGCACGCAGCTGCTCGACCAGGCGAAGTCGATCGGCTTCTCACCCAACAACTTCTCGATCATGCCGTTCGACGGCGGCTTCAACGGCGGCTCGTCGCAGGTGTCCGCGCTGGAAGCGCTGCACGGCCTGCTGATGTCGCACATGGGCTGGGACAGCGCGACCGCGTATTCGCACGAAGGCTTCTCCGGCATGAACGGCAAGTCGGACGCCTCCGAGATGTTCTACACGGCCGACTTCCAGACGGTCTACGACTACGCGACCAGCCACGGCCTCGGCCGCTTCACCTTCTGGTCGGTCAACCGCGACCGCGCCTGCGTCGGAACGACCGACAACGGCGTCTGCAGCAACGTCCCGCAGAACGACTGGGACTTCACGAAGTTCAGCGTCCGGTTCGCCGGCGCGACCCCGCCGCAGACGACGCCCACCCCGCCGACGACCACCACCCCGACGACCCCGGGCGGCGGCTCCTGCACCGCGGCGGCGTGGGACAAGGCCAAGGTCTACGTGAAGGACGACATCGTCTCGCACAACAGCCACAAGTTCACCGCGAAGTGGTGGACGCAGGGCGAAGAGCCCGGCACAACCGGCGAATGGGGCGTCTGGACCGACAACGGCGCCTGTTAGCCGCGGTTCAGAACTCGAGGTGGGTGTTCTCGCGCTGGACCTCCGGGGTCAGCGCGGGAACCTCGACCACGTGGCGCCCCGCCTGCCGCAGCAGCTCGGTGCCCCGGGCGTCGACGAACACCGGCGGCTCGCGCCACGCGAACACGACCCGCGGGATCCCGGCGTCGAGGATCAGCTGCGTGCAGCTGCGCGGGTGGGAGCTGCGGTTGCTGCACGGCTCCAGCGAGCTGTACATGGTCGCCCCCGCCAGGCGCGGGTCGCCGGCGCACTTGGCGAGGGCGGCTTCTTCGGCGTGGTTGGTGGGGTCGCCCTCGCCGGAGTGCCCGGTCGCGATGACCGCACCATCGGCATCGGTGAGCACGGCCCCGACCCGGAAGGTGTGGCTCGGCGGGCATTCGGCGGCGAGTGCGATGGCTTCCTTCAGTCGCTGGACGTCCCGGCCGGTCGGCTCATCCGCCGCCCGGTACTCGAGGATCGCCATCCCCGTCAGCTCGCGCGCGCTGGTGAGCACCAGCGGCCGCGGGTAGAGCCCGGGCCCGACGAACCGCGGCGCGGCCGGCTGCCCGACGAAGAACGGCGCGATCGCCAGCCGCAGCTCGTCGGCGAGGCCGTCGGTGAGGAACCGGGTGTGGATCCCGCCGCCGCCCTCGACCAGCAGGTTCTTGATGCCGCGCGCGCCGAGATCGTCGAGCACGCGGCCGAAGTCGGGCGGGTTCCCGGCGTCGACAACGGTGGCGACGCTCTTGAGCGCGTCCGCCGCACCGGGCGGCGCGTAGACGATCTTCTCGGTGTCCCCGACGGTGAAGAACTGCGCGTCCGGGTCGAGGCCCTGGGTGGTCACAGTGACCTTGACGGGCTGTTCGGGTTTCCCCTGGTCCAGCCGCTGCCGCCGCAGCTCCGGCGACCGGACGAGCAGCCGCGGGTTGTCGGCCCGCACCGTCCCCGCACCGACGAAGATGGCATCGGCCTCGGCCCGCAACCGGTCGACGATCGCGAAGTCGTCCTCAGTGGACAGTACGAGCCGCTCGGGCGACGTGTCGTCCAGATAGCCGTCCAGCGACTGCGCGGCGGACAGCAGAACGTGCGGCCGGGTGATCACCCGGCCCAGTATGCCGGGCCGTGACACGTCCGGCGATCGCGACATTCCGGTGACGACCGGGCTCACGCGTGACCCGGAGGGCCGACTGGTCGCGGCCATCGCGATCGCTGACGGCCCGAGCGCCATCCACCGCCACGTGCGCGACCAGGATGACCGCACCGAACTCGTGGTCAACGCGGCGCACACGGCCGACGACCTCCGCACCCTGTCCGGCATCGCCCCGGCCCGCGGGCTCCGCGCCCACCGCCAGACCGGTCAGGCGGGCAGGACCGCGTACTGGCGGACGTAGAGGTCCGTGTACGTCACCGGGCCGCGGGGGCCGGGGACCTTGTCCAGGTTGATGCCGGTTTCCGGGACCGCGAGCAGCTTGAAGCCGTCGAGGAGGCGGGTCGGGGCGTTCCAGAAGACGCCCGTGCCGGTGTAGCCGTCGAAGAAGGCCTCGGCGGCCGACGCGTCGTCGGTGGCGATGCCCGCCGCCAGGCCCGACGTCTGCTCGTTGGCGATCTCGACGGCGTCGGCGAGCGCGCCGACCTTGGCGACCGTGACGGTCGCCTCGCGGTCGGAGTCCAGCGCCCACTCGTAGCCGATGGCGTGCTCGTGCGGCGCCAGCGAAGGCGTGACACCCCGCTCGGCCAGCGCCTCGGAGATGCCGGGCCAGACGTCGTCGTGGATGCCCTCGTGGATGAGCAGCAGGTTCAGCCGGTTGCAGACACCCAGCCGGTCGAGGCTCGCGTAGACGAGGTCACGCGCCTTCGTGACGTCCGCCCCGCGGTCGACGTACAGGACGCCGCCGCCATCGGCGTGCGCCAGCGTGCGCACGCCGTGGACGGCCGCCTCGGTGGCCAGCGCCCGGGTGCTGTCGCCGCTGCCGCGCAGGATCACGAGCGGGACCAGGTTCGGCAGCCGCACCAGCGCGGACGCCGCCTCACGCTCCACCCGCGGCACGAGCTGGACGCAGTCCGCGTCGATGCCGGCCTCGGTCAGCGCCGGGGCGATGACGACCTCGCGCAGCCGCTGGGCCGAGCCGAGCGCGGCCGAGCCGGTGCGCAGCACGCCGCCGTTGCGCGACTTGACCAGCTGCGACGCCACGTCGACGGTCACGTTCGGCCGCGCCTCGTAGTTCGCGCCGATCACGCCCACCGGACGTCGCCGCTCGACCAGCTTCAGCCCGCCGTCCAGGGTGGACACGTCGACCGAGCGCTCCTGGTGCGGGGCGCCGGCGAGCAGCCGCAGCTGCTCGGCCATGCCGGTCAGCCGCTCCGGGGTGATGGTGAGCCGGTCGAGCAGACCGGCGCTCATCCCGTCGGCCTTCGCGCGCTCGACGTCGGCCTGGTTCGCCTCCAGGATCTCGTCGCGGTGCGCGAGCAGCCGTTCGGCCATCCCGGTCAGCGCGGCGTCGACCGCCTCGGTGGAAGCGGCGGCGAGCGACGGCGCGGCCAGCTTCGCCGCCCGTGCGCACTCCTCCACGGCCTTGGCGACCTCGTCCATCGTTCGGCTCCCTCCGCACGGACCAGCGAGAGACCAGTTTGCCGCATGGGCGTGGCTAGGCGGCCACGGGCTCCAGCAGCCACAGCGCGCCGGCGATCAGGCAGCTGACCGTCCCCACGGCGAAGACCAGCACCCACAGCACCGGCGGCACCGCGGTGAGCCGGCCCAGCTGGTCGGCGTCGGAGTCGCGGGCGCGGCCCCGCCGCCGCTTGACCTGCAGCTCGGCCACCGGCCGCACCCCGCCGAACAGCAGGAACCACGTCACGAGGTAGCTGAACGGAGCCTGCACCTCGACCGGCGCGACGAACGCGACGAGCGCCAGCACGACGGCACCGACGACGACGGTGAACACCCCGTAGGCGTTGCGGACCATCACCAGCACGCCGAGCAGCAGCAGCGCGATCAGGACGAGGACCGTGCCGACCAGATCGGCGCCCAGCAGGCTGGCGAACAGCAGCCCGAGCACCGACGGCGCCAGGTACCCGGCCATGGCGGTGAAGGCCATACCCGGCCCCTCGGGCTTACCGCGCGAGACGGTGACGCCCGAGGTGTCCGAGTGCAGCTTGATGCCCTGCAGACGCCGCCCGACCAGCACGGCGGCCAGGGCGTGCCCGGCCTCGTGCACGATCGTGACGCCGTTGCGCGCCAGCCGCCACGGGCTACCGCCGACCAGCACGACCAGCAGCGCCACCCCACCGGCGACCAGCGTGATCACGGCCGGGGTCTGGGCCTGTTCGAGCAGTGACGGAGTGGTGGCCGCCGCGCGGAGGACAGCACCAGCCGGACCGCCGAGCGCGAGTTGAACGGGCGAGTTCACCCGGACACCTCACCACAGGCGACATCTGGCTACGGTGAGTCCCCACCGCTGGGGGTTCCGGCGGCTCCGGTATCGGGTCGATGCGGTCTCCTTTCGTCGTGGGGTGGGCGCGACGCCGGTTTCGGGCTCGCGGTGGACGGACTGACTCGACGCCCGGGCACGTCGGACGGCCGCGCCGCCGGGAAGCACCGGCTTCCGGCGAGGTGAGCAGGGCCTCGCCGGAAGTGAAGCCCTGCTTCGTGGGACGGGCCCGGAACTCACGTGATCGAGGCCGAACCCGCGTGCTCGAAGCCGGGACTCGCGTGATCAGGGCCGGAACTCACGTGACTGGAACCGGATCTCACGTGAGCGGGGCCGTAACTCGAGGCGGGCCACCTGCTCATCAGCTCATCGGGACTCCCTCATCCGCGCCTCCCCTTCCACCCGGAACAGGAACGACACCCAGCTCCGGAACGGTGCCCACGCCTCGGCGATCTCCGTCAGCTCCTCGGCTCCCGCTTCCGGGAGGTGGTACGCGTCGCGCATGATCTCGTGGAGGCGAGTCTCCGCTTGGGGGAACACGTCCGGGTGGCCGGCGCCGCGGATCAGGATCAGCTCCGCGCTGAAGCGGCCCACTCCCGGCAGGAGCTGCAGCCGTTTCAGCGCTTCCTCCGCCGGCATCGCCCGCAACGTCGTCGCGTCGAGCAGGCCGTCGGCCGCTGCCTCCGCGATTCCTCGCAAGCGCTGCATCTTCGGGCCGGACAAGCCCGGCAGGTACTCCAGTTTCGCCAGCGCCGTGGGCGCCGGGAACGACGTCAGCACGCTGCCGCCGACGTCGACCTCCGTACCGAAGCGCTCGGCCAGGCGACGCCGCAGCCGGACCGCCTGCGTCATCCAGATCCGGTGGCTCAGCACCGCCCAGCACGCCGCCTCGTACGGGGACGCGAACAGCACCGGCCTCAGTCCCGGATGCATCCCCTGCACCAGGGACACCACCGGGTCGCGGGCGCCGACCTGCCCGAACCCGGTGCCGTCGACATCCAGCGAGCACATCCTCCGCACCTGTGCCACGACCGCATCCGTACGCGAAGGCGAGCCGTGGACCTCCACGACCACCTCGCCGGGCGATCTCTGCCGCAGCACCGCTCCCACCGGTGTCCACTCGCCGTCGAGCGGGAACGCCACCCGGAGCGCGCCGGGCTCCGCTTCCGGCTCGCCCGCGGGAGCGAAGCCGGTCAGGAACCGGGCGGCCGCGGCCAGGTCGAACTCGCCCTGCACCGTGATTTCGCTGCCCACCATGGAAATCGTCATCTGTCCTCCTCGGATCGGAACCTCGACTGCGACGCTAGGCACGGGGACCGACAATTTCGGGCCTCGAACGCCTGAGCCCGCCGATTGTTCACTCGTTCGAGTGGCCTAGATTTGACATACTGCCGGTATTCGAGAGGAGAGCAATGCCGACGAAGACCGCCACCGAGCGCCTCGAAGACCTGCTCGAGACGCCCGCCAAGACCGACGACGGCTACCTCGACCTGCTGGGCGCCGCGAGCCAGGCCGGCCCGCCCACCGGCGTCACGCAACGCCTGATGCGCACCACCCTCCTCCCGCGGGTCTACGAGCGGTACTGGCGTCCCACCCTCGGCCGCGCGCTCAAGGGCCCGTTCGGACCGACCATGGCGGGCGAAATCGAGCTCGCGACGAAGCTCCTCGACCTGCAGCCCGGGGACACCGCGCTCGACGTCGCGTGCGGCACCGGCCGGTTCACGCGCGCGTTCGGCACGGCCGTCGGCCCGGGCGGGCTCGCCATCGGTCTCGACGGCGCGCGCACGATGCTCGCCAAGGCCGTCGCCGAGGACGGCCCGGCCTCCGTCGCCTACCTGCGCGCGGACGCGGTGCGGCTCCCGCTGAAGGAGTCCACTGTGGACGGCGTCTGCTGCTTCGCCGCCCTCCACATGTTCGCCGAGCCCGAAACCGCGTTGGACTCCTTCGCACGCGTACTGAAGCCCGGCGGTCGGCTCGTCCTTCTGACGAGCGCCCGGCGTAGCTGGCAACCCGCGCGGGTTGCGGAGTCCGTCGGCGGGATCCTGAGCGGGCAGCGGATGTTCGACCGCGGCGAGATCGCGGCGAGCCTGCGCGCCCGCGGCTTCACCGGGATCACCGAGCGGTACGCCGGCGTCACGCAGATCGTGGCGGGCCGGCTGAGCTGAGCGCCGCGGATTGTCGGAGCCTGCGGTTAGCATCGCCCCCATGACCCACCACGACCCACTCCCGCCCGACGACAGCTACCTGCGTTCCCTGGTCGAGGCCACCGCCGACGCCGTCGCGGCGGCCGAACCGCTGTCCTCGCCGCACCCCGGCGCGGACGAGGCGACGCGGGCCGAGGTGACCGCCGCGGTCGAGCGCAGTTCACCCGATCTGGTGGCGTTGAGCCAAGATCTGCACGCCCACCCCGAGGAGGGGTTCGCCGAGCACCGCTCGGTGCAAGCGCTTGCCGACCTCCTGAAGCGGCACGGCCACGAGGCGACCGTCGGCGTCGGCGGGCTCGACACCGCGTTGCGCGTCAGCACCCCGCACCAGGCCGGCCCGCACATCGCCGTCCTCGCCGAGTACGACGCGCTCCCCGGGCTCGGCCACGCGTGCGGCCACAACGTCATCTGCACCACCGCCGCGGGCGGCTTCCTCGGTGCCGCGGCCGTCGCCGAGCGGCTCGGCGGCCGGGTCAGCCTGATCGGCACCCCGGCCGAAGAAGGCGGTGGCGGCAAGGAGATCCTCGCTCGCGCCGGCGTGTTCGACGACGTCGACGCGGTGATCATGCTGCACCCGTTCAGCCACGACATCGCGCTGCACCCGTTCCTCGGCCGCCGTCAGCTGGAGATGGTCTTCCACGGCGTCGGCGCGCACGCTTCGGCGCAGCCGTTCATGGGCCGCAACGCGCTCGACGCGGCCGTCGCGGCCTATCAGGGCGTCTCAGCGCTACGCCAGCAACTCCCGCAGAGCGACCGCGTCCACGGCGTCTTCACCGACGGCGGTGCCCGGCCGAACGTCATCCCGGCCCGGGCCGCGCTGCTGTTCTACCTCCGCTCGCAGTCCCCTGACACGCTGCGCGACCTCGCCGCGCGCATGACGTCGATCGCGGAGGGCGCGGCGGCGATGACGGGCTGCGGCGTCGAGCTGACCTGGGACGCCCAGGCCGCCTACCTGCCGATCCGGTTCAACACCACCCTGGCCGGCCGCTGGTCGGTCAACCAGGCGGGCACCGGCCGCAAGCCGCTCCCGCCGGGCATCGTCCCGGAGTCGCTCACGGGATCGACGGACCTGGGCAACCTCTCGTACCGGATGCCCGCGCTGCACCCGATGCTCTCCGTCTCGGGCCCGACGGTCGCGTTGCACACCAAGGAGTTCGCGGCCGCGGCCGGTTCGGAGACGGGCGACGCGGGAGTCCGGGACGGCGCGCTGGGCCTGGCCCTGACCGCGACGGACTACCTGGGCGACGCCGAGCTGCGGCAGGCGGTCCACGACGAGTTCGAGGCGGCGGGAGGCGCACTGGACGTGCCGTCGTTCTTCGCCTGACACCTGAGGATCACCTGAGTTTTCTCAGCTGATTCTTCTCAGCAAAGGCTGAGGTATTTCCACAGGTTGTTCACAAGCACGGGCGCGAATCTAGGTGCATGACCGAGAACGAGAGTCGGCCCGGCCCCGCCTCACCCGGTGGGCACCAGCCGCACCAGCACATTCCGCAGTACGGGCCGTACGCGCAGCAGCAGCCGCAGCCGCAGTACGGCTACCAGCAGCAGGCCGCGCCGAACCCTCTGTTCACCCAGCAGGCGCCCACGGCGGTGAAGACCAAGCCGCGCAAGGGCGGCCGCGTCGCGATGATCGTCAGCGCGACCGCCCTCGGCGCCGCGCTGGTCGGCGGCGTCGGCGGCGCGGCGATCGTCGGGCTCACCACGAACTCGGCGGACGGCGCGACGACGTCGGTGAGCACGCCGGCGGCCACCGGGCAGACAGTCTCGAACTCGACCTCCGGCGACGTCAGCGGCGTCGCGGCGAAGGTGACGCCGAGCGTGGTCCAGATCAACGTCACCACCGACCAGGGCGAGGCCATCGGCTCCGGTGTCATCCTCACCGCGGACGGCCGGATCCTGACCAACGCGCACGTCGTCGACGGCGCCCAGAGCGTCGTGATCACCACCTCCGACGGCAAGAAGTACCAGGCCAGCGTGGTCGGCGCGGACACCAAGGCGGACATCGCGGTGGTCCAGGCCCAGAACGCCAGCGGCTTGACGGCGGCGGCCCTGGGTGACTCGAGCAAGCTGGTCGTCGGCCAGGAGGTCGTCGCGATCGGCTCGCCGGGCGGGCTGCAGAACACCGTCACCACCGGCATCGTCAGCGCGCTCAACCGGAACCTGTCCGACATCGGGCAGGGCCAGCAACAGCAGCAGTCGCCGTTCAACCGGACCTCGAACCAGACCGAGGACACGCCCAGCTACACCGCGATCCAGACGGACGCCTCGATCAACCAGGGCAACTCCGGCGGCGCGCTGGTCGACGCCCAGGGCAACGTCATCGGCATCAACTCGGCCCTCTACAGCCCGACGGCCTCGGCCAACGGCTCGGCCGGCAGCGTCGGGATCGGCTTCGCCATCCCGATCAACGACGCCAAGAAGATCGTCGACCAGATCGTGAACAACTAGGACGCGGACGGGCCGTGGTCGGGGCGGTCCGTCCCACCCGCTTTCGGGGAGCGGGGGAACACCGCGAAGGCCGTTTCGAGAGTCAATCGGGGGCTCTCGAAACGGCCTTCGCGCTGTCTACAGCTCGTAGGTGAGGACCAGCGTGTGGTTCTGCTCGGCGTCCATCTCGATGTTCGCCGTGCCGGAGATCCCGGTCAGCTCACCCGAGCCCGAGCCGGTGAGGATCTTCAGCGTCAGGCCGGACTCGTCGGCCGAATGGTGCAGGACGAAGGCACCCTTGCGGCCGTCGACCGAGACGGCGAGACGCTCGAAGGCGACGTACGCGCGCGAAGTCGCGTTGGACGCTGTCAGCATCTCGACGGTGCTGGTCCCTTCGACCGCTCCGGTGAACGTCTTGGCGATCGCCACCCGGGCGAACTCCGTGCCCGCGGCCTCGTCGGTCGCCTGCGGCGCCCACTCGTCGAGGACGAACGACGCGGTGGCAGTGCTGGTCATGGCTGGTTTCCCCTGTCTCGATGGTGAGCTGAGCTTCGCAGCCATACCTGACAGCTCGCGTCAGGTATTCCTCACCGCTTCCGGTTGCCGAACAGCCCGCGCGTGATCTCCCGGCCCAGCGCGCTCGCGGCGGACCGCATGAACGACTTCACGGCCGGGTTCTTCATCGCCGACTCGATGAACCCGGGATCGTCCTTCTCCTTCCCGGGAGCCGACGGAGCCGGAGGAGCCTCGGCAGGGGGAGCCTCCGGTGCGGGAGCGACCTTCGCGGCCAGCTTCTCGTACGCGGACTCCCGGTCGATCGTCTCGGCGTACTTCCCGTGCAGGTCCGACGAAGCGACCGCGGCGGCCACGGCTTCGGGACCGATCGAGCCCATCTTCGACCGCGGCGCCCGCAGCCGCGTCCACGCCACCGGCGTCGGCGCGCCCCGCTCCGACAGCACCGTGACGATCGCTTCGCCGATGCCCAGCGACGTCAACGCCGTGTCGAGCTCGTAGAACTTCGTCTTCGGGTAGGTCTTGACCGTCTTGGCCAGCGCCGCCTGGTCGTCCGGCGTGAACGCCCGCAGCGCGTGCTGGATCCGGGCGCCCAGCTGCGAAAGCACGTTGTTCGGGATGTCCGTGGGCAGCTGCGTGCAGAAGAACACGCCGATGCCCTTCGACCGGATCAGCTTCACGGTCTGCTCGATGCGCTCGAGGAACGCCTTCGACGCGTCGTTGAAGAGCAAATGTGCTTCGTCGAAGAAGAAGACGAGCTTCGGCTGGTCGAGATCGCCCTCTTCCGGCAGCTCCTCGAACAGCTCGGCCAGCAGCCACATCAGGAACGTCGAGAACAACGCCGGCTTGGCCTGCAGGTTGTCCAGTTCCAGCAGCGTGACGACGCCCTTGCCGTCGGACGCGCGCATCAGGTCGTGGACGTCCAGCTCGGGCTCGCCGAAGAAGTCTTCCCCGCCCTGCGCCTCCAGGTTCGACAGCGCGCGCAGGATCACCCCGGCCGTCGCGGCCGAGACGCCGCCGATGCCCTTGAGGTCCGCCTTGCCCTCGTCGCTGGTCAGGTGCGTGATCACCGACCGGAGGTCCTTCGTGTCCAGCAACGCCAGGCCGCGCTGGTCGGCCCAGTGGAAGATCAGCCCGAGCGTCGACTCCTGCGTCTCGTTCAGCCCCAGCACCTTCGACAGCAGGACCGGCCCGAAGCTCGTGATCGTCGCCCGGATCGGCGAGCCCTTCCCGCCGGTGCCCAGCGACAGGAACTGCACCGGGAACGCCGTCCCCGCCCAGTCGTCGCCGAGCTCCTGCGAGCGCTTGCCGACCTTGTCGTTCGCCTCCCCGGCCGCGGCCAGCCCGGACAGGTCGCCCTTCACGTCCGCGAGCACGACGGGCACCCCGGCCGCCGACAACTGCTCCGCGATCAGCTGCACCGTCTTCGTCTTGCCCGTCCCGGTCGCGCCGGCCACCAGGCCGTGCCGGTTCAGCGTCGCCAGCGGCAAGCGCACCGCGGCCGTGGCGTCCGTCTTCCCGTCGATCACCACCGCGCCCAGCTCCAGCGCGGCACCCTCACTCGCATAACCAGCGGCGATCTCGCTCGCCGGCGACCCCTGCTCGGTCACTCGCAACTCCCCGATCGTGTGTCCTGCACCACACCGCGAGCGTAACGCGCCGTACGCGCAGGTAACGCCGCTCTTATCCCCGTGTCGGGTTAGGGTCACCAGGTGACCGACCGCCTAGTCTGGATCGACTGCGAGATGACGGGGCTCGACCTCGGCAAGGAAGCGTTGATCGAAATCGCCGCCCTCGTCACCGACGCGGAGCTGAACGTGCTCGGCGACGGAGTCGACATCGTCATCCACGCCGACGAGGAAAAACTCGCCGGGATGCCCGACGTCGTCCGCGAGATGCACGCCCACTCCGGCCTCACCGAAGAGGTCCGCGCCTCCAGCGTGACCCTCGAAGAAGCCGAACGCCGGGTCCTCGAGTACATCCGCGAGCACGTCCCCGAGCCCGGCACCGCGCCGCTCGCCGGCAACTCCATCGCCACCGACCGCGGCTTCATCGCGCGCGACATGCCGGCCCTCGACGCCCACCTCCACTACCGGCTGGTCGACGTGTCCTCCGTCAAGGAGCTCGTCCGGCGCTGGTACCCGCGGATCTACTACGCGAAGCCGGAGAAGGGCCTCGCGCACCGGGCACTGGCCGACATCAAGGAATCCATCGGCGAACTCGACTACTACCGGCGCGTCGCCTTCGTCCCCCAGCCCGGCCCGACCAGCGACGAAGCCAAAGCCGCCGCAGCTGAGGTGCAGGAACAGCAGCAGAGGTAACCCCCTGCAATCCGCTTGAGGGCACCCGCTACGATTGTCCCCGCAAGGTGATCGCAAGCGGATCCCCTCGGCGATGGTGGGCGTAGCTCAGCTGGTAGAGCACCTGGTTGTGGTCCAGGAGGTCGCGGGTTCGAAACCCGTCGCTCACCCCAACACCCCAGTTTGGATCTTTCCGAACTGGGGTTTTTGCTTTTTGCGATCTTCGGCCGTTGGTGGTAACCCTCACGACCGGATGGCTCAGCGTGCGAACACCCGATCGCCGGTGCACGGTGTTCAGGTGGCACGTTCAGCACCGAAGATCAGGCGGAAGAAGAAGCTGCGGTACGAGGACATCACCGTCGTCGATCGGTCGCTTCTCAAGCGGGCGGTGGGAGCCGCCGCCCTCGGCAATGCCATGGAGTGGTTCGACTTCGGCGTCTACGCCTACATCGCCGACACCATCGCCGAAGTGTTCTTCCCGCCCACCGTGTCGCCCGGGGTCCGGCTGATCGGGACCTTCGGGGCCTTCACCGCCGCCTTCCTGATGCGACCCCTCGGCGGGCTCGTCTTCGGGCCGCTCGGGGATCGGATCGGGCGCCAGAAGGTCCTCGCCGTCACCATGATCATGATGGCCATCGGGACCCTGTGCATCGGGCTGATCCCGTCCTACTCCTCCATCGGGATCTGGTCGCCCATCCTGCTCGTGGTCGCCCGGATGGTGCAGGGGTTCTCCACCGGCGGCGAGTACGGCGGCGCGACGACCTTCATCGCCGAGTACTCCCCCGACAAACGACGCGGCTTCATGGGCTCGTGGCTCGAGTTCGGGACGCTGTCCGGCTACGTCCTCGGCGCGTCCGTCGTCACCGGCATGAAGGCCTGGGTCCCCCACGAAACCCTGCTCGACTGGGGCTGGCGCGTCCCGTTCCTGATCGCCGGCCCGCTCGGCATCATCGGCCTCTACATGCGACTCAAGCTCGAAGAGACGCCGGCGTTCCAGAAGCACGCCGAGGAGGCCGAGAAGCGCGGCCGCTCCGGCGAGCCGTTCTGGAAGATGTTCACCGACTACTGGCCCGCGCTGCTGATCTGCGTCGGCCTCGTGCTCGTGTTCAACGTCACCGACTACATGCTGCTGTCGTACATGCCGACGTACCTCTCCGAGCAGCTGCACCTCGACGCCACCCACGGCCTGCTGCTGATCATCGTCGTCATGGTCGTGATGATGCTGATCATCCTGGTCGGCGGCCGGATCACCGACAAGGTCGGGCGCAAGCCCGTGATGATGGCCGGCTGCCTCGGCTACCTCGTGCTCTCCTGGCCGCTGATGCTGCTGGTGCACGACGGCGGCCTGGTGCTCACGTTCCTCGGCCTGATGGGACTCGGCCTGCTGCTGCTCTGCTTCGAGGTCTCGATGCCCGCGGCGCTGCCGGCGCTGTTCCCGACCGCGATCCGCTACGGCGCGCTGTCCATCGCGTTCAACATCTCCGTGTCGCTCTTCGGCGGCACGACCCCGCTGGTCATGCAGGCGCTGATCTCGTCCACCGGCCACGACTTCTGGCCCGCGTGGTACCTGATGGCCGCGGGTGCGGTCGGCGCCGTGGCCGTCTACTTCAGTCGCGAGACGGCGAACAAGCCGCTCTGGGGCTCGGGTCCCGCGGTGGCGACCGAAGAGGAGGCGCGGGAGCTCGTCCGCGACTCGGCGAAGGGTTAGACCGTCTCCAGCAGGAACCCGGTCAGCTCGGCGGGCATGGTGATCATGCAGTCGTGCCCGGTCGGCAGCTCCCGCACCGGCTCGCCGGCCGGGACGGGCCGCCGGGTGATGCCTGCCGGACGCTGGCCGCCGACGCAGTGGATGTGCGTGCGCGGGATCCCCTTCGCCACCGGGTTGTCCAGCCGGACCGGCTCGGTGAGGCACCCCACCGGCTGGTCGGACAGCATCGAGCGCAACCACACGACGTCGTCGGGATCGGTGACCCCGAACAGGCCCATCGGGGGCACCCGCCAGCCGTCCACCGCGGCGTCGATGAGCTGCTTGGTGATGGGCAGGACGTCGACCGCGGTTTCGCCGTCTTCGGGGACCATCGCGTCGAGGAACACCAGCCTCCCGATCCGCTCCGGCACCCGGTCGGCGACGCCCGAGATGACCATCCCGGCGTAGCTGTGGCCGACGAGCACGACGTCGCGCTCGTCCTCGAGCAGGCCGGCGATGTCGTCGATGTGGGTGCCGAGCCCGACTTCCGGGCTCAGCAGGTGGGCCTTGTCGCCGTAGCCGGTCAGGGACGGCGCGAGCACCCGGTGTCCGGCGGCTTCCAGGCGCGGGACCACCCGATCCCAGCAGCGTCCGCTGTGCCAAGCGCCGTGGACCAGCAGGAATGTCGACATGCGTGCCTCGGTTCTCTTTGGTTCCTCGGTACCATTCGGTAACCGGAACCATCGTGATCCACTCGAAGCGCGCCGGGCAATACGGCACTAATTGGTGCCCCGGTTCTCAGGAGGTAACCGTGCAGGACCCGTGCCAGGCCCGCGAAGTGCTCGGGATCGTCGGGGACAAGTGGGCGCTGCTGGTCGTGCGCATGCTCAAGGACGGGCCGCGGCGCTTCACCGAGCTCAAGCGGGCCATCGACGGGATCAGCCAGCGCATGCTCACCGTGACCCTGCGCGACCTCGAGCGCGACGGGATCGTGACCCGCACGGTCCACGCCGTCATGCCACCGCACGTCAGCTACGAGCTGACCACGATGGGCCGGACCCTGCGCGAAGCCACCGCGCCGCTGCTCGAGTGGAGCATCACGCACCTGCCGCTCATCGCGGCCGCGCGCGCGGAGTACGACGACCGCTAGTTCGCAGCGCTCCGCCACTCGTCCCAGGACAGCTGCCAGACGCTCCAGCCGTCAGTGGCTTCGAGCTTCGGGCCGCCGCTGTTCTGGACGGTGACGATGTCGCCCTTCTTGGACGTGTCCATCAGCCACTTCGTATTTTCGGTGGACAGGTTGAGGCAGCCGTGGCTGACGTTGCTGTGGCCCTGCTGCCGCACCGACCAGGGCGCGGAGTGGTAGAAGATGCCGCTGTAGGACAGGCGGATCGCGTACTGGACGAAGGTGCTGTACCCACCGGGCGCGTCCTCGGGGACGCCGTAGGTGGCGGAGTTCATGGTGTAGCCGGTGTGCTCGCTCATGACGGTGTAGCTGCCGGCCGGGGTGTTGTGGCCGGGCTTGCCCATGGAGGTCGGCATGGTCTTGACCTCCTTGTCGTTGACCGTGACGGTCATCTGGTGGGTCTGGCCGTCGGCGACCGCGACGAGCTTGTCGCCGACCGCGGCGCTGATCGTCTTGTCCTCGCGGCCGTAGCTGCCCTTGCCGAGCGCCTTGCCGTAGACGGCGGCGTCGACCTTGATCTTGGTGCCGCTCTTCCAGTAGTCCTTCGGCCGCCAGGTCACCTGCTTGTCGCCGGACCAGCGGAAGGCGCCTTCGGTGGCCGGCTCGGCGGTGACCTTGAGCGCCTTCTCGGCGGCGGCCTTGTCGGCGACGTTGCCGGTGAAGGTGAAGATCAGCGGCAGCCCGACGCCGACGGTCTCACCCTCCTCGAGGTTGACGGAGACGCCGAGCTGGCGAGCGGGCTTGACGGTCGTGAACGACGACTCCTGGGTCACCGGCTTGCCGTCGGAACCGGTCGCGGTCGCGGTCAGCTTGTAGGCCTTGCTGTAGCCGAGCGGCTCGGCGGAGTCCCAGCCGGAGCCGTCGGCGCGCGCCTTCCCGCCGACGACCTTGCCGTCGGCCCCGGTCAGCTTCACATCGCCGACCTTGCCGTCGACGACGGTGACGCTGACGGGCTCACCTGGCGCGACGTCCTTGGCATCCTTCGCAGGGCTCAACGTGAGCGCGGCAGGCTTCGGCGCGGGCTTGGGGGCACTCGAGGACGGCGTCTCCTTCGGCGGTTCACTCGAAGGGCTACTGCTACAGCCGGCCACCGTGAGGCCGATCACCCCCGCGGCCACGAGCAGCCGCACCCCCGCACTCGTCATACGCACCTGCCTGGTTCGCCGTCGATGTCCGACTACAGTGTGCCCGACCAGCCCCGACCCCGGGGCGCCAACGTCGTAACTCGCTAACGGGACCCCCCTGAAACGAGCCTCCGAACCGGGTGCTAATGTTTTCCACGTCGCCGAGGGAAACCTCCGGCAGACACCGGCGCCATTAGCTCAATTGGCAGAGCAGCTGGCTCTTAACCAGCGGGTTCGGGGTTCGAGTCCCTGATGGCGCACACCCACTCCCCAGGCTGAAGATCTCTTCAGCCTGGGTTTTGCGTTATCCGGAAATCTTGGCGCCGACGCGGCGGCGGACGATCAGCAGCACGACCAACCCGCCCACCACGACCAGAACCCCTACCGGCACCCACGGCACAGCCCAGCCATCCGCCATGGTCTCCACCGGCGATAGTGGGGCGATCGACCCCGATGCGTCGGGCAACAGCGGCACGAGACTGACCGCACCCGTCAGGCTCACAGCCGGAACCACTCCGTGGACCGGAACCGACGTCTTCCACGTCTCCCCCGGCAGCAGCTGTGGCGAGTCGGCTAGCTGCTCTGCGGGAACGCGCCAGATTCCGAACGGGCCGGACACCGACGCCGTCTGCCTGGCCGCGAGCACCGCGTTGCCCGTGTTGTGGATCGTGTACGTGAGCGTGGCGTCGCCGCCGCCTGAGTACTCCACCTTCAAGCCCTCCAGCGACACCCCCGGCGACAGCTGTCCGCCTACCCGGAGCTGGATTCGGAGGCCGACTCGCCGCTCCACATCTCCTTGCTTCAGCGATGTGACGATTCCGCCCAGGTGGTCGCCCGGTGGTGCGTCGGCCGGGATGTCGATCGTGAACGGTACCGAGGCGGACTGTCCGGGTTGGACGGTCAGCTGGGACAGTCCGGTGTGGACCCAGCTGCCGACGCCGGTCGGCTTCGCCTCTCGCGTGGCCAGGTCCAGCTGGCCCGCGCCCGTGGTGAACGCGTCCGCGCTGTACACCGCCAGCTCCAGCGGTGCCGGGCCGGGGTTGGTGACGACCAGGCCGTCCTCCAGCCGGTCCCCCGGGGTTGCCGCGTAACTGTAGTTGTCGCGGCCTGCACCGAAGTCGTTGGCGGCCGTTCCCACCGTCCACGGCGTGCTCTCTTGGGCGGCCGCGGGTCCGGCGAGGCCCACGATGGCGAACAGGGTGAGGAGAACAGCGCGCATCGGGGGGTCCTCGGGGTTGGAAGGGAACGGTGGGGTGGCCGGCGGCGGCCACCCCACCGGATGGGTCAGCTCAGCGCAGTGACCGTGTGGCCCGCACCGTTGCGGCCGGGCTGCACGATCCAGCAGGGCCCGTCCGGGCCGTGACCGTGGTCGTCACCGTGGCCGCGGTACGGGTGGAGCACCACCTTGTCGACCGTGGAACCGACTGGCTTGGCCTGGGTGGCACCACTGTTCGGGCCGCACCAGGACACGTTGCCCCGCTCGACCGCCGCGTTCGGGGCCGCGCACGTGCCGCTGCGGATGTTCTGGACCGAGAGCTTGTCGTCGCGGACCTCGACCTTGATGTAGGACCGGACGTGCTCCTGGTTCTCGACCGAGTTCGCCCAGTGGTTGTCCGGGTTCAGCGGGTCGGGACCGTAGTCCTGGCTCGGGTCCGGGTCGGTGAGGTCGTAGTACTTCGACCCCGACGCGGAGTTCGCCGTCACGTAGACGACGCCGCCCGGGCCCTGCGTTACCTGCGTGGCGCCGGGCTGCTCGGCCGGGTTCGCCTTCTGGCCGTTCTTGATCACGTAGCTGCGGGAGTAGCTGTGGTCGTGCCCCTGCAGGACGAGATCGACCCCGAGCTTCGAGAACGCCGTCGGGAAGTCCTTGCGGCGCTGCTGGTTGTCCGCGTCGTTGGCGTGGTCGGCCGGCGAGTAGATCGAGTGGTGGTAGACCAGCACCGTGTACTTGGCCTTCTTGCCCTGCTTGTTCACCACGTCGGTCACGTAGCCGATGTGCGCCTCGTCGGAGCCCGCCGCGTAGGCGTTGCTGTTCAGGTCGATGAACAGCACATCCTTGTAGAGGTACCAGTAGTCGCCGCCGGAACGGGTGTCCGGGCTGCCGTTGTAGTACGGCGCCGAGCGGTCGGTGTTCGGCGTCCAGAAGTGCTGCTCGTACGCCTTTCCGCCGACGTCGTGGTTGCCGATCGTGGCCGCCCACGGGTACTGGCGCAGCTTGTCGGGCGCGAGGAAAGCGTCCCACTGCGTCTCGGTGTTCGCGCTCTCGACCTGGTCGCCGCCCGAGACGAGCAGTTCCGCCTTCGGGTTCGCGGCCAAGCTGACGTTCAGGGTGTCCAGCCAGCCGGCGCCGTCCTTCGCGACGTCGCCGGACGAGCCGATCTGCGGGTCGCCGTAGAACAGGAAGTCGAAGTCGCCCTTGAAGTCCTGCGTCTTGAAGGAGTACGCCGGCGACCAGCTGCCGCCGCTGCCGACGCGGTAGGAGTAGCCGGTGCGCTGCTTGAGGCCGTCGATCGTCGTGTGGGCGTTGAAACCGCCGTTGACGGTGTTCGCCGCGACGGTCGCCGGGAACGTCCGGGCGTTCGCGGGGAACCGGCCGTGGACGAGCTTGGCGGTAGGCGCGACCTGGACGACCTGGGCGGCGCCGGTCGAGGAGTACCAGCTCACGACGCGCTGGGACTCCTTGGCACCGACGCCGAGGACGATGCCGGACAGCGTCGTCGGCTGGCCGGCGGTGGCCGCGGAGGCCGGGCCGCCGCCGTAAGCCACGGCGAGGCCCGCGACCGCCACGACGGCGCCGCGGGCGAGGGGTCTGAGGAACTTCATCGGGTTTGCGTCCGTTCGGTTCGGAGGGGCGGGAAGACCGGTTCAGAGCGTTTCCCGCGTCGATGTTGGGCAGGTGAACACCGGCGGGCGGCCCGGTGGCGCACGCCCGAAGAAGTCACAGCGCGAGCACCCGCTCGACGAACCACGTCAGTCCCATCACCGACACGCCGGCCGCGAGCGCCCCGCCCGCCCACCGCGGCGCGACCGGTGAGCGACGGCGCAGCAGGACGAACAGCGGGAAGACGAGCGCGATGATCGTCAGCTGCACGACCTCGATCCCGACGTTGAAGACGAGCAGCGACCACAGCAGCGTCCACGACCACGCCGTGTCGATGCCCAGCGCCGAGGCGAACCCGAGCCCGTGCGCGAGACCGAAGCAGAACACCACCCCGAGCCGGATCCAGCCGGCCCGGTCGAGGCTGAAGTGACCGGTCGTGTCGAGTTCGTCGTCGTGCGAGCGCCGCCGCCACATCCGCCACAGCGGCCAGGCCGCCACGACCGCGATCGAGAGGGCGATGAGCGGCTCGACGACCGCGGCGGGCGCGTGCACCAGACCGAGGGCGGCGAGCACGAAGGTCACCGAGTGGGCGAGGGTGAACGTCGTCGCCGCCAGCACGATCTCGCGCAGGCGGCGGGATCCCGCGATGAGCGCCAGCAGGAACAGGATGTGGTCGAGCCCGCCGAGCAGGTGCTCCGCGCCGAGGCGGAAGAACTCCCAGAACCGCTGGGCCGTGCTCTGCCGGGTGGAGAACGACGGCTGCCCCGCGTCGAGAGCGGCGCTGCCGGAGGTCAGATCGAGGTCGTAGGTGGCGATCGTCTTGGTGTCGCGCACGTAGCCTTCGGAATCCCCGAACAGCGTGCTGCGCACGTCATGGGTGTCCCCGGCCGGACAGCGGTAGTCGAGGACCAGCCGCGCGTACTGGGTGCCGTCGCGTTCCTCGACCGCGAAGCCGCCGTCACGGGCCGGAGCGCACGGTCCATCCGGGACAGTGACGCGGAAACGTTCGCTCACGTAGTGGACGACCGACGCGGTGTGCGTCTCGAGCGCGGCCGTCTGGGCGGCGGAGTCACGGGCTTCGAACGCCGCGTTGCCCTGCCGGAAGAGCGGGTCGTCCTTCTCGAAGTCGGCGGCCGAAACGACGAGCAGGTCGTACTCGAGCCCGAGCGCGGCGCGGACGTGTCCCGGTTCGGGCGAGGTGACGTCGGCGTAGACGGTCGACGCGAAGCCGTGCGCGAAGGCGGGAGCGCCGCCCAGCACGGCGACGAGGCCCGCGACGACGGCGACGATGAGCACGCGAGCCCGGAGCATGGATTCCTCTTTCCGCTGGTCGACCGCAGCCTGCTCGGGGCAGGCGAACGAACGGCGGACCGCGGGCGAACAACCGGCGACCGGACGTCGACAGCACCGCGCCGCGCCTCGGGGAACCATCGGTGTTCGGGTAGGAAGAGACGACCCGCTCGCCGTTCCCGGAGGACGTTCCCTGTGCGCTCGCGACTACCGGCCCTCGGCGCCTTGGCCGCGATCGCCGTCCTGCTCGGTGGCTGCGGCTCCGCCGACGACTGGTCCCAGCCGCACCCCGCGGCCGGCCCGGTCGGCGCCCTCGGGCCCGGCTTCGTCACGACGTCGCCGACCCCGGAGGCGACGATCACCCCGGCGCCGGGGTCCTGGGACGGGGTGCACCCGCCGCCGGGCTACCGCGTCGTGCTGCTCAGCACCGGTGACGATCCGCAGACCAAGACCCTCGTGACCGCGGTGACGAGCTGGGCCGGGCAGGAGGACGTCAGCCTCAAGACCGTCACACCGGCGGATCCCGGCCGGTTCACCGCGAGCATCAGCCAAGCCATGGCCCTGCGGCCCGACCTCGTCATCAGCGCCGGCCAGGACCTCGTCGACGCGTTGGCGCTGGTCACGGCCAACCACCTCGACCAGCAGTTCCTCGTGGTGGGCGCCGAACTTGCCGAACCGACCGCGAACGTCACCGCGGCCAACTGGCCCGGCGCGTCCTTCCGCGGCGAGGGTCTCGGAACCTCGTCGCAGGACGACCCGGCGTCGTTCACTCCCGAGCGCGCGACGGCCGCCGTCCGGGCCGGGGTCGCGAGCGTGGTGAACGGCCTGACCGGGATCGTGATCCGGCTCGGCTAGCCGCACGGAACTCCGCCATCATGTGCGCATGGCGGCGAAATCGGACGACCTGCAGGAGCGCAAAGACCGGGCCGTGGCCCGGTGGCAAGGCCTGGTGCGGAACTGGCGCGGGCGCGCGCGGCGGAGCCGGCTGGCGTCCAAGCTCTTCACCTACGGGTGCGTGACCCTGACGGTCGGCACCACCGCCATCGCGGGCGTCCAGACCGTTCCCCGGTCCTGGATCATCGTGGCCAGCGCGGGTGCGGCGCTGGCGGCCGGGCTCATGAGCGCCACGCGTTCGCACGAGCACTGGACGGCGTCTCGCGAGGTGCAGAACCGCTTGTCCTCCGAGCACTTCCTGTTCGAGCAGGGCGCCGGCTCCTACCGCGACCTTTCCGACCAGGAACGGGTCCTGCTGTTCTCGGAGCGGATCAGCGAGATCGGGATGGCCGGGCACGACTCCTGGGCCCGTCACGTCTCCGAGGGTGCGCGGACGGTGACGAAGACCGACGACCCGGCGCCGTGACTTTGTGTCTGGTCAAACCCGCCGCCGTGGACGAGTATCCCTCTGGTGCCCGACTTACGAAGATTTGCCCTGATCGCCCGGATCGGGCTCATCAGCTACGCGCTGGTCCACCTGATCGTCGCGTGGCTGGCCGCCCAGGTCGCGCTCGGTGACAACGAGAAAGCCGACAAGGCCGGTGCGTTGCAGGTCGTCGCCGCCGGGGGTGGGGCGTGGCTGCTCTGGCTGGTCGCCGCGGGGACCGGGGTGCTGGCGCTGTGGCAGCTGGCCGAGGCGATCATCGGCCATCAGCACTCCTCGCCGCGACGGCGCTGGGTGCGGCGGGCCACCAGCGGGATCGAGGTCGTCCTGTACGGCCTCGTCGCCTACAGCGCGACCAAAACCGCGATGGGCGGCTCCGGCAAAGCGGGCTCCGTGGTGGCCACCGTGCTGGGCGAACCGTGGGGTGCCGTGGCGGTGATCGCGGCCGGGGCGATCGTCATCCTCGTCGCGGCTTTCCTCGCCTACCGCGGGATCCGCAAGAAGTTCGTCCACGATCTCGACTTCAGCGGCGCGTCCCGGGGACTCCGCCGGTCGATCGAGCGGCTCGGCCAGGTCGGCTGGTGCGCGGTGGCGATCGCCTACGGCACCGTCGGCGCGATGCTCGTCCTGGCCGCCGTCCGCTACGACCCCGCGAAGGCCTCGGGCCTGGATCCGGCACTCAAGACCCTCGCCGTGCAGCCTTATGGACAGGCCCTGTTGCTGACACTGGCCGCGGGCATCGCGACCTTCGGCGTCTTCGTCCTCATGGAGGCCCGGTTCCGCCGGATTTAGCGTCGCGTGTACACGAAGCCGAGCTTGTCGACCTCGCCTCCCGCCCGCCCGTGGAAGCCGGCGATCTGCCAGCCGTCGGGCGCGGTCCGCGTGACGCAGTCCGGCGTCGTCGAACCTCCCGCGAGGATGCGGCCGAGGCTGGTCGTGAACCGGGCCGAGAAGATCCGCGTGTGGCCGCCGTAGCTGCCCTGGCACAGGGTTGCCGACGTGAGGTATTCGGTGCTGCCCAACGTCAACGTCGCCGCCGTTCCGCCACTCCCGCCGTGGGCCAGTGTGGAGCCGTCGTCCAGCGTGACGCCGACCTGGTCGACCCGGGATCCGCTGCGCAGCACGAGAGTGCGCACCCGAGCCGCGACCGGGACGATTTCGGTATCGGTGAAGTAGTCGCCGTGCGGGCCGCCGAACTGCTCGGACAGCCGGAGGGCGGGGTTGCGCGTCCAGCTGAAGCTCGTCGTCACGGGGTCGTGGTCGGACAGCATCCGGCCCTGGTCGTCGAGGAACTTCGCGTGCTCGTTGTCGTAAGCCGTGGCGTTCAGGGAAATGAGGTTGCTGCCGCGGTAAAGAACCTTGTCGACGACCTCGCAGTCGTCGGTCACCACCTGCTCGTCGCAGACCAGCGCCGGGCTGCCCGGTGCCGGGGCGGTGCCGCCACGCACGAGCTGCACCCAGGCGTCGGTGAGGCCGTTGCCGGCGGCGAACCCGGCGATGGTGTCGGCGGCGCGGGTGTAGCGGGTGTTGGTGTCGCCCATGACGATGACGGCGTTGCCGGCCGAGTGCGTCTTGATGAACCCGGTCAGCTGGACGAGGTTCGCCGCGCGGGACGCTTCGTCGCCGTCGTTGGTGCCCGCGTTCGTGTGCAGGTTGTACGCGTCGACGTACACCCCTTCGGCGAGGCGGACGCGCATGAAGGTGAAACCCTTCGGTGTCAGGCAGTCCCCCGAGTCGAGCTGGCACGACGTCCAGCGCACGCGTTCGAAGTCGTCGACGTCGTAGGACAGGGACGAAAGCGAGTTCAGCCCGCTGCCGATCCCGGCGCCACCGCTGGTCGGGGTCCGGTACGGGTGGCCGTCGGTGGAGTAGAGCGCGGCGTGGTAGTTGAAGTCCTCTTCGACGTGCACGAGGTCGTAGGACCCGATTCGCCTGCCGATCTCCGTGGTCGCGGACTGCCGCGGCGTCGGGGCGCTGGAGATCCCCTCGGGCAGGCCCGCGACGTTGTAGCTCAGGACGGAGAAGCTGCCGCCGTCGGCGGTGTCGGCGTGTGCGACCGCCGGGGCAGCGGCGGACAGCACCACCGCGACCGTCAGCGCGGCAAGGCGTTTCCGCACGGTGCCTCCGAAAGTTAGCGCTAACACGAACGGGCGACAGCAGACGTTAGTGTCCGCGGGAGTCCCCGGTCAATAACCCGTTCAGCGGCAGGGTTCCTGGTGCGCCAGGCCGCAGGAAACCTTGGCCCACACCGTCTTGCCCGCCACCGGCAGGTCGTCCCGGGAGCCCCACGCCGTGGCCAGCTTGTCGACCAGGTACAGGCCGCGGCCGCCGAAGCCGGTGCCCGCCACCTCTCTGAGCCGGGGTGGGAGCAGGGAACTGTCCTCCACCCCGATCGTCACTTCGCACGGGTTCGCGCTGCGGGTCAGCCGGAGCCGGTGCGCGCCGCCCGCGTGCTCGTACGCGTTCTGGACTATTTCGTTCAGCACCAGCAGTACGTCTTCGCGGTGGGGCTCGCCCAGGTCGCTCAGCCGGCGGGCCGCCCACCTGCGGACCGAGGCCAGGTCGGCCGAGCCTGTGCCACGGAGGTCGAACAGCGCCGGGTCGCCGGTCATTCGGCCGGCAAGGCTTCGGCCAGGTCGGCGACGACCGGGATGAGCTCGTCGAGCCCGGTGATGCTCAGCGCCCGCTTGACGGCGTACTGGCGGGTGACGACCGTGACGCCCACGCCGCGTTCCCGGCTGCGGCGGTGGAGCCCGGCGAGGATGGTCAGCCCGGCCGAGTCGATGAACCGGACCTCGCTGAGGTCGATGACGACGAGGCCGGCCGCGGTGTCCACCGCTTCCGGGGCGAGCTCACGGCGGAGCTCGGGAGCCGTGCCCGCGTCGATCTCCCCGGCGACCTCGACCACGTGGGCCGTGCCGGCCCGCCGGTGGGAGATGCGCAGGACGACCGGGGCTCCCTCGTCCACTGGATCGCCCCCCTTTCCGATCGGCGCGCGCGCCGATCGGAAACCAGCGTACGGGCCAGGCCACTCCGCCGCGCAGGGGATCGGCCCCGCGACGACCGGGAACCCGGGACCAGCAGGCTAAGGTTCGCGGACGTACCGGGAACGGCGAGGAGGGCTCTGGATGACTGCGGCTCAGGTGCGGCTGTCGGATTTGCTGCGTGAGCACGGCGAGAGCCTGGTCGAGCGCTGGGCCGAATTGGCCGGCGCCGGTCTGCGCGGGCGCGCGACGACCACGGAACTCCAGCGCGATCTGGGCGAGCTGTTCACCACCCTGCTCCCGGTCGCCGACGAGTCCGCCGACGCCCTCGACGGCGACCGGCACCGCGAACTCAGGGCCTTCCTGGCCGACCTGTCCCGGAACCGGGCGCGCCAGGGGTTCAGCCCCACCGAAACCGCGGCGAGCGTCTTCGCGCTGAAGCAGGCGGTCTTCGAACTCACCGAAAGCAACGACGACCCGGCGGTGTTCCGCCGGCTCATGACCTTCTCCGGGTTGCTCGACGGGCTGGGCCTGTGGACGTTCGAAACGTACGCCTCCGCGCGCGAAGAGATCATCCGGGAGCAGTCCGAGCAGCTGCTCGAGCTGACGACGCCCGTCGTGAAGCTGTGGGAAGGCGTCCTCGCCGTGCCCCTGGTCGGGACGCTCGACTCGGCGCGCACGCAGGTCGTGATGGAGAAGCTCCTCGAAGCCCTGGTCGAGACCGGCTCCCAGCACGCGATCATCGACATCACGGGTGTCCTGGCCGTCGACACCCAGGTGGCGCAGCACCTGCTCAAGACCGTCGTCGCGGCGCGGCTGATGGGCGCCGAGTGCACCATCTCGGGCATCCGCCCCCAGATCGCCCAGACGATCGTCGCGCTCGGGATCGAGTTCGGCGACATCACGACCAAGGCGACGCTCGCCGACGCCCTGCGCCACGCCCTCAGCTTCGAGGGCGTGGAGCTCGTGCGGGGCGAGAAGAGGCCCGCCTGATGGAGCGGATCCCGATTCTGAAGATCGGCGACGTCCTGCTGGTCTCGATCCAGGTCGACCTGGAGGACCAGAGCGTCCTCGCGCTGCAGGAAGACCTCGCCGAAAAGATCAGCACGACCGGCGCGTCCGGGGTGGTCATCGACATCTCCGCGGTGGAGATCGTCGACTCCTTCATCGGCCGGATGTTCGCGACGATCGCCTCGCTGTCGCGGCTGTTCGACGCCGACACCGTGGTGATCGGCATGCGGCCGGCCGTCGCGATCACGCTCGTCGAGCTCGGCCTCACCCTCGGCGGCGTCCGCACGGCGCTGAACCTGGACAAGGGCATGGAGATCCTCCAAGGTCTCCGGGCGGCCCGGAGATGACCTCCGCCGGCGTGGTGGAGGAGATTCCCATCGTCACGGACTCCGACGTGGTCCGTGTCCGCCAGTCGGTCCGGACCCTCGCCCAGCAGATCAAGCTCTCGCTCGTCGACCAGACCAAGCTCGTCACGGCGACCAGCGAGCTCGCCCGCAACACCCTCGTCTACGGCCTCGGCGGCCTCGCCCGGATCGAAGTCGTCACCGACGGCCGCCGCACCGGCGTCAAGGCCGCCTTCCACGACGACGGTCCCGGCATTCCCGACACCGACCTCGCGCTGGCCGACGGCTGGAGCAGCGGCAAGGGCCTCGGTCTCGGCCTGAGCGGGGCTCGCCGGCTGGTGGACGAGTTCACGCTGGACACCGAGGTGGGCCGGGGCACCGAAGTGACCGTGGTCAAGTGGTCACGGTGACCGTCGCGGACTGCCTGCCGGTGACCGAGGACGTCGCCTGGGTGACCGTCGACGATCCGACCGCCGCCGGCCGGGCGCGCCGGATCGCCACCGGTCTGGCCGAGCGGCTGGGGTTCCCGGAGGGACGGACCGCCGAGGTCGGCATCGTCGTCACGGAGCTGGTGACGAACCTGGACCGCCACGCGCGGCACGGCACGCTCGTGGTCCGCTCGGTCCGCGCGACCACCCACGCCGCGGTCGAGGTCGTCGCCGCCGACCGCGGCCCCGGCATCGGCGATCCGGCCACGGCGATCGAGGACGGCCATTCCACCGCGGGCACCCTCGGGGTCGGGCTCGGCGCGGTGCACCGGCTCTCCGACGCGGTGACCGTGTTCTCCGAGCCGGGACACGGCACGATCGTCACCGCCCGGTTCCGTTCGGCCGGGGCGGAGCTGGCCGAGGACGCGGCCGGGATGACGCGGCCGATCACCGGTGAAGAGGTCTGCGGCGACGCCTACGCCGTGATGCGGGCGGACGGCCGCATGCGGCTGATGATGTGCGACGGCTCCGGGCACGGGCCGCTGGCGGCCAGCGCGGCGCGGGAGGCCGTCCGGATCTTCTGCGAGCGGCCGGCCGGAGAACCACCGGAACAGGTGATCGCCGCAATCCACACGGCGCTGCGAAGCAGCCGGGGCGGCGCCGTCGCCATCGCGGACCTCGCTCCGGCCGAGGGCCGGGTCCGTTTCGCCGGGGTGGGCAACATCGCCGGCTCCGTCGTCCTCGGCGACCGGAAACAAGGCATGATCTCGGTGCCTGGGATCGCGGGCTACCAGGCCCGGACGATCCGCGCCTTCGACCACGAGCTGCCCGCCGGCGCCACGGTCGTGCTGCACAGCGACGGGCTCACGGAGAAGTGGCGCCCCGGCCAGTGGGGCGCGCTGTTCGACAGCACCCCGCTCGTGATCGCCGCCGCCCTGGTGCGCGACGCCGGCGTCCGCAACGACGACGCGGGTGTCCTCGTCGGCAAGCCGCGGCCATGACCCCCCGGCCCCGCGCCAACGAACTCCTGCGGATGACCTTGTCCGCCGAATCCGGCGTGTTCGCGATGCGGCAGTACGGCCGGGAAGCGGCCAAGGCGATCGGCCTCGACCCGCAGGACCAGGTCCGCGTGGCCACTGCCCTCAGCGACGTCGGCCGCGACCTCGTGCGCAGCGGCACCGAGGCGGCGGTCAGCTTCGCGCTGACTTCGACGTCCGCCCCCGGGCTGGCGATCGAGATCGGCTGGCAGGGCCCGCCCGCCGACGTCGTCCTCGACGTCAGCCGGGACACCACGGCCCGGCTGATGGACGAGGTCACCACCACCCACGAGGCCGGCCGGGCCACCATGACCATCACGAAGGGCCCGACGACAGGTTCAGCGCCCATGATCATTTCTCTCGACGCCCTGCGCGAACGGCTCGCCGGAGGCCGGGCCGCCGGCCCGCTCGACGAGCTGCGCGCCCAGAACCACGAGCTGCTCACCGCGCTCGACGACCTCGAAAGCAAGCGGCAGGAACTGCTGCGGCTCAACGAAGAGCTCGAAGAGACCAACCAGGGTGTCGTCGCGCTGTACAAGGAGCTCTCCGAGGAGCTCGAAGAGACCAACCGCGGCGTCGTGGCGCTCTACGCCGAGATCAACGAGAAGACGACGCAGCTGGCCGCGGTCAACGAAGCCAAGACCCGCTTCTGGTCGAACATCAGCCACGAGCTCCGCTCGCCGGTGAACTCGATCGTCGGCCTCGCGCGTATGCTCGGCGCCGACGGAGCCGAACCGCTCTCCGGCGACCAGCGACGCCAGGTCCGGCTGATCAACGACTCCGGGGAGACCCTGCTCGCCCTGGTCAACGAGCTGCTCGACACCGCCAAGGCCGAATCCGGCCGGCTGGTCCCCCAGCCGACGCCCGTCGACGTCCGCGCCGTGCTGCTGCACCTGCACGGCGTGCTGCGCTCGACCGTCCCGGCCGGGGTCGAGCTCCGCATCGACGAAGCCGAGGTCGACACGCTCGTCACCGACGAGACCATGCTCGTGCGCATCCTCCGCAACCTGCTCTCCAACGCCATCAAGTTCACCGAGCGCGGCACCGTGGGCCTCGCCGTGACCGCGGCCGGCGACGAGCACGTCCGCTTCACCGTCACCGACACGGGCATCGGCATCCCGGCCGAGCAGCTCGAGCGCGTCTTCGAAGAGTTCCACCAGGTCCGGAACAAGCTGCAGGCGAAGACCTCCGGCACCGGGCTCGGACTGTCCTACGCGCGGAAGCTGGCCGAAATCCTCGGCGGCGAACTCGTCCTGACCAGCGAGGTCGACCAGGGCACCACGGTGGAGCTGCGGGTGCCCGCCCGGCCTCGCGGCGGCGACATCACCGCGCTCGGCAGCGTGCTCGTCGTCGACGACGACCCGGTGTTCCGCGCCGAGTTCACCCGCCGGCTCGCCGAGCTCTCCCCCGAGGTCCGGGTGGCCGGCGACGGCCGGGAAGCGCTGGAGACGCTGGCCGGGTTCCGGCCCGACGTCGTCTTCCTCGACCTGGCCATGGCCGGCATGAACGGCCGGGAGGTCCTCGCCGTGCTCCGCGCGAAGCCGGACCTGTGCGACCTGCCCGTCGTCGTGGTCACCTCCGCGGTCCCCGGCGGGATGGACCTCACCGCGACCGGGCTGCGCGCGGCGCTGCTGCTGAAGTCGCAGATTTCCGCCGAAACCGTCCGGCTCGCCGTCGGAGAAGCGCTCGCTGTAGTGCGGAGGACGTGACATGCCGAACCCGGCCGCGACCATCCTGATCGTCGACGACCTGGAGGCCAGCCGCTACCTGGCCGGCAGCTGGCTGCGCCGCAACGGCTACCACGTCGTCGAGGCAGGCACCGGCGGCGCGGGGCTCGAAGCGGTCGCCGAGCACCGGCCGGACCTCGTCCTGCTCGACGTCAACCTCCCCGACATCAGCGGGATCGAGGTCTGCGAGCGGATCAAGGCCGACCCGGCGACGTCCGCCATCCCGGTGATCCACATGTCCGCCACCGCCATCGAGACGGACGACCTCACCCGCGGGCTCAACCGCGGCGCCGACGGCTACCTCATCGAACCGGTGGCCCCGGCCGAGCTGCTCGCGGTGGTCGAATCGGCGTTGCGGTACCACCGCGCCCGCGCCACGGCCGAACGGCTGGCCCACCGGCTCACGAAGCTCACCGAAGCCACGCTCGCCATCAACTCCGCGACGACGTTCGACGCCTACCTGGCCGCGGTCGCCGCGGGCGCGGCGGCGATCTTCGCGGCCCCGGCGACCGCGCTGGCGACGACGCCGCAGGGTTCGGTGCGCACCGTGAGCGCCGCCGAGGACCACCGGCAGTCCACCGGCACCGAACCGGCCGTGCTCGACAACCTGACCGCGTCCCTCCTGCTGCCCCACATGCGCACCACCGTCAGCGGCGGGCACGAGCTCGCGTGGCGGCCCGGGCGCAGTTCCACGGTCATGCTGGCCCGGGCGAAACCCGGCGCCGACGTCGTGTGCGTCGCGGTCGACGACGCGCTGGCGGCCACCGACCAGGACCGGGACGTCCTCATCCAGCTCGGCCAGGTGAGCGCCCTGGCCGCCGACGCCCTGCGCACCCTGTCCCGGGAGCGCGACCTGGCCGTCGCGCTGCAGCGGAGCCTCCTGCCCCGCAGTCTCCCGAGCAGCCGGGAGCTGCCGATGGCGGCCCGCTACCTCCCGGCGTCCCGCCACACCGAGATCGGTGGCGACTTCTACGAGGTGACCGAGCTCGACGGGCGCCTGCTCATCGCGGTGGGCGACGTCTCGGGCCACTCGCTCGAGGCCGCGCTGGTGATGGGCGAAGTGCGGCACGCGTTGCGCGCCTACGCCGTCGAAGGGCACGGCCTGGTGGACATCCTCGACCGCCTCGACGCCATGGTGAGCCGCTTCCACCCCGACGGCCTCACGACCGCGTGCCTCATGCTCGTCGATCCCGCGACCGGCGCCACCGAGGTGGCCTGCGCCGGGCACATCCCGCCGCTCCTGGCCGACGCGAGCGGAAAACGCTTCCTCGACATCCGCGGACCGCTGCTCGGCGTCGGGCTCCCCCGGCCGCCGTCGACGGAGTTCGAACTCCCGGTCGGCACCCTCGTGCTCCTGATCACCGACGGGCTCATCGAGCGGTCCGGCACGGACCTCGACGCCGGGATGGCCGCCCTCGCCGCGGCCGTCGCGCACGACGCCGACCTCGAGGTCCTGTGCGACGGGCTGCTCGACGAGTTCGGCCGCGACGCCCAGGACGACATCGCCCTGCTCGCCTTCCGGCGCGACGCCTGAAAGGGATTTCCCGGCTAGCGTTCGGTCAGCAGCGGGACCACGGCCAGCCAGGCCAGCGCCTCGGCGGCGTCCCGGTGCACCGGGACGACCCGGTCCAGCCCGAGGACGGCGATCGGCCGCAGCAGCGACCGGCTCCGGCCGGCGACCGCGAACGGCACCCGGTTCAAGACGGCGTCGGCGGTGGCGTCCACCAGGATCGTCACCACCCGGGCCGCGCAGAACGTCACGGCCGAAGCGTCGAACACCAGCGCCGCCGGGCGCTGCCGGACCAGCCGGTCCAGCAGCGCCGCGAGGTCGTCGGTGACGGCGAGGTCGAGGTCGCCCGCGGCCACCACGACCGTCGCCTCGGCGGTCGTGAGCACCTCGAGGGAGCCGGGCGGCGGGGGTACCGAAGGAGGTCGCGGTGGCGGAACCACGGGTGGCCTCCTCAACGGAAAATCCGTGAGGCCGAACCGTTCGGTCCCACGCCGGCCCCGGAGGGCCGCGGGTCGTGGTGCGACGGCGTTCGAACCGGAACCGCCGCGCGGCCAACCGTACACGGATCCGCCGTCCCCGCCTGATCGGCAGCGGTCGTCAGGTCACCGGCTCGTCCGCCGGGCCGAGCAGAGCCGGGATGGCGGTGTGGCCGTTGGACAGGAACGACGGCACGGTGGCCAGCTCCGCCGGATCCACGGCCAGCCGCAGCTCCGGGAACCGGGCGAACAGCGCGGGCAGCGCGATGGCGGCCTCGAGGCGGGCCAGCGGAGCGCCCAGGCAGAAGTGCACGCCGTGCCCGAAGGCCAGGTGCTGCTTGTCCGCACGGGACAGGTCGAACTCGTCGGCCGTGTCGCCGTGCTCGGCCGGGTCGCGGCCGGCTCCCGCGTACGCCGCCAGGATCGCCTCGCCCTTGCCGATGATCGTGCCGTCGTCCAGGACGATGTCTTCGACCGCGTAGCGCAGCGGCAGGTACGGGACCGGGGCCTGCCAGCGCAGCGTCTCCTCGATGACCTCGGCCCAGGTGTGCTCGCCGCGCCGGACGGCGGCGAGCTGGGCGGGGTGGGTCAGCAGGGCGGTGACCGCGTGGTCGAGCAGGTTGACCGTGGTCTCGTGGCCCGCCGTGAGCATGAGGATGAGGGTGTCGACCAGCTCGTCCGCGTCGAGCCGGGTGGCGTCTTCGGCCCGCGCCGTGATCAGGGCGCTCGTGAGGTCGTCACCGGGGTTCGCGGTCTTCTCGGCGACCAGGCCGCGCATGAGCTCGTACAGCTCGAGCGAGTTCGCCTGCGCCTGTTCGGCGGTGACGGTCGTGTCGAAGATGGTGTCCACGACCGAGCGCATCGCGTCCCGGCGGTCGGCCGGCACGCCGAAGAGCCGGCAGATCACCTCGACCGGCAGCAGGTAGGCGAACTCCTCGCGCAGGTCGACCTGCTCCGCGCCCGCGCCCGCGAGCCGGTCGAGCAGCTCGGTCGTGATCTGGTCGATCTCGGGCCGCATGGCCTCCACCTGACGCGGGGTGAAGGCCTTGGACACCAGGGTCCGCAGCCGCCGGTGGTCCGCGCCGTAGGTGGTGAACATGTTGCGCACGGACACCCAGATCAGCAGCGGCCAGTCTTCGCCGATCCGCCCTTCGCGCAAGGCGGTCCAGTGCGCGCGAGGATCCTTCGACACCCGGGGGTCGGTGAGGAGCTTGCGCAGGGTGGCCGCGTCCGCGACCGCCCACGCCGGAACGCCGCCGGGCAGTTCGACGAGCCCGGCCGAGCCTTCGGCACGCAGGAGCCGGGCCTCTCCGTGCACGTCCTGGCCGGTCACGTCGAGCCGCAGGACATTGCCGCTGGTCATCTCGCCTCCCCTTACCCGGTACTCGGTCCGGCCCACCCGAACCGTAGGCCGTCCTTCCGGTTTTACCAGTGGCACAGCGGTTTCCGTCACGGGGGCGTAAGAATCGGCGACGCGAATAGGGGTGACCCCAGCCCGTGATCAGCCGGGTCGGAAGAATTCGAGCAACCTCCGAGAAGCGTCCGGCGCCATCAGCAGTTCCTGCATCTTCGCGGACATCCGGGCGGCCTTGCCGGTGCGTTCGAACATTTCGCTTTCGTATTCCTTGACCGCGGCGGGAAAGCCGTCCGGGTGGGCGGCCAGCGCGAGGCCGAGCAGGGCGCCGTCGAGCAGGGCCATGTTGGCGCCCTCGCCCACCGGGGGCATCAGGTGCGCCGCGTCGCCGATGAGCGTGATGTCCGGTTTCGCCGGCCAGGTCAGGCCCAACGGGAGCGAGGTGATCGACCGTGGCACCACCACGTCGTCGCAGGCCTCGATCAACGCGATGAACCGCGGGTCCCAGCCGTCGAGCAACTCGATCAGCCGCGCCCGGGCGGCGGCCGGGTCGTCGAACGGGATCCCGCTGCCGGCGAACCAGTCCTCGCCCGTGTTGTAGAAGTTGACGCCGATGCGGACGCGGCCGTCACCGTTGCGCTGAGCCGCCAGGGACACTCCGTCGCCGAACACCCAGTAGTTGCCGCGCCCGAGCATCGCCGCGAGGTCGGGGTGCGTGCGGTCGATGTCGGGAATGCCGACCTCGACGACGTTCTGGCCGAGGTGCACCGGGCGGGCGTCGGTGAGCAGCGAGCGGACCCGGGACTGCGCGCCGTCCGCGCCGACCAGCAGGTCGTACGGCGCGCTGCGGCCGTCCGCGAAACGCAGCAGGCCGTCGCCGGCGGATTCGAACGCGTGCCCCCAGCGCACCGTGCCTTCGGGGAGGGAGTCCAGCAGCAGGTCGCGCAGGTCGGCGCGGTCGACCTCGGGTCGCAGGGACGGCGCGTCGTCCGGCGTGTCCTCCTGGAGCAGCAGCGTGCCGTCCGGTTCGAGCAGTCGCATGTCCTGGCCTTCCGGCCGGGCGATCTCGTGGAACTTCTCGATCAGGCCGGCCTCGCGCAGCGCCCGCTGCCCGGAGTGGATGTCGAGCATGCCGCCCTGGCCGCGCGCCTCGCGCGACGGCTCCCGCTCGTACACGACGGCCTCGATGCCCTTCACGTGCAGCACCCGGGCCAGGGCCAGGCCGCCCATCCCGGCTCCGACGATGGCGATCGTCATGGTTCCCCCTTCGATACAGCGTATTGACGGATACAGTGTATCGAAACAGGCGTTGTATTGTCACCGCATGTTGGTGTGGGAGCGGCCGGAGCCGCCGGATCGACCGGTGCCGGCCCCGCTGAGCCGGGAGCGGATCGTCCGTACGGCGATCGAGCTGGCCGACGTGAACGGGCTGGAAGCGGTGTCGCTGCGCAAGGTCGCCGCCGCGCTGGACGTCGGGCCGATGCGGCTGTACGGCTACATCGCCACCAAGGAGGAGCTGCTCGACCTGATGCTCGACGCGGTCTACGCCGAGATCCGGCCGGCCGGAGCCGGGTGGCGGGAGGCACTGACGTCGGTCGCCGAAGCGACCCGGCGAGCCGTCCACCGGCACGAATGGCTCGCCGACCTGATCGGCGGGCGGCCCCAGCTCGGGCCGAACGCGCTGGCCAGGGGCGAGGCCGTGCTGGCCGCGATGGACGGCGTCGACGTGGACGTCGTGATGCCGGTGGTCACCGCGGTCGACGCGTACGTGATCGGCACGGTGCGCCGGGAGATCGCCGAGCGGCGCGCCGAACGAGCCTCCGGGATGAACCAGCGGCAGTGGCAGGCCGCCTACGGGCCCTACCTCGAGCGGACCTTCGCGACCGGCCGCTACCCCGCGCTGGAGACGGTCATCCGCGACGCGGCCCACCTGGACGCCGACGAGACCTTCCGCCTCGGCCTCGGCTTCCTCCTCGACGGCATCGGCGCCGGCCTCCCGACCTGAGCCGACGCGTCAGCCGCGGAGGCGGGCGAAGAACTCGTCGAGCTGACCGAGCTGCCGCTCCGGGGTGGCCTCCCGCGGCGACAGAACGCCGAGGATCTGCAGGCCCATGAGCATCGCGAGCAGCTCGTCGACGACCGCGTCGGTGCTCGGCGGCTCGCCGATCTCGCCGTCGGCCGCCGCCTCGGTGAGGCGGGCGCTCATCTCCACCCGCCAGCGGTTCATGAAGCCCGTGTGCATCTCGGCCTTTTCGGGGGAGTTCAGCGCCTGCTGCCAGAACGTGATCGCCAGCCGCGCCTCGGTGCGGCGTTCGTCGTCCAGCGGCATGATCTCCAGGCACAGCGTCCGGAGCCCGGCCAGGCCGTGGCGGTCCCCTTCCGCCTTGTCGGCACGGGTGTTCGTCGCCTCGAAGATGTGCTGGAAGGCGGCCGTGAGGACCGCGTCCTTGTTCGGGAAGTAGTAGAGCAGCGCCCCGTTCGCGAAGCCGGCCGCTTCGGCGATCCGGCGGGTGGTCACCGACTGGATGCCTTCCTCGGCGACCAGCCGCCACACCACACCGATGATCTCCCGACGGCGCGCGTCGTGATCGACAACCTTGGGCACTGACGCTCTCTTTCCGACGGCGGCTCGTCCCGCCACCCTAGGCCGTGACCCAGCCGTGACTTCCAGCCCTCTTTATTTTGTACAAGTGCTCAGTATAGTTGCCGCCACGCGCTCAAGGAGGACGCCGATGCCGCAGCATCCGCTCGCCCCGGTGACGGCCGAAGAGATCCGGACCGTCCGCGAAACCGCCGAAAAAGCCGGACTGGTCACCGAAAGCACCCGGTTCGTCTACGTCGGCCTCGAAGAACCCCCGAAGGCCGATGTGCTCGCCGGCCGCGGTGGCCGCCGGTTCCGCGCGCTGCTGCTGGACCTGGCGGCCCAGGCGTCCCACGACGTCGTGATCGACGTGGCCGCCGCCGAAGTCGTGTCCGCCACCGAGCTCGACACCGCGACCAGCGGCCAGCTTCCCGTGCTGGACGAGGAGTTCGAGCTCGTCGAACAGGTCCTCGCCACCGACGAACGCTGGCTCGCCGCGCTCGAAGCCCGCGGGCTCGCCGTCGAAAACGTCCGCGTGGCCCCGCTTTCGGCCGGCGTCTACGCCGACGAGTACCCCGGGGAGTCCGGCCGGCGGATCCTGCGCGGCCTGGCTTTCCTGCAGGAGCACGAAACCGACTCGGCGTGGGCCCACCCGATCGACGGCCTGGTCGCCTACGTCGACACGATGAACCGGGTCGTCGACCAGGTCATCGACAGCGGGCCCGTGCCGGTGCCGCGCGAGTCCGGCAACTACGACGACCCGGCGGTGCACGGACCCCTGCGCACCACGCAGAAACCGATCGAGATCACCCAGCCCGAGGGGTCGAGCCTGCACCTCGACGACAACCTCCTCACGTGGGAGAAGTGGTCGCTGCGCGTCGGGTTCGACGCCCGGGAAGGCCTGGTCCTGCACCAGATCGGCTTCGACGAAGGCGACGGCGTCCGCCCGGTCGTCTACCGCGCGTCCATCGCCGAGATGGTCGTGCCCTACGCCGACCCGGCCCCGGTGCGGTCGTGGCAGAACTACTTCGACACCGGCGAATACCTCGTCGGCCGGTACGCGAACGCGCTGGAGCTCGGCTGCGACTGCCTCGGCGAGATCACCTACCTGGACGCGGTGATCGCCGGCGAACTCGGGGAGCCGAAGACCCTCCCGAACGCCGTCTGCATCCACGAAGAAGACTTCGGAATCCTGTGGAAGCACACGGATCTGTGGTCCGGTTCGGCCCAGACCCGGCGTCAGCGTCGGCTGGTGGTGTCGTTCTTCACCACCGTCGGCAACTACGACTACGGCTTCTACTGGTACTTCTCCCTCGATGGCACGATCGCCTTCGAAACCAAGGCGACCGGCGTCGTGTTCACCTCGGCGCACGACGGCGGCGAATACCCGTACGCGTCGCAGATCGCCCCCGGGCTCGGCGCGCCGCTGCACCAGCACCTGTTCAGCGCGCGGCTCGACATGACCGTCGACGGCGTGCGCAACCGGGTCGAGGAGATCGACGTCGAACGGGTGCCGATCGGGCCGGACAACCCGCGCGGCAACGCTTTCACCACGCGCCGGACCGTGCTCGAACGGGAGTCCGAAGCCCAGCGCGACGCCGACCCCGGCCGCAACCGGGCGTGGCACATCGTCAACCCCGGCCGCGAGAACCGCCTCGGCCGGCCGGTCGGCTACGCCCTCGTCCCCGAAGGCCTGCCGACGCTGCTCGCCGACCCGCGGTCCTCCATCGCGCGCCGCGCCGGGTTCGCCACGAAACACCTGTGGGTGACGCGCTACGACCCGACCGAACGGTACTCGGCGGGCGACTTCGTCAACCAGCACGCCGGCGGGGCCGGGCTCCCGGCCTACGCGGCCCAGGACCGTTCGCTGGCCGACGAGGACGTCGTCGTCTGGCACACCTTCGGCCTGACACACGTGCCGCGTCCCGAGGACTGGCCGATCATGCCGGTCGACCACGCCGGCTTCACTCTCAAGCCGGTGGGGTTCTTCGACCGCAACCCGACGCTGGACGTGCCGCCGTCCGCGAGCGCGCACTGCCACCACTCAGGGGACCCGGCATGACCGCCGCGGACCTCGTCGTCACCGGCGGCCGGATCCGGACGCAGGACCCGCGGCAGCCGTGGGCCGAAGCGCTGGCCGTGCGCGATGGCGTGCTGACAGCGGTGGGCGGCGCCGCCGACGTACAGCCGTTCATCGGACCGGACACGGTCGTCCGCGACCTCGGCGGCGCGACGGTGGTGCCGGGCCTGATCGACGGGCACGTCCACCTCAACCTCGGCGGCAGCCAGGCCGCCTTCGAACTGCCGCTGCTGCCGACCGACGACCTGCCCACGATCCTGCGCAAAGTGCATGCCTGGGCGGAAAACCTCGCTCCCGGCGCCTGGCTCGTCGGCGGCATCATCGGCAGCACGGTCCTGGACGGCCTGACCGGCGGCGACGTCCTGGCCCGCCTCGACGAGGCCGCGGGCGGGCGGCCGGTGCTGCTGCGCGACGACAGCATGCACAACCGGTGGGTGAGCTCACGGGCGTTCGAAGCGATGGGCGTCCGAGCCGATTCGCCCGACCCCGAAGGCGGCCGATACGTCCGCGATGCCGACGGCCGGCTGACCGGCGTGCTGCACGAAGCGGCGTCCGCGCAGGCCGAAACCGCCTTCGCCCGCTCGATCACCGACCTCCCGGCCCGGACGGCCACCGCCGTGCGCCGCGCGATCGAGGTCCTCAACGGCTACGGCGTCACCTCGGCCCAGGAAGCAGCCACGATGCTCGGGCCCGCGACCGCGCTGCACGACCTCGAGGAAGCGGGTGAGCTCAACGCCCGCGTCGTCCTCTCCGCGCCCGCTCGCCCGTTCCTCGAAGACGGCATCGTCGGCGAGGACCTCTTCGCACAGCTGGAAAAGCTGCGCGGCGAGCTGGTGCGCCCCGACTTCGTCAAGATCGTGCTCGACGGCGTCCCGATGACCCGCACCACCGCCTTGCTGGCCCCTTATCGTTGCCACCACGGGGAAGAACCGTTCCGCGGCGAGCTCTACTGGACCCTGGAGGAGCTCATCGAGCAGCTGAGCCGGTGTGCCGAACTCGGGCTGGGCGCGAAGCTCCACGCCACCGGCGACGCTTCGGTGCGGCTCGTGCTCGACGCCGCCGAGCAGCTCCGCGGCACGGGCGCGGATCTCGGCCTGCAGATCGCCCACACGGAGTTCGTGCACCGCGACGACATCGGCCGGTTCGGCGCGCTGGACGTCGTCGCCGACCTCTCCCCCTACATCTGGTACCCGGGCGTCATCCAGGACAGCATCGGCGCGCAGGTCGAGCCGGAGCTGGTCGAGAGGTCGTGGCCGGTGCGCGACCTCGTCGACGCGGGCGCGCTCGTCGCGGCCGGGTCCGACTGGCCGTGCGCCGCGCCGACGCCCGACCCGTGGACCGGCCTGGAAACCCTGGTCACCCGCGCCAACCCCGACGGCCGGTTCCCCGGCACGCTCAACCCCGGCCAGGCCGTCACCGTCGAGGAAGCGCTTGCCGCCTTCACGACCAACCCGGCGAAGACGATGGGGATCGACGACGTCGCCGGCCGCCTGGCGCCCGGGTACGCGGCGGACTTCCTCGTGCTGGACCGGAACCTGTTCGAGATCGACCCCCGCGAAATCCACGCCACGGTGGTCGAGCGGACGTACTTCGCCGGGCGGCTCGTCCACGAACGCGAGCCGTCGAACCCCTGACGCACCACCGTGCGCCGGCCACCCCACCCCGTCTCCCCCGGAGCCGACCATGGCCGAACCGAGCACCACTCCCGTCCCCGCCACCGACACCGGCCACACCCTCCGCGGTTCCATCGGGATCGCCGGGATCGTCTTCCTGGTCGTGGCGGCCGCCGCCCCGCTGACCGCGATCGGCGGCGCGCTGCCGGTCATGTTCGCGATCAGCAACGGGCCCGGCGTCCCGCTCGCCTACGTCGTCGTCGCGATCGTGCTGCTGCTCTTCAGCGTCGGCTACGCGACCATGAGCCACCACGTCGTCGACGCGGGCGCGTTCTACGCCTACGTCACCCGCGGGCTCGGCCCCGCGACCGGGCTCGGCGCGGCCGGGCTCGCGCTGCTGACCTACACCGCCATCCAGGCCGGGATCTACGGCCTGGCCGCGACGACCTTGCAGGGGCTCATCACCCACTACGGCGGGCCTTCGCTCCCGTGGTGGGTTCTCGCGGGGGTGTTGCTGCTCGTCGTGGCCCCGCTCGGCTACCGGAGCATCAACCTCGGCGCCCGGGTGCTCGGCGTGATGCTGGTGCTCGAGATGAGCGTGCTGGCCGTGCTCGCCGTGACGATCCTCGTCAAGGGCGGGCCCGAAGGGTATTCGGCCGGCTCGTTCAGCCCGGCGGGGTTCTTCCACGGGGCGCCGGGGATCGCGATCATGTTCGCCGTCGCGTCGTTCATCGGGTTCGAGGCGACGGCGATCTACGGGGAGGAGGCGCGCTCGCCCCGGCGGACCATTCCGGCGGCCACCTACATCGCCGTGCTGCTGATCGGCGTGTTCTACGCGGTCTGCAGCTGGGCGATGGTCATCGCCTACGGCCCGTCGAAGGTCGAAGCCGCGGCCGGCGGCGACACCGCGGGCCTCGTCTTCAGCGCGGCCGCGCGGTACCTCGGCACCGCGTACGCCGACATCATGAACATCCTGCTGCTGACGAGCCTGTTCGCCGCGCTGCTGGCGTTCCACAACGCGATCGCGCGCTACCTCTACGCCCTCGGCCGCCAGGGCGCCGGCCCGGAGGCGCTGGCCCGCACGCACCGCAAGCACGGCTCGCCGCACATCGGCTCGCTCACGCAGTCGGCTTCGGCCGCCGTCATCCTCGCCGTGTTCGTCCTCGCCGGCACCGATCCCGTGCTGAACCTGTTCACCTGGATGTCCGGGCTGGCGACGGTCAGCATCCTGGCGCTGATGGTGCTCACCGGCGTCGCGATCATCGTGTTCTTCGCCCGGAACCGGGTCGACACCCGGAGGTGGCACACCCGGGTGGCGCCCGCGCTCGGCTTGGCCGGGATCGTCGGGGTGACGGTACTGGTGCTGGTGAACTTCACGACGCTGATCAGCGGCTCGGTGGCGCTGGCGAGCATCCTGCTCGCGCTCGTGGTGCTGTTCTTCGCCGCCGGGCTCGTGGTGGCCCGGTTCACCCGCGCGTCGCGCGCCCGGGGGCTCAGCTGAGCGGGTAGTGGATCATCTCCACGCCGCCACTGGCGTAGTTCGGCACGTCCGCGGCCACGGCCTTGCCCGCGTCGGAGCCGAGCGCCGTCGCCATGGTCTCGGCCGACTCGAAGTCGGCGTGGAACACGGCGAAGTACTTGCGCTCCCCGGCGAGCGAGGCGACGTCGAAGGAGTACTGCGACTGGAGGATGCCGGGTAGCTTCGCCGCCAGGGGCAGGTGGGTGCTGACGTAGTAGTCCCGGAAGTGGGCCTCGTCGGCGGGCGGCGGGTAGAGCACGGTGAGGCGGTGCATGGGGGTCCTTTCGGCAGCGGTCTCCCCCAGCCTGGCACACCTCGTCAGTCCCGGGCGGCGGTGTGGGCCCGGTCGATCGCCGGCATGTGCTCCTCCGCCCAGTCGCGCAGGGCGGCGAGCGGCACCTCGAGCGAGCGCCCCAGGTCGGTGAGGCGGTAGTGGACCTTCGGCGGCACCGTCGGCTCGACCCGGCGCGCCACCAAACCGTCGGCCGTGAGGCTCTGCAGCGTCACGGACAACATCTTCTGCGACACCCCCGGCATCCGCCGTTGCAGCTCCGCGAAGCGCACCTCGTCCGGGCCGGCGTCGGCCAGCACCTTGACCACCATCGACGTCCACTTCGTGCCGATGCGGTCCAGCAGCCGGCGGGTCGGGCACGCGGGGTCGAAGAGGTCGCCGCGCGTGCCCTTCGCCTTCGGCGAGGGGGTCACCTGGAGCTCACCACCTGTCGGGGAAGTGCCGTCTTGGCCGGGCCGTGGTTGTTACCTACCGTCAGCCACTAACCAATGGTAACCGCCGAGGAGGCAGCGTGCGCGAACACCGGATCACCGCGAACGGCATCGACGTCAACGTCGCGATCGGCGGCCGCGGGCCCGCGCTCCTGCTGCTGCACGGCTTCCCGCACACCTGGCGCCTCTGGAGCGCGGTCATCCCGCACCTGACCCCGCACCACCGCGTCATCGCCCCCGACCTGCGCGGCCTCGGCGCGACCACCCGAGCCGACGGCGGTTACGACGCCGGCACTCTCGCCGCCGACGCCGAAGCGCTCCTCGACGCCCTCGGCGAACCGGCGGCGACGGTCGCCGGCATCGACGCGGGAGCCCCGCCCGCCTTCCTCCTCGCCCTGCGCCGCCCCGACCGGGTCCACCGGCTCGTCCTGATGGAGTCCCTGCTCGGCCGCCTCCCCGGCGCGGAAGACTTCCTCGCTGGCGGGCCGCCGTGGTGGTTCGGGTTCCACGCCGTCCCCGGCCTCGCCGAGACGGTCCTGACCGGGCACGAAGACGACTACATCGGCTGGTTCCTCGACGCCGGCACCCGGGGTCGAGGCGTGCCGGCGTCGCTCCGGGACGAATTCGTCGCCGCCTACACGGGCCGCGAGGCGTTGCGGTGCGCGTTCGCCCACTACCGGGCCATGCCCGAAAGCGCGCGGCAGATCTCGGAGGCGGTGGCGGCGCGCCGGCTCACGGTGCCCACCGTGGCGATCGGCGCCCACCCGGTGGGCGACACCCTCGCGCGCCAGCTGCGCCCGGTGGCCGACGTGCTGGAGTCCCACGTCATCGCCGACTGCGGCCACATCATCCCGCTGGACCGCCCCGACGCCCTCGTGCCGCTGCTGACGTCAGGCAGGTCCCACCCGGTGTCCGCCCGCTGAGCTATACGATCGGTGACGACACCTCGGAGAAGGGGATCCCGGGCCGATGACGGACAGCCGGCTGCACTCACCCACTCAACCTCCCCACCGGATCGGCTTCGCGGTCACGTGCTGGTTCCTGGCGGTGCTCGGCGGGATCGCCGCATTCCTGTTCGGCTCGGCCGCGGCGATGAGCACCGACTCGTGCCGGCCGGACGACACCCTCTTCCCGTGCACCGAAACTGGGCAGCAAGTCGTCTTCTGGCTGCCCCCGGTCGGCTGGATCGTCGCGATCCTCGTCGCCTGGATGACCAGCGCGCTCCTTGTCCGGCACCACAAACCCCGCTGGCCCGGCATCCCCGCCGGAGTGGTGACCTATGCGGTCGCAATGGCCGCCGGCTGGTTCGTCGCGGTGCGCTGATCCCCGGTGTTCAGGAAGCCGTGCGGGTGAAGGTCACGTGCGTGACGCCGCTCGGTGAGGACGTCGCCTCGACCTGGTAGTCCTTCTCGAGGCCCTCCAGCCCGTCCCACAAGCGCACCCCCCGGCCGAGCAGGATCGGGACGATCACCACGTGCAGGTGGTCGACCAGGCCGGCGGCGAGGAACTCGCGGATCGTCGTCGCACCCCCGCCGAGGCGGATGTCCTTGCCCTGCGCGGCTTCTCGCGCGACGTCGAGGGCTTCGACCGGTGACGCGTCGAGGAAGTGGAACGTCGTGCCGCCCTCCATCTCGATCGGCGGGCGCGTGTGGTGAGTCAGGACGAAGACCGGCGTGTGGAACGGCGGGTTCGGGCCCCACGCGCCTCTCCACGAAGGGTCCTCGTGCCAGCCGGGGTGGCCGAACTTGCCGGCGCCCATGATCTCGGCGCCGATCCCCGGGTCGTGCTGCCGGATGAACGCGTCGTCGACGCCGCCGCTGCCGCCGGGCTGCCACCACCGGGTGGTGAACATCCATTCGTGCAGCCGGTCCCCGGCGTGACCGAAGTGGGCGTCGGCGCTTTGTCCCTCACCGGTGCCGTAGCCGTCGAGGGAAATGGCGAAGCTGTGTACGCGGACGAGTGTCATGGCATCGAGCCTGCAGGGGATCGACGCATCCGTCCAATGTCAATGCTGATGCCTTTTCATAGATACAGTCGATGAATGCTGGACGTCACCAGACTCCGCGTCATCGACGCGCTCGCGCGGTTCGGCTCGGTCACCGCGGCGGCCAAGGAGCTGCACTACACGCAGCCGACGGTCAGTCACCACCTCGCCCGGCTCGAGGCCGAGACCGGCGCGCAGCTGCTGCAACGGGCCGGGCGCGGGATCCGGCTCACGCCGGCCGGGCAGCTGCTGGCGTCCCGGGCGGCCGAGATCCTCGGGCGGATCGACGCCGCCGACGCCGAGCTGTCCGCCCACGTCGGGCTGAGCGCCGGGCGGGTGCGCCTGGCCAGCTTCTCGTCCGTGATCGGCTCGCTCATCCCGCGGGCGGTGGCCGCGTTGACCCGCAAGCATCCCGGCCTGCAGATCGGCCTGACCGACACGGAACCACCCGAAGCACTGGAACTGCTGCGCACCGGCAAGATCGACGTCGCGATCATCTTCCGCTACGACGACACCGAGCCGGAACCGCCGGACGTCCGCCTGCACCACCTGCTCGACGATCCGCTGTACCTGCTCTCCACCAGTCCCGGGCAGACGCTGTCCACCCTGCGCGACGCCACCTGGATCGCCGGCTGCGACCGGTGCCGCCGCCACCTGCTGTCGCTGTGCGCCGAGGCGGGGTTCGAACCCCGGATCGGCTACACCTCCGACGACATGGTCGTCATGCAGGCATTGGTCGTCGCCGGGCTGGGCGTGACGACCAGCCCCGGGCTGGCCTTGCGCGCCCACCGCGCCGACGGCCTCGTGGCGAGCGAGCTGCCCGGGTCGCGCCAGCACATCTACGCGGCGACGTACGGCGAACCACCCGACCCGCCCGCCACCACCGCCCTGCTCGCCGCGCTCGCCGAAGCCGCGGCGTCCGTGTCAGGGGAGTCCTGAAGCGCTCAGACCGTGGTGATCTCGGGATCGCCTTCGAGGTAGGTCACGAGGTTCACGGGCGAGTACGCCGTCGCCTGGTGCCGGTCCCGCGCGCTCGACGCCAGCGACTCCGACGGCGCGTCCTTCTCGCCGATCGGGCGGTCGGCCGAGCCGAACAGCCGGAAGAACGCGTTGAGGGAGATGTGCAGCTTCCCCTCCGCCTTCGCATCGGCCAGGCCGTCGAACGCGCCCGGGTCGAAGGCGAGGCCGCACTTCGCGGCCCGGTTCGCCATCCACCGCAGGGAAAGGTCCGACAGGTCGTGCTCCGGGTACCCACCGCCGACGTCGGAATGGGCTCCGGCGAACCAGACCTGCTCCCGCTCCTGCTTCTCCTCCGCACGTTTCGACGACGGCTTCCAGACGGCCGGGACGTACGACTTCCGGTGCTCGTCGACCGCCAGCGCCTGGAAGGCCGACTGCACGGTCGAGGACAGCTTCATGTCGTGGAACTGCCAGCGCTCGTTGAACTTGTGGAGCAGCCGGCCGCCGCTCAGCGGGATGCCCAGCGCGCCCACCGTGTCCCACACCCCGATGAACCGGATGGGCGTCACGTCTTCGTGAGCGTGCTCCTCGCGGAACCGGACGGCCTCGGGAGCGTCCGGCCCGGTCTCCTTGTCGCGGTCCCGGTAGAGCCGGTACGCCGCACCGACCAGGCCGTCGTGTTCCGGACGCAGGACGCCACAGTTGCGGATGAGACCGACGGTGCTGCGCGCGGTGTAGGCGCCGCGGCTGAACCCGAAGAAGAACAGCTCGTCCCCGGGCACGTAGTGCTTGACGACGAACTCGTAGGCCTTCCGCACGTTGGCCGACAGCCCCCAGCCGAACGCGCCGCCGGCGATGTGCCCCAGCCACGGCAGGCCGGCGCCGACCCCCCGGACGTAACAGGACGGCTGACGCACGCCGTCCGCGGCCTCGCCGGGCACGGCGCGCCACACCTTCGAGACGTTCGTCCAGGCCGGCTGCTTCAGCGAGTTCCAGGTCCCGTCGCAGCAGATCACCAGTCGTTTCTTCATTGCGCCTCCCCGGCCCGCCGGACAAGCGTGAGTCGCGTCCGGCCGGTCGCCCGTTACGCCGGGACCGACCACGTCGGACAGGATCCGGTCCCGGCCGGCCACGAGAACGCGGCCCGCACCCGCCCACCGGAAACGGACGCTCAGCCGTAGACGGTCAGCCAGATCGACCGGGCCAGCGCCTTCGCCATCGCCGGGTCCGCCTCCGGGCCCGAGGCGGCGCAGTGCAGGGAGATCGTGCGCTCCACCATGCTCGCCAGGAGGCGGGCGGTGTTGGCGCAGTCGACGTCTGCGCCGACCGTGCCCGCGCTCTGCTCCTGCTCCAGGCGCCGTTGCTCGGTCTCCACGAACGCGCCGACCTTGCCCAGCCAGTACGTTCCGACCTCCTCGTCGTAGTACGAGACCTCCGCGAGCGCGCGCAGCACCCTCGGGTGGGTGCGGTAGACGGCCAGCATCGCCGTCATGGCCCGCTCGACGCCCGCCGGGCCGTCCCCGTGGTCGGCCGCCCACCACTCGGCCGCCGCGTCGAACAACCCCTGCAGCGCTTCGTCCGCCACCGCGATCAGCAGCCGGCTCTTGTCGGGGAAGTGCAGGTAGAACGTCGAGCGCGCGATCTCGGCCTTCTCGGCGATGCGCAGCACGGAGATCTCCGTGTACGGCGTGCCCGCCCCCAGCTCGTTCTCCACCGCCTCGACGAGCCGTCGCACGATCTCCTCGCGCTTGGGTCGGCTGCGGCTCGGTCTCGTCACGGACGGCATGCCGCGAATGGTACAGGTGCCCTATTGACTCATGGACAGTATGTCGACACCCTGTCTATGAACTCCCCGAGGAGGGTCAGATGAGATTGCGTCACAACGGTGTGGTGGCAATGATCACGGCCACTGCCCTGAGTTTGAGCACCCCGGCGCCCGCGTACGCGCAGGACGTCGTCCCCCCGCCCACCGACATCACCGGCTCGGACACGACCCGGGTCCCGGGCCACCTCGCCCAGCCGCTGCTCGACGACGTCGCGCACCCGGGCTCGGCCACCGAGTGGTGGTACGTGCACCTGATGGACCCTGCGACCGGCCGCACGTTCATCGCGTTGTTCTTCACCGCACCGGCGCCGGTGACGACGATGTTCTACTACCCCGAAGACGGCCAGAAGCTGGTGCTGCCGGTGGCGGCGACGCCGACTGTCGCGAGCACCACGACCCCGTCCGCGGTCAACAGCGCCGGCGGAATCGTCTACGACCGGCTGCGCGGCGAGTACCACTTCGTCTTCCACGCCAACGGTTACGACATCGACGCCTGGCTCGACCGGGCGACGCCGGGCGTCACCGGCGGCCCCATCCGCTACGACGGCGGCCAGGAGATGTACTGGTCCTCACCGGTCGCCACCAGCCACCCCACCGGAACCATTCGCACGCCCGACGGGCGGACCACGGACCTCGCGGGCTGGCGCGGCTACCACGACCACAACTGGGGCAGCTTCAACGTCATCGACCAGCGCTACTCCGGCTGGGAGTGGGGCGTCTCGCACGAACCCGACGGCAGCGCCACGCTGCTGGGCGGGGTCGTGAAGGGCAACGGCGTCTGGCAGGGCGTCATCGCCCACGCCACCGAGGACGCCGTCGTCGGCTGCATGGCCACCATGCGCCTCTACGACTGGCAGGTCGCCGGCGCGTATTCGTACCCCGCCTATGAAAACGCTTCCTGTCCCGACGGCGCGGCGCGGAAGTTCGTCCCCGGCGGCTACGATCCGCAGCCGCTCCCGGGTCTCGACTACACCTTCCACGTGACCGAACCGTTCATCCTCGACGTCGGGCTCCTGGCGCTGCCCGAGTCCGTCGGCGAGACGGTGCCGGGGTCGATCGGGCTCATCGAGCACATCCGCACGCTTCCGCCGCGCACCGGGGGTGGACAGTGAACCTCAGCAGGAGAACGGTTCTGCGCGGAACGGCGCTGACCGGCGTCGCCCTCGCGCTCGGCGGCACCGCCGAGGCACGCGCGGCCGCCGGCGGGCGGGTGGCCGTGCTCGGCGGCGGCATGGCCGGGCTGGCCGCGGCCCACGAACTCGTCGAACGCGGCTTCGCCGTCACGGTGTACGAAAGCACCGGACTCGGCGGCAAGGCGCGCAGCGTGAGCAAACCCGGCACGGGCGCCCTGGGCCGCGCCGACCTGCCCGGTGAGCACGGGTTCCGGTTCTTCCCCGGCTTCTACCACAACGTGCCGGACACGATGTCGCGGATTCCGTTGCCGGGCAACGGTAACTCGGTCCTCGACCACCTGGTGTCGCTCAGCGGCGCGCTCGTCTCGCGCACCGGGCGGGCCGACATCGAACTCGCCATCCCGACCGACCCGATCGCGCGGCCACTGGACCCCGACTCGCTGCGCGACAGCCTGATCGGCCTCGTGCAGCAGCTCGGCGCGCTGCCGCCGCAGGAGATCCTGCTGTTCGTCAACCGCCTGCTGGTGTTCATGACCAGCAGCGAACGCCGCCGGGCGGGTCAGTGGGAGAACGTCTCCTTCTGGGACTTCATGCGCGCGGAGAACCAGTCCGCCGAGTACCAGATCGCGCTGGTGCGGTTCATGACCCGCGGGCTGGTGGCGCTCAAGGAGAAGGTGGCGAACACCCGCACGGTCGGCTCGATGGCCGAGGCGTTCGTGTTCTCCTTCCTCGGGCGGGGCACCAACGGGCAGTCGCCGGCGCGGATGCTCGACGGGCCGACGTCGGAGACGTGGATCGACCCGTGGGTGACCCACCTGACCGGCCGCGGCGTGCGGTTCGAGGTCGGGCAGACGGTGCGGTCGCTCGAGCTCTCCGGCGGCCGGATCGTCTCGGCGACCGTCACCGACGCCGGCGGCTCGGCCACCCGGGTCACCGCCGACTGGTTCATCTCCGCCGTCCCGGTCGAACGGGCGCAACAGCTCCTGTCTCCGGAGATCCTGGCGCGCGCGCCCGAGCTGCGGGGCATCGGCCGGCTGCGGACCGACTGGATGAGCGGGGTGCAGTTCTACCTGCGCGACACCCCGCCGATCCAGGCCGGCACCCAGCTGTTCCTCGACTCGCCGTGGGAGATCACGTCGGTGCTCGACAGCACGTTGTGGGACCGGAACATCCCCGCGCAGTACGGCGACGGCACCACCCGCGACATCCTGTCCCTGGACGTGTCCGACTGGGACACCCCCGGGATCCTGTACGGGAAACCGGCCCGGGAGTGCACCATCGACCAGATCTACGCCGAGTGCTGGGCGCAGCTGCAGGCCGCGCTGCACGACACCGGGCGGACCATCCTGCCCGACAGCCTCCGGTACACGCAGTTCCTGGACCCCGCGATCCGGGAGACGGGCAGCGGCCTGGTCAACGACACTCCGCTGTTCATCAACACGGTCGGCAGCTACCAGGACCGGCCGGAATCGGCGACGTCGATCCCCAACCTCTTCATGGCCGGAGACTTCGTGCGGACCGACATCGACCTGGCGACCATGGAGGGCGCCAACGAATCGGGGCGGCAGGCGGTGAACGCGCTGCTCGACGCCGCCGGCGTGGCCGGCGGCAGGGTACGCGTCCAGACGCTGTTCCAGCCGCCGGAGCTGGTTCCGGTCAAGGCCGTCGACGCGGCCCGGTACGCGGCCGGGCTGCCCAACGCGCTCGACATCCCCGGCTGAAGGGTTCCATGGACACCGAAGTCATCGTGGTCGGCGCCCGCCCGGCCGGGTCGGCGACCGCCATCGCCCTGGCCCGCGCCGGGCGGCGCGTCGTCGTCCTCGACCGGGCGCACTTCCCGTCCGACACGATTTCCACGCACCTGCTGTGGCCGGGCGGGGTCGCCGAGCTGAGCAGGCTCGGTGCGCTGGAGCGCGTCGAGGCGGTCGGCGCGCCCCGGCTGCCGATCGGGATGGCCACCAGCGACGGGGTGACCGTGCGCGGCCGCTACTCCACTGTGGACGGTATCGGCTACGGCATGTGCGTGCGCCGCACCGGGTTGGACGCCGCGTTGGTGACGACCGCCCGGGCCGCGGGCGCGGAGGTGCGCGAGGGCAGCAAGGTCACCGGGCTGATCGTCGAGTCCGGGCGCGTCACGGGCGTGCGGTTCACCGAGCGCGACGGCGTCGAGCGGCAGCTGCGCGCGCCGCTCGTCGTCGGCGCGGACGGCAGGCGCAGCACCGTGGCCAAGCTGCTCGGGGTGCAGGAGCCTTACCGGCGGCAGCCGAGTGGGCGAGCGTGCTTCTTCGGCTACTGGACCGATGCGAAGACGGAGTGGCGGAACACCGCCATCCAGTGGCGCGCGGAGGCCGAGCTGGGCACGGCGTTCCCGTGCGACGGCGGGTTGCTGCTGTGCCTGCTGCAGCCCCCGGAATCGCGCGTCGCGGACTTCCGGGGCGACGCGCTCGCGGAGTACCTGCGGACGATCAAGGCGATGCCGGGGCTCGCCGAGCGGCTGCGTGGTGGCGAGCTGGTCGGCGGGGTCCGGTCGGCGACCGGGATCGAGTCGTACTTCCGGCGCTCGTCCGGCCCCGGCTGGGCCTTGCCGGGCGACGCCGGGCACTTCAAGGATCCCGTGACCGCACAAGGAATCCGTGACGCGCTGCGCTACGGCAGGCTGCTCGGCGAAGCGGTCGCGCCGGTGCTGCACACCGATGAGCTCGACGCGACGCTACTGGCGTGGGAACGCCGGCGGGAGATCGACTGCCTCGAGGTCTACCAGTGGACCAACGGGCTCGCGGCCGGCGAGCCGATGACGCCGCTGGAGCTGGAACTGTTCCGCGCGGCCCGGAAGCGGGACGGGCTGACGACGCGGTTGCTGGACGTCTACAACCGGGCACTCCGGCCGGCGGAACTGGTGGGCCCGGTCCGCGGCATCGCGCTCACGGCCACCGCGCTCGCTCGCGGCACGGAAAGCCGTTCGGCGGTGCTGAAAGCGCTGTCCCGGCAGGTCCGCACCACGGTTTCCAATGCGCTGGAACGCCGCCGGGTCCGGCGTCATCCACTGCCGCCGAGCACCGGCGCAGCGACGGATCGGCCCACCCGGAGGTGAGCCGACCCGTCATCGCGGAAGCGAGCGTCAGCCGCGCAGCAGGGCGAGAATCTGGTTCAACAGGTTCACGAGCGCCTGCAGGTTGCTCAGGGGGCCCGGGTCGAGCAGACCGGCGATCGCGCACAGCAGGTTGCCGAGCAGGTTGCCGGGGCCGGCCTCGGCCGTGATGTTCAGGTGGACGCGGTCGAGGTGCACGACCAGGCCGAGCAGGTCGAGATCGAGCGGCCCGAGCACCAGGTCGAGGATTTCGCACGACGCCACCGCGGCGGCGGCCGGCACGGTGACCGCGCGGGACTCGGTGCCGACCTGCTGGCCGGCGGAGTCGGTCAGGGTCACGTCGGCGACGCCGTTGGCCAGCAGGTTGCTGCCGTCCGTGGCGAAGTCGGTCGGGGTGAAGGTGCCGACCGCCGTACCGGTGCCGCCCGCCGCGTCGGTGAACGTGCCGGTGATCGGGGTGGACAGCGCCGGGATCGCCGGTGCCGCCGGGGCGGCGGACGCGGTGCCGACGCCGGTGAACAGGGCGACCATCGCGGTCACGAGGATCGCGACTACTGCTGTGATTCCGGTCTTGCGGACTCTCATGGTGAACTCCTTGCTGTGGAGGATCGGACACTCCAGGGATCCACCGAAATGGCTTCGAGAAACGCGAAAAGCGGAAAAACCCGAGGTGAGCAATCTCAACTGATCGACATGGCGTTTCGCCGTAACCAATCCGGGTTCGGCTCGTTTGCGACTCGGCGTTCGCCCGCGGATTTTCCTTATCGTATCATGTTTATCGAGCTCGACAGCGTCCCGACCGTCGCGAATGAACTGTCCATTCAGAACTACTGTGACAGACCCGAAGAAATGTTCCCATGGATCGGCTGAACCGAATGCACGAATCCGTTGCACCCGAATGTCGGCAGCCGTGATCACCCGTGGTTCCCGCGTCACCGCCGCCGTGTCAGCCGCGGTGTCAGCGCGGTGGCCGCCGGGTGTCAGCACCGCCGGTCAGTGTGGTTCTCGTCCCCACCACCGGGGGCCACGAACACACCGGAGACCACGATGCAGACCTTCGCCACCCCCGCCCCGATCACCGCCGTCCTCGACTTCCCCGCCGGCCGCGTCCGGCTCGTCGCCACCGACCGCACCGACACCACCGTCGACGTCCGGCCCGCCGACGCCGGCAAGAACCGCGACGTCAAGGCCGCCGGGCAGACCACCGTCACCTACGCCGACGGCGTCCTGCGCGTCCACGCCCCGCAGGGCGGGAACCAGTACTTCGGCCCGTCGGGCGCCATCGAGGTCACCGTCGGGCTGCCCGCGGACTCCCGCGTCGAAGCGACCACCGCCGGCTCCGAGCTCGACGGCACCGGCCGCCTCGGCGACGTCACCTTCGACGGCGCGTACCGCCACATCAAGCTCGACGAAGCCGCGAGCGTCCACCTCACCGCCACCGACGGCGACGTCGAGATCGGCCGCCTCGAAGGGCCCGCCGAGATCAGCACCGCCCGCGGCGACATCCGCATCGGCGAGGCCGTGCGCGGCATGGTCACGCTGACCACGCAGTCCGGCAGCATCGCCGTCGGCGCCGCCCCCGGCGTCTCGGCTTCCCTGGACGCCGGCACCACCTACGGCCGCATCGACAACAGCCTCAAGAACACCGGCACTGCCGAGCTCGCCATCCGGGCCACCACCAGCCACGGCGACATCGTCGCCCGCGGGCGCTGACGGCCGGTGGGTCAGCGGGACCCGGCACCGACGCAGACGAACCCGGCCGACGCCGCGAGCTCGGCCGGGCCGTCCGCCGCCACCTTCTGCTGTGCGGAGGCCAGCGCGGCCGCCGGTGCCTCGCCCGCGGCGAGGCGCCGGTGGACCTCCGTCATCAACGACGTCGTGGCGAGGTCGGGCACCGGCACGACCGACGCGACGAGCTGGGCGGTGCCCCGCTCGATGAAGGCCGCGCCCAAGCCGAGCAGCTCGTTGCCCGGGCACACCACCGACCGGCCGACGTCGCACGCGGCGAGCAGCACCGTCTCCGGCACCCGGGGCAGGCGCCGGACGTCGTGCACGAGGAGCGGGCCGTCGTGCAGGCGCAACGCGGAGAACAGCGGGTTGTCCACCGCGAGCCGGCCGTGCGCGGCGAGGTGCACGGTGCCCGCCGTCGTGAGCGCCGCCAGCACCGCCTCGACGGTCGCGGCCTCGTCCACCAGCGCCGTCCCCCGGTGGATCTCCGCCACCGCCAGGGCCTCTTCGCGGGCGCCCGGCAGTCCCGGGCCGCCGGCCACGGCCACCTCGCGCGCCGGCCCCGGCGGCCGGGTCGCCGCCGCGTGCCAGAGCGTCGCCGACGGCGAGACGGCCACCGGGCGGCCCGCGCAGGACGGCAGCACCGCCCACGGCACGTTGTGCAGGACCCCGGTCGGGACCACGACCAGCGGGCGGTCGCCGAGCTCGTTCAGCGGCCCGAGCACCACGGCGTCGAGGCGCGCGGCCGCGCTGTGCAGCAGCTGCTCCACCGGCACCCGCGACCGGCCCTCGCCCGAGCCGGCGAGCTTGCGCAGGGCGAACGGGATCCGGTCGAGCAGTCCGGCGACCTCGGCCGCGGACCCTAGGGTGTGCAGCCGCAGCCTGCCCTCGACCAGGCACAGCCCCAGCAACGTCCCGTCGACTTCGACGAACTCCACCAGCGCGCGCTCGCCGAGGGCCCCGGCGAGGTCGCCGACGGGCACCGGCCGGGGCACCGCGGCCGTCCCCGCCGCCGCGGGCAGCAGCCTGCTGCGGTCGCGGATCCGCCGTTCGAGCTCGACCTGCCGGTGCCGCAGCCGGCCGGTGGGTTCGCCCGCGGCGCGCGCCTGTTCCAGCGCCCCCGAGGTGGCCCGCAGCCGGGGCAGGAGCCCGGCCAGCTCCGGGTCGTCCGGGGGCAGCGCGGACCGGTGCAGCGACCGGCTCGCCCGCCCGCGCTCCGCCCATTCGAAGATCCCGCGCACCCCGCCCTGGTCGAGGGCGATGCGAAGACCGAGACCGGCGAGGTCCGCGCGGTGCGACGCCGAGTACGCCCGCAGGTCGCTCGCCCCGAGCGCGGCGTGGTGATCGTCGAGGATCCGCAGCCCGGTCCGGGCGGCAGTGAGCGCGCCGCGGGGGTTCTGCCCGCGTCGCCGCAGTGCTTCCGCGTACCAGCCCCGCGCCCGCAGGGTGGCCGGTCCCGAACCGCGCGCGGCCCGCGCCGCCACGGCCAGGTGCGCCGCGGCCACGGCCGGCCGTCCCCGGAGCTCGGCGAGCCGCGCCGCGTCCACCCGGGCCTGCACCGCCGCCAGCGGGCGGCCGTTCGCGTCCAATGTGGACACCATGGCTTCGACAACCTCGGAGCCGACCCGGCTGCGTTCCCCCGCGCCGAGCCGCGCACGCAGCTCCGTCGACCGCGCGAGGGCAGCCCACTGGTCACGGCCCTGCCCGGTGAACGCGCGCAGGGCCGTGCGAGCCTGCTCCGCGGCGGTCGTCCACTGCCCGTCCAGCAACGCGATCTGGGCGAGCAGGAGCCGCATCTCCGGGACCTTCAGCCGCCGGTTCTCGGCGGCGAACACGCCCACCGCGCGCTCGGCGGTCCGGCGCGCCTCGGTGACGAGGCCGACCGACAGCAGGAGCTCCGCCCGGTCCTGCAGCACCGGCGCGAGCTGGCCACCGTGCGCGCCGATGATCTCCTCGGCGCGGCCCAGCCAGGCGAGCGCGGCCGGGACGTCGCCGCGCTGGCTCTCCACGAAGCCGAGGTTCTCCGCGATGATCCCGACCACGAGGTCGCGGCCGAGGTCGCGCGCGAGGACGTCGGCCTCGTTCAGGTCGCGGACCGCGGCGTCGAACTCGGAGCGCTCGGCGTGCAGGATCCCCCGGTTCATGAGGGCTCGCTGCAGGCCGAGCCGGTCGTCGCCGCGCCGCAGCTCCCGGACCGCGGCCTGGTAGTCCACGGCGGCCTCGTCGAGCCGGCCCACGTGGTACCGGATCACCGCGCGCTGGGCGAGGGCCTTCCCGCTCGCGATCCCGTCGAGCTCCCGCACCGCGACGTCGATCTCGCGCAACGCGGCCCGCGAGCTGCCCCGCTGCACCAGCGCGAACGCGAGCTTCATCCGGCTTTCCCCGGCCAGCGCGCGCCACCCGGCCCGTTCGCCGTGGCGCACCGCCCGGCGCAGGTGCCGCACGGCCTCGCCGACCTCACTGCACTGCAGGAGGGCGTGCCCCCAGGCCTGCTCGGCGAGGGCGGCCGCGCGCGGATCCCGCTCGCGCAGAGCCCGCCGGACGGCCTCGGCCGCGGCCGGAACCGCCCTTCCGGGCTGCAGATCGGCCAGCCTCATGGCCGCTTTCGCCTCGGCGAGGGCTGAGTCCGCCACCATGGGTTCAGCATTCCCGTCGGCGCTCTCGTCCGCCAGCACGTATCAAGGTGGCGCCCGCGCGCGTCTGGAGAAGTGCCACCACATCGAGGAGGGGACTGCGGTGTACTACTTGCCCGACGTACCTGAGGACGCCAAGCCCGACGAGCTGATCGTCGACCTGCGCGAACGGCCGCTCGTCGAAGCGGCGCTGAAGGACCTCGGCGTCATCGCCACGCGGGACGGCGAAGTCGAGCCCTTCGACCTGGCGAAACTGACGCTCACCTACGGCCTGAGCATGGCACCCGATCTGCCCTTCATCATGGAGATCGACGCGGTGCTCTTCGAGCTGCGCCGCCGGTTCGCCGCGCGCTGCGGCGGCTGGGTCCCGCTGCTCGGCAAGAACCGGACGCTGAGCAACCAGTTCGGCGCCTACCCGCAGACCCAGTCCCAAGGCGACTTCGATCCCGTGCAGGCGGCGCGGCCGCACACCACCGGCGCCGACCCGGCCACCGGCCGCGGAGTCCGGATCGGGGTCCTCGACACCAAGCTGTACCGCCACCCCGACCTCGAGGGGCACTACGAGACCCCTGCCGCGGACAGCGCCTTCGACCTCCCGGACCCCGGCACGGCCACCCCGTGGGAGAACGGGCACGCGACGTTCGTGGCGGGGATGATCCTGGCCCAGGCGCCGGCGGCGACCCTGGTCGTGCGAGACGTCCTGGACTCGAACGGCCGGGCGAGCGCGTGGGACACGGTCGTGGAGCTGGCCGGGTTCCTCGACGACGGCGTCGACGTCCTCACCCTCGCGATCGGGACCCGGGCCCAGGACGGCAACTGCCCGCTGATCGTCCAGCGCGCCATCGAGCGCCTGAGCCCGCACATGACGATCGTCGCCGCGGCGGGCAACCACGGCGGGATCCCGGGGATCCGCAACGGTCTCACGCGGACCTCGCCCACCTGGCCGGCCGCCCTGACCGGCGTCATCGCGGCCGGGGCCACCACGGCGGACGGCACCCGGGCGCCGTACAGCCCCGACCTGCCGTGGGTCACCTGCACCGCCCTCGGCGACGAAGTCGTCAGCACCTACCTGTCGGGCAAGGTGACGCTGCGCAGCGGCGACGTGCAGGACTTCGACGGCTACGCGACCTGGCGGGGCACGTCGTTCGCCACCGCGACCGTGAGCGGGGCGATCGCCGCCCGGATCCGGCCCGGCGAGGTGACCGCGGCCGGCGCCTTCCGCTCGGCGCTGGCGGCCGGCGACGTCGTCAAGGGATTCACCTGGAAGGACGAGCAAACGTTCGCCTGAGAACTATGCTCGGTGGCCGTGCCGCGTCAAGGTCGTGCTCCGGGGGCCACCGGGCCCGTTCTCGGGCGGGCTCTGCGAGTCCTCGGGGCCTTCACCCCGGACCACCCCGCGTTGCGGCTCGGCGAGATCGCGCGCCGGGCCGGGATGCCCGCCGCCACCGCACACCGCGTGCTGCGGGAGTTCTGCGAGTGGGGTGCGCTCGAGCGGGACGAGTCGGGTGTCTACCGCGTCGGCCTGCGACTGTGGGAGCTCGGCGCGCTCGCGCCGCGGGGGCTCGGGCTGCGTGAGCGCGCCCTGCCGTTCCTCGAGGACCTCTCGCAGATCACCCGCGAGAACGTGCAGCTCGCCGTCCGCGAAGGCACCGAAGTCGTCTACATCGAGCGGATCGCCGGGACGGGGGCCGTCCCGGTGCTGACGCGCGTCGGCGGGCGGTTCGCGCTCACCGCGACCGGCGTCGGGCTCGTCCTGCTCGCCCACGCACCCGCCGACGTGCAGGAGGACGTCCTCCGCAACCCGATCGAGCGATACACCCCCGAGACGGTCACCGACCCGGACCGCCTGCGGCACCTGCTGGCCGACGTGCGCACCCACGGCTTCTCCACGAGCGAGCGCCAGGTGACCCTCGACAGCCTTTCGGTGGGCGCACCGATCCACGACGCGCACGGCCAGGTCGTCGCGGCCGTGTCCCTGGTCGTGCGGCACGGCAGCGCGTCGCCGCACGCGCTCGCCCCGCTGGTGATGACCAGCGCCCGCGCGATCTCGCGCGCACTCGGCTGAGTCCGGACGTGGTGTCGACCCCGCAATCACGCGAGTCGACCTCCCGATCACGCGAGTCCCGCCCACAATCACGCGAGTCACGTCCCCAATCACGCGAGTCACGTCAACTTTCCATCTTATGGAAACGCCCTTCGTGGGCACCGGAGGCTTCCCGCACGCTGTGAGCCCCGCCACGAGAGGACGAACTCCGATGAGCGCCATTCCCCGCGACCAGTGGTACGTCGCCGCGTACGGGTCCGAAATCGGCCAGGACCTGTTCAGCCGCACCATCTGTGGTGAGCCGATCCTGTTCTGGCGGACTCGCGATGGCAGCCTCACCGCGATGGCCGACCGCTGCGTGCACCGCCGGTTCCCGCTGTCGCAGGCGCCGTCGCGGCTCCTCGACGACCAGGTCGTCTGCGGCTACCACGGCTTCACCTACGGCGTCGACGGCAAGTGCGTGTCCGTCCCCGGCCAGACCCGGGTGCCGCGGACCGCGCGGCTGCGGAGCTATCCGTTGGTGGAACAGGACTCCTTCGTCTGGGTGTTCATCGGCGACCCGGAAAAGGCCGACACCGCGCAGATCCCGCGGGCGCCCTACCTCGACTCCCCCGGGTACACCACGGTCGCCGGCATGGAGCCGCTGAAGGCGCGTTACGCGCTGCTCGTCGACAACCTGCTGGACCTCTCCCACGAGACCTACCTGCACGGCGGCTACATCGGCACGCCGGAGGTCGCCGAAACACCGATCACGACCGAGGTCGACGACGAGGCCGGGATCGTCTACGTGTCCCGGCACATGGCCGACGCCGCGTGCCCGCCCTTCTACGCCAAGTCCACCGGCCTGCAGGGCCGGATCTCGCGCTGGCAGGACATCGAGTACACGCCGCCGTGCCTGTACAAGCTGCACAGCCGCATCGCGCCGGTCGGCTCGGTGCCGAACCCGGACGGCAGCGACCCGGACGCCTTCCACGTCGAGGTCGTCTACGCGATCACGCCCGAAACCGAGCATTCGACGCACGACTTCTGGGCGGTGGCCCGGGACTTCGCCCTCGACGACGACGGCGTGTCGGCCTTCCTCGCGGAGAACAACCGCACGGTCGTCCTGCAGGACGTCGAAGCGCTCGACGTCCTCGAGCGGGTGATCGCCGCCGAACCGGACGGCTACCAGGAGCTGTCGATCAACATCGACACCGGCGGCCTCGCGGCTCGCCGGCTGCTGCAGCGGCTGGTCACGTCGTGACGCGCCCGATGCTCACCGGCGACCGCGTCTACCGGATCCACTGGGTGCTCGGCACCGACCGGCTGCGCGCGGTCTGCCACTGCTCGGCCGAGCGCGAGTTCGACGACCCGGTGCCGCTGTGGGAATGGCTCCTGGCCCATCCCGAAGGGCACGACGCATGACGCTCGACCTGGTGGTGGCAGACAAGGAAAAACTCGCCGACGGCGTCGTCCGGCTGACGCTCCGGGCGCCGGACGGGCAGCCGCTCCCGGCCTGGGAACCGGGGGCGCACGTCGATCTGCTGCTGCCCGGCGACGTCGTCCGGCAGTACTCGCTGTGCGGCCGGCCCGGCGACACGTCGGCGTACCAGGTCGCGGTCCTGCGCGAACCCGGCGGCCGCGGCGGATCGGCGTACGTGCACGACGAACTCGTTGCCGGGCAACGAATCCAGGTAGACGGGCCGCGCAATCACTTCGCGCTCGTCGACGCGAAGCGCTACCTGTTCGTCGCCGGGGGCATCGGCATCACGCCGATCCTGCCGATGCTCGACCGGGTCGCCGAGACGGGCCGCGAGTGGCAGCTCGTCTACGGCGGCCGGACGCGGTCTTCGATGGCTTTCACCGCCGACCTGCGACGCCACGAGGGCCGCGTGACGATCCGGCCGCAGGACGAACACGGGCTGCTCGACCTGCCCGCGCTGCTCGCCGAGCCGCGGCCGGACACCGCGGTGTACTGCTGCGGACCGGAACCGCTGCTGGCGGCGGTGGAACAGCACTGCGCCGGCTGGCCCGGGGACGCCCTGCGCGTCGAGCGGTTCGCCCCGAAGGAGGACGACGGCCCGCGGACCGCGTTCGAGGTCGAGCTCGCCGGTTCGGGCCGTGTCCTTCAGGTTCCGGCGGACCGGTCGATCCTCGAGGTGGCCGAGGAGTCGGGGGTCGCCGTCCTGTCATCGTGTCAGGAAGGCACGTGCGGCACGTGCGAAACCGGCGTGCTCGGCGGCACCCCGGACCACCGCGACTCCGTGCTGACCGAAGCCGAACGGCGGGAAAGCGAGGTGATGATGATCTGCGTGTCGCGCTCGTGTTCACCCCGGCTGGTGCTCGACCTCTGACTGTGGCGCTGCTCGCACCTCCTTGGCCCGGCGACTGCCCCGGCTTATGTTTGACACTGATGTCAAACATGGAGGTGGACATGAACTCAGCCGAGATCGTCGAATCGTTCTGGCACGCGGTGTGGAACGGGCGCAACCCCGACGCGGTCGACGAGTACGTCGTCGACGACTTCGTCATCACCAACGCGGGCGAGCGCATCGAAGGCCGCGAGAACTTCAAGGCCTGGATCCGCGCCTTCCTGAAGCAGGTCCACGACCTCGAGCTGGAGATCGTCGAGACGTTCCAGAACCAGGACGGCAGCCGGGTCGCGTCGCGGTGGAAGGTGCACGGCCGCAACAACGGCGTCCTCGGCACCGAACCGGACGGACAGCCGATTTCCTTCAGCGGCACGGCCGTGTGGGAAGTGCGCGAGGACGGCAAGCTGCTGCACAACCACGTCGAGCGCGCGTCCTGGGAGCTGTACCGGCGTTTGAGCCCGGCTTGAGCCGTACCCTGTCCGCGGCGGTGATCGCGGGCGTGCTCGGGGCCGCGTTCGCTGTCGCGTTCGGACAGACGCTGGCCCGGTTTTCGGTGCACGGCTTGGCCATTCTGCTGACCCCCGCGGTGGCCGGCCTGCTGTACGGGCCGCTGGTCACCGCGGGCGGGATCCCGGTGGTGCGCCGGGCGTTCGCCCGGGACTCGCCGGTCGCCGCCCGTGCCGCGGGCGCGCACGCGCTGGCGGGCGGGCTGACCCTGGGCGCGGGCGGGTCCGCCGGCGCCGAGGGGCCGATCATCCACCTCGCGGCCGCCCTCGGTTCGGCACTGGCCCGAGTCGCGGCGGTCCCCGCGCGGCCGGTGGCCGCGGCGGCTGTCGCGGGCGGGATCAGCGGGTCGTTCGGGGCGCCGGTGACCGGGGTGGTCCTGGTGGTGGAGGTGCTACTCGACGGCGTGGCGGGGCTCGAGTTCGCGGCGGCGGTGGCGGGGTCGGCCGCGGGAGCACTGACCGCGCACGTGCTGCCGGTCGCGCCGGTGCGGTTGCCCGGGGCGACCGGGACGGTGGACGGGCTCGGAATCCTGCTGGCGGGCCTGCTCGCGGCGCTGGCCGGCGTGCTTTTGGCCCGAAGCCTGGAGATCTCAAGGCGGTTGGCTACGCGGCGGTGGCCGACGGCCGGTGGTTGGGTGGCGTTCAGTCAAGCTCGGCGCAAGCTGACCACCATTGCCGGGCGGGAAGGGCGCGGATTCGGCGGGCTGTTTCGATCCGGCAGACTCGGCAAGCTACTCGGATCCGCCGGCCCGGCCGCCTTCGGTGGAGCGGGCGGCTTCAGCGGGCCGGAGTTCGTCCGGCGAGGCGCGGGCCGATGCTCCTCGATCGTGAGGAGGATTCGCGCGAGAATCGCCGCTGTCCGGAACCGGCGAATCACCCACCAGCCGTGGTGGCGGCCCGCCCTCGGTGGCCTGATCGCCGGACCGATCCTGCTCGCGATCCCCGGCATCGGCGGCCCCGGCCCCGACCTGTTCGCGGGAGTCGGAGCCACCGCCTCCGGAACCCTGCTCCTTCTCGCCGCCGGCAAGATCGTCACGACGAGCGTGACCTTCGCCGCCGGCGGGGCCGGCGGCACCATCGGCCCGACGCTCGTCGTCGGAGCGGCCGTGGGGGCCGCCGTTCCAGTGGCCGGTGGCGCCGTCGCCGGGGTGGCCGCCTGCCTGGCCGCCGCCGGGCGGGCGCCCGTCACCGCCGTCGTCCTCGCCGTCGAGCTGGGCGGTCTCGACCTGCTGCCCGCGATCCTGCCCGCCGCCGCGCTCGGCCGGGTGGTGGGCGGGCTGCTCTTGCGGGACACCGTCTTCGGCGCGGGAGCTAGGGTGGATCACCGATAGGCGGAAGGGATTCCATGGCGGGAGTACGGCAGTTCGACGAGCGGGTCACCCTCGACCGCGCCCTGGACGTGTTCCAGGCGCGGGGGTTCCGGGCGACGTCGATGCTCGACCTCGCCGCCGGCACCGGCGTCCAGCGCGGTTCGCTCTACCACGCCTACGGCGGCAAGGAGGAGATCTTCCTGCGCGCCTTCGGCGAGTACGCGGCCCGGTTCCTGGCCGGCGCGGCCGAAGCCCTCGACCGCCCGGACAAGCGGGCCGCACTGCTCTCCTTCTTCGACTACTGCGTCGAGGCCTTCGCGGCCGGCTCACCGTCGCGCGGCTGCCTCTCGACGCGGACGGCCATCGAGGCGGCGACCGAGTCCCCGCGCGCCGAAGCGGCCGTCCGGGCGATGCTCGACGAGCTGGAAACCGTGGTCCACGACAAGCTCTCCGCGATCGACGACGGCGTGACCCCGGCGGTGGACCTGCGCGCCGCGGCCCGGCTGGTGGTCACCACGACCCGGGGCATCGCGGTCATGGAACGAGTCGGCCACGGTCCCGCTGAGCTGCGCGAGATCGCAGACGCCCTCGTGACGTCCCTGACGGCGCCACGGTAGCGCCAGCGCTACCCGGGATCGGGTGGCCCGCGCTACTGATCTTCACGCCGGATTCGAGAACTATTTCGGGTATCGATTCCGGACCTGAAGGAGTTCTGATGCGCAAGGGTGTAGTGATCTTGACGGTGGCGGGGCTGCTGGGCGGCTTGACCACGGCGGCGGCCGCGAACCCGAAGTCGCCGGTGCAGGAAAGCCTCGACGCGCTGGTGAGCCAGGAGAAGTTCCCGGCGGCGCTGGCCTGGGTGGGCCGGGACGGCGCCGGCACGTCGCTGGTCGCCGGGTCCGCGCGGCTCGACCGCCGCGTCCCGGTCCCGCGCGACGGCCGGGTCCGGGCGGGCAGCAACACGAAGACCTTCACCGCGGTCGTCGTCCTCCAGCTGGTGGCCGAGGGCCAGGTCGAGCTGGACGCGCCGATCGAGCGGTACCTGCCCGGGCTGGTGCGCGGGGAGGGCATCGACGGGAACGCCATCACCGTCCGGCAGCTGCTGCAGCACACCAGCGGGCTGCCGAACTACACCGAGTACCTCGGCGTGGAGAACTTCGAAGACGTCCAGCACAAGTTCTTCCAGCCCCACGACCTGCTCGCCGCGGCACTGGCCCACCCGGCGAAGTTCGCGCCGGGCACCAAGTGGGAGTACAGCAACACGAACTACCTGCTGGCCGGCCTGCTGATCGAGCACGTCACCGGGCGTCCGGTGCAGGAGCAGATCACCCAGCGGGTGATCGCGAAGGCCGGTCTGCGCGACACGTACTGGCCGCAGCCGGGCGACGAGACCATCCAGGGGCCGCACCCGCACGGCTACGCGCTCGCGAACAGCACCGGCACGAAGGTCGTCGACGCGACCGAGATGGATCCGTCCTGGGGCGGGGCGGCCGGTCAGCTGATCTCGACGCCGAGCGACCTCGCGCAGCTTTCGCGGGCGCTGCTCGGCGGCAAGCTGCTGCCGCCCGCGCAGCTGGCCGAGATGCGCAAGACCGTCGACGCGCCGCTGTTCCCGGGGTGGCAGTACGGCCTCGGCCTGTTCCGCGTCCCGCTGAGCTGCGGCGGCGTCTACTGGGGCCACGGCGGCGACATCGACGGCTACGAAACCCGCGGCGGCGCCACCGAGGACGGCCGATCGGTCGGCCTCGCGGTCACCGCGCTGCCGGGCACCTTCGGCGACGGGGAGAAGGCCGCGACCGCGGTGTTGTCCACTGTGGACACGGCGTTCTGCCGGTGAGCGGTCCGCTTGGGACGCCGGCTCCCGGGTAACCACTGCCCATGACCGAAGCCGAGAACGGACCCATCACCCCCGACGCACCCCGCCCGCCGGGCACCCCGGAGGTCGACCTCGACGTGGACATCCCCGAGGTCGACCGCGAGGAGCCCGAGCACCAGGACGTCGAGGAGGACGCCGGGCAGCCCGAACCGCCGAGCTGATCACCGGATCGAGGGAATTCGCGGCGCGAACGGTGGTCACCGGGCTGCCCGCGCCCCTCCCGCCGTGCTTGGGTGTTCCCGGGTTGCCGGGGACCGAGGGAGGAAGCTGCGGTGCGGACGTCGCGAGCGGGGTTGGCGGTGGCCGTCGCGGTCCTGGTGGGGGCCGTCGCGCCGGCTGCCGCGACCACGCCCGACCCACTGGCGCCCTACCTGACCCAGCAGGTCGCCTGGGGCAGCTGTCCCTTCAAGGGGGAGAAGGTCCAGTGCGCGCGGATCACCGTCCCGCGGGACTGGTCCGCACCGGCCGCCGGGAAAGACCTGAAGGTGGCGATCAGCCGCGCCGCCGCGACCGGCGAGCGGCGGGGCGCGATCCTGGTCAACCCCGGCGGGCCCGGCGGCCAGGGCACCTCGCTCGCCGGCGCGCTGGCCGGCCTGGAACCGGCGGTGCACGAGCACTTCGACTTCGTCGGCATGGACCCGCGCGGCACCGGCCAGGAGGGCGGCGACGACGCGGGGTTCGTCTGCCGGGTGCCCGTCGGGCGGATCCCCACCGAGGACGACCTCGACGCCCGCAACCGGTCGGCCGCCAGCATCGCGCAGCACCAGCGGACGCCGCGGGCGGTGGCCGAGGCCTGCCAGAGCGACGCGCTCTCGCCGTTCGTCACCACCTGGCAGACCGCGCACGACATGGACCTGATCCGCGCGCTGCTGGGCGACGAGAAGCTGAACTACCTCGGCTACTCCTACGGCACCTGGCTCGGCGCGAAGTACGCGTCGCTGTTCCCCGGCCACGCCGGGCGGGTCGTCCTCGACTCCAGCGTCAACTTCGAAGGCCGGCTCCAGGCCGCCTTCGAGGCGTTCCCGAAGATCGACCAGCGGCAGTTCGACCGCGTCTACGCGCCCTGGCTGGCCCGCCGGTTCCCGGACCAGCTGGGCAAGACGGCCGCGGAGGTCAAGAAGAACTGGGAGCGGGTCCGCGTCTACTTCCGCGACCAGGGGTTGTCGCCGGACACCTTCGACCACGTCTTCGTCGGCAACGGCAGCACGAAGCAGTGGCTGGTCGGCGCGCTGATCCTCACCAAGGGCCTGGCCGCCCTCGACGGCACGGCCCCGCCCGCGTCCGCCGACCTGGACCAGGTCGCGCGCACGGCGTTCGGGCGCCCGGCGGCTCAGCTGACGGCCGCGGACGTGGCCCCGCCCGAGCCCGACTACGCGGACGTGGGCGGCACCCGCCTGGCCGTGGCGTGCGGCGACCAGCCGACGCGCGCGGCGACCTGGTACAAGCTGCTCAGCGACCTGCAGGGTCCGCAGTACCCGCTGTTCGGCTGGGCGTACGGGCTCAGCGAGGCGTGCGGCTACTGGTCGGACCGCCCCCGCCAGCAGCTGCCCAAGCTGTCGGCGGACGCCGCGAAGAACGTCCTCGTCGTCCAGGGCGAGTTCGACCCGCAGACCGGCTACGAGCAGGCCGAGGCGGCGGCGCGGACGGCCGGGGTCCCGATGGTGTCGGTGGCGGATTCGCCGTTCCACGGCCAGTACGCGATCAGCGGCAATTCCTGTGTGGACGAACTGGTGAACGGCTACTTCCTCGGCGCCGCCCGGCCCGCGGCGACCATCTGCCCGGGGGTTCCGCTGCCCGGGGAGAAGCAGGTCTTCCCGGTGACCGGCCCGGCCGGCGACGCGACCGTCGCACACGCACCGGAGCCGGCACCGCGGGACGGGCTCGCGTCCACGCGGCAGCGGCTCCAGGACGAGATCAGCGCGGTCAACCGCGGCTAGCGCCCCAATGTGGCTCACCCTCCGTGGCGGCCGAGCTCACCCGTTCGGGCCGGGAGCGCGCCAAGGCGTTCACCTGGCGTCGCGCGGCGGAAGCCGTCTGGGCGATC
>NZ_JBEZHS010000045.1:0-73579 GCF_040650695.1 Amycolatopsis sp. NPDC048633
GACCTGGCCCAGCAGCCGGTTGGCCGGGTCCATCGTGGTCTCCCACAGCTCTTCGGCGTTCATCTCGCCGAGACCCTTGTAGCGCTGGATCGCGTCGGGAACCCGCACCCGGAAGGCAAAATGGAAGGCGTGTCAGCAGTGAGCGAACCGGCGAACCTCTACGAAGCTGTGGGCGGCGAACCCACGTTCCGCCGGATCGTCGGGCGGTTCTACGAAGAAGTCGCGCGGGACGAGATCCTGCGCCCGCTCTACCCCGAGGAGGACCTCGGCCCGGCCGAGGAGCGCTTCCGGCTGTTCCTCATGCAGTACTGGGGCGGCCCGCACACCTACTCCGACCAGCGCGGGCACCCGCGGCTGCGGATGCGGCACGCGCCGTTCAAGATCGGGCCGATCGAGCGCGACGCCTGGCTGCGCTGCATCCGGATCGCGGTCGACGAGGAGAACCTCGAGGAGCCCTACCGCGGGCAGCTCTGGGCCTACCTGGAGATGGCCGCCCACAGCATGATGAACAGCTTCGTCTGATGAGACCGGAGCCGGGAGAGCCCGCCTGGTGGCGGGACGCGGTGTTCTACCAGGTCTACGTACGCTCGTTCGCCGATTCGGACGGTGACGGCGTCGGAGACCTGGAAGGCATCCACTCCCGGCTCGGTTACCTGGAGCTGCTGGGCGTCGACGCGCTGTGGCTGACGCCGTTCTACCGCTCCCCGATGGCCGACCACGGCTACGACATCGCCGACCCCCGCGACGTCGACCCGATGTTCGGCACCCTCGGCGACTTCGACGTGCTGCTGACCGAGGCGCACAAGCGCAACATCAAGGTCACCGTCGACGTCGTGCCCAACCACACCAGCAACCAGCACGCCTGGTTCAAGTCCGCGATGGCGGCCGCGCCGGGCAGCCCGGAGCGCGACCGCTACGTCTTCCGCGACGGCGTCGGCCCGAAGGGCGAGGACCCGCCGAACAACTGGGTCAGCGCGTTCGGGGGGCCGGCGTGGACCCGCGTGCCGGACGGCCAGTGGTACCTCCACCTGTTCGCGCCGCAGCAGCCGGACCTGAACTGGACCAACCCGGAGGTCGCCGCCGACCTGGAACGCACCCTGCGCTTCTGGCTCGAACGCGGCGTCGACGGCTTCCGCATCGACGTCGCGCACGGCATGGCCAAGCCGCCCGGACTGCCGGACATGGACCCGCGGGCCGACGCGCTCGGGCCGAGCCACTACTACGACCCGCGGTGGGACTACGACGGCGTCCACGAGATCCACCAGATGATCCGCAAGGTGCTCGACGAGTTCCCGGAAGCGATGGCCGTCGGCGAGATCTGGGTGACCGACGAGGAGCGCCTCTCCCGGTACCTGCGCCCCGACGAACTGCACCTGGCGTTCAACTTCCGCCTGGTGCTGACCCACTTCGACGCCGACGCGATGCGCACGGCGATCCAGCGCTCCCTGACCGTGCCGGCGAAGGTCGGCGCGCCGGCGACCTGGACGCTGAGCAACCACGACGTCTGGCGCCAGGTCAGCCGCTACGGCGGGGGCGCGGCCGGCGTGCGCCGCGCGCGGGCGATGGCGCTGGTCGAGCTGGCGCTGCCGGGCGCGGTCTACCTGTACAACGGCGAAGAGCTGGGCCTGGCCAACGTGGACATCCCGCCTGCGGAGATGGCCGATCCGCGCGCGAAGACCAGCGGGGCCGAGTTCGGGCGGGACGTCTCCCGGGTGCCGCTGCCGTGGGAGGGCGACCTGCCGCCGTTCGGGTTCTCGCGCAACCCGCGGACCTGGCTGCCGATGCCGGCCGAGTGGGCCGGGCTGACGGTCGAAAAGCAGATCGAAGACGCCGACTCGACGCTTTCGCTGTACCGGCAGGCGATCGAGCTGCGCAAGACGCACTCGGCGTTCGGCGGCGACGAGCTGGAGTGGTACGGCGCGCCCGCGGGGTGCTTCGCGTTCCGCCGCAAGAGCGGCGGGCTGGTGTGCGCGTTGAACACGTCCGCGAGCCCGATCGCGCTGCCGCCGGGTGAGCTGCTGCTGTCCAGCAGCCCGCTGGTGGACGGGAAGCTCCCGGCCGACGCCGCCGCTTGGCTGGTCTAGAAGCGGGGAACCCAGGTGCCCGGCTTGACGACCTCGGCCGCCGCGGGCACCGGGCCGTGGGTGATCTGGTTGACGCGCTGGTGGGACAGGCCGACCAGGTCGGCGATCGCCCGTTGCGGGATCTGCCCGTTCAGCGTGGTGACCAGGCGGGCACGGACCCCTTCCCGCCACCGCGTCACTTCCTCGGCGAGCCGGTCCGCCTCCTGGTACTGCAGGACGAGCTCGGTCGCGTCCGCGTCGTCGAACTCGTAGCGCCAGCGGAGGTGGAACCGCTCGGCCGGGAGGCCGGTCAGGTTCGCGACGACCTTCCGCATGCCGGGGTCGACGTCGCCGAACTGCTTGAACTCACCCGTGGCGCCGTCGAGGCCGTCGGTCACCTTCGCGGTCCACACGGCGGCTTCGCGGGTCACGGTGATGGTGAACGCCGGGAACCTCATCAACTGGCTCACCTCCGGGAAGGCGCGGACTGTAACCAATCGGTCACGGACCTGTCAACCGCTCTGGTCGTCCGAGCCGTCGTCGAAGGCACCACTCGCCAGCCAGGCCACCAGCGCCGCGGCCTGGAGGTAGGGCGCCGCTTGGGCGGCCGCCCGGCCCACCGTTCGCGTGCGGCCCCACCTCTCAGGACGCTCGGCGCGCTCCGGCGCCTGCTCCCCCGGTGGCCGCTCGCGGCGCCACGGCGTCTCCTCCGCACGGACTCCGTCGAGGAAGTCCGCGGTCGGGTCGTCGTCCGGGGGCATGCCTCCAGGGTGCCACCGAAACCCGGCGCACGCCCGAGACGCAAGAACTCCGTAATCAGAACAGCAACGGCAGCAACGCGTGCCGGCGCCGGACGATCGCGCCGTAGCGGGCGTCGAGACGCAGCCACGAATCGGTCGCCGTCACGCGGACGACGTCGCCTTCCACGTCCGAGTCCACGAACCCCATGCCGGACATCGCGAACAGGCAGCGCATCTGGACCTTGATCTCCAGCGAGCCGCCGGTCACCGTCAGCACCGCCTGGTCCATCAGCGACGCCGGCGGGTTGCCGTGCGGGCCGGCGTTGTCGCGGGCCAGCGTCACGCCGCGGTCGGCGAGGTCCGCGACGACCGCCGCCGGGAGCTCGTCGACCCGCTGCCACGGCCCGGACGGCGGGAGCTCGCCGTGCCACAGGAGGTCGCGGGCCGGGCCCGGGTCCATCCGCGGGCCGCCCGCCACCGTCAGCGCCGCCAGCAGCTCGTTGCCGGACACCGTGACGTCGCCGGGGGTGACGTCACCGGCCACCGCGCGCGTGGCCAGGCATTCGAACGGCGTCGCCGTCCAGGCCTCGACCACGCCGTCGCCGCGCTGCCGCAGCCGCACGGCCGTCTGGCCGTCCAGCCGGACCGCGCGGGCGACGAAGGCGCCGAGGGTCTCCCGGTCCGCCGCGTCCGGCACCAACAACTCAGGCATCCGCGAACCCCTGCTTCAGAAACTCCGACTCGGGCGGGCTGAGCCTACGCGGCCGCAACGCGACCGTGTCGTACGGCGCCAGCACCGTCTCCGCCGTCACCGCGACCGGGTCGGACTCCGCCGGCCCGGCGTGGACCCGGTAGGCCAGCGTGAAGCTCGCCGCGCGCAGCTCCGTCAGGTCGATGCCGACGCGCAGCTCCTGCCCGGACACCACGATCGGCGCCTTGTAGGCGATCTCCAGCTTGACCACGACGATGCCCTTGGGCAGCTGCTCGAGCCCGGCCTCGACGGCGCCCTTGAACAGCAGCGGGATCCGCGCCTCTTCGAGCAGCGTCACCATCTTCGCGTGGTTGATGTGGCCGTAGACGTCCATGTCCGTCCAGCGCGGGCGGACGTGTGCAACGTAGGTCACCGCACCGTGCTCCGGATCTGCCGGGCCGCCACCGAAAGCGTCGCGAGGTCGAGCCGGCCGGACTTGGTGATCTCGTCGAGCGCGACGCGCGCCCGCTGCAACCGCGAGGCGTTCGTCGTCTCCCACTGGGCGATCTTGGCGTCCCCGCTGCTGCCCGGGTCGCTGTGCTTCAGGGCGTCCAGCGTGATCGCCCGCAGCGAGCCGTAGACGTCGTCGCGCAGCGAAAGCCGGGCGAGCGCGTGCCAGCGGTTGCCGCGCTCGAGCGCGCTGATCTCGGTCAGCATCTTGTCGACGTCCAGGTGCGCCGAAAGCGCGTAGTACAGCTCCGCCGTCTCCGCCGGGCTGTGCGGGGCGTCCACGCCGACCTGCTGCTCGGCGAGCTCGGCCACCTCGGTGACGTCGAGCAGGCCGAAGGTGTGCAGCAGCAGCGAGACGCGGCGAGCCAGCTCCTCGGGCACGTTCGCGGCGATCAGCTCGTCCACATGCTTCTGCACCGACTCCGCCTCGCGGCCGCGGAGCAGGTCGCCGATCTTCGGGACGAGCTTGCCCAGCACCCGGCCGAAGCGCTTGATCTCCGACAGCGGCGCCAGCGGCTGCGGCCGGTTGGTGAGGAACCAGCGCGCGGCCCGGTCGAGCAGCCGCCGCGTCTCCAGCACCATCGCGTCGGCGACGTCGGTGTGCACGACGTTGTCGAGCGCGTCGATCTCCTTCCACAGCGCCGGCAGGTCGAACACCTGCGTCACGACCGCGTACGCGCGCACCGCGTCGGTGGCGGTCGCGTTCATCTCCTCCATCAGCCGGTAGACGAAGGAGATGCCCCCGCCGTCGACGACCTCGTTGGCGATCATCGTGGTGATGATCTGCCGGCGCAGCGGGTGCTCCCCGATCGCGTCCGGGAACCGCTCGCGCAGCGGTTCCGGGAAGTACCCGGGCAGCCGGGCCGCGAAGACCTTCGAGTCGGGCAGGTCGCTGGCCAGCAGCTCGCCCTTCAGCTCCAGCTTGACGTGCGCGAGCAGGGTCGCGAGCTCCGGCGACGTGAGGCCCTTGCCCGCCTTCTCCAGCTCGCGGAACTCGGAGTTGCTCGGCAGCGCTTCGAGCTTCCGGTCGAAGGCGCCCGCGGACACCAGCGCCTGGACCTGGCGCGCGTGCACCGACAGCATCGGCGCGGCGTGCGCCCGGCTGACGCCGAGGACGGCGTTCTGCCGGTAGTTGTCGTCGAGCACCAGCGCGCCGACCTCGTCGGTCATCTCGGCCAGCAGCTCGTTGCGCTGGGCCTCCTCGAGCTTCCCGGTCTGCACCAGGTGGTCGAGCAGGATCTTGATGTTGACCTCGTGGTCGGAGCAGTCGACGCCGGCCGAGTTGTCCAGCGCGTCGGTGTTGATCTTGCCGCCCTCGCGGGCGAACTCGATCCGGCCGAGCTGGGTCAGGCCCAGGTTGCCGCCCTCGCCGAACACCTTGACGCGCAGCTGCTTGCCGTCGACGCGGATGGCGTCGTTGGCCTTGTCGCCGGCGTGGGCGTGGGTCTCGGACTCCGCCTTGACGTAGGTGCCGATGCCGCCGTTCCAGAGCAGCTCGACCGGCGCCAGCAGGATCGCCTGGATCAGGTCCATCGGTGCCAGCGCGGTGACGCTCTCATCGAGGCCGAGGGCTTCGCGGACCTGCGGGCTGACCGGGATCGACTTGGCCGAGCGGGAGTAGATGCCGCCGCCTTCGCTGATCAGCGAGCGGTCGTAGTCGTCCCAGGAGCTGCGCGGCAGGTCGAACAGCCGGCGGCGCTCGGCGAACGTCGAAGCGGCGTCCGGGTTCGGGTCGAGGAACACGTGCATGTGGTTGAACGCGGCGACCAGCCGGATGTGCTCCGAGAGCAGCATGCCGTTGCCGAAGACGTCGCCCATCATGTCGCCGATGCCGACCACGGTGAAGTCCTCGGTCTGGGTGTCCTTGCCCAGCTCGCGGAAGTGCCGCTTGACGCTCTCCCAGGCGCCCTTCGCCGTGATGCCCATGGCCTTGTGGTCGTAGCCGACCGAGCCGCCGGAGGCGAACGCGTCGCCCAGCCAGAAGCCGTACCGGGCGGACATCTCGTTGGCGATGTCGGAGAACTTCGCGGTGCCCTTGTCCGCCGCGACGACCAGGTACGAGTCGTCGGCGTCGTGCCGGACGACGCCCGGCGCGGGCACGGTCTTGCCCTCGACGCGGTTGTCGGTCAGGTCGAGCAGGCCGGAGATGAACATGCGGTAGCAGGCGATGCCCTCGTTGAGCTGGGCGTCGCGGTCGATGCTCGAGTCGCCGGTCGGGGCCGGCGGCATCTTCACGACGAAGCCACCCTTCGCGCCGACCGGCACGATCACGGCGTTCTTCACCGCCTGCGCCTTGACCAGGCCGAGGATCTCGGTGCGGAAGTCCTCGCGGCGGTCCGACCAGCGCAGGCCCCCGCGCGCGACCTCGCCGAAGCGCAGGTGCACACCTTCGACGCGCGGTGAGTAGACGAAGATCTCGAACCGCGGCCGCGGCTCGGGCAGGTCGGGCACGCCGGCCGGGTCGAGCTTGATCGCCAGGTAGGTCCGCTGGTTCCCGTCGGCGTCGGTGACGTGGTAGTTCGTCCGCAGCGTGGCCCGGATGACGGCCATCAGCCGGCGCAGGATGCGGTCCTCGTCGAGGCTGGTGACCTCGTCGATCATCGCGCTCAGCTCGCTCGTCAGCGCTTCGGTGGCGGCTTCGCGGTCGGCGTCGCCCAGCTGCGGGTCGAAGCGGGCCTCGAACAGCCTCAGCAGCTTCGTCGCGACCTGGGTGTGGTTCAGCAGCGTGTTCTGGATGTAGTCCTGGGAGAACGCGCTGCCGGCCTGGCGCAGGTACCGGGAGTACGCGCGCAGCACGGCGGCCTGGCGCCAGGTCAGCCCGGCGCGCAGGACCAGGCCGTTGAGCCCGTCCACCTCGGCGTCTCCGCGCCAGGCGGCCTCGAAGGCGTCCTGGAAGCGGCCGCGCAGCTGCTCGACCGCGTGGTCGTCGCCCTCGTCGAGCATCTTCTGGGCGACGCGCAGGCCGAAGTCGTAGATCCAGCAGGCGCCGCCGTCTTCGCGGTGCAGCTCGTACGGCCGTTCGTCGACCACCTCGACGCCCATGGCCTGCAGCACCGGGAGCACCTTCGAGAGGGTGACGCCTTCGCCGCGCAGGTAGAGCTTGAAGCGCCGTTCGCCCGGCTCGGCGTCGGCCGGCCGGTAGAACGACAGCGCGAGGTCTCCCTCGTCGGTCAGCGAGTCGAGGGAGCGGAGGTCGGCCAAGGCCTCTCCGGCGGCGAAGTCCTCCTTGTAGCCCTCGGGGAAAATGCTCGCGAAGCGCTGGCCCTGCTCGGTCGCCGACTCTTCGCCGAGGACGCCGACGGCCACGCCGCCGTCCGACCGCTCGCGGCGTTCGTCCAGGACCGCCTCGACCATCCGGTCGTCCCAGCTGCGGACGGCGTCGTTCAGCCGGTCCTGGATCCGCGGTGTGTCCGGCTCCAAGCGGCGCGCGGGATCGGTGTGCACCATGAAGTGCACCTGGGCGAGGACGGTCTCGCCGATGCGGGCGCTGTATTCGAGCTGGGTGCCTTCGAGCTCCTCCAGCAGGACTTCCTGCATCGCCAGCCGCGACCGCGTCGTGTAGCGGTCCTGCGGGAGGTAGACGAGGCAGGAGTAGAAGCGGCCGTACGGGTCGCGGCGCAGGAACAGCCGCAGCCGGCGGCGGTCCGACAGCGTGATCGCGCCGGTGGTCGTCGAGTACAGCGAGTCGGTGTCGGCGGAGAACAGGTCGGCACGCGGCCAGTTCTGCAGCACCTCCAGCATCCGCTGGCCGGAGAAGGACTCCATCGGGAACCCGGCGCGGTGGATGACCTCGCGGACCCGGTTGCAGACCACCGGGATGTCGAGCACGTTCTCGTGCAGCGCGGTGGTGGTGAACATGCCGAGGAAGCGGTGCTCGCCGGTGACGTTGCCTTCGCCGTCGAAGGTCTTCACGCCGACGTAGTACGGGTAGACCGGCCGGTGCACGGTCGACGGCGCGCTCGCCTGGGTCAGCACCAGCAGCGTCGGCGAGAGCGCGGACGCGGCGGTGTCCGGGCCGGCGGTGAGGCCGCGGGCGGCCAGGCTGTCCTGGCGCAGCACCCCGAGCCCGGAGGCCAGCACCGCGCGCAGGGCCGGCACAGTCGATTCTTCGGAGTCCGGGTGCGGGTTCTCGACGAGCTCGTACCGGCGGTAGCCGAGGAAGGTGAAGTGCCCGTCGGCCAGCCAGCGCAGCAGGCGGGCGCCCTCGGCGACCTCCCCGGCCTGGGCCAGCTGCGGCGGGTCCGTCTCGAGCTCGCTCGCGAGCTGGCAGGCCGTCTGGGCCATCTTCTCGGCGTCCTCGACGACCTCGCGGACGTCCCCGAGGACGCTGGCGAGGCGGTTGTCGAGCTCGCGGGCCCGGTTCGGGTCGGTGACGAAGTCGATCTCGATGTACATCCACGACTCGGCGGCCGAGTTCGCGGGCGGGTTGCCCGGGTCGGCGTCGGGGTGGACCTCCTGCAGCTCGCCGGTGAGGTCACGGCTGACGACGATGATCGGGTGGACGATCCGCTGCACCTGCACGCCGTCGCGGGCGAACTCCGCGGCGATCGAATCGACGAGGTAGGGCATGTCGTCGGTGACGACCTGCACGACGGTGGCTTCGCGAGCCCAGCCGTCTTCGGCGACGGTGGGGTTCAGCAGCCGCACGGCCGGGCGGCCGGGCATCCGGTGCTTGGCGAGCTGCAGGTGCGAACGCACCGCGCCGACCAGGTTGACGGGCTCGTCGCCGACGATCTCCTCGGCCGGGATGTGCCGGTAGTAAAGCCGGATGAGCTCCCCGATCTCCGGCGCCAGGCCGGCGGCGGCGTCGATCAGGTCGTCCCTGATCTGCTCCGGGCTGGCCGGGGAGCGCTGACCGAATTCGGGTTCGGTTTCGGCTCCGGTTCCGGGTAGGGACGAGACTCCGGTCGAGCTCATTTGAGGCAACTCTCCAGTATTCGTGAGATGGCACCGCGCCGGTTCGGCGTTGAAGTCCGGCCACCCCACACTAATGCGCCCCGGCCGGGGATCACATGAAGACCCGGGGGTTCCCCAGTGTCGGAAAACCCTTCCGGGCCAGCGGATTCGCATGATCGGTCAAGCTACTGACGGGTTGCGTTCCGGGGCGCCGCGCGCCGCTGACCAGCCCGGCTCGACGGGCGTTACCTGAGGTAGAGCCAACATGATCGGTTCAGCTGACGGGCCGCGGCGCCGCTCGGCGAACGTTGTCGGCCGGTCGGCGACGTAGGAGTGCGACGGATCCCACTGTTTCCGGGGCCGCGGCAGGTCGGCGACGAATAGGGGTGTCTCGCCGACGCGGGGCGGCCGGTGACGACCTGAACGACTCGTTCATGTCGTCCGGCGTCATGAACGAGTCGTTCATGACGTCGCCGGCGGACTCCGGTCAGTCGCCCGAGCCGTGGCGGCGGGACTCGGCGCCGTGACCGTTGCGGCCGTGACCGTTGCGGCGGCCGGTGTCCTGGGAACCCAGCTGCTTGACGAGCGCGGCCGCGCTCGCGGTGCCCGCCTGGTGCTCGGCGAGCGCGCGGGCCAGCAGGTCGGCGAGGCCCGCGTCCGGCGGGGGCTCGTCCTCCGCGATGGCGCGCGCGTAGCTCTCCGGGAACGGTGCCGTGGCCGGCGTCCAGTGGCCGAAGTCCTCCATCGGCTCCAGCGTCGGCGGCATCCGCAGCCGCGGCAGCCAGGGCTCGGCTTCGTCGCGGTAGTCCGGCACCGACGGCGGCTCGTCCTCCGGCCTCGGCGGCGGCGCGAGCTCCGGCTCGGGACGGGCCTCGGCGCGCTCGCGGCGCGGGCTTTCGGCGGGCCGCTCGGTGCCGGTTTCGCGCGGGCTTTCCGCGTCCTCCGCCCGGCGGCGGCCGCCGCCCGCGCCGCCCGACGACGAGATCCCCAGGCGGTCCAGCACCGACCGGGCGGCCTCCGAGCCGTGCTCGGCGTCGTGCCGGGTCGACGGCTGCGGTTCGCGCCGCGCGTCCGGCTCCCACGGCTCCCGTTCGGCGGCGGGCTCGGGCGCCAGCGGCAACGCCGGGGTGACGCGCGTGGGCGCCGACTCGCGTTCGGCGGCGGTCTCCCGCAGCCGCGATTCGGCGAGCGCCGCCCAGGAGAACTTGGTCTTCCCGTTCTCGGCGGCCGCAGGCGGCGGTTCCGGCTCGCTCCGGCGTTCGGCCGGCGGCTCGGGACGCCGCTCCGGCGCGCTGCTCCGGACCTCGATCGGCGCCGGAGGCTCCTCGGCCGGTTCCGAACGGAAATCGGGTGCCGCAGGCCGGACCGGCTCGGCCGGCTCGCGAGGACGTTCGGCTTCGGGTGCCGGCGCGGACCGGACTTCGATGGGTTCCGGCTGCCGGCGACGCCCCGTCGGCGGAGTCCCGGACCGCACCTCGATCGGCTCCGCCCGGACCGGCGACGGCCGCCGCTCCACGACCACCGGCTCCGGCCGCACGCGAGGCTCCGCGGGCTCGTCCCGCACCGCTGGCATCACCGACGTCTCGGCCGCGTCGGCGGTCACGCGCGGCCGTTCGAACGACCACGCGGGCGCCGGCTGCCGCGGCTCGGGCTTGGGTGTCTCCTCGCGGCCGAACGACCAGGCCGGCGTCCGCGGCGCGGGTTCGGGCGCCGGCGGCGCGGCGACCGGCTCGGCCGGGACCTCCGGAACCGCGGCGATCACCGGGACCGGCCGCGACGGCACCGCCTTCAAAACCTCGTCGAGGTCCACCGACGCCGGCTCCCCGCTGCCGAACTCGCCGGCCAGCACGTTGCACGCCTGCCGCCGGGCCCGCGCGTGGAGCTGCTCGGCCGCCCGCGAGCGGTACAGGCACGCGATGGCCTCCTCGGCCTGCCCGAACCGCTCCTGCAGCTGCGCCAGCTCCAGCCACAGCCGGGCGGTGACCGCGGACAGCCCGTGCCGATCCGTGCTCGCCACGGCTTCGCGGACCAGCTCCATCGCGGCCTCGCCGGAGCCGGACGGCAGGTGGATCCGGGTCGCGACGGCCAGCCGCAGCCAGCCCATCGGCGCGACGCCGGCCGCCCGCACCGGCTCGGCCAGGACCGGCTCGGCGATCTCGTACGCCATTTCGGCGTCGCCGCGGTCGAGCAGCGTGCTCACCAGCAGCAGCACCAGCCGGATCCGGACGAGGCCGCCGTCGTCGGCCGGGTTGTCGAGCTTCTCCAGGAAGCCCAGGCCGGTCCGGGCGGCGTCGGCCGCCGCGGTCAGGTCGCCGTGGCGGCGCCGGTGCGCGGCCGTGCCGACGCGCAGCAGCGCCCGCACCAGAAGCTGGGTGTCGGCGCCCAGGGACTCGTCGCCGAGGACGAGCTTGTCCGCCTCGACGAGCACGCGGTCCAGCTCCGACTTCCGCCCGATCTGCGCGAGGCAGCCGACGAGGTGACAGAGCGCGGCGGCGCGGTGCACCGGCGACACCACCGGGTCCGTGAGGACCGGCCGCAGCGCGGCGAGCCCGGTCAGCGGCACGCCCAGGCTGCGGGCGCAGACGGCGAGGTCGATGCGCAGCCGGGCGGCGATGTCGCCGTAGCCGGCGTGCTCGGCCGCGCGCAACGCCGCGACCGCCCGCCCGACCGTGCCCGGCCGCTCGCCGAGCCGGACGCGCGCTGACACGACCAGGCTCTCGGACCGGATCCACTGCTCCTCGGCACCGGCGGCTTCGGACAACGCGGCCGCGCGCTCACCGAGGACGAGCGCGAGCTCGGGCGCGCGCAGGTGCAGGGCGTCCGCCCGCTCGATCAGCCGGCCGACTGCGGAGAGGGTTCCCCCGGCATTGGCGGCGCGCCCGCTCTCGTGGGAAAGCGAGCCCGTCCGGTGCTGCTTGCTGGCTTCCACGGGGAAACCCGCCCCCTCAGTCGCGGGTCAGCTTGCGGTGGGTGACACGGTGCGGGCGGGCGGCCTCGGCGCCCATCCGCTCCACCTTGTTCTTCTCGTACCCTTCGAAGTTGCCCTCGAACCAGAACCACTGCGACGGGTTCTCGTCGGTGCCTTCCCAGGCCAGGATGTGCGTCGCGACCCGGTCGAGGAACCACCGGTCGTGGGAGATCACGACGGCGCAGCCGGGGAACTGCTCCAGCGCGTTCTCCAGCGAGCCCAGCGTCTCGACGTCCAGGTCGTTCGTCGGCTCGTCGAGCAGGATCAGGTTCCCGCCCAGCTTGAGCGTCAGCGCCAGGTTGAGCCGGTTGCGCTCACCACCGGAGAGCACGCCCGCCGGCTTCTGCTGGTCCGGGCCCTTGAAGCCGAACGCGCTGACGTACGCGCGCGACGGCATTTCGGTCTGGCCGACGTGGATGTAGTCGAGCTCGTCGGAGACGACCTGCCAGACGGTCTTCTTCGGGTCGATCCCGCCGCGGTTCTGGTCCACATAGGACAGCTTGACCGTCTCGCCGATCTTGACGATGCCGTCGTCGGCCTCCTCGAGCCCGACGATCGTCTTGAACAGCGTGGTCTTGCCGACGCCGTTCGGGCCGATCACGCCGACGATGCCGTTGCGCGGCAGGTCGAACGACAGGCCGTCGATGAGGACGCGGCCGTCGAAGCCCTTCTTGAGCTTGTCGACCTCGACCACGATGCTGCCGAGCCGCGGGCCCGGCGGGATCTGGATCTCTTCGAAGTCGAGCTTGCGGTGCTTGTCCGCCTCCGCCGCCATCTCCTCGTAGCGGTCGAGCCGCGACCGGGACTTCGTCTGGCGGGCCTTCGCGTTGGAGCGCACCCACTCGAGCTCGGTCTTCAGGCGCTTCGCGAGCTTCATGTCCTTCTTGCCCTGGACCGCGAGGCGTTCCTGCTTCTTCTCCAGGTACGTGGAGTAGTTGCCCTCGTAGCCGACGACGCGGCCGCGGTCGATCTCCATGATCCACTCGGCCACGTTGTCCAGGAAGTACCGGTCGTGGGTGACGGCGAGGACGGCGCCGGCGTAGCGGGAGAGGAACTGCTCCAGCCACAGGACACTTTCGGCGTCCAGGTGGTTGGTGGGCTCGTCGAGCAGCAGCAGGTCGGGCGCGGACAGCAGCAGCTTGCACAGGGCGACGCGGCGGCGCTCACCACCGGAGAGGTGCGAGACACCCTCCTCGGGCGGCGGGCAGCGCAGCGCGTCCATCGCCTGCTCGACGGTCGAGTCGAGCTCCCAGGCGTCGGCGTGGTCCAGCTCCTCCTGGAGCTGGCCCATCTCCTCCATCAGGGCGTCGCTGTAGTCGGTCGCCATCAGCTCGGCGATCTCGTTGTAGCGGTCGAGCTTGGTCTTGATCTCGCCGAGGCCCTCCTCGACGTTCCCCCGGACCGTCTTCTCCTCGTTGAGCTCCGGCTCCTGCATCAGGATGCCCACGCTCGCGCCGGGCTGGAGGAACGCTTCGCCGTTGCTGGCCTGCTCGATCCCCGCCATGATCTTGAGAACGGTGGACTTACCGGCACCGTTCGGCCCGACCACGCCGATCTTGGCGCCGGGGTAGAACGCGGTGCTGACGTCGTCGAGGATGACCTTGTCCCCGACGGTCTTGCGCACCTTCTTCATGGTGTAGATGAACTCGGCCATACCGACGATCGTAGAGCGCACCTGATCGCGACCTGACGCCGGTCACCGTCGGACTACCGAAAGTCAGCCCGGGATCACCGCGAGAACACCGAAACCGCCGTTTTGCCGGGCTCCGGGAACGGTCTCACCCTCAACCGGAAGTCGAGACTCAGTCGGCCCGTTTGCCGTCGGCGAGGTTCTTCAGCATCGCGTTGTACGCGTTCAGCTCCTCGTCGCCGGTCGCCGCTTCGCGCCTGTCCCGCCGCTTCGCCTCGCGCTCGTCCTGGCGCGACCACTGCACCAGCAGCGCGATCAGCACCAGCAGCACCGGGAGCTCGCCCGCCGCCCAGGCGATGCCGCCGCCGAGCCGCTGGTCGGTGAGCAGGTCGGACACCCACGGCAGGTGCAGCTGGCCGTAGAACGCCTGCCCGATCACGGTCTGCTTGCTCATCAGGATCACGCCGAAGAAGGCGTGGAACGGCATCGCGGCGAACATCATGCCGAGCCGGCCGAGGTACGGGATCCGCCGCGGCGCCGGGTCGACCCCGATCACCGGCCAGTAGAAGACGTACCCGGCGAGCAGGAAGTGCGCGTTCATCGCCAGGTGCGCCCAGTGGTAGTTCAGCGCGTTGTCGAAGATGCCGGAGAAGTAGAGCGCGTAGAACGAGCCGACGAACAGCAGCAGCGCGACCACCGGGTGGGTCAGGAACCGCGAGACCGGGGAGTGCACGAAGGCGACGAGCCACTCACGCGGCCCCGGCGGGGCGTCCTTGCCCGCGGCCGGCAGGGCGCGCAGCGCCAGCGTCACCGGCCCGCCCAGCACGAACAGCACCGGCGCCACCATCGACAGCAGCATGTGGTTGCCCATGTGCACGCTGAACATCGCGGGCGCGTAGCGGCCGATGCCCGACGACGTCGCGATCAGCAGCACGACGCAGCCGACGATCCAGGCGACGGTGCGGCCCACCGGCCAGGTGTCGCCGCGGCGCAGCAGCCGCTGCACCCCGGCGAGGTACAGCCCGCCGAGCACGAGCGCGAGGGTGCCGTAGACCAGGTCGAAGCGGGTGTCGAAGAGCAGCCGCCACACCGTCGGCGCGCCGTCGAGGTTGTAGCCGATGAGCAGCTCGGTGGTGGACGGCTGGGTGACCGCGTCCGCCGGTGGCGGCGTCCTGGCCAGCCCGGACGCGATCCCGATGGTGACGAACATGATCAGGATCTCGACCGCGGCCAGCCGCATCAGCTGGCCGCCGCCCTTGCCGTCGACGAGGTCCGCGACGCCCTTGCGGCGCTGCTGGTGGCCGAAGACGCCGAGCAGCAGCAGCGCGACCGTCTTGGCGACGACCAGGAGGCCGTAGTCGGTGGTGAACAGGTCGCCGAGACCGATCCGGACCAGCGCGTTGACCACGCCGGAGATCGCCATCACGATCCAGCAGACCAGCGCCAGCCGCGAGAACCGCTGCGCGGCGAGGGTCAGGTGGTTCCCGCGCCGGTACGCCAGTGCCAGCAGCGCGATCAGCCCGCCGACCCAGAAGGACGCGGCGACGAGGTGGAACAGCAGGCTGTTGGTGGCGACGTCGTGCGAGCCGCCGCTGGCGGAGTGCCCGGTGACCGCGACCGGGATCAGCCCGCCGACGGCCAGGAAGAACAGCACCGCCGTCCAGCCCCACGACAGCGCGAGCCGGCAGCCGAGCGCGACGAGAATCGCGATCAAGGACGTCCACAGCCAGGCCTTCGGCTGCTCGATGGCGCCGACGAGGTCGAGCAGCGTCTGCGGGTCCAGGACCTCGCCGAACGGCTTCCCGGCGGTGTCGGCGGCGGTGAAGGCGACCGAGAGCAGGGCCGCGCCGAACCACACCCAGGCGGCGATCCCGGCCGCGCGCACGGCGCCGTAGCCCTCCGGGCCGAGCGTGCCGGACTTCTGCGGCGGCACCAGGAACGCGGCCAGCAGGAGCGACCCGACGCAGATCACCGACGCGGCCTCGGAGAGCACGCGCATGACGGTGATGCCGTACTTGGTGACCAGCCCCGGATCCGGCAGGCCCGCGATGACGTAGCCGGCCCCGCCGGTGAGTGCGATCAGCCCGATCGCGACGACGGCGGCCAGCAGCACGCCGACCGCGAGCAGGGGCAGCACACTGGCCCGGCGCTGCGTCGGGACGTCGGATTTCGTCACGCTCTCGCTGGACACGCCCCAGAGGGTATGCCCAGCCCCGGTCAGGCCCGTGTGACGGGCAGGATGGGAGCGTGAAGATGATCCTCCTGCGGCACGCCGAGTCGCTCGGCAACGTCGACGAGCTCGCCTACACGCGGATCCCCGACCACGCCCTGCCGCTGACGGACCGGGGCGAGCGGGAAGCGCTTGCGGTGGGGCCGGAGATCGCCCGGTTGCTCGACGGCGAGCGGCCCGCCGTCTACGTCAGCCCGTACCTGCGCACGCGGGAGACGTTGCGGCTGCTGGACATCCGGGCGTCGTGCGAACGGCTGCTGCCGGAGCCGCGGCTGCGCGAACAGGACTGGGGCAACCTCCAGGACCCGGCGGACCAGGAGATCCAGAAAGCGCGGCGCAACGAGTTCGGGCACTTCTTCTACCGGCTGCCGTTCGGCGAGTCGGGCGCGGACGTCGACGACCGCGTCGCGGGGTTCCTTTCGGACCTGCGCCAGCGCGACGAAGGTCACCCGGACACGGTCCTGATCGTCTCGCACGGGCTCACGCTGCGGCTGTTGTGCCGCCGGCTCTTCGGCTGGAGCATCGAGCTTTTCGAGTCGCTGTCCAACCCGGGGACCTGCGAGTACCGCGTCCTCGAAGAGCAGGGCGGCAAGTGGTCGCTGGACCGCCCGTTCGCGCAGTGGCGGGACTCACCCGACGGGGAAACGCAGCTCTAGCGGCGCCGTCAGCACGACGCGGGTGCCCTGGCCGGGCGCCGAGTCGATGCGCGCGGTGCCGCCGATCTCGGCCAGCCGGGCGTGGATCGAGTTCTCGATGCCGAACCCGGCGCGGTGGGCCCCGGCGTCGAAGCCGGTCCCGTGGTCGCGGACGGACACCGTGACGATGCCGTCGTGCTCTTCGAGGCACATGACGGCTTTGAGCGTCTTCGCGTGCTTCAAGGTGTTTCGCAGTGCTTCGCGAGCCGCGTCGTGCAAGGAGTTGACGACGCTCTCGGGGACGTCGGCGGGCTTCGCGAGCGCGACGAGGTCGACGCGCAGGCCCTCCGCCGTCATCTCGACCGCCAGCGCGCCGAGGCGGTGCTCGAGACCGCCCGGCTCGGCGGGTGCGTCGCCGTCGAGGCTCAGCCGCAGGCGCAGGGCGTGCGCGCGGGCGATGCGGCGGACCTGGTCGAGGCTGCCGACCGGGTCGAGGCCGTCGCGGGGCGCCGGCAGCGCGAGCGACTCCATCACCTGCAGGACCGTGTCGTGCAGGTCGCGCCGGTACCGCTCCCGTTCCGCGGCGCGGCCGCGCTGCTCCCCGAGCCGGTGGGCGAACCGCATCGCCCCGGCGACGAGCATGACGATCGCCAGCGCCGTCGCGGCGGCCGCGACCAGGGCGAGCACGATCCACGTCGCGGGCGCCGACGTGCCGGACACCACGGCCATGCCGTAGCGCAGGAACACGGCGCCGGTGATCGCGATCGCGCCCGCCGGGGCGCCGCGCAACAACGTCCAGACCATGACCGTGCCCATGATGTTCGGCCAGGTCAGGGCGAGCAGATCGGGCGCGTGCCCGGCGAACAGCGCCGCGGCGATGCTCGTGAAGAGCGTGTACGCGGTGTCGGCGGCGAGCACCGGCCGGATGCCGGTGCTGCGGTGGAAGACCCAGGCCACCTCGGCCAGGTTCGGCAGGAGGTACAGCACGATGGCGACGCCGATCACCGGCGCGCCCAGCGGGCCGCCGGCCCAGATCGCCTGCAGGAAAAGAGCGAGCCGGAACGCCACCGGCACGAGCACGAGCCTCGGCACCGCCCCCTGCACGAGCGGGAGCCCGGCTCCGCCGGCGAGCGCCCCCGCTCCGCCGAGCAGCACAACCCTCACGACGTCCTCCCCGGGTCAAGGCCCCTACCCTGACCAGCCCACCTGAACTCGTAACGTCGGTGCATTCATTTCAGCTTACGACGCGCTCAGCTTGCCCCGCGCGGTTCCGCACTGTCAACGGGGCTTCGGCGATAGGGGCCGTACGGGGAAGAGACGCACGCTCGCCCACCGCGGCTCCAGGGGTTTTGTCACGATTCGGGCGTCAGTGCGGCTTCCTCCCGCTTCCGCGCCCACCGGGCGCCGAGAGCGGCGGGCAGGATCAGCGCGCCGACGAGCGCGACGAACCCGAACGCCACGCCGTAGTTCGTCACCTGCGCGATGCCGCCGACGATCGGCGGCCCGCCGAGGAACCCTGTGTAGGCGATGGCCGTGACGAAGGCGATCTCGCGCTCGCCGCCGGTGCCGTCCCCGCGTTTCCCGGCGTCGCCGGCGAGGCTCAAGGCGAGCGGGAACGACGCGGCCAGCCCCGCGCCGGCGAGCGCGAAGCCGGCGTAACCGACGGCGGCGACCGGGATCGCGGCCGCGGCAAGCAGCCCGATGGCGGCCAGGACCGAACCCGCGGCGAGGCAGCGGGTGGGGCCGAACCGGCGTTGCGCCCAGGAACCGGCGAGCCGGGTCAGCCCCATGACCAGCTGGAAGCCGGCGAACGCGAGCGCCGCGGCACCCTGGCCGACGCCGCGTTCGGCCGTCATCAGCAAGGCGGACCAGTCCGAAGACGCCCCTTCGGCGATGGCCGAACTCAGGGCGACCGCGGCGAGCAGCCACAGCACCGGCCGGCGGATCGGCACCCGGCTCGGCGTCGCGGCTTCGGTGTGTTCGGGACGGCTGCCGGGGACCGCGCGGACGATGAACAGCAGCACCGCGACGGCGACGACGGCGGCCACGGTCAGGTGCCGTGCCGGGGACCAGTCGTGACCGGCAGCGAGGCCCGCGGCCAGCGAACCGGCGAGCGCGCCGAAGCTGAAGCCCGCGTGGAACTCCGGCATGATCGGGCGGCGGACCCGGCGTTCGACAGCCACCGCGGCGACGTTCATCGCGACGTCGAGCATCCCGACGCTCGCGCCGATCAGGAGCAGGGCGCCGGCCAGCAAGGGCACGTCCGGCGCGAAGCCGACCAGCACCATCGAACCGGCCGCGCACCCGGTGCTGCCGGCGACGACCACGCGGGCGCCGGCCCGTTCGATGATCCGGCCGGCCACCGAGGCGGCGGCGAGCATCCCGGCGCTGGCGCCGAGCAGGGCCAGGCCGAAAACGCCGGGCGAGGCGTGCACCTGCGCCGCCAGCGCCGGCGTGCGCGACGCCCAGGAGCCCAGCGCGAGGCCGTTGATCGCGAAGACGACGAACACCGCGACCCGGTCCCGCATCGGTTCCCCCTTTCGTGGTCACCAGCGTGACTGAAGCGCTTCAGAAAGTCCATGGCTAGACTGCGCGGATGACCCGGCGCCGCCGTCCGACGCTCGACGACGTCGCCTCGGCCGTGGGTGTCTCGCGAGCCACGGTGTCGAACGCGTACAACCGGCCTGACCAGCTGTCCGACCGCCTGCGGGGCGAGGTCCTTCGGGCGGCGGCGGAGCTCGGCTACGCCGGCCCGGACCCGACCGCGCGCAGCCTCGCGACCAGCCGGACCGGGGCGATCGCCGTCCTGCTGGACACCTCGCTGTCGGCGGCGTTCTCCGACCCCGCGCTGTCCCTGACGCTGGACGCGCTGGCGCGCGTCGTCGACCCGCACGGGCACGCGCTGCTGCTCCTGCCGGGCGGCGCTTCGGGTGGCCCGCCGGCCGCCCGGGTGCTGACGGCGCAGGCGGACATCGCGGTCGCGTATTCGCTGGCCGACGGTGCCCCGGCGCTGGACTCGGTGCGGGCGCGGGGGCTGCCGCTGGTGGTCGTCGACCAGCCGCTGCTGCCCGGCGTGGCGCGGGTCGGCTGCCAGGACCGGCTGGGTGCGGCGCTGGCGGCGCGGCACCTCGTCGAGCTGGGGCACCGGCGGTTCGGGATCTTCGCGGCGTCGAGCCGGATCACTCCGGGCGGGGGCCCGGTTCCGGCCGGTTCGACCGCGGTCTTCCACGACACGCGTGAGCGGCTGGCGGGGTATCTCGGCGAGCTGGAGCCGACTTCGGCGTCGGTCGTCGTGGAGGAAGCGGCCGGGCTCAGCGTGGAGAGTGCGCTGACCGGGGCGTTCGCGTTGCTCGGGCGGACGCCGCGGCCGACCGCGCTGCTGTGCATGTCCGACCAGCTGGCGCTGGCGGTGCTCGCCGCGGCCGGGCAGCTCGGGATCGGCGTGCCGGACGAGCTTTCGGTGGTCGGCTTCGATGACAGCCCACCGGCGTCGTGGTCGTCGCCGCCGCTGACGACGATCCGGCAGGACCTCGCGGCGAAGGGCCGGATCGCCGGGGAGCTGGTGCTGCGGCTGCTGGCCGGCGACTCGGTGCCGTCGCCGGCCGAAGTGCCGGTTTCCCTGGTGGTGCGGGGCAGCACGGGCCCCGCCTAGCATTTCCTTCGCGCTCCCACAAGACCGTTCGCGGATCTGTGGACAACCGGTTCCCGCCCGGCGACCTGTCCACAGATTCGAAATCGCGGGCTGACAAATCTTCCGCCGCCCGCCAATCTGGAATCACCAGTTCACCGCGGCCCGCGAAAGCCGCGAATCCAGAGGGGAAATCCACCATGTCTTCACGCCGCCTCCGCGCCCGGCTGCCGCACCTGCTGGTCCTGGCCGCGCTGGGCCTGCTGACCAGCGTCGGAACCGCTCAGGCCGCCGTATCGGCGCAGGCCGATCCGGGCTGTCAGAAGGGCGAGTTCTGCCTGTGGTCGACGGACGACTACGGCGGCGAGATCCAGCGATTCGACCTGCGGACCGCGAATCCCGGGGAATGCATTCCCCTGTCCGAGGGATTCGTCGGGTCGTCATTCGCGAATCTGCTGACGCGGGACGTCACGGTCTACCAGAGCGAGGAATGCTCGACCGAGGGAGATTTCGTCACCTACCCGGGTGGTGGCACGTTCGTGCCGGACGCGCCGTTCCTGGTCCGCGGGATCCAGATCTGGGAGTGACGCACTGAGACCCGGGCCCGCACCGCCGTCCGCTCCCAAGGGAGAGCCGGCTCGCGGCGGCGGCCGGACCCGACCGGGGCCGCTCCCCCGACAGCGGCCCCACCCGTGGGCGCGCCCCAGCGGCGGGGCGCGCCCACGGGCTTCCCAGGAGGTGTCTCACGGCGGTTCGGGCCCGCGCGGGCTGAGCAAAGGTGAGTAGGCGCCCACAGACGCCTGAGGATGCGTCTGAGCCAGTCCTGCGGCGGCACACGCCGACGGCGGCAGTCAACCAGTCGGGCGACCCCGATGGCCCGCAGCGGCCAGCTCCGGTGGCGCCCACCTCAGCCGATCCGCCGACGGCCACCGCCCAGTCACGGCGGGCAAGCACCCCAAGCGGCCAGTTCGGCGACCCCCGACGGCCGCAGCGGCCAGCTCCGGTGGCGCCCACCTCAGCCGATCCGCCGACGGCCACCGCCCAGTCACGGCGGGCAAGCACCCCAAGCGGCCGGTTCGGCGACCCCCGACCGCCCGCACGGCAGGCACCACCGCAGCCATCGCAACAGTCCGCCGATCAAGAACCCCGTCCACCGCGGCAGGGACCCGCGATGACCCAAGCGGCCGGCTCAGTACCCCAGACCGGCCGCCGTAGACAGCGACCGGGAGGCCCGCAGGTGTCCCAAGACCACATTCATGCAGGTGAGGCGACCACCGCGCCGCCCGCCGCGGCAGGGAGGCAGCGGCGTGCGGACGCTCGCGGCGCTGCCTGCCCGGCCGCTGGTCGTGCGGGCGAGCGTGGTCGGGCTGGACACAGCAAGAGCCTTCTGATCGCCAGATTACAGGTTCGAGGCCCGCCGGGTAGCCCGCTCGGTCACCCTCAGCACCGCACCCGACACTCAAGGAGGTCTGCACCACGCTCTCGACGACGCTTCCACCGAAATTCCGAATTCCGTCGAACGAGACCTGAAACGATTCGCCGGTGTCGAACGATCGAGAGGATGGCGACGACTAAGCTGCCAGTGCCGGGTTACCGGCAGCAGCCGTCGGCGCGGGCCCTCGTAGCTCAGCTGGATAGAGCAAGAGCCTTCTAATCTCTAGGTCGCAGGTTCGAGTCCTGCCGGGGGCGCCACCAGGGAAGACGCCGTGCGCAGCAGCGCACGGCGTGCCCCGGGCCAGTGATCGGGCCCACACTCGTCGCCTCGGCCGTACTCCCACTGTGGACGGTCCCGCGTCTCGTCCCCTCTCGCGTGCAGGACTCCGGAAGGCGCACCGCGTAAGCGCCCAGGTGGCCCAGTGGGTCCCGAACGAGTTCTTCCCGAAACAACCTTGTTACCTGACCGATCGACCGCGGCTTCGGTGCGCGCACGCACCCCACGATCGAGTGAAGCACCGAACGGAAAGGAGACCCACAGTGCACCAGGAAGCACCCGGCGGTCGTCACCGCCGACGACGGCAGAACACCATCACCCGGACAGCGCTCGACGAAGCCCGCCGCGCCGGGCTGGTCCAACGCCACTTGACCAAGCTCAGCCACCTCGCCGACCGTGCCCGCCCCACTCCGGAACCACCGCCCCGAACGCCCGAAGAGCCAACGGAGCACCCGCCCTCCACATCGGACGCGGCTTGACGCCGGCGAGCGGGCAGGGCGGGCAGGGCGGGCAAGAGGACCGGACCACCGGAGCCCGGCGGTCTTGTCTCCACAAGGACAGCGGTCCGGTGACACCGCGCGCGAAGCGCCACCCGCCATCGCCCGGCGGCGAACAGCATGGCTGAAGACGCCGGCCCGGTTGTGCCGGTGCCACGCTTGCTGCGGTGAATCCAGGCGCAGTCCGAACATCGTGGGAGTCACTCTTGAGCGGGGACAGCGATGCAGATACGTGAGCTTTCCGTCGAAGGTGCCCTGGAAATCACGCCGAACCCGATTTCAGACGATCGCGGCCTCTTCGTCTCGCCGTTCCAGGAGACGCCGTTCCGGCTGGCCACCGGTCGGCGGCTCTTCAGCGTGGCCCAGACCAGTCACAGCCGGTCGCGCCGGGGCGTGGTCCGGGGTGTGCACTTCACGGCGACGCCGCCCGGCTGTGCCAAATACGTCTACTGCCCCGGGGGATCGGCGATCGATGTCGTCGTGGACATCCGCGTCGATTCACCGACCTTCGGCAACTGGGATGCCGTGGGGGTCGATCAGGAGCACTTCCGTGCGGTCTACTTCCCGGTCGGCGTCGGCCACGCGTTCATCGCGTTGCAGGACGACACCGTGATGTCCTACCTGTTTTCCGGGGAGTACGTGCCGGAGAACGAGCTCGCGCTCTCGGTGACGGACCCCGAGCTCGGACTTCCGCTGCCGCAGGACCTCACACCGATCCTGTCCGCTCGCGACCGAGTCGCGCCGACGCTCGCCGAAGCCCGGGAACGCGGATTGCTTCCGCACTACGACAAGTGCAAAGCCGCCGAAGTGGCCTTGGGGCACTGACCGGGCATGCCGGTTACCGAGATCGGAGCCAATCATTCGGATCCTGTTCACCACCGAGCCGCTGCTCGGGCACTTCTTCCCGCTGGTCCCGCTCGCCTGGGCCTGCCGGGCGGCGGGGCACGAGGTGCTGGTCGCCGTCCCGGAAAACTTCGTCGACACTGTCCTGCGGTCCGGGCTGCCCGCGGTGTCGAGCGGGCCGCCGATGGACTTCGTCGAGCTGGGCCCGGACCTGTCCACGCACCCGATCGAACAGCGGCGGCACGTGCACGGCCGGGTATTCGGGCGGATCGCCGCCGCGACGCTCCCGCGCATGCTGTCCATTGTGGACGCCTGGCGGCCCGATGTCGTGCTGAGCGAGCGTGCCGAGTTCGCCGGCCCGCTCGCCGCGGCCGCGCACGGAACGCCGTTGGCCGACGTGCGCTGGGGTGTGGCCGAACTGCCGGAGTACCGCGCGGGTGCGGTCGAGGTGCTCGCCGGCTCGCCGGTCGCGGCGGGACTGGCTATTCCCGAGCCCGCTCTGTCGCTGAGCCCGTGGCCACCCAGCCTGCGCCTGCCGCACGCGACGGGCCAGCTGAGCTTCCGGCACGTGTCCTACAACGGCACCGCGGACGTTCCCGACTGGGTGCTGGCGCCGCGCACGAAGCCCAGGATCTGCCTGACGCTCGGCACGCTGGTTCCGCTTTTCGGAATTCCCGACCTGCACAGGAAAATGCTGGCCGTCGTGCGGGAGCTCGGGCGGCTGGACGTCGACGTGGTGATCGCGGTCGACGAGCGGGCCATGGCCTCCTGGGGTCCCTTGCCGGAGAACGTCAGCCAGGCCGGCCGGATGCCGCTGCACCAGGTGCTCGGCGCCTGCGATGTGCTGATCCAGCACGGCGGCCAGGGAACCACGCTGACCGCCTTCTCCGCCGGTGTGCCACAACTGGCGCTGCCGCAGTTCGACGACCAGTTCGAGAACGCGGACGCGGTCGCCAAGGCCGGCGCGGGGATCAGGATGCTGCCGGACGAAGTCACCCCGAGAGCCGTGGCCGCGCATTGCGAAGAACTGCTCGGCACGCCCGCGTTCGCCGCGGCTGCTTCGGCCGTCGCCCGCGAGATGGCGGCGCAGCTCTCACCTCTCGATGTCGTCGCCGATCTCGAGGCGCTGGGCGGATGAATACCCGCCGGAACAGAGCACGTGCGAAGGGTGCCTTCCGGAGGGGGACGGTGTCAAGGTCGGCTGAAAGGCACCACGAGCGCACGGGGAGGCCTTTCATGAGCGAGGCCACGGTGGATCCGGCGGCGGTTCCGGAGTGGATCGCCGGCACGTGGACCGTCGACCACTTCCACTCCGCGGTGGGTTCTCCGCCCGGCACCTGATGAGCAAGGTGCGCGGCAGTTTCCGAATTCACCGCGCAGATCGTGACCGCCGACGACCCGGCCCGGTCGACCGTCACCGCCGACATCGACCTGGCTTCGGTCGACACCGGCCTCAAGATGCGTGACGACCACCTGCGCTCGGCCGACTGGTTCCGGACCGACCAGAACACGAAGATGCGGTTCGTCAGCACCGGACTGCGTCCGGACGGGGAGCACTGGGTGCTCACCGGCGACCTCACGATCGTGGACACCACCCGGCCGGTCGACATCCGGCTCGAGCTGCTCGGCATCGACCCGACCGGTCTCGAGGGTGAAACCCGCATCGGCTTCGAAGGGCGGGCCACGATCAAGCGCTCCGACTTCGGGCTCACCTTCGGCCTCGCGGTCGACGGCAGCAAGGTCGTCATCGGCGACAAGGTCGACATCACGCTGGACATCGAAGCCGTTCTCAACACCTGACGAGCAGGCGGGCCGGGCTCGTGAGCCCGGCCCGCACCCGGTCAGACCGGGGCGTCGAGCAACTCCGCCAGACCCGCGTAGCCCGCGTTCTTCAGCCGCTCGCCCGAGGTCGTCGTGTAGCCCTCGGCGGCGCGGATGCCGAGTCCCTCGACCATCCGGTTCATGAAGTTGAACAGGGCGCAGACCAGAACGGCGTCGTGGAGCGCACGCTCGTCCCAGCCGGCCGCGAAGACCGCTTCGGCGTCCGCGTCGGTCATTTTCGACGGCGTCCTCGTCAGCTTGCCCACGTAGGCGAGCACCGGCTTGAGGCGGGCGTCCACCGGAGCGGACTCGAGGTCGGCGAGTGCCGCCGCCAGCGTGCCCTCCGGGATGCCGAACGCCTCGGCGGTGACGGTGTGGATGCCGTGGCAGTAGTCGCAGCTGTTCACGCCGGACACGTAAGCCGCGATCAGCTCGCGCTCGCCCGGCGTGAACGGGGACTCGCCGCGCAGCACCAGCTCGTGGAAGGCCAGCAGGTGCCGGGCCGGCTCGGGGTAGGCCTGGAACACCTGGAGCAGGGTCGTCTCGGCCGGCAGGGACTTCAGGTAGGACATCGTGGATCCTTTCCGTTCGAGGGTGCGTCGGCACGGGGATCGACGTCCGCGCGGCGCAGCACGCACGCGGTCAGGTACGCGATCGAAGCGTGGCCCGCACCGGGCGCGACGGCGGCGACGCGCGCGGCGGTCTTGACCCACTCCTGGCGGAGCGAGCCCGGGGTGTCCGCCGCCGGCTCGCCGAGGGCGGAGCGCACCGAGCGCCAGTGGGCCCGGCCGAGCGCGACCAGGCCCGCCAGGTCGAAGCTGCTCCCCCCGTGGCGCACCTGGTCGACCAGCTGGGTGACCAGCGCGGGATCGTCGGCGATCCGCGCCAGGCCCAGCCCGCCGAGCAGGCGGTCGGGATCGAGGCCGAGCAGGATGATGCCGACCTCGACGTCGGCGGGCGCGTCGACGTCGGGCAGGGCGAACCGGTTGTCGGGGGGCGCGTCGACGTCGGGCCGGGCGAACCGGCTGTCGGCGGGCTCAGACACCGACGGCCTCCCGGAGCGTCCGGACGGGGCTTTCCTCGCGGACGGCGGCCGCGATGGCCGCGGCCGCCCGGGTCGTCGCCACGCGGTGCCCGTCGATGTTCCGGGCCGCCGGGCCGAGGACCATCGCCGTGGCGGCGCCGACCGCCGAAACGCGGGGGGCGCGCTCGAAGACCAGGGTGCGCTCGTCCAGGGCCGGCCATCCGTCGCGCTCGCCGACCAGTTCGGCGGGCAGCAGGCCGTCGCCGATCGACGGTGCCGTGCCCAGCGCCAGGACGGCGTGGTCGCCGGCGATCCGGCGGCCGCTCGCGAGGCGCACCGTCACCGTCCCGCCGACGCCGGTCGCGATCCGGGCCACGGTTTCGCCGCGGTAGACGACCAGCCGGCCGTCCGCTTCGGCTTGCCGGAGCAAGGGCTGGAACTCGAACATGATCGACGCCCGGCGGAACTGGCTCATCAGGGCGAGCCGGTCGTCCCAGCCGACGCTGTCGAACCGCTTGCGACCCTCCGGGCGGAAGAACGACGAGTTGACGTCGGCGCACTGGTACCGCTCGCCGGGGTCGCGCAGCACCCAGTGCACCTCCCGCCCGGCCGAAAGCGCGTTGGTGATCAGGTGCGCGGCGGTCAGCCCGGCACCGACGACGATCTGCCGCCCGCCGTCCGGCACGGGCTCGTCCCAGTACGAGATCCCGGGAGGTGTCGGGCCGCCGCCCCACCACGAATCCGGGGCCGGGCGCCGTTCCTCGCCGAGGCAGAGCACGACGTGGCGGGCGGTGACGGTGAAGGCGCCGGCGTGCACCGTGACCGCGTCGGCGGCGGGCAGCACCTCGCGGACCTCGCCCCGCCACGTCTTCTCGCCGACGTGGTGGCTCGCCGCCAGATGCGCGCAGTAGGCCTCGAAGACGTCCACCGGCACGACGGACCGGTGGCCGGCCTGCGACATCCGGATCTCCCGGCGCTCGACCGGGGTCAACCGCGCCCAGTGCAGCCGGGCGAAGTCGACCAGCTCGCAGTCGCGGTAGCCCTCGACTCCCGGGTGGTGCTCGTAGGGCGAGCGCAGGACACGCTGGCCGAGCCGGTCGATCCGGTCGAAGAACCGCCCGCACGGGCGGCCGTCACGGTCGAGCACCACGACGTCGCGGACGCCGTGGTGCCACAGCGCCGACGTCACGGCGAGCCCGGCGGGCCCCGCCCCGACGACGACGACCTCCGCCGTCGCGGGCGGCCGGGTTTCGCGGCCCGCGGCCGGCGCGGCGGGCAACCGCGGCCAGTCACGGCCGCGGGGTGAATCAAGCAGGTGCGGTTCCGGGACGAACTTGATCACGAACTCCCCCTCACGCCCGAGTCCGGGACCGGGCGCCGGTTCAGCCGATCACCGTGATCGGGACGATCAGCTCGACCACCGGTCGCTGCCGCATCCCGTTGGTGACCAGCTCCTCGAGCGTCTCCTGGGACCGCTCGGCGCTGTCGGTGGCGATCGGGCTGTACCGGGAGGAGAAGTACGTCGGCTTGCGGCCGCCGGTTTCCATCGAGTACGTCTTGAGCACGGCCTCGCCCGGCCGGACCTCACCGTCGTAGAAGGTCAGCCGCCGCTGGTCGGGCGTAATGAAGCTCTTCGCGAACTGGGGCGACATCAGCGCGGCGTCGTCGATGAACACCGAGTCCTCGTCCAGCACCGCCTGCATGGCGACCCACGTCCGGTCGGTCAGGTTGGTCTCGGCCTTGATGACCTGCCAACGCCCCGGCTCCGGCAGGCTGACACTCACCGAAACGTCGTGATCGGTGGTGTCGATCGCGCCGGTGATCATGAGTACCCGGCGGCCGACATCGGCTACGCCGGTGAGCTGGATGTCCCGGGCGCGGACCCGGCTGGAAACATCGAGTCCTGGCAATTCGGGCGACGACATGACGAAGCCTCCTCGTTATTCACCCCAGAAAATAACGGCCGCAACGGCGAACACGACGAGGTTTTCATACCACAAGAGACATTGTCAAGGTGAGGAATACCCGTTCCGTGGCATGCATTGCCCCGGAGGGAACGTACGCCATCCGGGCGACGGCTTACCCCGTTCGGCGCAGTACTGCTCATCCGGCTGCCGGACGCCGCCCGACCCTCCCGGTCACGAACCGTCATGGGACCGAGCCGCGGCAGCCTGGCCGGAGTAAGCCTCAGCGTCAGCTCGCGACCGGTGCTCACTGACCCGAGGAGCCCGGACGGGCCGGCGCGTCGACGCCGTCCTGCCGACTGCCGACATATCGGATCTCGAATGCGGATTCCGCCCGCTGCACCATTATCTTCAGCACCAGACCCGGTTTCACCATAATCATGAAATTGCCGGGATCGTGCGGGTCGCCGAAAATGTCGTAGACCAGGAAAGCCGACCCGTCGCCCACAGCGAACAATGCCTCGTAGACGACGTTCCGTTCGGCCTGTGTCGCCGACTCGGCCCAGTCTTCGAGCACCTGCACTCCCGCGGTGAGCTGGAGGCGCATCGCCATCCACCGGCCTCCCAACCGAACTTCGGCCGGGCGCCGGGCGCGCACGGCGAGTCCCGCCCCGCACTCCGGCCCCGGTGAGGTTCCAGTGTCCCGCCCTCGCGGTGACCGCGTCATCTCTGTGCGTGCGCCGGACCGGCAGGCGCGCGCCCGTGACGCGGCACCCGCCCGGCCGCCGGACGTTCAGTTGTAACCGAGAACGATGTGCTCACGCAGGTACTCCCGCTCGGCCGGCGCGGCCGGTTCCCGCGGCGAGTCCGCGCGCGGGCGGCCGCTCGGTTCGGCCGGCTATCCGTCGGCCCGGCCCTTCCCGGCCGGCAACGCTGGAGCTGTCATGGCGTTTCCTCCGTTCTCCCTCCCCGGCCCGGAAGCTCATGAATCGGACGAATCTCGACGCATTCCGGGAGGCCGGCCGTCGAGTGGCCGAGGTGGTTCGACGACCGCAGTTCAACGCGAGAGCGAGTGCCTCACCGCGGCGTCCGCGCGCCGTGACTTCCGCTCATGCGGCATCCCGCAGCCGGACCTCGTAGTCGTGCTCGATCTCGGCGACGATGTCGGACCAGACGATGCCCCGCCCCAGCCGGGGCATCGGCCGGGCCTGCCGGCCGTCCGGCACGTCCGTCATGGCGGTCGGAACCGTGTCGGAGCCGGGCCGGATGGGCTCGATGGCGTCGCTGGCGGTCATGGCAGGACCCTCCTCGGTCGGGACGGTCCCGGCTCGGCCGGGACCGTTGTCGTCGTCATGGGCACAGTGGGCAGGGCGGCCGCGCCCGCCTGCCGGTCGGTGAGGCGTCCGGTCGCGTGCAACCAGGCGACCGTGTCGCGCACGGTGCGGGCCACCGGCCGCGCCGGGACGCCGGCCCCGGGTGCGTCCGCGGCGACGGGCGCGGCGGAGGCGCAGACGTAGAGCGCGCCGTACTCGGCCGGGATGTGCCACGGCCAACCGCGCTGCAGCAAGTCGGCACCCCGGCCGACCGGGAACATCGCCCGCGCCGGGAGGAACGCCGCCGGCAGGCGCCGCCCGGTCGCGGCCCGGACCACGGCGAGGTACTCGCGGGTGGTCAGGAAGTGGCCCGGCCCGAAGTACCCGTCGCCGGGCACGCCGTCGAACAGCCGCGCGTGCAGTTCCGCCGAGTCGCGGACGTCGCCGATCGGCAGCCCGCCCGACGGCCAGATCGGCATCAGCCCGCGCAGCAGGTCCCGCAGCCGCGCGTTCTGGTCGCCCAGGTGCGGGTCGTGCGGTCCGAGCAGGGCCGGCGGGTGGGTGACGGTGACCGGGACGCCGTCGGCGCGGTGCGCGCGGGCGATCCGCTCGGCCTCGGCCTTCGAGGCGAGGTAGGCCTCCCGCGGGGTGCCGACCGGGCTCGCCGCCCCGATCGTCGGCCCGGCCGCCGGGTACAGCGCCCCGACGGTGGAGACGTGCACGATCCGCCCGGTGCCCGCCTTGCGTGCGGCGGCGAGCACGACGTCGGTGCCGCCCGCGTTGACCCGCCACAGCTCGGCCCGGCGCCTGCTGTCGAAGGTGTAGACACCCGCCGCGTGCAGCAGCGCGTCCGCACCGTCGACCAGCCGGGCGACGGCAGCGGGGTCCGTGACGTCACCGGCCACGACGTCCACAGTGGACGGGACAGGTCGGCCGGGGTCACGGGCGAGCAGCCGCACCCGGTGACCCCGCCGCAGCAGGGCCGCGACCGTGTGGGTCCCGAGGAAGCCGGTACCGCCGGTAACCGCGATCAGCATTGTCTTCGCCTCCCTCAGGCCGCGCGGGCCCGCCCGTCGATCCGGTGGTAGCCGCCGCCGTAGAAGACGAGCGCGTGTTCGCCCTCGCCGCGGCTGGTGGCGACCACCCGGCCGAGGAAGATCGAGTGGTCGCCACCCGCCACCACCTGGGCGAGCTCGCATTCGAGCCACGCCAGCGCGCCGTTGAGCAGCGGCGCGCCGGTCAGGTTGCCCGCCGTGTAGCCGACCGCGTCGAACTGGGCGATCCCGTCGGGACGGCGCCAGTCGGCGAAGTACTTCGACAGCTCCTGCTGCTCGGCCGCCAGGATGTTGACCCCGAACGAGCCCGCGGTGACGATCGCGGTGTGCATCCGGGCCGCCTTGGACACGCAGCACAGCACCATCGGCGGTTCCAGCGACACCGACGAGAACGCGTTGGCGGTCATGCCGTGCGCGTCATCCCCGCCCGCCGTCAGCACCGTCACCCCGGTCGCGAACTGGGCCATCACCTGCCGCAGGCCCGGCTGGACGGAGAGGCCACTGCGGGCGCGTGACGTCCGCAGCCGTTTGGGCACGGGAGCCACCTCGGAAGGCTCTGCGTCGTAGCCCACGTCAGAATCCCTTGCCGTTGACCGCGGCCGTCGTGTAGGGCACCAGCGCTTCGCGCAGCTGCTCGGGGACCCGGGACGGCACGGTGGCCGTGTTCGGCCCGCGCATGCAGGCGATCCGCTGCCGTCCCCGCGCCACGAGCCGCTCCTCGCCGTCGGCGGTGAGGTGGACGTAGTCGAAGGCGAACTGGATCTGCGTCGAGGTGAGTTCCTCCAGCCGCATCCGGATGGACAGCTCGTCGAACGCGGTGATCTCGGCGAAGAACTCGCACTCCACCTTGAGGGTGAACAGCTTGAGGTCGTGGCGGACCTCTTCGAGCACTGCCGGCGCCTTCTCCTTCAGGAACATCTCGCGGCACCGGCCCTGCCAGCGCACGTAGTTCACGTAGTAGACGTTGCCCACCAGGTTGGTCTCTTCGAACCCGACCGTGTGGCGGATCTCGTAATAGGCGGACATCTCAGTTCCCCTCTGCGTGGAGCACAGCGAAGACGATCGGGGCGGTCCGGTCGTTGACGGTGGTCGACCAGGTGGCGATCCGGGCGTTGCCGGAGGCGAGCAGCGCCCACCCGTCGGCGTCGACCTGGCGCACGGTCAGCGCCTGGGTCATCGACCCGGTCTTGCGCACGCACTCCAGCGCGCTCCACACCCGGGTGTTGGCCACGCTGACCGGTTCGCCGGTGTCGGCGGCCAGCAGCCGGCCGAGGGCGAGGAGCTCTTCGCCGAGCAGCCCGGCCCAGTCCTCTTCGCTGCGTTCGATCGCCGTCTCGATGTCGCAGGCCACCGGGCCGGTGCCGGCGACAGCCAGGGTCAGCTGTGCGGTGTGTGACGCGGTGATGTGGACCCCGCCGTCGCACTCCGGCTTGCCGTCGGGGCGGTACCGGATCTCGACCGGCCGGTCGAGCGCACGGCCCACGGCGAGCGCCGTCTGCGCCCTCCGCTCGGCGATGCCCTCGGCCGGACGCCCGGCCGGGTCCGGCTCGAGCACCACCGACCGCGTCCCGCCAAGCAGCCGTTCACAGGAACGCTCCACATAGGACCCGAGCATCGACGGGACCCACGGCCCGGCACCGTCGCGCTTGCGGACCGCGCGCAGCTTCAGGCCTTCCCAGCGCTCGACCAGCGTCCCGTCGGGGTTGCGCACGTCGAGGTCGTAGACGTAACTGTCGCCGTCCTGGGAGCGTTCCTTCGCGTCCAGCAGGACGTATTCGTCGTGCTGACGCCCCGGTTCGGCCAGGTACAGCTTCTCGATGCCCTGCGGCAGCAGCGTCGCGTCGGGGACGCAGCACTGGATCGCGTGCATCATCGCGTCCCGCGTGCCGGGGTCGGCCAGCAGCCGCTCCTGGGGCAGGAAGGGCGCGAACCACGAGAAGTCCGCGCTGGTCGCGATCTCGGCGACCGCGTGCCGGGCGCTCGCCCGCCGGTAGCCGAGGACGCGCTGGAACCGCTTGCCCTGGAACAGGACCGAGCCGTACAGCTCGCTGATCGGCTCCACCGGGACCGGCGGCAGCGCGACGTCGCGGGCGGCCTTCTCCCCCAGCTCGGCCGGCCGCGCGAAGCTCAGCCGCGCCCGGAAGTGGTCCGCGCTGAAGCCGGTCTCGTCACTGCGGATGACGACGTCCACGGTGTCGGCGTCGCGGGCCAGCGTGGCCAGCCGGACCGTGGTCGACCCGCCGGGCGAGACGATGATCGGCCGGAGGAACTCGACGTCGGAGAGCACCGGGGTGCCGGTGCGGTCCAGCGTCGCCGCCGCGGCCTGCGTCATCGCCTCCATGCCGAGCACCGCCGGGAACAGCAGCTGCCCGTCGAGCAGGTGGTCGGTCAGGTACGGGTCGGCACCGTCGGAGAGGTCGGCTTCGGTGATCAGCTCGACGCCCGGGTAGTGCACGATCGCGCGGTCGACGAACCGGGTCAGCGGCAGCTCCCGCTTCCGGATCGGCAGCGTGGGCAGGCCCGACGTGCGGCCGCAGACCACCAGCACCGGCGGCGCGGCCGGGTCGGCCAGCACCCGGCGGAGGATGGTGATGCCCTCCTCGGTCGGGATCGGTGTGATGCCGTCGCGCATCAGGGCGCTGACCACGCCGAGCTTCTCGCCCATGCCGGTGCCCGACCAGACCGACCACTCCAGCGCGATCGCCCGTGCCTTCGGGTGTTCCTGGCCGAAGCGCAGGGTCAGCTCGGTCATCCAGTCGTTCGCCGTGGCGTAGTGCGCTTCACCGCGCAGGCCGGCCCGGCCGATGATGCTGCCGAAGGTGACCAGGAGCTTGATCCGGTCCTGGTCGACCGCGGCGAGCACCGCGTTGAGGCCGCCGATCTTCGGGGCGAGGGTCTTGCGGAAGCTGTCCTCGGTCAGGCTGAAGAGGGCAGCCGGCTCGTTGCGGCCCGCGCCGTGCAGGATCGCGGTGACCGGGCCGAGTTCGGCCTCCACCCGGGCGATCGCCTCGGCGACCTGCGGGGCGCTGGTGACGTCGGCCCGCTCGTAGCGGTAGCGGATGCCCACCGCCTCCATGCGGTCGAGGTTCTCCGCCAGCTCGCTGTCGGACTCCGGGTCGCTGCGCCCGAGCAGGGCCAGCCGCGCCCCGGAATCCTTGGCGAGCGCCAGCGCGCTCTCCGCCGTGATGCCCTTGCCGCCGCCGGTGACGAGCAGGACGTCGGTCGCGTCCAGCGAGTCGCGCAGCGGTCCGGGCTTCGGGGCGGGCAGCGCGGACAGCCTCGGCACCGTGCGCCCGCCATCGGCGCCGTAGCGCGCTTCGGCGAAGTCCGTGGTCGCGGCCACCTCGGCCACCACCGTGGTCACGGCCGACGCGATCGCGTCCACATCGGACGGTGCCGGGTCGGCGAGGTCGACGATCGTCGTCTTCGCCGACGGGTCCTCCAGGCGCAGGGTCCTGGCCAGGCCGGCGGCCCCGTAGCCGTGGTGGACGACCACGAACCGCGTGCCGTTGGGAGCGGCCATGACCGCGCGACCGGCTTCGAGGAACAGGCCGACGTGGCTGGAGTCGCAGTCCGCCGGCAGGCAGAGCAGCACGCCGTCGCCGGCGCTGGACCGTGCGAGCGCGGCCTTCAGTGGTTCGGCCAGCGGGTGCCGCGGCGTCGCGAAGACCTGCCATTCGGCGTTCCCCGCCCCCGACGTGAGGTCCGCGGCGGGCCGCGGCGCGGGCACGTACTCGACCGCGAACGGCCGGACCCACGGACCCACGCCGGGGGCCTCGCCGGCGGCGGTGTCGGCCGGTTTCGCCGTCTGCGCCAGCTCGTCGATCATCTCGGCGAGGTCGCCGAGGCACACCGTCGCGAAGTTCGGCATGCCTTCCAGCGCGGGGCGGCCCAGCGCCCGGGTGACGTCGTTGACCAGCTGCCCGACCGTGATCGACGACAGGTGCAGGTCGTCGAGCGGGTGGGTGTCGGCGGTGACCGCTTCCAGCGGCAGCTCGACGCGCTCGGCGGCGAGCTTGCGCAGCAGGTCCAGGGTCGAGCCGGTGTCCGCGTCGGACGCCTCGGCGTCCGAGGCGGCGGCCTCCGCCTTCTCCGCGGCCAGCTCGGCGGCCAGCTCGCTGTCGATCGACGCCCCCGCCTCGCACGGGCTGGCCAGGAAGGTGAACTGGCCGTCGGCGGGCAGGGCGCGGACGATCCGGCCTTCGAACAGCGCGTCCACCGAGATCTGCGCGCCGAGCGCGAACGCCGCGCCCACGACCCGCAGCAGGGCCTGCAGCGACGCGTTGTCCGTGTCGATCGCGAGCACCGGGGTCTCCGGCGCGATCTCCTCGAACAGCCCGGTCAGCACCCGGCCGGGCCCGACCTCGACCACCAGGTCGCTGCGCTCGGCCACCTTGGCGGCGGCCTCGCGGAAGCGGACCGGCAGCACGATCTGGTCGCGCAGCAGCCCGGGCAGGTCCTCCGCGGCGTGCAGCACGTCCCCGCTGACGGTCGAGACGACCGGCCGCTCCAGCCGCGCGAAAGCGAACTCGCCGAGCCGCTCGGTCATGGCGTTCGCGGCCGGCTCGACCGCCGGCGAGTGGAAGGCGTGCGAGACCTTGACGCGGGTCGCGGTGACACCCTGGGCCTTCGCACGGGCGACGATCCGGTCGATCGCCCCGGCCGGCCCGGAGATGACGATCTGCTCGGGTGCGTTGTACCCGGCGATGACGACGTCGTCGCCCAGGCCCAGTTCCTCGACCCGGCCGGGCGAAGCGGCGATGCTCGCCATCGCGCCGGTCCCGTCGCCCACGGTCGTGGCCATCACCTTGCCGCGGATCGTGGCGAGCTTCAGCAGCGCTCGCTCGTCGAGTGCGCCGCCCCAGTGCAGTGCGGTCAGCTCGCCGAGGCTGTGGCCGGTGGCCGTCGACGCCTCGATGCCGAACGAGCGCAGCACCCGCAGCGCGGCCAGCGAACCGGTGACGATCCGGGGCTGCGCCACCTCGGTGGCGACCGGGTCGCCGGTGGTGGGCAGCGCGGCGGCTCGGTGGATCTCGTCCGCCACGGTGAACCGGCGGCGCAGCGCGCCGTCGCCACCGCGGCCGGAACCCTGGCCGGGGAACAGGTAGCCGATCTTCGGCGCGGAGCCGCGGCTGCTCGCGAAGATGCCGTCGGCGCTGTCGAAGACCGAGTCACCGGAGTCGAGCTGTTCGAGGAGCTTGGTCAGCTTCCGCTCGGCGTGCTCGGGGTTGGCCGCGACGACCGCGGCGCGCACCGGCTTGCCCGACAGGTCCTCCGCCAGCGTGCCGGCGAGGTCGGTCAGTTCCGCGAACGACAGCTTCGGCACGGTTTCCAGCACCGCGGCGATGTTCCCGCGCAGGGTCGCGAGGTCGTCGGCGTCGAACAGCAGCAGCTCGGCGTCCTGGCGACCGGCGACCAGCGAGCGGGCCCGCTCGTCGACCTCCCGGCGCCGGGCCGCGGTCGGCGCCTCGGTCACCGTGACGTGGGAGTTGATCCCGCCGAAGCCCATCGCGGAGACTCCGGCGCGGACCGGTTGGTCCTCCGGCCACAGCGTCGCCTCGCGCGGGACGTACATCCGCGCCGAGGAGCCGGTGAGCGACTCGTGGGGGGTGTAGTGGCCGGTCGCGGGCGGGATGACCTGGTGGTACACCGCCAGCGACGCCTTGATCAGGCCGGCGACGCCGGCCGCGGCCTTGGTGTGGCCGATGTTGCCCTTGATCGTCGACAGCGCGGCCTGCTTGGCCAGCGGGTCGGCGTCACGGCGGGCCGTGGACAACGCCTCGATCTCGGTCTCGTCGCCCAGCGCGGTGCCGGTGCCGTGGCCCTCGAAGTAGGAGACGGTCTCGACGCCGTAGCCGGCGCGTTCGTAGGCGCGCTTGAGGGCCAGCCGGTGCCCGGACGCCTTGGGCCGGGTGATGCCGCCCTTGCCGTCGGAGGACACCCCCCAGCCGCCGATCGACGCGTAGATCCGCTTGCCCTGCTCCAGCGCGTCGCTCTCGCGCATCAGGACCAGCATGCCCGAGCCCTCACCGGGCCAGAAGCCGTTCGAATCGGCGTCGTAGACCTTCATCTCGCGCTTGGCCAGCGCGCCGGTCTTCGCGAAGCCGATCACCTCGAACGGGTCGATCGACAGGTCGACACCCCCCGCGATGGCGAGGTCGAAGTCGCCCTGGACGAGCGCGTTGGCCGCGGTCACCACCGACAGCAGCGAGGACGAGCAGGCACCGTCGACGGTGTACCCGCCGCCGGCGAAGTCGAAGTAGTTGCAGACCCGGCCGGCGATCGTGTTGGCCAGGCCGCCGGCGAGGGAGTCCTCGTTGATCTCGGGGAACGGCTCCTTGTACTGGACCTCGAGCTCCCGCAGGAAGTTCGCGGTGTCCTCGTCCTCCCAGCCGCGGGCGGTCAGCGCCGCCGCGACCGTGCGGCGCACGTACGGCCAGCGCAGCCGCATGATGTTGGCGCGGGAGAACTCACCGGTGAGGCTGTTGCCGATGACGACGCCGGTGCTCTGCTTCGGGGCACCCTCGCCTTCACCGAACCCGGCGTCCGCGAGGGCCTCCGCGGCGACCTCGAGGGCGAGCCAGTGCGTCGTGTCGGTCGCCCGGAAGGTGCTGCCGGCGACCTTGTGCGCCACCCGGTCGAACTCGTAGCCCCGTAGCACGGCCGCCTTCTGCGAGTAGAAGCGGTCCGGTGCCTTCGGGTCGGGCGAGTAGTAGTCCGCCCGGTTCATCCGCTCGTCCGGCAGCCTGCGGAACGCCCGGCGCCCGGCCAGCACGTTTTCCCAGAGCTCTTCCGGAGAACTCGCGTCGGGGTACCGGAGACCGATACCGACAATCGAAATCCGCTCTACGCTCATGCCACAGCACTCCCGCTGGCTCTCGAGCCCGATTTCATCGGTACCGTCAGGTCCCCGCTGTTCACCGGTGCGGGAACCGAGGTCCCGCCGCCGGCCTGTCTCCGTCTGGCGGCACCGCCGCTGCCCGGTGCTCCGGGCGGCCGGGCCATCAGGTCCAGCATCTCCGGACGATGCGGACCGTCTTCTTCTGCTGCTGCCCGTGACCGGATCGTCAGCACGACCGGACAACGACCTGCAATGTCCACAAAGGATTCAGGCGTTGAACTGGCCGGGACGGCGTCCCTGCCCGGCCGGCCCGCGATAGGCCTGGGCGATGTCGAGCCACTGGTCGGCCAGCGTGCCCGTCGCGTGCACATCGAGGTCGTAGCGGTGCCGCCGCCGGGTGACGAGCAGGCAGAAGTCCTCGGCACTGCCGGTGACCCGCTGGGCCGCGTCCTCGGGCCCGAACGCCCAAAGCCCCCCGGAGGGCGCGGTGAGCTCGAACCGGAACTCTTCCGCGGGCGGCGTCAGGTTCCGGGCCTCGTAGCCGAAGTCCCGGACCCGGACGGAAAATCCGGCGATGTGCCGGATCCGGTCGGTGCGCTCGCGGCGCACGCCGAGCGCGTCGGCGACGTCCTGGCCGTGGGCGAACACCTCCATCATCCCCGCGCACGCCAGCACGTACGGCGGCAGCGGGTTCACCAGCCACGGCACCAGCTGGTTCCCGGGCACGGCCGCGAGGGCCTTGAGCCCCGCGTCCCGCTCGGCCCGCCAGCGCGTCAGGAGCACCTCGGCCGGGTCGTGGACGTAGTCCTCCAGCGCGGCGTTGACCGCGGCCTCGAACCCACCGGACAGCGACTTCGTCATGGCGACGAACGCCTCCGGCTGCGCCGCCGACAGCCCCGCGATGCGGAAGATGAAAGCGAGGTGCGCGATCTGGTGGCGGACGGTCCAGCCCGGCGCGGGCGTGGGGGTGTCCCACTCCGCCTCGGTGAGCCCCGCGACGAGCGCGTCCACCTCGGCGGCCTCGGCGGTCAGGTCGGCGATCACGCCCGTGGTGTCAGTCACCTGTCTGTCCTTTCACCGATGCGACGTCTTCTCCTGATCGATCATCGCCGTTGCGACCTGGGGAGTCTTCTCTTCGCGGGCGGAGAAAGCCGGTCGCCCGCCGCGACGGCCGCGGTGAGCGCCGCCCACGACACCAGCTCGACCACCCCGCGGTCGTCCGTCCTTTCCGGACTGAGCGCGGCGACATCGGCGGCCGTCACCTGGTAGGCCGACTTGGCCGTCAGCAACGCGATCCGGCCCGGTGCGTGCTCCTCCGCGGGGAGTTCGGCGAGGACCGGCTCCACCCACGCGCGGCTCAGCCCGGGCTGTTTCCCGTCCCACGCCTTGAGTTCCCGGCGGACGAGCTCCCGCACGCGGGAGGGCACCGAGCGTTCCCCGGCGGTCTCGATCGCCGCCGCGGCACGCGCGAAAGCGTCGGACAGCGTGCTGTCCGGCCCCGGCCCCGGCGCGGCGGGCAGCAGGTCCAGCGCCTGCCCGGCCGGCGGCGTGGCACCCGGCTTGAGCAGGAAGCCCAGCACCGCCTTGGCCTTCGCCCGCGCCGTCGGCGGAACGGCCTCGGGCAGCGGCGACGGTCCGAGGAACACGCTCACCACCCGGTTGAGGTAGTGGAACGCGACGGCCACGGCCGTGAACTCCGCCGCGGCGTCCTCGGGCACGTCCGCGGGCAGCCCGCCGTCACCGCCCGCCCACGCCGTCAGCGCGCGCAGGCCGCGGTCCGGGATGGCCGCGGGGTCCCCGGCCTCGATGGCCGCGGCGGCGGCCGGCTCCCCCAGCGTCCCGAGCGCCATCGCGTGCACTTCGACGCAGTACGGGCACGAGTTCGCCGCGGACACGGCGGCCGCGACGGCCTCCTTGCCGGCCCGGCTCGCCGCCCCGCCCGCGACCAGCGACTCCCGCAGCATCAGCCACGCCGCGGCCAGCACCTCCGGCGACGGCGAATGCAGCGCGATCGGCGGGGCGAGCATCCCGAAGTCCCGCTCCACCTGCCGGTAGACGTCCCGCACGAGCCCCCGCGCTCGCCTCGGCCGCACGGCCTCGACGTACTTCACGTCCCGCAATGTCCGCCGCAGGGCGAACCGCACCAGTCCGGGCGCCATCGTTCCTCCTCGTGAACCGGCGAACTCGCGCTCCCAGGCACCCAGGAGCGCGAGTTCGATGTACCCGTGCATCAGTTGCCGGCGACCAGGTCCAGCTTGGACACCGCCCGCCGGCCGGTGATCGAGCCGTCCGGCGCCGGGGCGCCGTACTTGACGTCGATGTCGCGGGCCTGCAGGGCCCGGACGATGCCCGGGATCGACCGCTCGGCGAGCGCGGCGATGGTCATCGCCGGGTTGACCGTCAGCGCGCCCGGCACCGACGCGCTGTCGGTGACGAAGATGCCCGGGTGGTTGCGCAGCTCGTGGTTCGGGTGCAGCGCGGACGTCGCCGGGTCGTCCCCGATCCGGCAGGACGCCAGCGGGTGCACCGTGTACGCCCCGACGACGTCGTTCGTCCAGGGGGCCACCTTCGCCAGGCCGTCCTTCTCGATGATCGCCTTGCAGTCCGCGTCGGCCAGCGCCCAGCCGCGCCGGGTGTTCGTCGTCGGCTCGTAGCGCAGCGGGCCGCGGCCGAGCATCTGCTGCGAGATCCGGTAGGCGTTCCCGGTGGGCGGCGGGGCCCCGAACACGCCTTCGTTGTCGTCCTCGGTCATCAGGAAGATCGTCAGCCAGTTGGCCCACTGCTTGAGGATTTCCTTCTTCTCCGCCCCGAACCAGCGCGGCTCCTCGCCGCCGGGCACCTGGGCGAGGATGGTGCCCAGGCCCGGCGGGAAGTACAACTGCTCCAGCGAGTACCGCTCGTACTCCGGCAGCGACCCGTCGAGCTTGTCCCAGTTCGCGACGGTCGGGCCCTTGCCGATGTGGTTGGCCGAGTAGACCGGACCGTCCTCACGGGACAGTCCCAGCACCTCGCGGACGCGGTCCTCGTCGATGATCGCGGTGTTGAGCCGCTCGCCGTTGCCGGAGAAGTACCGGCCCACGCCGTGCGGCATCGTGCCGAGCGCGGCCTCCGAGCGCTGCAGGATCACCGGGGTGGCCCCCGCGCCGGCGGCGATGATGACGATCTTCGCTTCGATCACGCCGCTGCCGGTGTGGATCCGGTAGTCTTCCTCGTCGATCAGGTCGAAGTAGACGCGGTAGTCACCGTCCTCGGTGCGCTCGAGCCGCTGGACCTCGTGCAGCGGGCGGATCTCCGCGCCGTGCGCGAGGGCCGCGGGCAGGTAGTTCGTCAGCATCGAACGCTTGGCGTCGAACTTGCAGCCCGCCATCATGAAGTTGCAGTTGACGCAGGTGTCGTTGTCGACCGCGACCGGCGCCGGGTTGGCCGTCCGGCCCGAGTGGTTGCAGGCCGCGGCCCACAGCCCGCCGGCGTAGGAGACGTCACTCCAGTCCTGTTTGGACACCGGCAGCGCCTCGTCGACCCGGTCGTACCACGGCTCGAGCGAGTCGCGGTTGATCACCCAGGGCCACATCCGGCGCCCGATGCTGCCGTGGCGCTCGAAGACGAACTTCGGCGCCCGCGGCATCGCGGCGAAGTACACGACGCTGCCGCCGCCGACGCAGTTGCCGCCGAGCACGCTCATCCCGTCGCCGACGACGAAGTCGAACGCCCGCGTGTAGGACGAGCCGAGCAGGTAGTCGTGCTCGAAGTCGGCCGCGGCCAGCCACGGCCCGCGCTCCAGCACGGTGACCTTGGCCCCGCCGGCGGCGAGGTGGTAGGCGGGGATGGACCCGCCGAAACCGCTGCCGACGATGAGGACGTCGGTCTTGTCGATGGCAGTCATGCGGGGCTCCCGGAAGGCGTGGTGTCGGGGTGGAGTTCGGCCAGCTTGCGGCCGTAGCCGTACTTCGGGAACCGCCAGAACCCGTCGGCGTCCGGTGCGGTGTAGCCCAGCGCCAGCAGGCCCGGGTGACCCTCGCGGATGGCGTCGGCGGTGTGCTTGTGCGCGGCGCTGTCGAAGGCCATGTTGCAGAACAACGCGAGACTGACCCAGCCGTCCTTCTCCGGGTGGCCGGGCGCGGTCAGCCGGCGCACCAGTTCGCGGCGGTGCTCGTAGGGCAGCGCGACGAACGACGGGACGTCATGGTCGAGCGCGAGCTCCACCTCGCCCGCGTAGGCCTTCGCGTGATCGTTGAGCGACTGCGCGAGGTAGGGCAGGCCGACGGTGACGCCGGTCGCGTCGAAGTGCAGCAGCTCGAGCGCGCCCGCCGCCACCGAACCGGGGCCGGGCGCGGCCCCGGCGATCGCCCGGTCACCTTCGTACCGCTTCTCCCCCGGCACGATCGTGTCCGCGTAGGCCTCGAGGGTCATGGTGTTGACGCGTTCTTCTTCGGTGGCCTCGGGTTGCACCGGCCTACCTCCTCGTCGAATGTCCACAATGAACTCAGGCGGCTTCGGCCCGCCGCGTCCGTTCCCGGCGGTGCACGGTCATCGGCAGCCCGCCGCGCACCCGCAGCGAGAGCATCGCTTCGGGGTCGACGACCTTGCCCGGCACCTTGCGCAACTCCAGGTCCCGTGCCGCCATGGCGAGCACGAACACCGCCTCCATCACGCCGAGGCTGTTGCCGATGCAGAACCTCGGCCCGGCCCCGAAGGGGATGTAGGCGTACCGCGGCGGCCGCCCGGCCGGGTTCGCCGGGTCGAACCGGCCGGGGTCGAACCGCTCCGGGTCGGTCCAGAACCCCGGGTGCCGGTGCAGGGTGTAGGGCACCACGACGACGTCGGAGCCGGCCGGCACGTGGTACCCGCCGATCTCGTCGTCGGCCTGGGCGATCCGCGGCAGCAGCCACACCGGCGGGTACAGCCGCATGACTTCCTCGACCACGGCCACGGTGTAGGTGAGCCGCCGCAGGTCCTCCTGCTCGGGCAGCCGGTCGCCGAGCACATCGACGGCTTCGGCGTGCAGCCGCTCGCCGACCTCCGGGTGCTCGTCGATCAGGTGGAAGGCCCAGCCGAGCGTGCTCGCCGTCGTCTCGTGCCCGGCCAGCAGCAGGGTGATCAGCTCGTCCCGCATGCGTTCGCGCGACGCGCCCTGTGCAGACCCGGACGCGATCAGCCGCGACAGCACGTCTTCGCCGTTCTCGACCGGGTTCGCCAGCCGCTGCTCGACGAGCTCGTCGGCGATCCGGCGCAGGTCGTCGCGCGCGGTGCGGAACTCCAGTTGCTTCTTCAGCGGCACCCACTGCGGGATCGCGCTCAGCGTGACCGCCTCGAACATGGCCTGGTCCTGCACGGCCTCGAACGAGTGGCCGAGCGTTTCGTACCCGCCGAGCTCGGCGTCGAGCAGCGTCTTGCCGAGCACGCCGAGGGTCAGCCCGGTCATCTCGTGCAGGATCTCGACCGGCCCGTCGTGCGCGGCCAGCCGCTTGATCACCCTGTCCACTTCGGACGCGACGACAGCGGCCTGCCGCGCGATCCGCTTGGGCTGGAACACCGGCTGGATGGTCCGGCGCTGCTCGCGCCAGGTCTCCCCGTCGCTGGTGAGCAGGCCGTCGCCGAGGGCCCGGCGGGCCTCCTGCAGGCCGATGCCCTTGTGGTAGTTCGCGGCGTTGTCCGCGAGGACGTGCTTCGCGAGGTCCGGGTGGTTCACCAGGTACATCGCCTTCGGGCCGATGGCGATGCGGACGACGTCGCCGTAAGCCTCGGCGTTGTCGCCCATGAGCGCGAGCCGGTCGGTGAAGAGCTGCTTCAGCAACCGGAGGGTCGCCCGGCGCGGCGGCCCGGGCGGCGCGGTGCGCGCCGCCCGGGCTCGGTGCTGGCGGCCGGTCATGCCGCGACGGCTCCCGGCTTCTCGCCACCCGCTTCCGCCGGCGCGGGCGCGAGCTCCAGTTTCGCCTTCTGCTCGGCCTGCTCGGCCTCGAACTTGATCCGCGCCTTGTTCGAGAAGTGCAGGGCCCACAGGAACATGCCGCGGATCAGGCAGACGGTCGCGGTGGCCAGGAAGAGCCCGTAGGCCACGTGCACGGCGGTGAAGAAGCCGTACGCGAGCGCCACCCCGGCCCCGAAGGCGAACTGCGAACCCGGCTTCGACGGCGACGTGCCCGGGTCGGTCACCATGTAGTTGGTGTAGAGCACGAACGCGACACCGGTGGCCATCGCCAGCGCGCCGGGGATCGACGTGCCGAAGAGCCAGCCGCGGACGACGGCCTGGATGACGAAGAAGCTCAGCCAGCCCGCGATGAGGAACATCCGGCCGGTCAGCAGCGCGTTGAGCACCGTGCCCGACGCGAGGATGATGCCGACGATCAGCCAGCCGCCCCAGGTGGGGATCTGCTCGGTGAAGTGGTACGGCGGGGCGATGCTGGCCCACGGGAACAGGAGCAGGATGATCGTGATGCCGAAGTTCGACGGGTTCATGAAGTGCCGCATCCGGCCGTACACCGGCGCCTGCAGGATCCACTTCGTGCCGACTGCGACGACGACCCCGAAGATCATCACCAGGATCCGGTCGTTGACGTAGGTCAGCATGTTCAGCGCGAGCCCGGTGATGTGCGCCGGGAGCAGGAACTCCATGAGCCCCTTGAACCCGTTGCCCTTGAAGCGGACCGCACGCGAGGTGACGCGGGCGTTGATGATTTCGAGTAGGATCTCCGTGGTGTACGCGGTCGCCAGCGCGACGAACGGGTACAGCCACGGCTGCTCGAAGCCGAGCACGGTGTAGCCGACGATGTTGAAGATCGTGATCGAGATCGCGAAGCGCCGCAGCGCGGTGGTGACCTTGTCGGTGCGCTTCGGTGGCGCGGTGTCCACTTTGGTCAGAGTCGGGGTCGCCATCACGTCACATCGCTTCCTTCGCCGTGGTGCCGAGCTGGTACATGTGGCAACCGGGTTCGAGCTTCAGGTTCTGGGTCCGCAGCTGCCCGGTCCGGTCCCGCCACTGCAGGTGCACGTCGAGCGGGCCGCTGACGTCGTGCCCGAGGCCGATCTGGACGTCGAAACTGCGCCGGCCGGCCTCACCGCTGCTGCCGTCGACCCGGCCGAGGTACTTCTTGCCGTCCGCCGTCGTCACGGTGGCCTGGGCGCCGATCGCGGGCGGGCCGGCCGCGGGCAGCGGGCCGGGCGCCACCGGGGCGTCGGTGAACAGCTTCAGCTGCAGGTACTTGCCCGGGTTCGGGCTGTCGTTGTGGTAGAAGATCGGCGCCTCGTACTGCCGCGCCACCGCGAACTCGGGCAGGCCGTCGCCGTCGGTGTCGCCGACGGCGATGCCGCGGGTGGGCACCGGGACCGCCAGTCCCAGCTGCGGCGCGAGGTCGGTGTACCGGCCGTCCGCGCTCTTCACGAAGAAGTGCAGGGTGTGGTCGCCGCCGATGTCGTCACCGGCGCGGGCGTTCGGCCACCAGAGCGGGTTGGACAGCATGCCGTCGTGCGCCGTGGCCAGCTCCTGCAGGTTCGGCCAGCGGTTGACCTCGCCCTTGACGAACCCGGTCGCCTGCGCGATCTGGTTCTCGCCGCCGTTGTTGAAGTCCTGGATCTTGACGTCCCAGCCCCAGCCGGACCAGGCGGTGCCCTGGCTGCCGCTCTCGTCCTCGAACGGCGCGACCCCGTCCTGCAGCTGCTTGCGCAGGTCCATGGTGTTCTTCGCGGTGTTCATGAACTGGAAGTTCGACTCTTCGATGCCCCACGACGTGGTGATGTTGCTGACGAACAGGTCGTAGAGCCCGTCGTGGTTCAGGTCGCCGAAGTCGACGCCCATGCCCTTGAAGGAGTCGTTGCCCAGCACCTTCGACTTCGGGTCGGTGATCCCGCGGACGCCGGTGACCTCGGCGAGCTCGATGTGGCCCGGCGTGGACTTGTTGTAGAGCAGCCGGTCGTGCCCGAAGTCGTTGGCGATGTAGAGCTCCGGCAGGCTGTCGCCGTCGATGTCGGTCGCGCTGGAGGCCAGCGTCCAGCCGAACCGCGCGCTTTCCGGGATGCCCTGCGAAGCGTCGACGTACTGCGCGCTCGGGTTCGCGCCGGACGCGGCGCCGGTCCAGCGGTAGATGTACTTCGCGCCCGAGTTCAGCGCGTGCGACATCGACTGGTTCATCGTGATGCCGCCGTCGGCGTTCGGGTCGAGGACCCGGCTGTCCGGGAAGTAGTTCCCGATGAAGATGTCGACGTGCCCGTCGCCGTCGAAGTCGCCGATGGTGGCGGAGTCGGTGTTCCACATCGGGCCGTTGTACTTGCCGTCCGGGCCGCGGTGGTTGCCCGCCACCAGCTCGACCGGCTGGAACGCGGCCGCGTCGAACTTCGCCGCGGTGGCCTTCTGCAGGAACAGCACCGGCGTGCGGCCCCAGTAGTAGGCCAGGATGTCGGTGCGGCCGTCTTCGTTGTAGTCACCGGGGACGCAGCCCATCGGCGCCATGTAGTCCCACGTCGGCAGCACCGGAGCGGGATCGAGCTCGAAGGGCGCGTACCGCGGGCCCGAGTCCGGCGCTGGCGTGATGACGACCTGGTCGCTGCGGGTGTCGACCAGGCAGAGGTCGTTGGCCTTGCCGGTGCCGCTGATGTCGTTGAGCGCGATCGCGGCGCCGACCGAGGAGATCCACGCGGCGATGTCCTCGTACTCCTTGTTCACCGTGCGGATCGACTGCGCCTTCTTCGCCGCGGGCAGCGCGATCGACATCGGTGTGAAGTGGAACTTGCTCGCCATCGAGTCCTGCTCGGCGGCCGAGACGCCCGGCAGGCGCGCGACCAGGAACAGGCTGAAGATCAGCGCCAGCGCCACGATGCCCGCCAGCTGCTTGCGCAGCCGGCCCAAGGTCGCGGTCATTCGTGCACACCTCCGTGCGTCAGGACTTCGTCGGCGATCCGCCGCCGCCAGATTTCGAACGCCGGGACGTCGTCGCCGTCGACGACCACGTCCGGCCGGACCTCTTGGGTGATGGCCGCCGCGCGTTCGGCAGGCAGGCCGCAGATCGCCCGGGCCGCCATCTCGGTCTCCGGGATCATCAGGCCCGCGCGCACCCGGCACTCGGCGGCGAAGGCGCTTCCCTGCGCCAGCGCCCCGTGGTGGATGCCGGCCCGGTCGACCAGTTCCGCCAGCTCGCCGGCCGTGACGCCGCACGCGTAGGTCGAGGCCAGCCCGACCCCGGCGTACAGGTCGCCGTGGCGCGACTCGGGGAACTCCTCGATCGTCTTCGTCACCAGCTCGACGTCGGTACCGCAGATGAACCACAGCGCCCGGCCGATGCCCTGGTCGATGGCGCGCAACGCGTAACCGTCGTAGCGCTTGTCCGGCCACGAGAAACCCGGCTCCTGGTACTGCTGCCGGATGTACTGGTCGGTCTTGAAGTACGCCTGGTGGAAGCCGTAGCCGTCAAGCACGAGCCAGCGCAGCAGCGGGTCGAACGCCGAGGCCTTCGGCCACGCGAACCGCGGGAGCCGGCACATGGCCCAGCCGACCCCGACGTAGATGATGTAGTCGTGCTTCTCACCGGGGCCGGCCAGGAATTCGGCGATGTTCGTGCTCTTGCCGAACGGCAGCCCGTCGAGGACGCCGTACCCCATTCCCGCGCCTTCGTAGGCGAAGCCGCGGAACTGCGGTGGAATGCGCTCGAGCCATTCTTCGGCTTGCTCGACCGAACGCGCCTCGACCGCGTGTGCGTACCCGAGGAGGAATTTCTCCCCGACCGTCTCGAGTCGTTCTTGAGCGGCTGGGCTCTTGCGGTGGAAGCCACGCTTTTCCAGCGAGGTCTCCGAAACGTTCGGTGTCAGGATGCGGCGTCTGAGCGCTCGCCAGCCATTGCCCAACGCACTCTCCCCCTCACGGGTCGAATGGGACTTGGTTCTGCTCGTCGATTCCACGGTCGCAGATCCGCTGGTCGGCGGTCTACTCCACGGTTGCGTGCGATCACCGCTCAGCTCGCCCGGCGCGCGGCGGCCGGGCGGAGCTCCTGCCGGATCCGCTCCCGCCACAGCTCGTAGGGCGGTTCCGGCCCGTCGTCGCTGTCGGCGCGCTCGGTGCGGTCGGCCAGGTTCTGCGCCTCCTGCACGGTCAGGTCGACCAGGGCACCGCACGCGAGGTCGGTGTGCGCTGGCACGTACCCGGAGTAGGTCCGCGCCTTCACCGCGAACACGACGCCCAGGCCGAGCTCGTCGTGGTACCCGCCGGCCGCCCGGCGCAGCCGCGCCAGCCCGAGCTGGTCACTGCCGCCCGCGAACGTCGCGGCGAGCCCGATCCCGCTCCACAGGTCGGCCCGCCGGTGCTCGGCGAACCGGCCGGCCGCGGCGGCCACCGCGTCCGGGTTCCCGCCGTGGATGAACCACAGCGCGCGGCCGACCCCCTGGTCGAACGCGCGGGGGAAGTACTCCGGGCGGCCGGCCCACGGGTAGGGCTCCGGGGCGGCCTGCCGCTCCACCCACTTCCCGGTGTCGAAGTAGGCGCGGTCGAAGCCGTAGCCGTCGACGGCGAGCCAGCTCATCACCGGGTGGTAGGCCACCCCGGTCAGCTCGGGCAGCATCTTCTTCCACAGTGGACGCGGCAGCCGCGCCATCGCGAAGCCGATCCCGATGTAGGTCAGGAAGATGTGCGGGCGGCCCGGCCCTTCGAGCAGCTCGCGCGTCCGATCCGAGCCGCCGCCGGGCATGGCGTCGAGGATCGAGTAGCCCATCGTCGCGCCCTCGTAGGCGAACCCGCGCTGTTCGGGCTCGATCAGCGCGAGGCGCCGCTCGATCTCCCACAGCGACGCGCCTTCGATGGCCCATTCGAACCCGCACACGACCGCCTGCGGCACCGCTTCCAGGCGGGCCGTGGCGTCGGTGTGCACCACCGGGAACCCGCGCTCGGCGAAGCCGACGGACGCGAGGGAGGGAGCGAGCGCGCGCTTGCGCAGCACGCCGAGCAGAGTCGACATCCGGATCTTCCTGTCGGTCGGGGGAACGGGGCTCAGGCGACGGCGCGCAGGTGCGGCCGTTGCGTGGCGAACTGCTGCCGGCTCGACGGCGTCGGCCGGGACGCCAGGGTGATCGCGATCGGCGGGTCGGTCAGCGCGGGCCGCCGCAGCCGGACGGTGACGCCCGGCGAGTCGAACGGCGACACGGCGGCCGAGGCGGTCCCGACCGTGAAAGCGGGGCCGCTCTTGGCGTGCATGCTGTGGTCGGCGATCGCAATCACGGTCCAGTTGCCCTCCGGCACGCCGTGCACGGTCAACCGCCCGGACCGGGTGTTGGCCGAGCCGCCGAAGGCGACCGGGCCGCGCTGCGGCACGTTGTCGGCGAACACGCCGACGAGAACGGTGGCCGGGGCCGCGTCGTCCGGCAGCACCAGGTCGACGTCCAGGTGGCCGGTGCCCATCGGCTGCGAAGCGCAGCCGGCTTCGCGCAGCGACTGCTGCGACGGCAGCCGCTGGAAGTACGCCGAGTGCGCGACGAGCAGCTCGCCGACGTCCGGTTCGCGGTACTCGGTCGGCGTCATGCCGACGGCCCGGACGAACCGGCTGGTGAAGGTGCCGACGCTGCTGTAGCCGACGCTGCAGACGATGTCCGACACGGTCAGGGAAGTGGTCAGCAGCAGCCGTTTCGCCTCGAACAGGCGCACGGCCGTCAGGAACCGGCCCGGGGTGACCCCGGTCGCCTTCGCGAAGATGCGCGAGAAGTGGAAGGGGCTCACGTACACCTCGGCGGCCAGCGCCGACAGGGTGATGGGCTCGAAGTAGCGTTCGAGCAGCAGCTCGATTGCCCGCAGGATCGCCGGCCGGACGGCTTGTTCGCGGCTGAGCCGGTCCGCGTCCTCCGGTGGCTCGCCGGCCTCTCGCTGTTCCCCCGTGGACGCAACCGATCGCAAGATCATCAGTCCAACCTCGAATTCCTCCGCTTGGATTTCCCTCGCCGCCAGGTAAGACGCCGGATGTCGCGGGTCGGTGGACGACCGATCGAGCCTCGACGGAGACCGGAGAAGGCGCTGTCGGCGGGGAACGCCGAACCCGTGCGAAGGGCACGGCTCCCGTCGTGCACTTCGCACGGATCCGTTGTGGAAGCTGTCCCGACACGGCGGGTGAGCACCGGCCTTCCGCCGTTCGCCCGGCCGGGCGGCATGATCCGGACGGCCAATCCGGCCGGGTCGGGAGTCCGCGGCACGCGGCCGCGAAACGTGCGGAACGCACGGGTCCGGGCGGAGAAACACAGTTCGACTCTGGTGGGCGGCTCACTGGCCGCACTCCGGCCGCTCTGTCACATTCGAATGTGGACAGCCGGGGGATCGACGGTACATCGGGAGTACATCGGTCCTGACGCGGCACTACTGGGGAGCCGGCACACGGCTGCACACTGGAGGCGTTCGGCAATGTACTCCGAAACTAGGCTAGCGGCCGGGGCAACCCCGCGGCCACGGGAACCATCCGAAAGTGTCGTCCGCTTCACGGTCCTCGGCCCGCTCGGCCTCCTGCGTGACGGCGTCGACTACGCGCCGACGACACCGAAGGTCCTGCAGCTGCTGGCCTTGCTGGTGGTCCGGCCGGGCCGGCTGGTCCACGCCGACTCGATCATGCAGGAGCTGTGGGCCAGCGACCCGATCCGCACGGTGCGGACCACCCTGCACACCTACGTCTACCATCTGCGGCGGTGCATCCAGCAGAGCGGGCTCGCGGAGAACGCCGACGACCTGCTCGTCACCAAGAACCCGGGCTACGTCTTCCGCATCGACCCCGCGCAGGTGGACGTCTTCCGCTTCGACCGGCTGCAGCACGAAGGGCAGGTCCTGCAACGGAACGGGCGGCACGACGACGCGGCGGGCCGGTTCCGCGAGGCGCTGGACCTGTGGTCGGGCCCGCCGCTGGCGAACGTCTCTTGTGGACCGGTGCTGCAGTCGTACGTGACCCAGCTGGCCGAGCAGCACCGCACCACGCTGCACCTGCTGGTCGAGGCGGAGATCGCCAGCGGACGGCACCGCGAGCTGATCGGCGAACTGCGGTCGCTGACCGTGGGCAACCCACTGGACGAAGCACTGCACGGGCAGTTGATGCGGGTGCTGGGCCGCAGTGGCCGCCGGTCCGACGCGATGGCCGTGTTCCGCGACCTGCGCCGCCGGCTCGCCGAGGAGCTGGGCGTCGAGCCGTGCGACGACCTGCAGCTGCTGCACCGCGAGCTCATCTCCGAGGGCGACCACAACCAGTTCCACCCCACCGCACGAAGTGAAGACCGATGACCGCACAAACCCGTACCTATGGCCAGTTTCTGCGGAGTGGCCCGCGCGATGGAGCTCGTCGGTGAGCGGTGGGCACTGCTCACCGTGCGGGACCTCGTGCTCGGCTCGAAGCGGTACACGGAGCTGCAGGCCGGGCTCCCGAAGATCCCGCCGAGCATCCTCTCGGCCCGGCTCGACGAGCTGGAGAAGTCCCGGGGTCGTCCGCCGGCGTGTGCGACCCGACCTGGACGCGAGCGTGGTGTACGAGCTCACCGAGTACGGCAGCGACTGGACCACGTCCCGCGATGGTCGACGACGGCGCGCTGAAGGTGACGGAGGGCCGCCTCCCGGACGCGGCCCTGGTCATCCACGCCGACCGCGGCCGGGTCCTCCTCGACGTGATCGGCGGCCGGACGAGCGCCGCGGAGGCGGTCCACACGGGCCGCATCGCGATCGACGGCAGGCTGGCCGACCTGGAGCTGTTCGCCCTGTTCTTCCGCATCACCGCGGCACCTTCGCCGCAGGAGGGCATCGTTGTCCACTGAGGACAGTGCCGTGGGTGGCCACCCCCGCGGTGGCCACCCACGAGCCCGTGCCGGGCCGCGGCACCCGCTCGGCCCGGCCACGCGCGCGAGTCACCCCAGCCGATCAGCCCGCCCCAGCAGATAACGCTGCTCGGGCCGGCTCGCGGTCGCCTCCGCCGCGCGGCGGTAGTGGGTTCGGGCGGCTTCGTGGTCGCCGGCCAGTTCCAGCAGGTGGGCCCGGGTCGCGTCGAGGCGGTGGCTCTGCTTCATCCGGCTGTCGTCCGCCAGGGTGGCCAGCAGCTCCAGCCCCCGTTCCGGCCCCTCCGCCATCGCGATCGCGATCGCCTGGTTCAGCGTGACCACCGGGCTCGGCGCGAGCTCCTGGAGCACCGCGTAGAGCTGGACGATCTGCGGCCAGTCCGTGGTCTCCGCGCTGGGCGCTTCGTCGTGCAGCGCGGCGATGGCCGCCTGTACCTGGTACGGGCCGACCGGGTGGCGGCCCAGCGTACGGCGGACCAGGCCGGCGCCCTCGGCGATCATCGCCCGATCCCACCGCCCGCGGTCCTGCTCGGCGAGCGGGACCAGTTCGCCTTCGGGACCGACCCGCGCAGGCCGGCGTGCGTCCGTCAGCAGCATCAGTGCGAGCAGGCCCGCCACCTCGCCGTCGTCCGGCAGTAGCGCGTGCACCCCGCGGGTCAGGCGGATCGCTTCGCGCGCCAGCTCGGGTGCCTGGAGGTCCGTCCCGGACGTGGCCGCGTAGCCCTCGTTGAAGATCAGGTACAGCACCTGCAGCACGACCCGGAGCCGCTCCGCGCGGTCGGCCGGGTCCGGTTCGCCGAACGTCGAGCCTGCCGCCGCGATGCTCTCCTTCGCCCGCGTGATGCGCCGGGTCATGGTGGCTTCGGGCACGAGGAAGGCCTTGGCGATCTGCGCCGTGGTCAGCCCGCCGACCGCGCGCAGCGTCAGCGCGACCTGCGAGGGCGGGGAGACCGCCGGGTGGCAGCAGAGGAAGAGCAGGGTGAGCGAGTCGTCCTCGTCGGACGGCCGGTCGTCGTCCGGCCCGGGCGCCACCACCGGCTCGCGGACCGCGACGGACTCCTCCCGCCGCCGCCGCGCGCTTTCGCTGCGCCAGTGGTCGGTGAGCCGCCGGGTCGCGACGGCGACGAGCCAGCCATACGGGTTGTCCGGCACGCCGTCGGCGGGCCACTGCTGCGACGCGGCGAGCAGTGCCTCCTGGACGGCGTCTTCGCACGCGTCGAACTGGCCGTACCGACGCACGAGCGCACCGAGCACCTGGGGCACCAGCGGCCGCAGGCGCTCCCCGACGGACGCGCTCACCCGCCGGTGAACCCGGATTCGGTTTCGGCGTCGGCGAAGAACACCACCGGCCGGACCTCGATGCCGAGCCCCTTGATCCCGGCGTCCGGGATCATCGCGGCCACCTCGTGGGCGCGCTCGGGCGAGGCGCACTCGACCAGGTAGAACCCGGCCAGGAACTCCTTCGACTCGATGAACGGCCCGTCGGTCACCGCCGGGACCCCGTCGGTCACCCGGACGACGGCGCTGCGGGCCGGGGCGTCGAGGGCCTGGGTGCTGATCATCTCCCCTGACTCCCGGATCCGGCGGATGAACTCGCCGTGGCCGCTCATCACCTCGTCCCTGTCCTGCTCGGACAGCGCCTCCCAGACGTCGGGGTTCATGTACATCGCCAGCAGGTACTTCACGTGTCCTCCCCGGATCCGGCCTTGCCGGTCCCGAACATAGCCGATCCGGGACCGCAACCCGCGAGTCGCCCGCGGCGGCGGCCCGGGAGCAGCATCGACACCTCAGCGCCGATCAGCCACGGAGGCCGCAACCATGTCCGACGTGTACGCCGATCTGGAGGCCGGGGCGGACGCCCTCGCGGACCTGGTGCACGCCCACGCGGGAGCCTTGCCGCTGCCGTCCGCCCGCGCGGTCGCCGCCCACCTCGCCGAACTGACGGTCGTCGCGCGGCGGGTCGTCCTGGCCGTGGAGGGCACCGGGACCGGGACCGCTCCCCGGATCACCGACGCCGGCCTGCTCGGCGACGCCGTGCTCGCCTGGCGTTCGGAGCACCGCAAGGCCGTCGAGCTGCTGGCCACCGCGGCCGGGGACGTCCCGTGGCCCGGTGGCCCGCTGCGGCCGTCCCTGCTGGCGGCGGCGCTGCTGACGGTCCTGTTCGCCCGCGGCCAGGACATCGCCGATGTGCCCGGCGCCCGGCTCCCGCGCGACGACGCCATCGGCCACGTCGCCTACTACGGCGCCCGCACCAGCGGCGACGTCTACGCCGGGCACGGCGGGCCGCCCGCCGGGCTGCTCCGGTTCGAGCTGACCGCGCCGTCGGGGACGCTCTGGGAATTCGGCCCCGCCGACGCGGCGGACCGGATCTCCGGCCGTGCCGAAGACTTCTGCCTGCTGTTCACCGGCCGTCGCCCGGCCGCCGGGCTGGCCGTCGAAGCCACCGGGCCGCGCGCCCGCCGATGGCTGGAACTGGTGCAGCAGCACAGAAATCCACTGTGGACGTCCGAATCGGACTGATCAGGCGAAGCGGTCCGGGTCGCCCGCGCCGTGGCGGACGATCTCCGCCTCCCCCGAGGAGAAGTCGACCACCGTGGTCGGCTCGACCCCGCAGTCACCGGAGTCCACGACCGCGTCGAGCACGTGGTCGAGCTCGTCCTTGATCTCCCAGCCCTGCGTCAGCGGTTCCGGCACGTCCGGCAGCAGCAGCGTGCTGGACACCAGCGGTTCGCCCAGTTCGGCCAGCAGCGCCTGGGTGACCACGTGTGCCGGGATGCGGACGCCGACGGTCTTCTTCTTGTCGTGCATCAGCCGCCGCGGCACTTCTTTGGTGGCCGGCAGGATGAACGTGTAGCTGCCCGGCGTCGCCGCCTTGATCGCCCGGAAGACCGCGTTGTCCACGTGCACGAACTGGCCCAGCTGCCCGAAGTCCTGGCAGACCAGCGTGAAGTGGTGCCGCCGGTCGAGCTTGCGGATCGCCCGGATGCGGTCGAGGCCCTCGGGGTTGTCGAGCCGGCACCCGAGCGCGTAACACGAGTCGGTCGGGTAGGCGATCAGCCCGTCGCGCCGCACCAGGTCCGCGATCTGGCCGATGGCGCGCCGCTGGGGGTTGTCCGGGTGCACGTCGAAGTACTTCGCCATGGCCGCGAGCCTAGGGCCCGGCCCGCGGCCGCGCCCGGCGGCCCGCGTCTCCCACCTTGCTCTGCCCGCTCACGAACCGGTGACCTGGCCCGGCGTCCGGGCGCACAATGCGCGGTGGGCACCGGCACACCGTACCCAGGAGGCGATCATGACCGAACTGGCGCTGCCCGGCCTGACCCGGCAGGCCCCACCCCGGGCCACGCCCCGTGCCGGCCGGGGCGTACCGGTTCGCCGGGCCCGCGGGCACGGTCACCCTGACCGGGTTGTTCGACGGGCATCGACGGCTCTTGGTGCACCACACCGTCCCCGATCGCAGCCGGCCCGCCGCCGTCGCCTCCGCCGAAGCGCTTTCGGCCGCGCTGCACACCCGGGACACCCGCCTGGTGATCGTTTCCCACGCCCCCTACACGAAGATCGAGCAGTACCGCAGGCACTTCGGGTGGGACCTGCCGGTGTATTCGGCGCTGGACACCGGGTTCGCCGCGGACTTCCCGGCGACGCGCCGCCTCGAGGGCGCCGGCCCCGGCGAGCACGACGACGGTCCCGGCCTGAGCTTCTTCCGCCAGGACGGGCGATCCGTGCTGCACACCGGCTCGATCGCGGTGCCGTACCTGGATTTCCTCGCGCTGGCCGGTGTCGCGCGGGGCCGGGGCCGCGGCTGGCGAAGCGGACCGGACGTTCGGCCGGAGCCGGACGCACGGCGGCACGGCCACCCTTCGCCGACTGTGCCGATCGTCGCCGATCCGGCCACAGTCACGGCCGAATGGCTTGGTGACAACGGTTACGTGCAGTACAGGGGGCCGCCTACTTTCGGGCCGGATCGGTAATTGGTAATACGAGCCGACGGGATGAGATAGGATTGGCCGGAAGCATGCAGACCGAGCTCAGCCCGGGTCACCGAACCCACTCCGTGCGACGCCACGACACCGGAGGATCGTTGCGCATGTCTCCGGTCGTCGACTCGAACCGCTCGGGCGCCCTTTCCGTGCCCTGGGGCACGAGCGCGGTCGACCGGCGGCCCAAGCTGGCGACCTACCTCGCCGGCTCGATCATCACCGTGGTCGTCGCCGGCTTCGGGGCCGTGCTGCTCGCCGGCCTCATCCCCCAGTCGGTGAGCCCGGTCGCGGCCGGTTACGCCATCCTCGCGGTCGCGCTGCTCCTCGCCATCCAGTTGCTCCACTTCAGCAGGCCGTCGGTCCGCCTCGACACGAGGACCAGCCGGGTCCTGCTGGTCGTGCTGGCCCTGCTGGGCTACGTGCCGGTCTTCACCTTCGACGCCGTGTGGTCGGCGATGCCGGTCTTCTTCGGCGGCGCGGTGTTGCTGGTGCTGCCCGCCCGGTTCGCGTGGCCCCTCTTCGGCCTCAACCTCGCCGCGGTGCTGTGGATCGAGCTGCGCTACGACACTCCGCTGGAGGCGGTTTACACCGTCCTCGGCCTCGCCGTCTACAGCCTGGTCTTCGCCCAGCTTCCTTTGATCGCCCGGATGATCCGCGAGCTGCACCTGGCCCGGACCGAGCTCGCCCGCCGCGCGGTCGCCGAGCAGCGCCTGGCCTTCGCCAGGGACCTGCACGACCTGCTCGGCATGAGCCTCTCGGCCATCGCCCTCAGGGGTGAGCTGGTGCACCGCCTGATGCGCAAGTCGAGCGAGCAGGCGCAGGCCGAGCTGGCCGAGATCACCGCCATCGCGCAGCGCACGCTCTCCGACGTCCGCGCGGTGTCCCACGGCTACCGCGCGTCGCTCGAGAAGGAGTTCCGCACCGCCCAGTCGCTGCTGACCGCCTCCGACATCGCCGTGCGGATCCACCTGGACCAGGGCGACCTGCCGGTCCAGGCGCGCACCCTGCTCGCCAAGGTGCTGCAGGAGGGCGTCACCGACGTCCTGCGCCACAGCGACGTCGAACACTGCGAAATCGCGGTCCAGCAGCGGCGCGGCCGGGTGTCGCTGGAGATCGTCAACGACGGCGTGGGCCCCGACGACCTGCCCGCGGAGTCCGAGCTACTCGCCCGGCTGCCGGACGAGGTGGCCGCGCTGGGCGGCACCGCGCGCAGCGGTATCGGCGAGGACGGCCGGTTCCGGCTGCTCGTCGAGCTGCCGCTGCCGGACCGGGTCGAGCCGCCGTCCACCGACGACGGCACCCAGCCGGCCGACGCGGAGTCGAGGCGGGTCCGGGTGCTCCTGCCGGTCATCTTCACCCTGTTCTGCCTCATGGCCGTCGTGCACGAGCTCCTGCTGACCACGAACGGCTGGCACATCGCGCTCGTCGCCGGGTCGCTGGCGGCGCTGCTGACCCTGCAGTTCGCCTACTTCAACCGCCCCTCCACCCGGCTGCGCTCGGGCCAGAGCATCGCGATGCTGTTCGTCCAGGCCTGCCTGATCTACCTCCCGATGCTGCCGCTGCAACGGGACTGGGTGAGCTGGCCGTCGCTGCTCATGGGCTGCGCGCTGCTGGTCCTGCCCCCGGTCGCCGGCTGGCTGGTCTTCGCCGCGAACGCCGGCTTCTACCTCTGGCTCGAGTACGTCGCAGGGCAGGCCCGCGAAGACGCCCTCTACGCGGTGACGTTCTCCGCCGGCACGGTGATGGTCGGGCTCATCGTGTTCGGCATGCTGTGGCTGGTCCGGCTGGTCGCCGAGCTCAACCACAGCCGGCGGCGGCTGGCCGAGACCGCGGTCGCCGAGGAGCGCCTGCGCTTCGGCCGCGACCTGCACGACCTGCTCGGCATGAGCCTCTCGGCGATCGCGCTCAAGAGCGAGCTGACGGCCAGGGTGCTGCCACTGGACCGCGACCGGGCGGCCGAGGAGCTGGTCGAGATCCTGGGCCTGACCAGGCAGGCTCTCTCCGACGTGCGCTCGGTGGCCACCGGCTACCGGGAGCTGTCCCTGGACAGCGAGTCCCGCTCGGCCCGCTCCGTGCTCGCCGCCGCCGACGTCCGGGTCCGGATGGAGATGCTCCAGGACGAGCTGCCCGCGCCGGTCCGCACGGTACTGGCGGTGGTGCTGCGGGAGGGCGTCACGAACGTGCTCCGGCACAGCCGGGTGGAGACCTGCGAGATCGCCCTGCACCGGGTCGACGGCGGAGTCAGCCTCGAGATCGTCAACGACGGCGTCGAGCGGTCCGGCCCGCGCCCGGTCACCCCGGCCGATCCGGCGGACGACGGAGCCGCGCGGCCCGGCACCGCGTCGGGCAGCGGCATCGGCAACCTGTCCCACCGGGTGACCGACCTCGGCGGCGAGCTCACCGCCGGCGTGGTGGACGACGGCCGGTTCCGGTTGCGCGCCGTGGTACCCGTCTGAGAGCCGGTTTCCCGGGCGACCGGCGCTTCAGATCCAGCCGGACTCCTGGGCCCGCCGGATCGCGTCCACCCGGTTGCGGGCCCCCAGCTTCGACACCACCGTCGTCAGGTAGTTCCGCACCGTGCCCGCCGACAGGAACAGCCGGGCCGCCACCTCGACCGTCCCGTACCCCTGGGAGGTGAGCCGCAGCACGTCGAGCTCGCGGCCGGTCAGCGGGCAGTCGTCGCTGTCCCAGGCCGCCAGGGCCAGGGCGCCGTCCACCATCCGCCGTCCGGCCGCGACGCCGCGGACCGCGTGGGCCAGCTCGCCCGGCGGCGCGTCCTTCAGCAGGAACCCGCTCACCCGCGCGTCCAGCGCGCGCCTGAGCGTGCCCGGACGGCCCAGGCCGGTGAGGATCAGGGTGCGGCAGCACGGCAGCTGCTCGCGCAGCTCACCGGCCGCGGTGAGGCCGTCCTTGCCCGGCAGGTCGATGTCGATGATGGCGACGTGCGCTTCGCTGGCCCGGGCCGCGGAAAGGATCTCGGTCCCGGAAGCGACTTCGGCCACCACCTCGATGTCGGGCTCCAGCCCCAACAGCGCCACGAGCGCGCTCCGGACTATGTGCATGTCTTCAGCCACGAGCACTTTGATCACGAGGCGCCTCCGCCTTCACAACTTCCCCAGGGCCTCAGTTAAACATTTCCGCGGGACTCCCGGTTGGGCCAAGAGGGTTCACCTCGGAAAATGCACGTGGACCTCGAAGCAATTCGATCCGACCACAGCAGAACGCGCTCGGACGACTACCGAAGGTAGAAAAGCAATAGGTGCATGGTGGGAAATTTCCCACCGACTGTCGCCAGTGGATGTCAGGCGCACGCCGAGGGAGCCGGCCTCCGGGGCGAATGCACCCGGGAGACCGGCTCCCTCAGGCCCGGACCAGCGCGGACGGCAGCCGGAACGGGCTCACGCAGCGAGTTCCACGTCGCGCAGCGCTTCGATGTTCGTCCCGCAAACGGAGAAGCACACCCTCGAGTCGACGCGGCTCCCCCACTGTTCGAAACAGTCGATCACGAGACCGGTCTCGATCGAATCGGCGTTTTCGACCTCGACCCCCAGATCGACGAAAAGCGCGCGGACGTCAGCGGAAATACGTGCGGACATTGAGATCTCCCAGTGGCGAAGTAGAAAGCTTCACGTGCCATAAATAGTCCGCTCGCGGACCGTCGGGAACCAGTGCTCACATCACCGGGCATATGTGCTTTATGTCTGCTCCGCGCAGCGCGGCGACTGCCCCGAATGGAGTAGCAGAGGGCAGCCAAACGACCGGATAACGCCGTTTCGCTCACTTTTCGCGTTCGCGCCGCCGCGATACGCGACGGGAACGCACGGCCATCCATCGGAGGACATACCCGGCCGGGCCGCCGGAACCGCGGTAGGCGGGCCCTATGCAAAACGCATGTCCGGCCCGTGCGAAACCCATCCGGAACGGTGCACTGAGCACTTAAGAAGTAGACAGCGTCCGACCTAGAGTTCTTGTCGACAAGCATTCCGCCAGCGGCCACGCGTTTCACAGGGGAACGCGGCCACCGACGCCAGGCGAGGGGAGGAGGGCCACCATGGACGAGGTCGTACGACAGGCCATGGCGCGCGCCATCACGACCATGCGGGACCACCTGGGCGACCGGCTGACCGTCGACGACCTCGCCCGGGCCGCCATGTTCAGCAAGTTCCACTTCACCCGTGTGTTCCTGCGGGCGACCGGGCTTTCCCCCGGCCGGTTCCTGTCGGCACTGCGGCTGGCCGAGGCCAAACGGCTGCTCGCGACGACGAGCATCTCCGTGGCCGGCATCAGCCACCAGGTCGGCTACAACAGCGTCGGCACCTTCAGCGCCCGCTTCAGCGGCAGCGTGGGGCTGTCGCCGAGCGGCTACCGGCAGGCCAGGGGCCTGCCGCCGCGGATCCCCGAACGCGCTGACCAGGCCCCCTCGGGCAGCACGCTGCGCGGGAACGTCCACTGCCCGTACGGGACCGCCGGCACCGTATTCGTCGGCTTGTTCCCGGCGAAGATCACCGAAGGCCGTCCCGCGCGGTACGCGATCCTGTCCGGGCCGGGACCGTACGCGCTGGCCGACGTGCCGCCCGGCGCCTGGTACGTCATCGCCCACACCTTCGCCGCCGGCTACGACGACGACCGCGGGCCACGGCCCTACACCGGGCTCGCCGGCCCGGTGTCGGTGCACCGCGGGGTCACCGCCGTGCTGGCCGACGTACGGCTGCGGCCGCGCCACAGCTTCGACCCGCCGGTGCTGCTGGCGCTGCCGGACCTGCGGCCGTCGGCCGTCCGGCGGCCCGTGGCGGTCTGAACGCGTCCACCGAACCGGGGAAGGCGGTCACGCCGGGCTTCCGGCCGGCGATCGCGCGTCGTGGGGACGGCGCCGATCGCCGGCATTCCGGGCGGCGGAAATTGCTTTCCGGCGGGATCCGGTGGCGTACCATTCTCACGGGGAGACGTCCCACTGGGGGAAGTGAGGTCACACCGTGATCAGAGTTTTGCTGGCCGAGGATATGGATATGGTCCGCGGCGCGCTTGTCGCCTTGCTCAACCTCGAATCCGACATCGAAGTGGTCGCGGAAGTCGATTCCGGCGACGAGATCCTCCCCGCGGCGAAGGCGGCCCATCCGGACGTCGCCGTCATCGACATCGATCTGCCCGGGAAGGACGGTCTGACGGCGGCCACCGAGATCCACGAAAGCCTGCCGGAATGCCACACCCTGATCCTCACCAGCCTCGGCCGGCCGGGCACCGTCCGCCGCGCCCTGGACGCCAAGGTGAACGGCTTCCTGCTGAAGGACGCGCCTTCGGACAAGCTGGCGAACGCGGTCCGCTCGGTGGCCCTCGGCCGCCGCGTCATCGACAGCGAGCTCGCCCTGTCCGCCTGGGAAGCCGACGACTGCCCGCTCACCCCCCGTGAGCTGGAGATCCTTTCGCTGGCCGCCCGCGGCCGCAACGTGGCCGACATCGCCGCGGACCTGTTCCTGTCGCCCGGAACGGTCCGCAACTACCTGGCCGCGTCCGTGACGAAGCTGAACGCGCGCAACCGGGTCCACGCGATCCGGATCGCCACCGAAGCCGAATGGCTGTAACGGCTCCGGACGCCGTTCACCAGGCCGGTGCCCGCAGCGGGACGACCGCGCACAGCCGGTGCGTCCCGTCCGGCCGCACCCCCACCGACAGCTCGCCGCTGAGGGCTTCCACGCGGTAGGTGAGGTTCCGCAGCCCGGAGCCGCAGTTCTCGCCCGCGGGCGGGTCTTCGCCGGCGGGCGGGACCCCGTCGTTGGCCACCTGCAGCCGCACCGCGCCCGCCACCGCCACGACCGAGAAGTCGCACCAGGCGGCCTTGCTGTGCCGGATGACGTTCGTGACGCTCTCGCGCAGGACCGCCGCCAAGGTCGTCGCCACCGGCGACGGCAGGTCGGCGGGCAGCTGCCCGTCGAAGCCGACCGTGATGCCCGCCGCCCGCAGCACCGAGGCGGCGGACCGGCACTCCTCCGCCAGCGACATCTCCCGGGACCCCGCCGCGATCGCCCGGACGTCCGCCAGCCCCTTGCGGGAGATCGTGAGCAGTTCGGCCAGCTCGGCCTGCGCGGCCTGCGGGCAGTCGTCGACCAGGCGCCGGATCAGCTCCACCCTGAGCGTGATCGCCGAGAGGCTCAGGCCGAGCAGGTCGTGGGTGTCCCGGGAGAACCGGCGGCGTTCCTCGGCGACCACCTGGGCGGCGAGCTCCCGCCTGCCGTCCTCGTCCGGGGCGGCCGCCCCGGCGAGCCACGCCAGCCCGAACACCGCGAAGGCCGTCACCGCGGTGAGCAACGCGGCTCGCAGGCCGTCCGCGACGGCCGCCGGTCCGGCGGCCCGCACGGCCAGTGCCCCGGCCCCGGCCGTCACGAGCACCAGCACCGGGACGGCGACGCGCGGCCGGGCCACCAGCGGCAGGCTGCCCAGGAAGAAACAGCTGAACACGGCCCATGCCGCGCCGAACTCCAGCTCCGGGGCCAGGCCCAGCACGGCCTGCAGCGCCAGCGCGGGGCCACGGAACCGGGTCCGCCCGCGCCCGAACGCGGCCAGGTGGACCAGGACCAGCGCCCCGCCGCACCCGCAGGCGGCCAGGACCACCGCCCGGTCCGCCGCCTCCTGCAGCGGGGTGAGGAGACAGAGCAGCCCGATGGCGACGCAGCCGCCGGCGTGCGCGAACCGGCCCGGCCGCAGCGGGAACGGGCGGCCCGCCGGACCGTCCACGGCCCCGGGCCGCGCGGGTCCCGCCCGCGGGACGAAGCCACGACGGACCCGGCGCTTTCCGGGCACGGCCGGACCGGCCGGTTTCGCTAGAGAAACCACCGCTGCGCCTCCCCAGTACCCCCAGTTGCCCCCTCGCGGAATCTCCCCAAATGTCCGCCCGGCAAATCTAACAGCCGGAACCGCGATCCGGGCGTTCCCGCCGCAGGCTCACCCGGGCAAGTTCAGGACACATTCGCCGACGCTGACCTCGGCGGGCCACTCCAGCTTCAGCGCCCGGTCGACGCGGTCGCCGGCGTCCACGGGCACGGCGTGCGCGGTCAGCCCCATGGCCTTCGCGGCGAGGGAGAACACCTGCTGCAGCGCCCCGACGTGGAGCAGGGTCGTGGCGTACGCCGCCCCGCCGAGGGCCCAGGCGATCCGCGACATGCGGGCCGTCATCGTCAGCAGCGCCGACGGCCGGGCGTGGCCGCCCGCGGCGACCATCGCCATGTCCAGCAGGCCGTCCAGGACCGGGGGGTCGTCGTTGATCAGGGTGAGCGTGTGCCACAGCGGGTCGTAGTGGTAGATCCCGCGGGCCAGGTCGTCGCAGCGGTTGATGCCGACGTAGATCTCGAGCTCGTACAGGCAGCCGACGCTGAAGTACGGCCGTTGCGACGCCTCGTGTGCCGGGCCGCCGGGCAGGTGCGCCGGGCCGACCGAGCGGACCCGGGCCGCCCGGAACAGGAACTCGCCGATCTGCCGCGCCGGCAGGGCGCGCTCGCTGAGCTCCGGGCAGGTGTGGTCGCGCTCGAGCAGGCTGGTCAGCGTCGGGTCCCTGGCCGCCAGCACGGCCGGGTCCGGCCGGTACAGCGGGAACGTCGGCCCCGCGATGACCTGCTTGACCACGGGCGGCTCGCGCATCTCGCGAGCCGCGTCCGGATCCGGCGCCGCCCCCTTCTGCCAGGTCCGGCTGCGGGTGTGGAACAGCAGGTCGCCCGGCGACCAGACACTGAGGTCGGGCCCGCCGGACTCGGCGAACCCGCCGTCGGGCCGGGCGAGCAGCACCACCCCGGCGGCGACCAGGAAGGACAGGACGTCGGCCACGACCGCCGAGGGCACCCCGGCCGTCCCGGCCAGCTCGTCGACCGTTCTCGGCGCGGCCAGCGACGACGCGATCACCACGGCGGGCGAGCTGGACAAGGCGACCTTGTACCGCGCTCCCGGCGACTCGGCGAGCAGCGTGCCACCGTCGGCGCGCAGCGAGGTGAACCGCGAGAGCCGGACGCGCCGCGCCGCCGGCAGCGGGCCGACCGGGAACGCGGGGTTCTGCGTCACCGGGATCGCCGACAGCAACGGCCCCTGGCCGTCGTTGAGCGCGAGGGAGTGCACCACCGAACCGGAGAGCCGGGTGAGCACCTTCCGCAGCGACACCCGCGACTCGTCCTGGCCGGCCACGGCCAGGTTGGCCATGGTCACCGGGCCGAGCGCCATACGGTCGAGCGACGCGCGGACTTCCTCGGGCGTGCCGCGGAACTCGTACTCCCCCCACCAGGAGATGGCGACGAGCGTCCCGTCGTCCGCGGCTTCGAGCAGGGTGTCCTCGGTCAGGGACAGCAACCGGATCGTTTCGGCGCGTCCCTCCGGGCTGTCGGCGGTCAACGGGTGCTCCTACGCGAGGGGTGAAGTGCTCTTCCGGGGCACTCCAGGGTGCTAGAGGAAGATGGGGAACGGATTGAGCCGCTCGTACGGCGTCGGCTCGGCGAGCCTGCCCAGCCGCACCGGAACGTCGAACAGTCGTCCGGGCGCGTAGCGGGCCCAGAACGGCCGCAGCCCCGGCGCGAGCACCTTGACCACCGGGATCCCCACGTCGGGCCGGGTCTGGTCGAGCACGAGCAGTTCCGTGCCGGCCGCCGCCAGCGTCCGGCCCAGCGCCACCACGTCGTCGCGCACGTCCGGGCGGTGGACGAACCGGAAGTCCGCCGGGACGCGCATCCGCACGCCCGCGGCGGGCCGGAGGTACGGCTGGTTGGCGACCGTCGCGTACCGGAGCCAGCGGGCCGCGTCCGGGTCGTCGAGCTCGTGTCCGAAGTGGAGCACGTCGGGGATCATCTGGTTCAGCTCGGTGACCGCGCGGCGGAGGGCGATCCGCGGGTCGAGGTGGGCCCCGAAGCCGAAGATGACGTGCTCGTGCGGCCCGTCGGTGCGCCGCGAGAGCGCCACGACCACCGGGACGCCGAGGTCCGAGGTCACGTCGAGCGCCCACAGCTCGCGGCCGATGCCCGCGTAGCCGCCGATCATCTCCTCCAGCCACGGATCGCCGGCGGACGCGAGATCCACCCCCGGCACCGGCGTCCGGTTGTACCACCACAACGCGACGGCGTCCCGTTCGACGAGCTCCAGGGTGCCTTGCAGGATGGCGTCCTCGAGGCTGCTGCCGGCCGCCGCGCCGTTGGAGTCCGGGCGCAGGCCGCGGATCCCGCAGCCGGTGGGCGCGCCGTAGTACAGGAACCCGGTCGGCAGGAGGCGGCGCCGGCCCGCCAGCGTCCACACCGGGGTCCAGTCGATCACGGCCGAGGTGTCGAAGGGCGCGCCGACGTGCTGGAACAGTCCGTGCGCCGCGTTCCAGGCCGCGCGCTCCCGGTACTGCCGCTCGGCGAACAGCATGCAGTCGTTGGGGTGGACCGCCTCCGCGCCGAGGTCGTCGAACGAGGCCCGGATCCGCAGTTCGTCACCCTGGAAGTTGCCGGAGAAGCGCTCCGCCGCTTCGCAGAGCGCGCCGACCTCGGCGTCGAGGGGACTGACGCCCTTGCCGCCGTTCTCCCCGCGCAGCCCGGCCTGCAGCCCGACGACGCCGGTGAGGGCGCGGGCGATGTTCGTCCCCGACCGGTAGGCGTTGACGAACGGCGGCGCCGCCGGGTCGGGCCGGACCGCCTTCACGATCCCGGTGACCGGGCTGACGAGGTGCCGGTACCGCTCGAGCATCTGGGCCGGCGTCGCGGTGCGGTGCCCCCCGCCGGCCGAGGTGGCCTTCCGGGCCTCCCGCAGCTCGATCGGCCGGGCGGACCGCTGGGTCACGAGCGTGGCGTCCCCGCAGCCGGGGCACTGCGGGCGGCGGCGCAGCTCGTGCAGCTCGCCCTGCAGGCTGAGGGTGTCGAGCACCCAGACGCTCTCCTGGCCGCGGTGGCGGTAGCCGGCCAGCCACTTGCTGGCCTCCAGCGCCACCAGGTGGGCCGCCGCCGCGGTGAGCGGCGGCAGCGCGGCGGCGGGGTGGCGCGCGGGGCCGACGTGACCGAGGACCTCCTGGGCGCACGCTTCGGCGTGCCGGTGGGCCCACAGCCGGTTGGTCAGGCACAGCCAGCACGCCGACTCGTGCGGCCGCAGCACCGGCCCGATCCAGACCTGGGCGCCGAACGGGCGCGCCAGCAGCCACGGCCGTCCGGTGCGGCGGTGCTCGGCGTCGACCTCGCCCAGCCGCGGGTCGAGGTAGTCGGTGCACAGCACCACGCTCAGGTCGGGCTCGCCGGTCCCGCCGACGACGTCGAGGGCCGCGCCCGCCAGCGCCTGCTCGACGGGCCGCGTGTCGACGTCCTCGCCGACCGCGATCAGCCGGACGCTGCCGCGGGTGTCGCCGGCCGCGACCTCGCCGGCGTCGATGCCGCACGCGTCCCAGTAGGCGAGCTCCCGTTCGTCGGCCCCGGGCCCGGCCGCCTCGCGCACGGCCACCAGGCCCGCCTCGACGAGCTGGGCCACCAGCGCCGCGACCTCCTCGGGCGCCATCCCGTCCGGCCGCGCACCGAGCACGTCGGCCAGTTCCCACGTCCCGTCCAGCAGCGGCGCGAGCGATTCGATGCGGGCGCCCCGCATCGCGATGACCCCGCGTTCGGAGAACAGGTAGGCGCCGTTGCCGTTGCTGACCTCGGCGCGCAGGTGCCGTTTGAAGCCGAGCACGCGGCCGCGCGCGTGCGACGTCGACGGGTGGAAGGCGGGCTGTACGGCCGATCCGCTCATTTCAACTCCCTGCCGCCGGTGCGCACAATCCGAGAAACCGGATTCTCCTCCGGCGGCCGGACCTGCGGCCAGTGCGCGGCACACCTGCCCGGGTATGCGAAACACACGGCATTTCCCGTGAAATCCACAGCGAAGGCATGCGCACAGCACTGGCCCGGCGGCCGAGCGGGTCGTCAACCTGGCTGGATCCCGAGCGCGCTAGCCGACGGGCGTGCGCGCGCGTCCGATGCGACCCACAGTGAGGACCGAGTATGACGACCACACGCACCTACGGACAGTTCTGCGGCCTGGCGCGTGCTCTCGAAATCATCGGCGAGCGGTGGTCCATGCTCGTCATCCGCGACCTGATCCTCGGCCCGAAGCGCTTCACGGACCTGCAGCGAGGCCTGCCCCGCATCCCGGCGAGCATCCTGTCGTCCCGGCTCAACGAGCTGGAGCAGGCCGGCGTCGTCCGCCGCCGCGTCCTGCCGCAGCTCGACGCCGGCCTGGTCTACGAGCTCACCGAGTACGGCAGCGAACTGGACCACATCCTGCTGGACCTCGGGCTGTGGGGCGCGCGCTCGCTCGGCTCCCCGAAGGGCGACGACGTCTTCACCACCGACGCCGCCATCCTCTCGCTCTACACGACGTTCCAGGAGGAAGCCGCGCGCGGCGTGCACGTGACGTACGTGCTGCGCCACAGCGACTCGCTGATCATCCACGCCATGATCGACGACGGAAGGCTGAAGGTGAGCAGCGGCGACCACCCCTCGGCGGACATCGTCATCGCGCCGCAGGGGCCGGAGCTGATCAACCTGGTCAACGGCAACCTGACCGCGGCCGAGGCGATGGCGTCCGGCCGGGTGAAGATCGAAGGCGCGTTCGCGCACCTGGAGCTGTTCACCAAGCTGTTCCGGATCCCCCCGAAGCCGGAGCTCTCCGACGGCCTCACCCTGCACTGAGCCGCCCCGGGGTGCGGCCGGCCGACCCGGCGAATTGGGCAATCCGGAGTAACGGAGCGGCCGCCGGGAGCTTTATCGTCGGAAGGCCGAGATTCGGTCCTTCGAGAAGGGGCACTTGCATGTCGACCTCCGAGTTCGTTCGGCCGGCCGGCTTCCTGGGGACGCTCAACGGGAAGTACCACAACCGGGCCCTCGCCGTGTTCATGGTGATCGTGCTGGCCCACTGGGCCGAGCACATCGTCCAAGCCGTGCAGATCTACGGGCTCGGGTGGCCCACCTCGCGGGCGCGGGGAGTGCTCGGGATGCCGTTCCCGTGGCTCATTTCGCAGGAATGGCTGCACTACGGCTACGCGCTCGTGATGCTGGTGTTCCTGTGGATCCTGCGGTACGGCTTCGCCGGCCGGTCGCGGCAGTGGTGGAACCTCGCGCTCGGCATCCAGTTCTGGCACCACATCGAGCACCTGCTGCTGTTCATCCAGGCGCAGTCCGGCTGGCGGCTGGCCGGGCAGAAGGTGCCCACCAGCATCATCCAGCTGCTCGTGCCGCGGGTGGAGCTGCACCTGTTCTACAACACGATCGTCACCATCCCGATGATCGTGGCGGTCGTCCTGCACCGGCGCGCCTCGGCCGCCGAGCGTGAGCTGACCGGCTGCGTCTGCGGGCAGAAGCCGCTGGCTCTCGCCGCTTCGTGAGCGGCCGGTCCGCGCGGCGGGCACTGGCCCTGCTGGCCTTCCTGGCCGGCTGGCTGGTGCTCGGCGCCACGCCGGCTTCGGCCCACGTCGAGATCGTCTCGTCGACCCCCGGGGACGGCGCCCGCCTGAGCGCGGCGCCGTCCCTGGTGTCGGTCACGCTGTCGGAGAACGTCGGCATCCAGCCCGGGTCGATCAAGGTCGTCGACCTCGCGGGCACGCAGGTCGACTCCGGGCCGGTGTTCCAGCCCGGTGACGTCGCCGAACAGCTCGCCGTGCGGGTGAAACCGAACCTGCCGGACGCGAGCTACCTCGTCGAATACGCCTTCGTCTCGGCCGACTCGCACCCGGTGCGCGGCACGTTCGCGTTCGTCGTCGGCACCGGACCGCTTGTGACATCGGCGGGCGCGGTGTCCGCGGCGACCGGCACGGACCCGGGCGTCGACTTCGTGTCGACGGTGGTCCGCTGGCTGGCCTACCTGGGCGTCGTCCTGCTCGGCGGGCTGGCGTTCGCCGTCCTGTGCCGGCCGGCGGCCCGCACCGACCGCCGCGCCCGGCGGCTGCTGCGCTGGGGCATCGGCCTCGTGGCCGTGACCACCGCGGCGGCGTTCGTGCTGCAGGGCCCGTACGCGGCCGGCCGGAACCTCGATGCGGTCTTCGACACCGGCCTGCTGGCGGACACGCTGCGCGTCGCCTACGGGAAGCTGCTGCTGCTCCGGCTGGCCGCCGTCGTCGCGCTGGCGGTGCTGCTGCCCCGGTTGCTGCGGCCCGGGCTGCCGGACCGGCTGCGGTCCCGCTACGAGAACCTGGCCATGGTGACCGGCTTCCTGGTGCTGCTGACGTTCTCGGCCACCGGCCACCCGGTCACCGACCCGATCATGTTCGTCTCGGTCTCGGCGGACCTCGTGCACTTCGGGGCGATCGCCGTCTGGGCGGGCGGGCTGGTCCAGCTGGCCCTGTGCCTGTACCGCCCGGCTCCCGACGAGGACCTGGCCCCGGTCGCGGCGCGCTTCTCCGGCCTCGCGGCGGGCGCGGTGACCGCGATCGCGATCAGCGGCGCCGTGCTGGCCTTGCGGATCATGCCGTCGCTGTCCACGCTCTGGACGACCCGGTTCGGGGTGCTGGTCCTGCTCAAGATCGCCGGCTTCGCGCTGCTGCTGGCGGTGGCGAGCCGGTCGCGCCGCGCGGTGCGCCGGGGCCTGACCGGCCCGGCGGAGGGCACGACGAAGACGGTGACGGCGGACCTGCGCCGTCTGCGGCAGGCGGTGGCGGTGGAGGTGCTGCTCAGCGTCGTGGTGCTGGCGCTGGCGGCGATGCTGACGGTCACCCCACCGGGCGGCTGAGGCACGAACGGGTCGGCCGGGCTAGACCCCCGGCGACCTCGGCGGCGTGAACGGCCCCCAGCTGAACGCGGGCAGCCACGGTCCCGGCGCCGCGCTCCACTCCAGCGCCGCCAGCTGCCCCGGCGACCGCCGTCCGGCCAGCGCCCGGTACAGCTCGTGCGCGGGAGCCGTCAGCGTCGCCACCGGCCGGCCCGTGCCCACGGTCCACTCCGAGCCGCCCGTCGTGCGCAGGCGCAGGGCCGGCAGCCCGCGGCCCGCGACCGAGCCCGAGAACCCGCGGACCAGCACCTCGAAGCTCGGCGCCCAGGCCGCGTGCTCGGCCGGCGGCGGCATCCCGAGCGCCGCGCGCAGGTCCAGCTCGTGGGTGTAGGCGTCCATCACCATGATCTCGCCGCTGCGCCCGCCCGCCCGCGCGAGGCGCCGGTCGAGATCTTCGCCGACGTCGTCCCAGCGATCGAGCAGCTCCGGGACCGTCGAGGCCGGCGAAACCGGCGGCGTGCCGCCGTGGCGCTCGAGCACGCGCTCGGCGATCGCGATCAGGTGACCCAGCAGGTCGGTGACGGTCCACTCCGGACACGCCGGCACCGGGCGCCGGTGCGCGCCGGCGCGGGAGCCCAGCAGGGCTCGGACGCCGCGCCGCACCTCGGGGTAGCCCACGAAGTCCGGGGCGAGCCGACTGGCTGTCACGCGTCCCACCTCACCTGGCACGATCGGGGCTTTCGGCCCAGTATGCCCAGGTGACGGCCCCTGCGGTTCTCCCCGCGTGCCGACACCGACGACCCCGGGAGGTAGTGATCTTGCCCACTCTGTGGTCCACCTCGGCGCAGTGGGACCTGCTGCCGCCGGTCCTGCTCGCGCTGGTGCTCAGCGTCGCGATCGGGCTCGAGCGCGAGGCCGGCATGAAGGCCGCCGGGCTGCGGACGCACAGCCTGGTCGGCGTCGGCTCGGCCGTGTTCATGCTGGTGTCGAAGTACGGTTTCGCCGACCTGCTGAGCATCGACCACGTCGCGCTCGACCCGTCGCGGATCGCCGCGCAGATCGTGTCCGGCATCGGCTTCCTCGGCGCCGGCCTGATCTTCGTCCGCCGTGACGCCGTGCGCGGCCTGACGACGGCGGCGACGATCTGGCTCACCGCCGCGGTCGGCACGGCGTGCGGCGCCGGGCTGCCGGTGCTCGCCGCCGGCACGACGATCGCGCACTTCGTGGTGACCCGCGGCTTCCCGCCGCTGCAGCGGTTCGTCGCGCGGCACCGCCGCGAACCACCGGTCGTGCAGCTGAGCTACGTCGACGGCCACGGTGTGCTGCGCGCGGCGCTCGCCGTCTGCACCGGGCGGGGGTGGGTGGTGCACCACGTCGACGTCGATCACGAGTCCACTTCCGAGGAGGGACAACGGATCGCGGTCGTGCGGCTGCGCCTCGACGGGCGCGGTGATCTCTACGACCTCGCCGCCGAACTCGCCGAACTGCCCGGCGTCCGGAGCACGTCCACCGGTCCCGGGGAACCGCTCGACGAATGATCGCCCGCCCGGGCAGCGCGCGGGGGCGGGTTTGCGGCACACTGGGGTGCATCCGGAATTCCCCGGCACCGCAAGGAAAACGTGCGGCCGAGGAGAAACCATCCAATTCGGAGGTGAGGCATGGCCCCCGGCGGTGGCGAGGACGTGGCGCGGGCGCAGCCCGGATTCGACCTGGCGTGGCGCGGTTTTCACCGCGCGCAGGTCGCGGAGTACGTCGCGTGGGCCGAGGCCGAGATACACAGAATCGCCGCCGAACGCGACTCCGCGCGGCAGCGCGTGACCGCGCTCGTCGAGGACAACCGTGAGCTCCGGGTGAAGATCGACCGGATCAGCCGGACCCCGATCGAGCCGGACGCGCTGCAGGAGCGCTCGCGCCGGATGATCGAGCTCACCCGCGAGGAAGCGACCGAAATCACCGCGAGGGCAACGGAAACGGCCGAACGCACCCGGCGCGAGGCCGAGCGGGAGGCGGTCCGGCTCACGGAGAAGGAGCGCCGGCTGGTCGCCGAAGCCGAGGCCGAGGCCGAACGGCGGCGCACCGAGCACGAGGAGTTCCTGCGCGCGGCCGAGCAGCGGCGCCGCGAGCTCGACGAGGCCGCCGCGCACCGCCGGGCCCGGCAGGAAGAGGATCACAGCCGCGCGATGACGGTCCGCCGCGCCACCGCGATGCGCGAGCTGGCCGAGCAGGAAATGGCGGCCCGCGCGAAGGTGGATCAGCTGGTCACCGGCGCGACCCGGCGCAGCGAAGACCTGGTGACGAGCGGGCAACACAAGCTGGCAGCCGCCGAGGCCGAAGCCGCGAAGCTGGCCGCCGAAGCCACGAAGCGCAGCGAAACGCTGGTCACGATGGCGGAGGCCAAGTCGGATCAGCTGGTTGCCACCGCCGAGACCGAAGCCGAAAGGCGGGTCGCGGCCGCCGACACCCAGGCGAAAAACCTGGTCAGCACCGCGGAAGCCAAGGCGAAAAAGCTCGTCACGACCACCGAGACCAAGACCGGGCGGCAGGTCGCGGCCGCGGACGCCAAGGCCAAGAAGCTCGTCAGCAACGCGGAGGCGAAGACCAAAAGGCTCGTCACCACCGCCGAAGCCGAGTCCGGACGCCTCGTCGCCGAAGCGACCCGGACCGGGGAATCCCTGGTCGAAGCCGCCCAGCGCGAGGTCACGGCCCTCACCGAGGTGCGCGACAAGCTCCACGCGAGCCTCACCGGCTGCCGTTCCCTCCTGGCCGACGCCGCCGTCGCCCTCGACGACCGGCCCGCGCCGTTCGATCCCGAGGCCACGCTTCCGATGTCGAAGAGAGTTCCCGTCCAGCGGCGGTCCCCGGCGGATCTCACCGACGCGGTGGGCTGATCCCTTGCCCGCCGGCCGGGCAGCCCTCATGATCGGACCGTGAGGCGAACGAAGATCGCGCTGGTCGCGGCGCTGGCCGCGGGCGCCCTCAGCGCGTGCGGGGACGCCTCGGGCGTCACGATCAACCTGTACGTCTCGCCGGAGAACAACCTCCAGCACGTCGTCGACGCCTGCACCGCGGCCGCAGGCGGCCGCTACCGGATCGAGTACCACAAGCTGCCGCGCAGCGCGGACGGCCAGCGCGAGCAGATGGTCCGGCGGCTGGCCGCGGAAGATCCGTCGCTGGACGTCCTCGGCCTCGACGTCACGTGGGTGCCGGAGTTCGCCGAGGCCGGCTGGGTGGTGCCGTGGACCGGCGCCGCCGAAGCCGAGGCGACGCGCGACGTCCTGCCCGGCCCGCTGTCGACCGCGCGCTGGAACGGGAAGCTGTACGCGGCGACGAAGCACACGAACGTCCAGCTGCTCTGGTACGACGACCGGCTCACGCCGTCCCCGCCGAAGACGTTCGACGAGATGATCTCTCAGGCTCAGGCCCTCAAAGCCGCGGGCAAGCCGGCGAACGTCCTGTTCACCGGCGCCCAGTACGAGGGCCTGGTGGTCTTCTACAACACGCTGGTCGCGTCGGCGGGCGGGCACATCCTGTCCGACGACGGCAAGTCCGTGCTGATGGACGACGGCGCCGTGCGCGCGCTCGAGGTGCTGAAGACCCTGACCACGGCCGGCGTCACCGACCCGTCGCTGGGCAACTCCAAGGAGGACGAGGTCCGGCAGGCGTTCCAGCGCGGGCAGGGCGCACTGGAGCTGAACTGGCCGTACGTCTACGCGTCCTACGCGAAGGAGAAGCCGCAGGACCTCGCGCACGTGCACTGGGCGCGGTACCCGTCGGTGGTGCCGGGGCGCCCGAGCCGGGTCACGATCGGCGGCTTCAACCTGGCGGTCAGCACGTATTCGCCGCACCAGGCGGAGGCGTTCGAAGCCGCGTTGTGCCTGCGCAGCTCGGCGAGCCAGAAGTACCAGGCGATCGAGGACGGCCTGGCGCCGACCACGCGCTCGGTCTACGACGACCCGGCACCGCTCGACCCGGCCGACCCCGGCTCGACCATGGCGGCGAAGTTCCCGATGAAGCCGGACATCCTCGCCGCGCTGGCCGACGCCGCCGTCCGGCCGCTGACCCCGGCGTACCAGAGCCTGTCGACGGTGATCTCCAAGGTGCTGTCCCCGCCGTCGGCGATCGACCCGGCGGCCACCGCGGCCGAGCTGCGCGAACGGCTGGCCGACGCCCTGAACTCGCGGGACATCATCCCTTGATCCGGGTGTTCGCCCTGCTCGCGGCGGTCGTGACGCTGGCCGCGTCGACGACGCTGGCCAACCGCGTGCTGCCGGGCTGGGCGTACCCGGTGTGCGGGCTGGTGGCGGCGGCGGTGCTCGTGGCCCTGGCCCGCGCGGCCGGGCTGTCGTGGTCCGACCTGGGGCTGCGGTCGTTCCGGCGGCCCGCCTTGGCCGGTCTCGCCGGGGCCGGGCTGGTCGCGGTGGTGTTCGGGATCGCGCTGGCGGTGCCATCGCTGCGCACGGTGTACCAGGACGGCCGGGTCGGCACGCCCGACTTCGGTCAGCTGCTGTGGCTGACGTGCGGGCGAATCCTGTTCGGCACGGTGCTGATCGAGGAGGTGGCGTTCCGCGGGGTGCTCCCGGCCCTGTTGGGCGCTCGGGACGACCGCTGGCGCTGGCTCCCGATCCTGGGCGCGGCGGCGCTGTTCGGGCTGTGGCATTTCCTGCCGGCGTTGGCGATCGGCCGCAACGCGGCGGTCCACGCGGTGTTCGGCTCGACGCCGGCGGTGGTGCTGCAGGTCCTGGCCATGGCGGCGGCGGGCGTGGCGGGGATCTTCCTGCACTGGTGGCGCCACGCGGGCCGCGGAGTGCTGGCCTCGGTGATCGTCCACTTCACGACGAACGCGGGCGGCCTCACACTGGCGGTGCTGGTGCGCTGAGGGCGAGCGCCCCCGCCGACCGGCGGCAGCCTCCCCTGGACCGTGCACGACGAACGCGGGCGGCCTCACGTTGGCGGTGCCGGTGAGCGGCCCCGCCGGCCGAGCGGCGACAGCCTCCCTACGGCGATGCTGGTGCGCGTTCCGGCCGGGCGGCAGCGGCCCTCGGCCGCCGTAGCGCAGGCCGTTCCCAGCCGCGCGGCTAGGTGTGATGTCCGGGGAGGTTGGTCAGTCGGGTGACCGGCGGCTTGCCGCCGGTTGAGCTGTGGGGTCGGTGGTGATTGTAGAAGTGCAGCC
>NZ_JBEZHS010000046.1:0-71282 GCF_040650695.1 Amycolatopsis sp. NPDC048633
TACGTTTGGGTTTCGTGTTTGTTTTGTTGTTCAAGGCGGCCCCTCCGGGGCCGCGCCGCTATCGGCCGGCACGCGCGGGACCCGCCTCCGGCACCCACGCGACCGGCCGGCGGCTGCACCGGGGACCGCAGCTCAAGAAGGAGAGAATCCTCTCCGGACGGGCAGGCCTCCGAGATGGCCGAGTCGAGCGCGGCAGCCGCGTCCGTATCTAGCCAAACGGCATCTCGACGACCTCCCGGAGGGCTATCACACCACAACAAGGGGCAGCCGAGCATGTAGGTGGCAGACAGGCGGAAAGCACCTTCTTGACACACCGTGATCGGGCTGCACCAGGTCGACGAGATACCGAAGCCCGTCCAATACGATTATTGCAGTCTCGTCGAGACTAGACGAAGATAGCTAACGGTATAACTTGAATGTAGTATCCATTCAAATGCACCCCTGGGAGTGCAACTTCCGCGCCACTCTCCCTCCATTTCTCGCGCATTTCCTCGATCAACGGTTCAACCAAACTCTTGGCAAACGGCCCTAGGCCACCCCTCCGAACCACCGAGTTTTGCGCATCCTCTCGAAGATCAACAGCCGTCACCTTTCCCAGGAAGCTAAATTGCCCACCAACCAGTGCGGCAGCTACTTCAGAATTAAAGTACTCGCGACTCGCTGTAACGATACCTGAAACTTTTGATTGCCTGAATATTAGGTCGATTACCGGCGAAGAATCTAGGTCAGATTCAATTATCTTGACCATCCGCATGGTTGCCGCGTTCGACTCGGCTAACTCGCGAGCCGACGCCCGAGCGGCTTCTTCAAGTTCCAAGGCGGCCAACTGCTCCGGACTCATGCCTTTGCGCTCGTTGCGCTTGACCAAAGGGGCGCCTGCACCAGCCTTCGCAGCCTCCTCCTCAACAAACGGAGATAGGCTATTCATGAACTCCACTAGGGTCCGCATCGGAGACACTTCAAATTGACCTGCCAACTCAACTATGTCGCCCGACTTGATTGCCTCCACGGAGACGTCCTCCCCAACCCTCACCACCAAGCCGTCGGCATGAAGTCGCGCCCGGAGACGATTGAAGAGAGAAGCGGAAGTGTGCTCGCGCACAAATTTACTTTCGGTACTCTGGTCGCCTCCCGATTCGCGCGAGTATTTACCATTTACAGCCAGACTCAAACCTAGCAATGTAGCAAGACTTGGAAGTTTCACTCCAACTGAACCCTCGCCGCCAGACTTCTTGCTCTCGGCCTGTTTCTCCGCAATCTCACTCGTAAATGAAACGCCATCTTCCAGCGCAGCCAAGAAGCTCACCAGCATGGGCGTATCCAAATAGATTGGATGCGCCAGTTCGAAAGCGCGACCCCTGGGCTTACTATTTGTCACCATTTGACTCCCTCTTCCTGTGGCTCACCTCAGAAGATCAGCTGCCCGGAAGTCGTCGACCACGATCTGGCCGTTACGGTCCCGACACCGCACTCGGAAGCGACGACGCCACCTGATCGGTGCCACATGCATGCCACATGGCACCGACGTTCACCCACCGCCGACGATCAGCAACACGCGTGTTTTCCGAGGTAAAGCGGCCTGTAACTACCCAAGACCAAGGTCGGACCCTGACCGGATTAGAGCAGGGGTCGCAGGGTCAAATCGTGTCAGCCCGACGAAAGCACTTGCAGGGCCCGTGAGCAACATAACCACAGCTCACGGGCCCTTTGTGTCGCCGCCTTGCTTCGTCCGCGATCACCCGCGCGAGGCATCGCGGCCTCGACCTTCACCGGCCGGACTGGTGCCGGTACCCGTGGGGCCACGAGATCTCCTCGACCGGCAAATGGGCTACTTCGCGTCTGCCGGCTAAACCACTCGCCGAGTGAGGCGTGTTGGGGTCGAAGGTTGCCGGGCCGGAGGGGCAGACCCGATGGAAGCTGAAAGGGCGCACACGATGAAACCATGGAGAGCCATCGTCAGCGTGGCGGTCGCAGCGGCCACCGTCGTCGTCCTGCCGACTACCGCCGAGGCGAGCCCCTACTGCGTTCAGGACCTCGCCGGTGGCCCGCAAGCCTGCTTCACCACCGAGCAAGCGCTTGAGTCCCACCAAGCGGACCTCGCGCTGAGCCCCTTGCTCACCGTGTTCGACAGCACCGACTGGCACGGCGGGAGTGGATACCTGAACTTCGCCAGCGCCTACGGCCGTACCTACTGCGACGCCCCCAAGGTGCCGAACGAGGCGTCGGAAGGAAACCTTGGCCTGCGGCACTTCTCCAACGGCTTGAACGTGGCCGGGCGCATCAGCTCGTACGTCATCAAGGCCGGCTCCGGGTGTTCCGTCACCTTCTGGACCGGCACGGGCTTCAACGGCAACGGCGTCACCTCGAATCAGAACTGCGAGAACCTGACCAGGTGCTTCGGCCGCTTATTCAACGACAACACGCTTTCGCTTGCCGTCAGCTGAGCGGCTCGTGGTCGGCGAAACTCGGTCGCTCGGACGGAGGCGCGTCGTTAGCCTCCGGCGGGTGATCCATGAAGACCCTCGCGCGTACCTGCTCGGGCTTGAAGGCATTGCCTTGCTACGCGCGTTCACCGGAGAGTTCGATCGGGACTTCGTGGAGGCTCGGATCGCTGAGGTCCGCGGGATCCTCGCCGACGAGGCGTTGGCGGACGCGGCCGTGGAAGTCGACCGGGTCGACTCCGTTGCGGGTTATCGGCTGTGGTCGGCTACCTATGACCGGCCCAACTCGGCGTTCGACATCGACGAGCCCGTCGTCAAGGAGATCGTGAGCTCGCTGCCCGTGGGGGTTGCGCTGGATGCCGCGTGCGGGACTGGGCGCTACGCCGAGTTTCTGGCCGGGCGTGGCCATCGGGTCATCGGGGTGGACAGCTCACCCGACATGCTTACCCGGGCGCATGTCCGGGTGCCCCAAGCCGAATTCCTGCGAGGGGATCTGCACCGGCTCCCGGTCGCCGACGCCGAGGTCGATCTGGTCGTGTGCGGCTTGGCGCTGACCCACGTCTCGACGCTCGAGCCGGTGCTGGCGGAGTTCGCCAGGGTTCTGCGGCCGGGCGGGCACCTGGTGATCGCCGACATGCACCCCGAGCGCGTGGCGCAGGGCGCCGTTCCGCCCGTGCGCGATGCCGAGGGCCGACCTGGGCGCCTGAGCTCCTACCGGCACTCGATCGGGGACTACCTGCGAGCCGCGCTGCCGGCGGGACTGCAGGTGCGTCGCTGCGAGGAACCTCCGGTGCCGACCGGCGAACGGTCGGGGCCCCGGACAGTGCTGGGGCCATGGGAACTGTGGCCGTGGTGCCTGGCCGACATGGTGCCCGAAGCGAAACGAGCCGCCGGGACGCCCGCGTTGGTCGTCTGGCATTTCCCATTGTCCTCGATGGAAAGGGTATGACTGTGAAGAGAACGACCGCAGTGCTGGCCACGCTCATGGCAGCCACCGGACTGACGCTGGTAGGCGCACCCGACGCACTGGCCGCGGACGGGGCCACCGTTTACCTGTCCGGCAATGATGGGACGTACTTCAGCGGTACCGTCAACTTCACCAACAGGTCGGCCAGCGTCGATGGCGTCGTCTACCCGTCGAGCAACCGCTGCCGCCGCGTGAACGCGGCGGCGTTCGACAGCGTCACCAATGTCCTGGACCTCAAGGGCACCAGACTGTGGTGCACCATGTCTTCGCCGCAGCACATCCCGCTGACGGCGAACGTGCCCGGCGGAGCCTCGAAGATCGGGATCTCGCTGCTCGACCCCGAGGGCTACTCGGTCGACATCTGCTGGGTCACCCGGGGCGACACGTCCTGCAGGTGAGCCCGCGGGCCGTCTCGATCGCGGAGGAACCCGGGGGCACGGCAGACCGGACCCGGTAGGGTGATCGGAGCCGATTCGAGGGGGATGCGATGACCGATCAGGAAGGCGCGGACTGGATTCCGCCCGGAGCCGACCTTTCCCGGCCCAGCGCCGCCCGGATCTACGACTACCTGCTCGGCGGGGCCCACAACCTCGCCGCCGATCGGGCCGTCGCCCAGAAACTCGAGGCCATCCAGCCTCAGGTCGCCGCCATCGCCCGGCGGAACCGGGCCTTCCTCCGGCGCGTTGTGCGGTTCATGCTCGAGCAGGGCATCCGGCAGTTCCTCGACCTCGGCTCCGGGATCCCGACCGTCGGCAACGTGCACGAAGTCGCCCAGGCGGTCGATCCCGACTGCAAGGTCGTCTACGTCGACTACGAACCCGTCGCCGTCGCGCACAGTCTCATGCTGCTCAAGGACAACCCGAACGCCGAGGCCTTCGAGGCCGATGCCACGAGCACCGAAGCCGTCCTCGGTTCCGGGCCTGTGCAGAACCTGCTCGATCTCGGCAAACCCGTCGGGCTGCTGGCCATCACGCTCGGGCACTACCTCCCGGACGTGAGCCGGATCTTCACCTCCTACCGGGACGCCCTCGCGCCCGGCAGCCACCTCGCGCTCACCCACCTGACCAACGACTTCGCCGTCCTGCGCGACCCCAAGATCGCCGAGACCATGCGGTCGACGCAGGACTCCATCTACCCGCGCTCGCGTGACGAGGTGCTGGCCCTCTTCGACGGCTTCGAGCTCGTCGAACCCGGGCTGACCACCTCCGCGAACTGGCGGCCGGACCGGCTCGCCGCCGTCGTCGACCCCGAAGAAGACGGCCTCTACGCGGGCGTAGGCGTCAAACCCGGCGTCAAGCCGTAGCCGAACCGAACCGCTCCCACGCCGACTGGCGGGTCATCCCCAGCGCCACGCCGATCTGCGCCCACGTGCCGCCCAGGGTCCGCGCTTTGCCGACCCACGCGGCCAGGTTCTGCTGCACCTGCGTGGTCGCGGCCGCGACCGGGCCGAGGTTCTGGAGCACCTGCGCCAGCGGCAGGTCGTGCTCCCACGGTGCGATGAGCGGCGCGTCCGACGGCTTGCCGTCGATCACCGAGACGCACAGCTGGACGCACCCGTCGCAGATGAACACCCCCGGACCGCCGACGAGTGTTTCCACTTCGGTGTTCGGCTTGGCACAGAACGAACAACGTGCGATCACCGCGGTCATGAAACCTCCCTTGTCAGGGTGTACCTTACGCGCGTAAGGCGCAGCCTGACAAGCTCAAGAACGCCGACGTCCACTCGGCGAGCTCGGTGAGCCGCGAAGTCAGCTCTTCGATCTCGGCCCAGCGGCGGTGCTCGCGTTCGAGGTCCGGCACCAGGAAGTCCTCGACCAGCTGCAGCAAGGTGGCGATCTCGTAGGCGACGTCGGCGAGCTGCAGGAACGGCCGGTACTCGGCCTCGGTGCCGGTTCCGTTGCGCGTGGCCCAGTCGCGGGCGCCGTGCCCGGCGGTGCGGCACACGGCGACGACGGTGCGCCGGAGGTCACCGCGCCGGGACTCCGGCCGCCCTTCGGTCAGCGGGGCGACGTTCCAGGCCACCGACAGCAGGCAGCAGCCGGCGTCGTCCATCGAGTTGTTCATCACCGGACGTACTTTGGGCACCCGCGGGCACAGACCGGCCACTCCGACTCGCGGGGTCACGCCATCGTGTGAACAACCCGCCCGGATCGGGTCATCGACGCACGGAGCCGGCCAGCATCGGCAGGGAGATGAAGTCCGCCAAAGCCTGCTGACCCGCCGCGTTGGCGTGGATGCCGTCACCGTTGTCGTAGGCCGGGAGGATGATGTTCGGCTTCAGTGGGTCCTTCAGCACCACGTCGAAGTCCACCACGCCCGAACACAGGCCGCCGCACGAAGCCCACCGGGAGACGAACAGCGCGATCTCGTGCCTCGCCAGGTTCGCCGCGTCGTCGTACCCCGGGCGGGGCGTGCTCGGCGTGACGTACACGGCGATGCCCGCCGCGCGCAGGCGCTGGAACACCGCCCGGTAGCTGTCGAGGATCGTCGCCGCGTCGCAGCCGTACGCGAGGTCGTTCGTGCCGTAGTAGTAGATCACCGACGTCACGCCGTGCAGCGACAGGACGTCGCGGTCGAGCCGGCTCAGTGCGTCCAGCCCGGTGATGGACGGCGGGGAACCGGGGCACGACGCCGCACTCGTCGTGCCCGAGACGCCGGCGTTGGCCACCGCCAGCTGGGCCGAAGCGGGCGACTCCGCGACGATCCGCCGCGCGAGGTCGTCGGTCCAGCGCCGGTCCGCGCCGAGCTGGGTGCAGCCGGGGCCGCAGTTGGTGCTGCCGATGCCGTCGACGACCGAGCTGCCGAACGGGACGACCGTGCCCTTCAACGCCGAGTTGTGCACGTCGACCGCGCTGACCACGTAAGTCGAGCCGACGGTGGAAGTGAAAGCGGCAGCCGAAGCATCAGCCGTGTGGTCCCCCGACCCCGGCGCGCTCAGGTAGTTGTCCCGCAGGGCCGCGCCGTGGCGGCCGGGAGTAGCCGTGCCCGCCACGAACATGCTCACCGCGAGGTTCGTGTCGGGACGCGTCACGAGCCGGGTTTCGTCGCTCCAGATGTCGCCGCCGACGGGGATCGTGACGGCGGACCGGCCGGCGAACGTCAGGTCGCGCGTCCCCGATACCCCGGCACCGGTCGTGCTGAGCCCGGCGGTGGCGTGGTCGATGGTCAGCGGCCCGGTGCCGAAGGTGTTCTGGAGCCGGACGCGCACCGCGTCGCCGCCCTGGCTGAGGTGGGTGATCATGCGCAGGGACTGGCCTGACACCGGCGCGTCGGTGCGGCCGTCCTGGGACTGCGCCCACGACGTGAACCAGGCGGGTCCCGCACCGTCCGCGCCCGGCGCCGAGGCGACGACCAATGCGGAAATCGTGGCCAGTACAGCGATCCGATGGGCTGCTCGCATCCGATCGATGGTAGGGAGCCGGTCACGAAAGCGGCAAGCAGCTTGTCCGATCTTGTCAGCGGCCGGGTTTTCGCGTTGCATGAGCAGGCATGACGCTACGAGGCCTGCCCCACCGCAGCGAGAGCACCCCGCGGATCTTCGGAGAGCCGTACGAGACACCCGACGGCACGACGGTGATCACGGTGACCAGCCCGCCCGGGGTCTTCGCGATCCGGGAGGGCCAGGCCAAGTTCGAGCCGGCGGTCGACGCGACGCGAGTCGCGCTGCTGGCCGTCGGCACCGGCCTGGTCGCCGCCACCCTCGGCACGCTCGCCGTGCTGCGCCGGCCGCCGTGGCCGGACCTGACGGGCCACTGGGAGCGTTAAGCCGCGCCACCGGCCAGCGCCACGACCCGGCCGAGCGGGCCGTTGTAGTAGTTCTGGTCGCCCGGGAGGCCGCCGCCACGCGCGAACTGCCAGATGCTCTGCTTGTCCCAGCCCGCCGGGAGCTCCCCGACCTCCGGTCCGTACCGCGCGAGCCACAGCGGGTTCGTGTTCCCGAACTTCGCCGCGTTGCCGGTGCACTGCTTCCACCACGCCGTGCTGGTGTAGATCAGCGCGCTGCGCTTGACCTTCGCCAGGTACGTCCGGGTGAAGTCGGTGATCCACGCCGTCAGGTCGGCCTGGTTCTTGCCGTAGCAGACGTCGCCGTACGGGTTGTATTCGATGTCCAGCGCGCCCGGGAGCGTCTTGCCGTCGGACCGCCAGCCGCCGCCGTGGGCGATGAAGTACTCCGCCTGCTCCGCGCCGCCCGAGATGTCGGGCCGGCCGAAGTGGTACGCGCCGCGGATCAGGCCCGCCGCGTGCGCGCCGTCGTACTGCTGGCTGTACTGCGGGTTGACGAACCCGGTGCCTTCGGTCGCCTTGACGTAGGTGAACTTGGCGCCGCCGGCCGCCGCGGCGCCCCAGTCGACCGGGCCCTGGTGCCCGCTGACGTCGTGGCCGAGTGTCTGGTCGGTCGTGTCGGCGCGGGCCGAGCCCGGCACGACGCCTTCGTGCAAAGCGATCTGCGTGCCCGCGAAGTTCGTGTCGGCGAGCGAGTAGTCAGGTGCGGCTTCGGCGGGTACGGCGACGACCACCGAAGCGAACGCGGCCAAGGCGCTCGCTGCGGCGAGCCGAGGCCGCCACCGCTGTTCGTCGTGTCCGGCAACGGTTCGGCTCATCAGGGCTCCGATCTCGGTACGGGCACGTCCGGACCCCATGCTGCCTGCCCTGATCGCTCCCCGCGAGACTTGTGTCACCCGATGTAGTGATCTTGGTTCTCAGAGCTCGGTGGTGATGATGGCCTCGACCAGCACTTCTCCCGGTGGAGTCAGCTGGATCACGCCGTCGTCGGGGCGCAGCTCGACGAGGCCCCGCGCGGCCAGCGACCGGAACTTCCCCAGCCACGGTTCCGCGAACAGCGAACGCCCGGGGAACCCCGACGCGTGCAAGGAATCCCGCAACGGCTGCAACGTCGTCAGCGCCATCTTCACCGCTCGCGCCTCCTGGGCCTCGGGCGTGAACCGCGTCGCCGAGCCCAGCGGAATGCGGCCGCCCGAAACGGTTTCGATGTACCGCTTGGAGTTGACGTCGGTGATCGCCTCCGAAGCGCGGCAACTGGAACTGCCGCCCAGGCCGATCGCGACCTCGGCCTCCTGCTTGTCCTGGTCGACCATGATGGCCTTCCACTTCTCGGGCCCGAGGCCGGCGCGCGCGAAGTACATCGTCGGGTGCTCGGTGTAGCCCGCCCCGCGCAGGCCGTCGGTGAGCAGCTCCCGCATCTGGTACTGCTCGCCGAGGGTCGGCCAGCGGTGGCCGTCGCGCACCAGCTTGTCCCGGTACGCCGGCAGCTGCCACGCCGCCGGCTTCTCGCCGGTCACGCCGGTGCGGGTGTCGCTGTAGGAGGCCAGGTGCAGCTTCGTGCAGACGACGGCCGTGACTTCGTTCTCCAGCACGACGTCGAGGTCGCGGCGGACGCTGTCCAGGGTCTGGTCGAGCAGGCCGTACATCAGGTCGATGCTGACCCACTCGAAGCCGAGCGACCGGGCGTTCCGGACGAAGTCGACGCACATCTCGGCGCTGTGCTCGCGGCCGCACAGCTCCAGGACGTGGTCGTCGAACGACTGGACGCCGCTGGACAGCTTGGTGCAGCCCAGGTCCCGCAGCAGCTCGAGCTTGGCCGGGGTGAACGTGCTCGGGTCGCCTTCGAACCGGATCGTCGTGTCGGCGGTGAACCCGAACTCCGAACGGTAGAACTCCAGCAGCCGGCGGATCTCCGGCTCCGGCAGCAGCGACGGCGTGCCGCCGAAGACGTTGAACTCCCCCACCTCGGCCCCGGCCAGGTGCGGGACGGCGTCGAGCCACAGCCGGGCTTCGGCGATGTTGAGGTCGACCCAGTGCTTCGCCTTTTCGTACTGCACTTCGGGTTTGCCCTTGACCAGCACCACCGGGTACTGGCAGAACCGGCAGCGGTACGCGCACGTCGGGATGTAGGACCACAGGTGGATCGGCCTCGACGAAGCCAGCTGCGCGTCCAGATCACGCAGGAAGTCCGACGGCGAGCCGGGGACGTTGCCCGGGAAGACGTGCGCCCCGAACGGGTCCTCCTGCACGAAGTCCAGGAGGTGCCGGTTCTCCGGCGCCTCGAGGACGTCGAGCACGGCGGGCCGCGGCCACGCCGGGTCGAGCGTGTGCAGCGAGCCGATCGCCTCTTCGTAGGCGAGGGTCATCAGAACACCCCTCCGTTGCCGAAATAGTTGTGGGCCTCTCCGGATTCCCGGTCCTCGCAGTAGTAGTGGACGAACTCCGCGAAGCGCTCCGCCGGGATCTCCGCCAGGCACGGCGGGAGCGGCGGCGGGAAACCGATGTCTTCACCGACGTGCCGCCGCAGACAGGCGAACAGGTCGTCGGCGAACTCGAAGTACAGCCGGTACGACGGCGTCTTGTACGCGTGGATCGGCGTGAAGTCGACGACGCGCATCCCGTCGCGGATCTCGGCGATCCGGCGGGCGAGCCGGGCCGCCAGGTCCGTGCCGAAGAACGCGATGACAGCGTCGTCCTCCAAGAGCGCCGGCGTCAACAACACCGGCAGGATCGTGTTCTTCGGCGTGAAGTCCTTGATCGAGAACTCCCACGCCTGCCGCGCCTCGGCCTCGGTCAGATCCGCGGCGGCGGCAGGCACCGAAGGCCGGATGTCCCGCATGACGATGATGCCGTCGGAGCCGTACGCCCGGCCGGCGATGACCTCGTCGATGGCGTGGTCGACGCGGCGCGGGTTGATCTCGACGCGGGAGCGCGGCGCGTACGTGATCGCGTCGCCGCCGCTGGCCACCTTGATGCCGAAGTCCCAGTCGTCGGACAGGTGGCTGACGAACTTCCCGTCCTGCAGCTGGTAGAAGATCTCGATGCCGCCCGCGCGCTCGTAAGCGTCGCGCTCGACGGCGAAACCCTTGCCATCCGGGAAGCCGCCGAACAGCGAGAACGTGACGGCGCGGCATCGCAGCGTCCGCTGGATCGCGTCCCACAGCCGTGGCCGCCCGGTGAAGTGCGCGAAGTCGTAGTAGTAGTCGCAGACGCCGATCGCGGCCTTGCTCGACTCCATCGCGGCGAACAGCTCGCTCAGCCAATGCGGGTCGACGCGGCAGTCCGCGTCGGCCGACACGAGGTAGAACCGCTCCCCCGGATCGGTGTCCGGGCGGTTCCGGCTGCGCGCCGCGGCGAAGTCCATGCCCGCCCGCCGCGCGCACGACACGCCCTGCTCGGACTCGGCGATCACGTGCAGCGCCAGGTCCGGATGCGAAGCTGCGAAGGCGCGCGCGACGGCCACGGTGTCGTCGGTCGAGTTGTTGTCGACCAGCACGACCTCGTACCGGCCCTTGTCGAGCGGCGCGTTGCCGTCGCGCTGGTCGTGCAGCGTCCGCAAGACCTCCGGCAGGTTCGCGGCCTCGTTGTAGACCGGCAGGACGACCGAAAGCCGCGTGCCCGCTCCCATCGGCGGCGGGTAAAGCCGGTCGACGAGGTCGTCGACGACCCGCGTGCCGAAGTGCGCCTGCCCGAGTTCGGAGTTCGCCCGCACCACGTCCGCCCGTTTCCCTTCGTCGGTGATCAGCTCGGCAACCTCGCGGGCGAACGCGTCGTCCGGCAGGTCGCGGGCCCGGATGTCCAGCACGGGCGCCCGGTAACCCTTGCGGCCGTAGACGACGTCGTAGAGCTCGTACCCGCTCGTGATGTACGGCGTCCCGGAGGCGATCGCCTCGCTGACCGGGTTGCCGTAGCTCTCGTAGTCGTAGGAGGTCAGGAAGGACACGACCGTCGCGTGGGAGAGGAGGTCCCGGACCGAGTACCGGCCGGGGACGGCCGTGTCGTACGGCGTCAGCCAGCCGCCGAAGACGACGCGGTCGCGGACGCCGAGCCGGGTGGCGAGGTCCGTGAGGCGCGAGTGCTCGGCCGGGGTCTCGTCGACGTCGCCGGCGACGAACAGCCAGACGCCGGGCAGCAGTGCCAGCAGGTGCAGGTCCCGGTCGATGCGCTTCTGCGGGATGATCCGCGTGATCCGGGCGAGCAACGGGACGCCGTCGGGAATGCCGTGGTCACGCCGGAAACCCGCGTTGCGCTCGTCGACCCGCGCGGGCGCGATGGCGAACGCGTTGGGCAGGACGTCGATGGCCCGCAGGTCCGGCACCCACTCCAGCGTCTTCGCCTTCGCTTGCTCGTGGAGCGCGAAGTAGTGGATGTGCGGCGAATTCCGCGGTGCGGGGACGCCGGGGTAGGGGAATCGGCCGTACTTGGCGATGCCCGGTTCGCTCTGCCACATGAGGTCGTGGTCACGCCAGAACACGAACCGGCCGAGGCGGTGGCGGGCACCGTAGCGGTCGATCGCACGGTAAAGCGCTTCGGTGTAGGTGATGTTCTCGGGCAGCGTGCCGTTCTCCACCATCACCATCGTGACGCCGAGGCGTTCCCAGGCGGCCACGATCTTCCCGGCCAGCTCATCGGCGATCCGGTCGATCTCCGGGCGCAGCGTCTCGTCGCCGTTCTGGACGACTTCGCGCAGGACCCGCTCGACGAACTCGCCGTCGTAGCCGCGAATCCCGCCGACGCCCTCGACGCGGTCGAGCGTGACCCACCCGGGCAGCAGCCCGGCTTCGTCGCGGTAGGGCCGGAAGAACGCGCCCTTGTCGGCCTTGATGTCATAGCCGAGGTCGAGGTGGACCCGGTGCCCGGCGAACCGGCGCGCCGTCTTGAGGAACTCGACCACGACTCCGGACAGCGCGGTGGCGTCGAAGGACACGCCCCAGAGGACTGACATCGATGTCGGACTCCCGTCTCGGCTTCGCCGTCGTCCCCAGCGTAAGCGGCGGGAGTCCGGACGGCCGCGTGAGCGAAGTGGTTGACCGCGGGCGCCGGACGCCCCAGAGTGACCCCATGAACCGGGCCCTAGGGGTGCTGACCTGCGGCGCCTTCCTCTCGATCGTGCTCGGGGTCCTCGGCTCCGGGGAGCCCGCGCTCGCGTTGGTGTTCGGCGCGGTCTTCACCGTGCTCGCGACGGCGGGCTTCGGCTGGGTGCGCACCCGCGACGGGTGGGCGTGGCCCGCGGTGTACGTCGGTGTCCAGCTGCCGCTGGCGTTCGTGACGTTCACGATCAGCGCCGGGGTCGGCGCGACGCTGTTCCTCGTCGTGCTGGTCAGCCAGTCCGTGCTGCTGCGCCTGCCGCTGCCGGTGATCGCGCTCGTGATCGCCGTGGTGCCGCTCGTGCACCTCGGGATGTCGCTCGGCGAAGGTCTGCGGGAAGGCCTCGGCACGCTCGTTTCGGTGCTGTTCGCGGCCGTCATCACCGAGCTGCTGCTGCGCGAACAGCGCTCGCGCGGCGAACTCGCCGAGGCGCACGAGAAGCTGCGCGACTACGCCACCCAGGCCGAACGGCTGGCGACGGCGCAGGAGCGCAACCGCGTCGCCCGCGACATCCACGACGGGCTCGGGCACTCGCTCACCGTCGTCCAGATGCAGGTCAAGGCCGCGCGGGCGGTGCTGCCGAAGGACCCGGGCAAGGCCGACGAGGTCCTCGCGAAGGCGCAGGAGCAGGCCGAGAAGGCGCTCGCCGAGGTGCGCCGCTCGGTGAAAGCGTTGCGCGAGCCGCGGTCGGTGCCGTTGCCGGACGCGTTGCGGGCGCTGGTCTCCGAGGCGGGTGTCCCGGGCGGGCTCACGGTTTCCGGTGCCGAGCGGCCGCTGCCGGAAGAGCAGCGCGAAGCCCTTTTCCGGACGGTGCAGGAAGGGTTGACGAACGTCCGCAAGCACGCCGGTGCGGAGCGCGTCGAGCTGGTCCTGAACTACGCCGACGCTTCGGTCCGCGTCGTGGTCCGCGACGACGGCGCCGGCTCGGACGGCGGCGCGTCCCCCGGCTTCGGGCTGCTGGGGCTGCGGGAACGCGCCGAACAGCTGGGTGGCAAGCTCGACTTCACCTCGGCGCCGGGCGAGGGCAGCGCGCTGAGCATGGAGGTTCCGGGATGACACCGGTCCGCGTCCTGCTCGTCGACGACCAGGCGCTGTTCCGCGAAGCTCTCGCCACCCTGCTGGCGACGCACGACGGCATCGACATCGTGGGCGAGGCGGGCAACGGCGAGGAAGCACTGCGCCGGACGGCGGAGCTGGCGCCGGACGTCGTCCTGATGGACCTGCGCATGCCGGTCCTCGACGGCATCGGCGCGACCAGACGACTACGGCTGGAGCACCCGGCCGTCCGGATCATCGCGCTGACCACCTTCGACGACGACGAAGACGTCTTCGCCGCCCTCCGCGCGGGTGCGGTCGGATACCTGCTCAAGGACGTCTCATCGGCCCGGCTGATCGAAGCGGTGCTGGCCGCCGCGCGCGGCGAGTCGGTGCTGCAGCCGTCGGTCGCCGCGAAGGTCGTCGCGCGGTTCGCGCAGCTGCCCGAACCGGCTCCGCAGCCCCTGGTGGTGCCGTTGTCCGAGCGGGAGCGGGAGGTGCTGCGCCTGCTCGCGGACGGCCGCAGCAACCGCGAGATCGCCGCGAAGCTGTTCCTCGCCGAAGGCACGGTGAAGAACCACGTGACGAACCTGCTGGGCAAGCTCGGCGCCCGGGACCGCACCCAGGCCGCGCTGCGGGCCCGGGATCTCGGCCTGCTCTGAGCAGTCACATGACCCGGGTCATGACTTCCGGCACGTCCCGATCCGGCCGGCACCCGGGATTCTCGTCCAGGAGCGAAACCGCACTGGAGGGAACCCGAAATGACCACCGCCGCACCGCCCCGGACCACCGCCCGCAAGCTCGCCCGGTTCACCGGGCACTACGTCGAGATGGTCGCCGCCATGCTCGTCGGGATGGTGGTGCTCCACCCGCTCTGGCCGGCCGCCTGGCTGGAGCGCGCGGACGTCGACGCGCTCGTCATGGCCACGAACATGACCGTCGCCATGACCGCGGCCATGCTGCTGCGCCGGCACTCGTGGCCGCGGATCGCCGAGATGGCCGCCGCGATGTACCTGCCGTTCGTCGCGCTGCTCGTGCCGTTCTGGCTCGGCGCGATCGGTGGCGGCACCCTGATGGTCGCCGGGCACGTGATCATGTTCCCGCTGATGCTGGCCGCCATGGTGTGGCGCCGCGCAGAGTACTGGCACTGACATGCGCGGATTCCTGAAGTGGTGCGCCCTGGTCATCGCCGTGCTCGCGGTCCCCGCCATCGGCGCGACCGTCTCCGCGCTGTCGGCGTTCGGGGCGCTCTACTCCCCCGGTCCGGACCGGCCGGTGCCCGCCGCGGCGCCGCCGGCCCACGACCCGGCCAAGCCGACCGCGGTGATCGTGGTCGGCGACCGCGGGGCCGTCGTCTCCGACACCCTCGCGCCGTACGAGATCCTGGCCTCGACCGGCCGGTTCAACGTCTACGCTGTCGCACCGAAGCGGGAGCCGAAGCCGCTGACCGGGGGCCTCGACCTGATGCCCGACTTGAGTTTCGACGACCTCGCCGCCCTGCTCGGCCCGAAGGCGCCCGACCTCGTCGTCGTGCCCGCGCTGCCGGACGTCGGCGAGCCCAGCACCGAGCCGGTCAAGAGCTGGCTGCGTACGCAGGCCGCCCACGGCGCGAAGCTGCTGAGCGTCTGCAACGGCGGCGGCGTGCTCGCTTCCGCCGGCCTGCTCGACGGCCGTCCGGCCACCGCGCACTGGCTGAAGCTCGAAACCTGGGAAGCCGACTACCCCGCCGTGCGCTGGGTGCGTGACCAGCGGTTCGTCGACGACGGCGACGTCGTCACCACCGCCGGGATCCTCTCCGGCATCGACGGGACGCTGCACTGGGTCGAGCGGCTGACGGACCCCGCGGTGGCGGCCGACGCCGCGAAGGCGATCGGCTGGACGCGCTACGGCACCAGGGTTCCGGTGCACCCGCCGGCGTCGATGCCGGACGCGGCCGCGATCGTCAACGCCGGCTTCCGCTGGAACCCGGACGAGATCGGCGTCCTGCTCGCCGACGGGGTCGGCGAGATCGAGCTCGCGTCGGTGTTCGACACCGAAGGTCAGTCGCTGTCCTCGCGCACCCTCGCCGTGAGCACCGACGGCGCCCCGATCCGCTCCCGGCACGGCCTGACCTTCGTGCCCCGCGCGACGCTCGCCGCGGCGGACCTCGACCGGCTGGTGGTGCCCGGCGCGACGCGCGGAGTGACGACCCCGCCCGGCGGCCCGGCTCCGGAGTACATCCACGACCGGCCCGGCTTCGCCTACGACACCGCGGTGAGCGCGCTTTCGCGCACCACGGACGTCGCGACCGCGCGCTGGACCGCGAAGACCTTGGAGCTGCCCACCGACGGGGTCGTCTTCGAAGGCCGGGCGTGGCCGTGGCTGCCCACGGCGCTGCCGGTCGCCCTGGTCCTGCTGGGCGCGGCGGTGGTCACCGTGGTCCTGCGGAAGCGGCGCCGGAGCTGAGCGCTGAACGCCCCGATTCCCCCGCGAATCGGGGCGTTCGGCATGCCTAAAACGATTTAGGAATCCGCCCGTTGTCGAAGCGATTCACCAAGTGTGCGTCCCGGTGGAGTATTGCCAACGTATGAGTTCGTGATTACAGTCACGTATCACGCTCTATTGAAACGTTTTAAATCTCGCCGCCCCGTCCCCGCCGTTAGGGAGCCCGCATGCTGCCCTCGAAGCTCTGGCGCGCGACCACCACCACGCTCGCCGCGATCCTGGTTCTCACCGCCGCCTCGGTTCCCCCGGCCGGCGCGGCCCCACCGGTCGACCTGGCCGGCGCGCACTGGATCTGGTACCCGGAAGGCGACGCCCGGGTCAGCGCCCCGGCCGCGACCCGCTACTTCCGCACGACGTTCACCGCGCCCGCCGGCGCGGTCAGCGACGCCCAGTTCGTCGTCACCGGCGACGACACCACCGACGTCTGGCTCAACGGCAAGCCCCTGGCCTCCTCGGCCCGCACCACCGACTCGTGGCGGACGTCGCTGCCCGTGGACCTGCGGCCCGCGCTGGCTCCCGGCGTCAACACCCTCGCCGTCGCCGTCCGCAACGCCGGTGGCCCGGCCGGCCTGCTCGGGCGGCTGCGCGTGACGACCGCTTCGGGCACCACCGACCTGGCCACCGGCGCCGGCTGGAAGAGCGCGACCACCGCGCCGGACGGTTGGGAGCAGCCCGGCTTCGCCGACGGGACCTGGCCCGCGGCCGCGGATCTCGGCACCTACGGCGCGGCGCCCTGGGGCAGCGGCGTCACCACCCCGAACGGCTCGGCGAAGACGCCGCTTTCGGTCGCGAGCGCCACCGTCGGGCAACGCGTCAACCCCCTCGGCGTCGACCCGGCCCAAGCGCGGTTCGCCTGGAAACTGGCGTCCTCGGCCGCGCAGCAACGGCAGTCGGCGTACCAGCTCGTGGTGTCCGCCGGCGGCACCGACGTCTGGGACAGCGGCCGCGTCGCCTCCGCGCAGCAGGCCGACGTCGCCTACGGCGGCCCGGCGCTGACCTCGCTGACCGCGTACACGTGGCGCGTCCGCGTCTGGGACGCCGAGGGCCGGATGAGCGACTGGAGCCCGGTGCAGCGCTTCGAAACGGCGTTGCGCGACCCGGCGGCCGAATGGACCGGTGCCTTCCTCGGCCGCGCCGCGGCGGGCCCGGACCTCGCCGGCGCGAGCTGGATCTGGTACCCCGAAGGCGATCCGGCCGGCGGGGTCCCGCCCTCGACCCGGTTCTTCCGCAAGTCGCTCACTCTGACCGCCGCGCCGTCGAAGGCCACGCTCGTCGTGACCGGTGACGACAGCGCGACCGTGTGGGTCAACGGAACGCAGGTCAGCGACTCGCCGCGGGTCACCGACTCGTGGAAGACGGCCGCCGTCCTCGAGGTCGGGAACCTGCTGACCGCGGGCGCGAACACGATCGCCGTCAGGAGTGAGAACACCACCCAGAGCCCGGCCGGGACGATCGCGAAGCTGACCGTCCAAGGTGGACCGTCAGTGGTCTCCGACGCGTCCTGGAAGGCGAGCCAGACCGGCCCGGACGGCTGGCAGCAACGCACCTTCGACGACAGCTCCTGGCCGGCCGCGCGGGCGGTGGCCGCGTACGGCACCGGACCGTGGGGCGCGAACGTCGCCGTGAGCGCACCCTCTCCCCTGCTGCGCAAGAGCTTCACGGTGTCGAAGCCGATCGCGAGCGCGCGGCTGCTCACCACGGCCCTCGGCCTGCAGGAGACCCACCTCAACGGCGCCAAGGTCGGCGCGGAGGTCCTGGCACCCGGCTGGACCGACTACGCGAAGCGCCTGCAGTACCGCGTTTCCGACGTCACCGGCCAGGTCCGCCAGGGCGAGAACGTCCTCGGCGCGATGGTCGGCAACGGCTGGTACTCCGGGAGCGTCGGCATCGCCGGCAGCCAGAAGTACGGCACCGAGCCGTGGTACTCGGCGCAGCTGAAGCTGACCTTCACCGACGGTACGACGGCCACGGTCGCGACCGACGGCACCTGGAAGACCGGCGACGGCCCGATCCGCGCCGACGACCTCTACCAGGGCGAAACCTACGACGCCCGGCTCGCGTCCGGCTGGGACCGGCCCGGCTTCGACGACCGCGCCTGGGCGGCACCCCGCGTCAAGACCGGCACCAAGCCGAACCTGGTGTCCCAGGTGGACAACGGCGTCACGGTGCAGCAGGAGTTCAAGCCCGTCGCGTGGACCCAGCCGAAGCCGGGGGTCTGGGTCGCCGACCTGGGCCAGAACTTCAGCGGCTGGAACCGGCTTTCGGTGACCGGCCCGGCCGGCACGACGGTCACCATGCGGCACGCCGAGGTGCTCAACCCCGACGGCACGATCTACACGACGAACCTGCGCGCGGCGCAGGCGACCGACCGGTTCACCCTGGCGGGCACCGGCGGCACCGAGACGTACGAGCCGCGCTTCACCGTGCACGGCTACCGCTACGTCGAGCTGACCGGCCTGCCTTCCGCTCCGACGGCGGCGACGCTGACCGGGCGGGCGATGTGGACGGCCGGCGCGCAGCCCGGCACCTTCACGACGTCGAACGCGCAGGTGAACCAGCTGCAGCACAACATCCTGTGGGGTGAGCGCTCGAACATGCTGTCCGTGCCGAGCGACTGCCCGCAGCGCGACGAGCGGCTCGGCTGGACCGGCGACATCGGGATCTTCGCCGGCACCTCGACGTTCAACCTCGACGTCGCGAACTTCCTCGGCAAGTTCAGCGACGACCTGGTCGACGCGCAGCACGCCGACGGGTCGTTCACCGACGTCGCGCCGGGCGTGCTCGACGGCTCGGGCACGGCGGGCTGGGGTGACGCGGGCGTCATCGTGCCCTACACCCTGTGGCAGCGCTACGGCGACACCGGCGTGATCAACGAGCACTTCGCCGCCATGGTCAAGTGGGTCGAGTACCTGCGCTCGACGTCCGGCGCCGACCTGATCCGCGACCACCAGACGTTCGGCGACTGGCTCAACGTCAACGACAACACCGCGCAGGACCTGATTTCGACGGCGTTCTTCGCGTGGTCGTCCCGGCTGGTGTCCCGGATGGCCGCGGCCACGGGACACACCGCCGAGGCGACGAAGTACGGGACGCTGGCCGACCAGATCGGGACGGCGTTCACGAACCGGTTCGTCCAGGCCGACGGCACGGTGGGCGCGAACACGCAGACCGGGTACGTCCTGGCGCTGGCGTTCGGGCTGCTGCCGGCCAACCGCGTCCAGCCGGCGGCGGACAAGCTGGCCGCGCGGGTCGCCGCGGCGAACGGGCACCTCAGCGTCGGGTTCCTCGGCGTCGAGAACCTGCTGCCGGTGCTGGCCGCGCACGGCCACGCGGATGTCGCGTACCAGGTGCTGCTGCAGCCGGACTTCCCCGGCTGGGGCTACATGATCGGCCACGGCGCGACGACGATCTGGGAGCGCTGGGACGGGATCAAGCCGGACGGGTCGTTCAACGACCCGGGGATGAACTCGTTCAACCACTACGGCCTCGGCTCGGTGGGCGACTTCCTGTACCGCTCGGTCGGCGGGCTCTCGCCGGCGTCCCCGGGCTACGCGTCGCTGCTGGTGGCGCCGCGTCCGGGCGGCGGCTTGACGTCGGCGAAGTCGGCGTACGAGACGCCGTACGGCGGCGCGGTCAGCGACTGGTCGGTCTCGGCCGGGAAGCTGACGCTGCGGGTGACGGTCCCGGCCGGCAGCTCGGCGACGGTCCAGGTACCGACGTCGCAGCCGGGGTCGGTCGTGGCGCCGCCGGAAGCGGTGCCGTCGTCGACCGGGTCGTACTTCGTGCCGGCGGGTTCGTACACCTTCACCGCCACCGCGTGAATCGAGAGCCGGTACCGCCGCTTCCCCGCGGCGGTGCCGGCCCGATCCGGGCCTCCGCCGGGCCCGGAGCTCAGTGACGCAGCGCGAGGTTCAGCACGTCGCCCGCGCGGTCCAGGCAGTCGACGCAGATCACGGCGTCGCGCTGGGCGCACGTGACGCGCAGCAGCGGGCGCCGCAGGCCGAGGAACGTCCGGCGCTCGCGGCGGCCGCAGAACTCGCAGACCGCGGCCAGCGGTGACGTCACCGCGGCCAGCACGTCCCCGCCCGGGGTCTCCCGGTCGGCACTGTCCCGGACCACCCGCAGCCCGGCGCGCACGCAGTCCACGCAGATCGGCCCGGCTTTGCCGGGGACCCGCGGGCCGTGCACCGTGCCGCAGAACCGGCAGGGCCGCCCGGCCCCGTTCGCCGCCGTCACGCCGCCTCCTCACCGGTTTCGCCGCGCGCACAGCGGGAACCCGGGGCGCGACGCCACCTCCCGGTCACGCTACCCGCATCCGGCCGGGCAGGGGCATCGGCGGAACCGGCGAACGCTCGGCCGGGACCGCGCGCACGGACCTCCCGCCCGGGTGGCACGGCACCGAGCGGGCAGGAGGAACCTTTGTCGTCGTTGACGGTGCTGTTCGGCGTGGCCGGCCTGCTCGCCCTGGCCGCGGCGATCGTGCCGAAGCTCGTGGCCGACCGGCCGTTCTCGGTACCGCTGGTGATGCTGATCGCCGGGATCGTCCTGGGCCTGCTGCCGCTGCCCGCGCCCTACGGCAACGGGTGGAGCGACCCCGCCGCCCACCTGCACGGCGTGGAGTCCTTCACCCAGGTGGGCATCCTCGTGGCGCTGGCCGGGGCCGGCTTGTCGGTCGACCGCCCGTTCGGCCTGAAACGCTGGGGCTCGACGTGGCGGCTGCTCGCGCTGACCATGCCGCTGTCGATCCTGGCGATCGCCGCGCTCGGGTACTGGTGGCTCGCGCTGGCGCCGGGCGTGGCGCTGCTGCTGGCCGCGGCGCTGGCCCCGACCGACCCGGTGCTGGCCGGCGACGTCGGCGTGCCGCACCCCGACGTCGAGCCGGAACTGGCCCGGGACAACGAAATCCGCTTCACGTTGACCACCGAGGCGGGGCTCAACGACGGCCTGGCCATGCCGTTCGTCCTGCTCGGGCTGGCGATGGCGGGCAGCAGGCCGAGCCTGGACGTCTCCTGGGTGCTGGTGGACCTGCTGCTGCCCGTCGTGACCGGCGCGGTGCTCGGCCTGGTCGCCGGGCGCGGGCTCGGCTGGGCGATCTTCCACACGTCGTCGGACCGGCTGCGCCTGGCCGAATACGGCGACGGCTTGGTCCTGCTCGCCCTGGCCTTCCTGCCGTACGCGCTGGCGGAGCTGGCCCACGGCAACGGGTTCGTCGCGGTGTTCGTCGCCGCGGTCGTGGTCCGTAAGCAGGAGCGCGAGCACGACTACCACGGCGTCCTGCACGCCTTCGGCCACCAGCTCGAACGGCTCTTCGTGCCGCTCGCCCTGCTCGGGCTGGGCCTGGCCATCGGCGACGGGCTGCTGATCGGCCTCCGCCCCCTGGAAGTGGTGATCGCCGTGGTCGCGGTGCTGGTGGTGCGGCCCGTGGTCGGCTGGGTCTCACTGCTCGGGTCCTCCGCCGGCCGGCCGGGGACGCTGGCCATCGCGTTCTTCGGCGTCCGCGGCATCGGCACCCTCTACTACCTCGCCTACGCCCTCAACCGGCTGCCGGTGGCGCAGCAGGGCGTGCTGTGGCGGGTCGGCGCGCTCGCCGTGGCCGTGTCGGTGCTGGTCCACGGCATCCTCGCGGAACCGGCCATCCAGCGGATCGAACGGATGGGCGGCCACCTGCCGGCCCGGTGACCCCGGCCTCGGTGCTGCGTGACGGTCCTCACGGCATTCGCCCGGTCGTGATGTGTAGGGGGTCGGTGACTGGGTAATCGAACGTCAAGGCCCTTTTGGCGACTGGCCGATCCGGAAATGTCGCCGCAACGGAAGGTGCATCCCATGAACGACAAGTTCGAGAACAAGGGCGAAGAGCTCAAGGGCCGCGCGAAGGAAGCCGTCGGCGACGCCACCGGCAACGAGCAGTGGCAGGCCGAGGGCAAGGCCGACCAGGCCAAGGGCTCGCTCAAGCAGGCCGGCGAGAAGATCAAGGACGCCGTGAAGGGCGTCAAGGACAAGCACTGATCGGTCCTGCGACTGCCGCACCCCGGGCTCCCGGGGTGCGGCTTTTCGTCGTTTGGACCTAGGCGAGCCGCTCCACGGCGTCGCGCGCTTCCTTGAGGTCCGCGCCCGTGCGCTCTCGGTAGATCTTGATCGCCTGGATCTTCTTGCCTTCGCGCAGCAAGGCGGTCACCTCGGCGAGCCCCGGCTCCTCGACGGTCACGCCGAGCTGGGCGGCGATCGCGTCCAGCTTCCGTTCCATCCGCTCGAGCCGGCGGCTGAGCCTGCGTTCGGTGGCCGACGAGCCCAGGCCGACGACCACGACGAGCAGGACGACCCCGAGCAGCAGCATCCCGTAGTCCATGGCGGGTCATGCTACGTCGCGAAAACTGTCGGTGCCCGCGTTTAGGCTGGCACTCATGACGACATTGACCGACCGCCCGAACACCGCCTTGCTGATCGTCGACGTGCAGAACGGCGTGATGGAGGGCGCTCACGACCGTTCGGCCGTCCTCGAGAACCTCGTCGCCCTGGTCGAGAAGGCGCGCTCGAGCGGGGTCGAGGTGGTGTGGGTGCAGCACACCAGCGAAGACCTGCCCCGCGGGAGCGAGGTGTGGCAGTACGTGCCGGAGCTGGTGCGGCGCGAGCCGGAACCGCTGGTGCACAAGGCTTACGGCGACTCGTTCGAGGACACCGACCTCGAGGCGGTGCTGTCCGCGCGCGGCATCGGCAGCCTGCTGGTGGCGGGAGCCCAGACGGACGCGTGCATCAGGTCCACCCTCCACGGCGCGATCACCCGCGGCTACGACGCGACGTTGGTGGCCGACGCGCACACGACGGAGGACCTGTCGGCGTACGGGGCCCCGGAGCCGGGCGCGGTCATCGCGCACACGAACTTGTACTGGGGGCACCACGCGGCGCCGGGCCGGACCGCGGGGACGGTGCTGACTTCGGAGGTGGAGTTCGGGGTGACGGTACCGGCCTGAGCCACCTGGCCGGTGGTCCGCGGGAGCGGCGCCGCCCACCGCGAGGTCATGAACGACTCTTTCCTGCCGCCGGATGTCATGAACGAGTCGTTCATGACATCCGGCCGAACCGGCTCTCCTACTCCGCTCGCTTGAAGCCGTACGCGCGCTCCACTTTGGCCACCTCGATGTGATAGTCCGCGTACCACTGCTTCCGCCCGAGGCGCTGGGCCTCCAGGTGCTCCGGGTGCTGCTTCCACGCGGCGATCGACTCGGCGTCGCGGTAGTACAGGACGGTCAGCTCGCGGCCGTCGGCGCTCGTCTGGGACTCTCGCCCCAGATAACCCGGCTGCGCGCGGCCCAATTCCGCCATCCGCGAGTCCATCGACTCGTAGCCGTCCAGGTTGTCGGCGTCGAGCGCGCTGCTGACGATCACCGCGTAATACGGGGGTTCAGGTCTCGTGAAGGGCACAGCCGGAGCCTAGGTCCGCGCCCCCGCGCGCCCAACCCGATATTCACGCTCCGCGCAGGTGGTCGCGCAGGGCCCGGGCCACCCGGGCCATCAGCACGTCCGCCTCGGGCTGCAGCACCGCCGGGACCTGGGACTCCGTCAGCGCCACCACTCCGAACACCCGGCCGTCCCCGTGCTCGACGACCCCGGCCTCGTGCCGCAGGTTCAGCAGCGTCCCCGTCTTGGACGACCAGCGGGCCGCGTCCGAGGCGAAGTCCGGCGTCAAGCGATGGCGGATCACGTTGTGCGCCATCAGGTCCCGCACGCCCGCGGCCACCGAAGCGTCGATCCGGGACGGCGTCCACAGCGCCTGCAGCAGCTCGAGCACGGCCCGCGCCGATGCCGCGTTGGCGCGCGTGACGTCGAGCTGGGCCAGCCGGTGCCCCTGCCCCGCCGTGCCCGCGCCGATGGCCAGCGAATGCGCCAGATCGGCCTCGCCCGCGTCGAACCGCTCGGCCGGGGTGTCGACGAGGTCCGCCATCAGGTGGCGCACGGCGATTCCGCGCAAGCCCCAGCCGTCCAGCGTGCGCATGATCAAGTCCGGCGGGGTGAGGCCGAACAGGACGTCGGCCGCCACGCCGTCGCTCAGCGCCGTGCTCAGGTACAGCAGGTCGTCGACGGCGATCCGGGCCGGGTGGCGGAACCGCGTCAGCCCGATCGGGCCGGGCGTGGTGACGCCGCCGGGCGCGACCTCCAGCTGCGTCGCACCGTCCAGTTCGCCGCGGCGGACGCGCTCCAGGGTCGCCGCCGCCAGCGGGACCTTGACCAGCGACGCGATCGGATACACCCGGTCCGCGTCGATCCCCAGCTCGTGCCCGGACCGCAGGTCGCGGACCAGGAACGACCCGCGCAGCCCGCCGTCGTCCAGCTCGGCCCGCAGCCGCCGGACCAGCCCTTCCGCGCTCACGCCTCGGCTCCCAAGCACCGGGCGACCGCGGAGGACAGGCCACGCACCCGGTCGGCGTCTTCGCCCAGAGCGGCCGCGACGCCGAAGCCGCGCGCCAGCGCGACCTCCCCGACCGGCCGCCAGTGCAGCCCCAGCTGATCGGCCTGCGCCGCCGAGCACAGCAGCAGGTCCGCCGAGCCGAACACCGCCGCGGCGGCCGCGGTCAGCGAGCCGGACACGGCGACCTGGGCGGGCAGCAGGCCCACGGCGTCGCGCACCCGCAACAGCCGGTCGCGGACGTGCGGGACGTCGTCCTCCGGCTGGATCCGGACGTGGCGCCGGGCACCGCCGGACCGCCCGGCGCGCAACGTCTCCAGGTGCACGACCCGCGCCGGCGCCGCGACCACCCCGGCCAGCCCCAGCGGCACGGACCACACGCCCTCGTCGGCCGGGACCGCGACGAGCGCCGCCCGCACCTCCTGGGTGCGGACGAGCTCGGCCCGCTCCCCCGGCGGCGCGACGCGGAACTCCAGGTGGACCTCCAGCGCGCGGGCCTCGGCGGCCAGTTCCGCCAGCTCGCGCACGCCGCAGGTGTCCGGGACGGCCACGCGCATCGGCCGCAGCCGCGCCCGCTGCGCGTCGTGGTCCAGCGCGTCGGCCAGCTGCACGAGCCGCCGGGCCGAGGGCAGCACGTCCCGCCCGAACGGCGTGAGCCGCGCCCGGCGGGTCGAGCGGTCGAAGAGCCGCTCGCCGAAGTGCCGTTCCAGCGCGGCGATACGCCGGCTCGCGACCGGCTGCGGGATGCGCGCGACCGCCGCGCCCGCGGTGAAGCTCCCCGCCTCGCTCACGCTCACGAACGCCCTGCAGCCGCCGACCAGGTCCACGACGCCACTCTATGCGATTCCGGCATCGAACCGTTCGTTTCCGTCTTGGACAGCATGAGCGAAGCCGGTGAGACTGCGGAGGTCGCTCAAGATCGGAAAGGTTGCCTCGTGCCGTTCCCCCACGTCCGGCGGGCCACGCTCGCCGCGCTGGCCCTCGTGTCGCTCACCGCCTGCGCCGCCGAAGCCCCCGCACCGGCTCCCGCGCCGCCGGCGTCGTCGTCGTCGAAAACCGCCGCCGCCCCGCAAGCGGACTTCGCACCGCTGGAGCGTGAGTTCGACGCCCGCCTCGGCGTGTACGCCGTGGACACCGGCTCCGGCCGCGAACTCGCCCACCGCGGCGACGAACGCTTCGGCTACGCCTCGACGCACAAGGCGTTCTCGGCCGCGGCCGTCCTCCAGCGCACGAGCCTCGACGGGCTCGCGAAGGTGCTGAAGTACACCCGCGCCGACCTCCAGTCGAACTCCCCGGTCACCGAAAAGCACGTCACCACCGGCATTTCCCTGCGCGACGCCATGGACGCGGCGTTGCGCTACAGCGACAACACCGCCGCGAACCTCCTGTTCAAGGAGCTCGGCGGGCCGCCGGGGCTCGCCGCCGCGCTGCGCGGGATCGGCGACACGACCACGCACGTCGACCGGACCGAACCCGGCCTCAACGATCTCGCGCCGGGCGACATCCGGGACACGAGCACCCCGCGCGCGATGGCCGCCAGCTTGCGCGCGTTCACCCTCGGCACCGCGCTGCCGCCGGAGAAGCGCACCGTGCTCACGGACCTGATGCGTGCCAACACCACCGGCGCGACCGTGATCCGCGCGGGTGCGCCCGCGGGCTGGGCCGTCGCCGACAAGACCGGCACCGGCGACTACGCGACGCGCAACGACATCGCCGTGGTCTGGCCGCCCGGGCGCGCACCGATCGTCGTGGTGGTCATGTCCGACAAGAAGACGGAGGACGCGGAACCGGACGACCGGCTGCTCGCGCAGGCGGCGAAGCTCGTCTTCAGCGCTCTCAAGTGAGGACGCGGACCTCGAGGTCGACGCCGCGCGTGCCGACGACCACGGCCCGCACGAGCGAACCCGGTTCCGGCGCCGCTCCGGCGAACGTCACCTGCCCGTCGACCTCCGGTCCCTGGTGCGCCGCCCAGCCGCGGCCGCCGGTCCCGACGACCACCTCGACTCTCGTGCCGAGCCGGTCCTCCGCGCGCTGGGAGACCAGGGTGTCGGCGAGGACCGACAGCTCCTCGACCCGCTCGGCGAGCAACGCGGCGGGGACCTTGTCCGGCAGACCGGCGGCCTCGGTGCCGTCCTCGTCCGAGTACCCGAACACGCCGGTGGCGTCCAGCCGAGCCTGCTCCAGGAAGAGCTTCAGCTCGGCGAAGTCGGCGTCGGTCTCGCCGGGGAAGCCCGCGATGAAGTTCGAGCGCACGCCGGCGTCCGGCGCCACGGCCCGGATCCCGTCGAGCAGTTGCAGGAACCGCTCGCGGTCGCCGAACCGGCGCATCCGGCGCAGCACCGGCCCGCTCGCGTGCTGGAACGAGAGGTCGAAGTACGGTGCGACGCCCGGCGTTCCGGCGATCACCTCGACGAGGCTGGGGCGCAGCTCGGCCGGCTGCAGGTAGCTCACGCGGACGCGGTCGGTGACGGCGGCGAGCTCCGGCAGCAGCTTCTCCAGTGCCTGCAGGTCGCCGAGGTCCTTGCCGTACGACGTCGAGTTCTCGCTGACCAGCACCAGCTCACGCACGCCGTGGCCGGCGAGCCATTCGGCTTCGGCGAGGATCTCGGCGGGCGGCCGCGAGACGAACGCGCCGCGGAAGCTCGGGATCGCGCAGAACGTGCACCGCCGGTCGCAGCCCGACGCCAGCTTCAGCGACGCGATCGGGCCGCCGCCGAGCCGGTGCCGCAGCACCGGCGGGCCACTCGCCGGGCCGGCGTGCCCGGGCACGTGGGCGACGACGGAGGCGGGCCGCTGGACCGGCGTGATCGGCAGCAGCGTCCGCCGGTCGCGCGGGGTGTGCGCGGGCCGGGTCCGGCCCTGGAGGACGTCTTCGATGCGGTCGCCGATCTCCGGGTAGTCGTCGAACGACAGGACGGCGTCGGCCTCCGGCAGCGCGTCCGCGAGCTCACGGCCGTAGCGCTCGGCCATGCAGCCGACCGCGACGACCTTCGCGCCCTTGCCGGACGCGGCGAGCACGGTGTCGATCGACTCCTTCTTGGCCGCTTCGATGAAGCCACAGGTGTTCACCACGACGACGTCGGCCTCGTCCCCGGCCTCGGCCAGGCGCCAGCCCGAACCGCCGAGGCGGGCAGCCAGCTCGTCGGAGTCGACCTCGTTGCGCGCGCAGCCCAGGGTCACCAGGGAGACGGTGCGCACGCCGTCAGTCCGCGACGACGTCGCCGTGGGCCGGCTGGTCGCCGATCGCGGTCACGAACTCGCCGCGGCCGGGCCCCGGGTCGCCGATCGCCCGGGTCTGCACCAGCACCGGCGCGTCGACCACCGGAGCGATGGCGTTCAGCGGCAGGTAGGCGGTGATCACCATGCCGCTGGCCAGCAGCACGCGAGCCACCTTCCGGCGCCGGTCACCGACTTCGTGGACGCCGACGCAGGTCCCCCACTGCTTCCCGGCCGGCGCCTCCGGGGCGCTCTCCTGCCGCAGCCGGCGTTCTTCGGCCATCCGCTCGAGCATGCTCACGGTTCCCCCTCGGTGCGTCCGGTAGCCGGTCGAGCCGAGAATCGCACGCCGCGCGAAAGCCCCTCAAGGTCTTCACCGGAAGTGGCCGGAAGCGGTCAGTGACCACCGAACAGGTGCCGGACCTCGGTTTCGACGTCGTCGAGCCACCCGGTCCGGCGCCGTTCGTCCGCGTCGGCGACCACCCGCAGCACGAGCCGGCGCACGTCCGGCTCGCCGAGGTAGGGCGCGAGACAGCGCTTCCAGATCGCGTCGAGCGGATCGCCGAACAGCGTCCGCTCGCGCTCCTCGGTGGTGTCGGACGTGTTCACGACCAGCAGCCGCCGCAGCGAGAGGAGCGACTCCGGCGCGCCGCCCGCGTCGTCGAGGCGGTAGGCGACGCCGGGGACGAGGATCCGGTCGAGCCAGCCGGCGAGGATCGCGGGCGGTTTGCCCCACCAGTTCGGGTGGATCGCGACGAGCCCGCCCGCTTCGCGCACTTCGTCCCGATGCTGCCGCACCAGCGGATCCGGCTCGGCGGCGAGGAACTCCTCCGCCCGCGTCCCGCTTGTGTAGGCCTCTTCCGCGGTGAGCACCGGGTCGAAGCGTTCGGCGTACAGGTCGTGGAAGAGCACCGGCCGCCCAGCCTGGGCCAGGGTCTCGCGGACCCTGGTGGCGAGCGCGTGGTTGAAGCTTCCCGGCCGAGGGTGGGCCAGCAGGACGACCACCGGCCGGGACGTCTCGTCGATCACCGGGTCAGCTTGCCACGGCGGCCGGCGTCAGCCCGCGTTCGCCAGCAGGCCCGGCCCCGACGGCGCGTTCGCCATCAGGCAGGCGTGGCACGGCATCCCGCGCAGCCCGTCGAGCACTTCGGCCTCGCCGGGGAAGATCCCCTCGCCGCACAGCGCGGTCAGCTGCGCCGGCACGGCGCCCGCGGGCGGGACGGGGATCAGGTGACAGACGCGTCTGCTTTCGCCGACGACGCCTCGGCGTAGCCGCACCAGCGCGAGCATCCCACCGTTTTCACCCATACACGGAACGTAGGCCGAACGGCTCATTCCAGCTTCGTGCCCGCGACCCAACGATCTTCGGCGGTGGTGGTCCGGGACACCAAAGTCACACCGGCGACAGCACGGCCGCGCCCAGGCGGTGGCTCAGGTTCAGCGCGAGCTCGACGTCCAGGCGGCTTTCGGCGAGCTCGCGCGGCAGCAGCTCCTGCGCCTTGCGGACGCGGTACTGGACCGAGTTCTTGTGCATCGTCAGCTCGCCCGCGGCCGCCGTGTAGCTGCCGCCGGACGCGAGGAACACGCGCAGGGTGTCGCGCAGCCGCGCGCAGTTCTCGTCGTCGGCGCTCAGCGGCCCGAGCGTGCTCGAGACCCACAGCCGGGCCGCGTTGAGGTCGGTCGTCATCAGCGCGACCGTGCCGACCTCCCGGAAGGTCAGCACGCGGTCGCAGTGCTCGCCGGCGGCCAGCGCCAGCGCGTGCACCCGGCGGGCCTGCTGGTGGGTGTCGCGGAAGCCCGCGACGCCGGTGCCGGGGTCGCCGACCGTCACGCGCACGCCCGGGTCGGCCTCCGCGAGCACCGCGTCGAGGTGCTCACGGCGGACCGACTCGACCGGGAGCCACGCCCACGCGCCGGCCACGTCGCGGGGCACGAACAGCGGACGTCCCTGGCCGCCGGCGCGCTCGAGCACGGCGCCCGCGACCGACTCCAGCAGCGACAGCACGTCGTGGGACTCGGACGCGTGCCAGACGACCATCCCCACGTGCGAGCCGCGCAGGCGGTAGCCGATGACCGCCTCGGCGGCGTCGACGTCGGCCGGGCCGGCGTTCTCGCTCAGCAGGTCCAGCACCTTCGCCGCCCGCGCGGCACTCCGGTTGAGCAGCCACTTGTCGCGTTCGTCCTGGTAGACGCTCACCAGCTGGCGCACCACCCGCGTGATGAACTCGTAGGCGACCTTGAGCAGCCGGCGCATCATGGCCCCGAGCAGGGCCGCGTCGTCGACGAGCCGGATGCACTCCTGGAACCCGAAGTCGAGCATCGCGGCCTGCCCGAGGTCGTACGCGCGGATCAGGTCGAACACCGGCGTGCCGCGTTGCGCCAGCCGGCGCGCGTACTCCATGGCCGCGGCCGGCGGGTCGACGGTCGCCGGGTCGATGCCGTGCCGGAAGATCTGCAGGGCCGTCTCGATGTTCTGGTAGACGCTCGCCGACAGCAGGCTCACCATGCGCTCGTCGTCGTTGACCAGCTGCGGCAGGTCGGCCGCGTACAGCTGGACCAGCTCCCCGGTCAGCTCGCCCGCCCGGTCCGCGAGAGTGCCGGCGATCTGCCGGAGGCGGTCCGCGACGACTTGTTCGTCCACCATGGAGCCACCCTACGGGGTGAACGATCAAGCTCGTCCGGCGAACTCGTCGATCAAGCCGAACGTTTCGGCCGGAGCCTGAACGTGGGGCACGTGGCCGGCGCCCGCCACGACCTCGAACCGCGCGTCGGCGAACGCGGCCGCGTAGACCTTGCCGAACTCCGGCGGCACGACGACGTCGTCGGCACCCCAGACCAGCAGCGCCGGGATCCGGACGCGCGCGAGCCGGCGCAGCAGCTTCGGGTCGGCGATCCGCGGGCCGCCGTAGACCCGCAGCGCGGCCATGTCCGCGGGGTCCGGCCCGGGCGCGCCGGGCGGCGGCTGCGGCAGGCTGATCGGGTGGCCCTCGACGTCGGGACCGATGCCGTCGAGCACGACCAGCCTGCCGATCCGGCGGCCACGGTCGCGGACGGCCATTTCGGACGCGACCCAGCCACCGAAGGAGCTGGCGACGACGAGGACGTCACTCACGTCTTCGTCGTCCAGGAGGTCGAGGTAGGTCACGGCGAGGTCGTCGACGCCGGAGAACCAGTCCGGGCGGGGCGTGCCGGCCCAGCCCGGGTGCGTCGGCGCGAGCACGCGCGCGTCCGGTGCGAAGTGCTCGACGATCGGCTCGACGCCCCGCGGGCCGGCGCCGCCGTGCAGAACCAGCACGGTGCGGTCGCCGCTGCCGGTGTCGACGAGCGGGATGTCCAGCCCCGGGTGGGGGCGCAGTGTTCGGGTCATGGTGGTTTCCTTCCGGTCAGGAGTGGGCGGTGTGGGCCAGCATCTGGTCGACCATCGCGGCGGGCGCGTCCGGCCGGAAGCAGGCTTCGAGGTTGAACGCCGAGTCGCGGGCCGCTTCTTCCGCCCGGGGGAACAGCGCGGCTTCGTACGCCGCGAGAGCGCTTTCGACGTCGTCGTGGGCGGCCAGCGCAAGAGCCAGTTCGGTGGCGTCGAGCATGGCGAGGTTCGCGCCCTCCCCCGCGAACGGGGACATCACGTGCGCGGCGTCGCCGAGCAGGGTCACCCCCGGCACGCGGTCCCACCGGTGGCCGACCGGCAGGGCGTGGATCGGGCGCGGGATCAGCTCTTCGTCGCTGTCCTCGACGAGGGCGCGCAGCCCGGCGTCGAAGTCACCGAAGACGTCGAGCAGGCGCGCGCGGTCGGCCAGGCCGGTGACCTCGTCGGGATCTTCGTTCTTGACGGCGGCGTACACGCGGATCCGGCCGCCGCTGGTGCGCTGGGCGATCAGGCCCTTCCCGCCGGCCAGCGCGAACATCGAGCCCGAGCCGACGAGCGCGGCCGCGGCCGGGTGCTTTTCGTCCACATCGGACAGATGGGCCTCCACGAACGACAGCCCGGAGTAGACCGGGACGGCGGGCGACAGCAGCGGCCGGACCTTCGACCACGCGCCGTCCGCGCCGACGATCAGGTCGGCTTCGACGACCTCGCCGGTGCCCAGGGTGAGCCGGCCGGCGGCCGCCGCGGTCACCTTGGTGCCCCAGCGGACGACGCCGGCCGGCAGCGATTCGACCAGGATCCGTTTGAGCGCACCGCGATCGACCTCGGGCCGGGTGCCGCCGCTCGCTTCGGCGGTCTCCTCGAAGCGGACGACGCCGTCGCGGTCGAGGATCCGCAGGGCCTCGCCTTCTTCCCGGGCGATGGCGCGGAACTGCCCGGTCAAGCCCGCGTCGGCGAGGGCGCGCTGACCTGACTCCTCGTGGAGGTCGAGCGTGCCGCCCTGGTCACGGGCGATCGGTGAGGCGTCGAGCTCGTAGACGGTCGACGCGATGCCACGGGTGTGCAGGACGCGGGCCAGCGTGAGGCCGCCCAGGCCGCCGCCGACGATGGCGATTCCGGTCATCAGGTCTCCTCGGGTTCGGGGCGCGGGGTGGCGAGCGCGCCGTTGAGCAGCGCGTCGAACGCCCACCGCGCGCGGGCGGGGCCGGGGCCGGACACCAGGTCGGCGGCCAGCGCGGCGATGTGCGGGTGGGTCCGCGGGGAGGCCGTGGCCAGGGAGTCGACCATGACGTCGTGCTCGCGGGCGGCCCCCGGCTTCTCGCGGCGGCTGCCGTGCTCGACGGCGGTCGCCGTGGCAGTCAGCAGCAGCACGTCGACCGCCCAGGCGGCCTGCCCGGGCGCCATGCCTCCCTCGTCGAGCAGCGCGAGCACCGCCTCGACGACGGCCAGGTAGTGCGGCCCGCTCAGCCGGGTCACCAGCGCGACGCGGGCAAGACTCGGGTGCGCGAACAGCACCGACCGGTAGGAGTCCAGCACCGCCCAGAGGCGCTCGCGCCAGTCCCCGGCCCCGCCGAGGCCGACCTCCGCGAGCAGCTCGTCGAGCACCGCGGCGTGCAGTTCTTCGGTGTCCTTGACGTACACGTAGAGCGAAGCCGCACCGGTGTCCAGCTCCTTGGCGAGCCGGCGCATGGTGACGCGCTCGACGCCTTCGGCGCGCATGACCGCGACCGCCGTCGCGACGATCCCTTCGCGGGTCAACGCCGGTTTCGCCGGACGCTCCCGGCGGTTGTAGGTGCTTTCCGGAGCCATGCTTCCACTGTAGCGAACATGTTCGTTCCGTGCACGTTCGGGACGAACATGTACGTGCCGCCCGGCACGGAGTTCCGCCGGGTGGCACCACCGGCTGCCGCCGGCACGGGTCAAGGTGGACAACCGGGGCGTCGGGACGATCACCTTCGGCACCAGCCGGTGGACCCTCGCTGATCCGCCAGGCCCAGAGCACACCACTGCCCCGCTGAATATTTCCAGAGGGAAAACATTCGAAACAATCGCGAAACACGGACCAGTTCCCTAACTGGTCTGGACCACTGAACGAAGATCACCCGTCTGGCGGTTTCCGCTTCCACCGCAGGGTAAACCCAAAGGTACAGACCACTGCACCGAAATTTTCGGAAAACCGGTTAAGCAACTTTCGGGGGGTGTGTCACCTTCTCACGGGCGGTATATCTGGAATACACCGAATCCGCGGAGGCCGGCGACACCGCCGGCCGTCCGATGCCGCCCGCACCCCGCTCACCGGAGGCACCATGCACCGCCTGGACCCGGCCCGCGACCACGTCATCGGGCTCTACCGCATCGTCATCGGCTTCCTGTTCGCCTGCCACGGCCTGAAAACGTTGTTCGGCGTGCTCGGCGCGAAGGCCCCCGCCGCCGTCGGGGCGTGGCCGGGCTGGTGGGCCGCGGTGATCCAGCTCGTCTGCGGCGCGCTCGTCTGCCTGGGCCTCGGCACCCGGGCGGCCGCGATCCTCGGCTCCGGCTCGATGGCCTTCGCGTACTTCACCGCGCACCTGCCGGACGGCCTGCTCCCGATCCAGAACGGCGGCGAGGCCGCGACCCTGTTCTGCTGGAGCCTGCTCGTCGTCGCGTTCGTCGGCCCGGGCCGCTTCGCGCTCGGCAACCTTCCCGCCCTGCAAAGGACTTCCGAGCCGGCACGGGCCCGCGTCACGGCCTAGGCGTGCCGGCTAGGGGCGCGAGATCCCGACGCCGCTGCGTGCGTCGGCGCCGTACTTGGCCAGCTCCGCCGCGAGATCGAGCCGCCCGCTCTTCCCCCGGTCGGCGTCGGTCAGCAGCTCGCGCGGGATGAGCCAGACGACCTCGAACTCGAGCCCGCTGGGATCCTTGGCGTACAAGGACTTCGTGGTGCCGTGGTCGGACGAACCGACCAGCGCGCCGGCCTCCTTGAGGCGGCCGGCGAGCCGTTCGAGGTCGCCGAGGGTGTCGACTTCCCACGCGAGGTGGTACAGCCCCACCGACGTCTTCCCCGCACCCGAGTCCGCGGCTTGCGAGCCGAGCTCGAACAGGCCGAGGTCGTGGTCGTTGGTCGACCCGGGCGCCCGCAGGAACGCCGCACCGGGGTACGCCTCGCCGTCTTCGGTGTAGCCGAAGCCGAGCACGTCCCGGTAGAACGCGACGCTTTCGGCCAGATCCCGGACGTAGAGCACGGCGTGGTTCAGGCGGAAGATCGACATCGGGGCTCCCCGCGCGCGGCACAATCGGTTGAAGTTTCAACTGAAGGTTACCACGAACGACAACACCGGACGCCTACCGAGACCCACTCTCGGTAGGCCTAGAACCGACCGGGCGACAAACCTTCGACACCGGATCGAGGCCCTGGTCAGGTGCCCCCGCGGTTCGTAGGGTGGATCCACCGCAGGACACCGTGTCAGCTGTCCGGCGGGCTGTGGTGCCCCGGATCCGACCTTTCCCCGAAGCCAAGTCCGGGGCGCCACAGCATTCAGCTGACGGTGCCGCTCTCCCACCACCAGCTCTGCGAGCCGTAGGCGTACTCGACGCGGCTGTCGACGTGCTGGTGCGCGTCCGAGAGCGTGTACCGCTCCAGCCCGGAGAACCCGCAGGCTTCGGCGAGCACGTAGACCTGGCGGGTGCTCAGGCCGCTGACGTAGGCGTCGGCCGCGGTGCCGTAGACGTGCATGCTGTTCGACGCGCCGCCGACGGACTGGTTGTGCGCGATGCTGCGGAAGCCCGAGGAGATCGTGATCGCCCGGCCGCCCGCCTTGAGCCGCAACGCTTCCAGCTTGTACATCAGCCGCCGGACGTTCTCCTTGACCGTCGCCGCGGCGACCTTCCCGCTCCCGAACCCGGTGCCGTCCTTCGACATGAACTCACTCCACTCGAAGTGCGCGGTCGAGCCGTCGGAAGCCTCCAGGGCGTTGAGCGCGGCGAAGTCGTCGGCGTCGGCGACCCCGTTCGCGGTCAGGTGGTTCGCGGCCTGGAACCGCTTCAGCGCGGCGGTGGTGCCGGGCCCGAACTCCCCGTCGACGGCGACGTACGTCTGCTGCGGACCGTCGGCGGCCCACCCGGCGACGCGGATCTGGAGTTCCTTGACGGCGGCCCCGGTCGAGCCGGACTTCAGCGACGCCGGCCACGCATAGGCTTCCGCGACCGCGGGAAAGGCCGTCATCGCGGCGACGCCACCGGCCAGGGCGAGCCCCGACTTGATCAGGGTGCGGCGGTCGAAGCGGGACGGGCTCATCGAGACCTCCGAAGGGGTTGGCGACAAGGGCGCCGCAGCAGACCCCGGCCGGCCAAACATCCGCCAATCCCGGCCCCGGGCCGCACGGAGGGTCACTGCGTCCGGCGCTCCGGTCGTGAATTCCTGACCAGCCGGCTGGCTTCATTTACATACATACATCACGTATGTATTCTCGCCTCATGACGAAGCGAAGCGAATCCCTGGGTCAGGAGCACCGGGTCCGGCTGCCGGCCGGCGAGGTGCGGTACTTCGAGCGGGGCGAGGGCTCCCCGGTGGTGTTCGTCCACGGGGTGCTGACGAACGCCGAGCTGTGGCGGAAGGTGGTGCCGGACGTCGCCGCCGCCGGATTCCGGTGCCTGGCCCCGGATCTGCCGCTGGGCTCGCACGACATCCCGATGCGCGCGGACGCCGATCTCTCCCCGGCCGGCAACGCCGACCTGATCGCGGACTTCCTCGACGCGCTGGACCTGCGGGACGTCACGCTCGTCGCGAACGACACCGGCGGCGCACTGACGCAGATCCTGCTCAGCCGCCGGCCGGAGCGGGTCGGGCGGGTCGTGCTGACGCCGTCCGACTGCTTCGAGTACTTCTTCCCGCCCATCTTCAAGGCGCTTCCGCCGATCGCCCGGATCCCCGGTTCGATGGCGGTGCTCGGCCAGCTGCTGCGGATCCGCGCGCTGTACCCGTTGCCCCTGCTCTTCGGCTGGGTGACCAAGCGGCCGCTGCCGGACGAGGTGGCGCAGGCCTACCTCTCGCCGCTGCGCAAGTCCGCCGGGGTGCGCCGCGACCTGCGCAAGCTGCTGCGCGAAGTGCACCCGCGGCACACGCTGGCCGCCGCCGAGGCGCTGCGGACCTTCGACCGGCCGGTGCTGCTCCCGTGGGGCCCGGAGGACAAGTTGTTCCCCATCGGGCTGGCCCATCGGCTCGCCGCGCTGCTGCCGGACGCGAAGGTCGTGGAGGTCCCGGACGCCTACACGTTCCTGTCCGAGGACCAGCCCGCCGCGCTGGCCGGGCACATCGCCGAGTTCGCGGGCGTCATGGCAGATTAGGCGGGTGCGACGTACCCAGCAGGACCGTTCCGCCGGCACGAAGGCCGCCCTGGTCGCGGCCGCGCGGGAACTGTTCGCCGCCCGCGGCTACCAGGCCGTCCCGGCGGACGAGATCACCCGCGCCGCCGGCGTCACGCGCGGCGCGCTGTACCACCACTACGCCGACAAGCAGGGCCTGTTCCGCGCCGTCGTCGAAGAGCTCGAACGCGAGCTGACCCAAGAGGTCGAGGCGGCGTTCGCCGGTGGCGCGGACCCGCTGACCGGCATGCTGCAGGGCCTCGGCGTCTTCCTCGACGCCTGCCTGCGCGAGGAGGTCCGCCGCATCTCGCTCACCGACGCGCCCGCCGTGCTGGGCTGGGACGTCTGGCGCGAGATCGAGGCGGAGTACGGCCTCGGCCTGATCGTCTCGGTGCTCGAGCAGGCCAGGGCGGACGGGCTGATCGTGGAGATGCCCGTTCGCGCCCTGGCGCAGCTGGTGCTCAGCGCGGTGATGGAGGCGGCGAGGATGATCGCCGCGGCGGACGACCCGGCGCAGACCCGCGCCGAAGTCCAGCAGGTCCTCGGCGGCTGGCTCGCGAGCCTCCTGCGGACCTAGCGCGTCCGATAGGTGCTGAGCACGCCGGACCCGATCCGGGTGGCCGACACCAGCCGCAGGTCCGCGGGCGCCGGGACGTCGTCGAAGAGCCGCCGGCCCTCCCCCACCACGCTGGGGAACACGAGCGGGCGGTACTCGTCGGCCAGGTCGCGGCGGCCGAGCGCCTGCGCGATCCCGACCGAGCCGATGACGATCAGGTCCCGCTCGTGGCGCTGGGCTTCGTCGACGAGATCTCCTTGCAGCAGCGAGGAGTTCTGCCAGGCGGACACATCGCCGAGCGTGCGCGAGGCCGCCAGTTTCCGGGCCGCGTTCAGCCGGTCCGGGAACTCGCACCGCGCCCTCACCGGTACCTACCGCGGTCGTGGGCCGGATTCATCGCTCAGGTGGGACGGAGTTGTCCCGTCCGCGACGTCGACCGCGTCGAACCACCCGCAGGCGGGCTCGCCGGGCGGGCGGTCGAACCGCGTCACGTACGGTTTGACGTCGAGCACGGGGGTGCCGTCGAGCAGGTCGACCCCCGCGAAGCGGATGGTGCTGCCGGTGACGTCGAGCAGCCGGACCAGGCTCAGCCCGATCGGGTTGGGCCGGCGCGGGCCGCGCATGGCGAAGATGCCCATCCGGCGGCCTTCGCGGCGGAGGAGGTACGGAACCTGCGTCAGCCCGCCCGGCCGGTCGGGGCGGTCCAGCAGGCTGAGCAGCCACGCGTAGTCGAACCCGGCCAGGCCGGCCAGACCTTCGGCGAACCGCGGGTCGAGCTCGATCGTGCCTTCTTCGGCGCGGTTCGCCCCCGCTTGGACAGGGGTGTGCTCGAGGTCCGTGCGGGCGGTGCGCACGACACCGATCGGGATCATCGGTCCAGCGTAGGACCCCGCGACCGGTGCCGTGCGCGACCGTCACGCCGTGACGAGCGAGAGACCGTACGTCTGCAGGATCTCGTTCACCGGCTGGAACCACGTCTCGCCGCCGGAGCCGCAGTTGCCCCAGCCGCCCGAGGTCACACCCTGGGCCTGGTCGCCGGTGATGAAGGAGCCACCGGAGTCACCGGGTTCGGCGCAGACGTTCGTGCGGGTCATCTGGTAGACCGCGCCCTGGGAGTAGTTGACGGTCTCGTTGAGCCCCAGCACCGTGCCGCAGTGCCAGTGCGTCGTCGAGCCCGAGCGGCACACCGACGTGCCGACCGGCGCGACCCAGGAGCCGCGGACGAGCGCGTCGCTGACCGTGCCCCAGCCGAGCACGACCGGCGCGGTCCACCAGCCGTTGCCGATGCGGATGAACGAATAGTCGTTGCCGGGGAAGGAAGAGCCGGCGAAGCTGCCCATCGCCGAGCCGTCCCAGCCGACGACCGAGCTGCCGGTTCCGCCGCAGTGGCCGGCGCTGACGAAGCCACCGTTCACGGAGAAACCGATCGAGCAGCGGGTGTTGCCGTTGATGTAGTAGGGGTCGCCACCGACGGTCCCCGCCGAGAACGGCTCGGCGGCCGGCGCGGTCGCCACCGTCACCGGGCCGGCTTTCGCCGCGCGGGACAGGAAGGCGTCGACGTCGGCGCCGTGCGCGCCCGGTCGCAGGGTGACCACGACGCTGCCGGCGCGGGGGTCGGTGCGCCAGCCGCTGACGGCGGCCGGCGCGGGGTCCGCCTTGGCGGAGGCGTCGATCGCGGCCTTGGTCGCGTCGAGCTTCGCGGCGCTGACCTGGGCCGGCGCGGTTTCGGCCCCGGCCTGCCGGACGGCTTGTGCCGCGGCCGGGTCGGTCACGCCGACCACGAGCTTGCCGAGCGCGGGGTCGAACCAGGCACCACCGAACGCGGCGCCGGCGGCCTGCTGCGCGGCCGGCATCACCCGCGCGGCGGTGATTTCCTGGCCGAGCCGGGTTTCGGCCTGGGCGGCGGTCAGGCCGAAGTCCCGCTGCATGGCGGAGACCAACCCGGGCGAGGCGACGGCCGGGCTGAGCGACGCGGAAGCGAGTGAGGCGGTCAGGACGGCGGCGCCGCCGAGGGCGAGGACGATTCTTCGACGCATGCGGTCTCCTTCGAGGCAGGGGGGAAAGAAACTCACCGTGCGCCGAGTGTGCGGGCGAAACGTGGAGGTGGTCCAGATTTGTCCGGTCTTCTGTCCGGAATTCGCGGAGGCGAACGTCTGTCCGTTGTGGACTGGACGGCGAGATGACTTGCCGGGCAACGGATTTCCGGAACGCGAAGAACCGCGAACAGGTGTCGCCTGTCCGCGTCGACGAAGGTCTGGACCAAGTACAGCACGCGAGTGGGGGCGGTGAACGGAACCAGAGTCTGCGGGGCAGCAGACGTGCATGAGTGTCCCTCTCAGCGGCACCCCGGCCGTTGACAGCCCGCACCCGCCAGGCGAGAATCATATTTCCTATAGGATTCTGGGGCAGGGGGATCGTTGACTGTCGTCACGCGGGCCGAGGCCTTTCTCGTCGATGTCGAGGTCGAGCAGGCGCGGACCGACGCCGTGCAGGCGTTCACCTCCCAGGAGACCGTCTTCGTCGAACTGACCACCGACGACGGCGGCCGCGGGCTCGGCTACGCCTACACGATCGGCACCGGGGGCAGCTCCGTCGTCGCCCTGCTGCGCGACCACCTGCTCCCCCGGCTCGCCGGCCGGGACTCGCGGCGGGTCGAGGCGCTGTGGCGGGACCTCTTCGCCACCACCCGGGCGACGACCGTCGGCGCCATCACCTCGCTCGCGCTCGCCGCCGTCGACACCGCCCTGTGGGACCTCAAGTGCCGGCGGGCGGGCGAACCCCTGTGGCGCGTCGCCGGCGGGTTCCGGCCGCGCGTTCCCCTCTACGACACCGAGGGCGGCTGGCTGCACCTGAGCACCGAGGAGCTCGTCGCGGGCGCGAAGGCCGCCGCGAGCGCCGGGTGGGGCGGCGTCAAGGTGAAGATCGGCAAGCCCGACGCGAGCGAGGACCTCGAACGCCTCACCGCGGTCCGCGAGGCCGTCGGGCCGCGGTTCGACCTGATGGTGGACGCGAACCAGTCGATGACCGCCGCCGAGGCCGTCCGCCGGGCGGCGGCGTTCGGCCCGCTGGACCTGTTCTGGCTGGAAGAACCCCTGCCGGCCGACGACGTCTCGGGGCACGCCCGGCTCGCCGCGGCGACCGCCGTCCCGATCGCCGTCGGCGAGTCGCTCTACTCGGTCGCGCAGTTCCGCGACTACCTGCACCGCGGCGCCGCCTCGATCGTGCAGCCCGACGTGGCCCGGATCGGCGGCATCACGCCGTGGCTCAAGGTCGCCCACCTCGCCGAAGCCTTCAACGTCGAGGTCTGCCCGCACTTCCTCATGGAACTGCACGTGAGCCTCGCGGCGGCCGTGCCGAACGGGCGCTACGTCGAGCACATCCCGCAGCTGCGCGCGATCACGCGCACCGAAATCACCGTCGAGAACGGCCACGCGGTGCCCCCGGAAACGCCCGGGCTCGGAATCGACTGGGACCGCGACGCGATGGACAACCGCCGCACCTCGTGAAGAAACGCGGACACGACACCGTCCGGCCACCCGGAAAATGGGTGGCCGGACGGTTCCCGGCGAAAATCAGATTTCGTCGACCTGGTAGGTGACCACCCGCGCCGGGACGAGCAGCGCACCGGCGCATTCCGCGACCGCCGGGCCGAATCCGTACGGCACGAAATCGCCGGCCACGAACCAGAACGCGCCGCCGTTGGCACAGTGCGCGATCACGCGGTACCCGTAGCCCTCACCGGGGAAGCAGCTGACCGACACGCCCTGCCCGAAGAGCGTTCCGTAGCGCTCGCCGAAACAGCCGGGTGGCGCGAAGTCGCCGCCGGCCGCGGCCGCGGGCACGACCGACAATCCGAACAGCGAAAACACAGCAACCGCGAGAACCGCCAATTTTCTGCGCATGACCACTCCTCAACGCGGAGAACCCCGACGTTACCGAGCCTAGGAGTGCGGAAGAATTACCGGCAATTCATCGGGCCAGTGAATGCGAGTGCAGCGGAAAGTCACCACGCTGCTCCATCCGGGCTAGCCCGCGACCCTGGACGGATGGCGGAGGTGCGCACATTTCCTCAACGGCTGACGCAAACCCGATCCCGGCCGGAGTTCTTCGCTTCGTAAACGGCCTTGTCCGCCGCCCCGAGCACCTCGTCGACCCCGCGGCCCGCGGCCGGGTGGACCGCCACCCCGATCGACACCGAAAGCCCGGCGATCCTCGTCCCGTCCGCCACGACGACGGCGAGCTCCCCCACCGCGTCCCGGATCCGCTCGGCGACCGCCACGGAGTGGACGCGGCCGATGCCGGGCAGCAGCACGACGAACTCCTCCCCGCCGAACCGGCCGACCGAGTCGTAGATCCGCACCTCGCCCCGGACGGCCCCGGCGACCGCGCGCAGGACGTCGTCGCCCGCCAGGTGCCCGTGGGTGTCGTTGACGCGCTTGAAGTGGTCGAGGTCGAGCATCAGGATCCCGCAGTCGCCCCCGGCGCGCGCCGCCCGGCCCAGCTCGGCCTCGGCCCGCGCCCGCCACTCCGCGATGGTCAGCAGCCCGGTCTTGTGGTCGCGGCCGGCCTGCAGCTCCAGCCGCCGCCCGAGCTCCCCGCGCCGCAGCAGCACGAGCGGCAGCACCAGCAGCGGAACCAGCCACGGCCGGGCGGTCAGCAGCACCGCGGCCGCGGCCCCTAGGCACAGCGTCGCCGCGTCGAGCACGTTCTCCGGCACCGACCCGGCCAGCGACAGCAGCGGGCGGGCCGGCTCGTGCAGCTTGAACCCGACCATCACCAGCAGGGTGTTGACCAGGAAGAACGTCAGCCCGGCGGCCACCGTCGCGACCACGCCCGGCGCGCCGGTGCCGACGCCGAACAGCTCGGCGACGCCGCGGGCGGCGAAGATGGTGACCACGTACGTCGCCACCGAGCACGTCAGCCGGTACAGCCGTGCTCCGGGCACGCTCGCCATCCGCAGCCACAGGTGGCCGTAGATCAGCACGGTGAGCACGGACGCGAGCGCCGGCGGCGTCGACAGGGTCGCGGCGAAGAACCAGACCGAGCTGACGCTGACGTGCGGGTTCCCGGCGAGGAACCGCCGCATCCGCTCGGCCTTCGCCGACAGCTCGGTCTGCACCACCGCCGAACCGAGCAGGATCGCGCAGAAGACCCATTCCCGCGTGGTCGGTGCCGTCGACGGCACCGCGAACGGCAGCACGACGGCGGTGACCTCGAGGACCAGGTAGTACGGCAGCACCCCGGCCGGTGCGGTGTGCAGCCGATCGACGCGCGCCGGGTGTGCGGCGCTGACTTCCCCCTGCGGATCCACTTACCCTCCCGTGTCCGTGGATCAGCCGGGCTCCCCCGCCCGGCGACTCCGACGATAGGCGCGCGGGGCGCCTCGCGGAAGCCGCCGGACGGAGTGTCCGAAGAGGACGGTCAGCGGGCGAACGCGGTCAGGAAGCGGTCGCGGAAGGAGTCCATCTTCCAGACCGGGGCCTGCGCCGCGGGGTGCAGCCCGTCCGTCCAGCCCCAGCCGGAGATCCGGTCCAGCACCTTCGGGTCCTTCGCCACGATCGTGATCGGCACGTCGTGCACCGAGCCCTGCGGCGTGACCACCGGCGGCTGGTGGTCGCCGAGGAACACGAGGACCAGGTTGTCGTCGCCGTAGTGCTGGACGAACGAGATGAGCGTCTTGAGCGAGTAGTCGGTGGCGTCGCGGTAGGCGTCGCGGATCTTCGCCGGGTCCTTCCAGACCGACTCCGGCGCCTCCCCCGCACCCGGCTGCGGCGCGAAGATCGAGCCGTCGCCGACCTGGTTCCAGTCGACCAGCCAGGGCCGCGGCGACCAGGGCGCGTGGCTGGAGACGAGGTCCACCTCGGCCATCACCGGCTGCTGCGAGGACTTCGCCAGCTCGTTGCGCTGCAACATCGAGAACGTGTACTGGTCCGGCATCGTGGCGTAGGCGAAGCCGGGGCCTTTGTAGCCGATGTTGCGGAAGTCGTAGTAGGCGTCCGGGTGGTAGAACCGCTGACCCTCCGGCCAGTCCTTCGTGTGCGCGGGCACGTCCCAGACGGTCTTCCAGCCCGCCTTCTGGAACGCGCCGCCCAGCGTCAGCCGGTCGCTGTCGAGCAGGTTGTTGTAGCGCTGCTGGTTGTCGATCCACATGCCGGACTCGACGGTGGAATGCGCGAGCCAGCTCCCGCCGCCGAACGTCGAGGACGACAGGAACGCGCTCTTCGCACCGATGCCCGCCGCCTTCAGCTGCGCCGTGCCCGCGTCGAGCGTCGCGCCGATCTTCGGCGCGAACGCCGGGTCGTCGAGCGCGACGCGGCCGTAGCTCTCCACGAACGTGAGCACCACGTTCTTGCCGCGCAGCCCGGTCAGCAGCTGGTCACCCGGGGTGTTCCGGAACGCGTCCTCGGCGGCCAGCTCGCCGAACGGCCGCTGTTCCCGCAGGTCCGTGCTCACCTGGCGCAGGTCGTCGTAGGCCAGGGCGGCGGCGTTCTGGGCCGCGACCGGCTGGCCCGGCGCGACCTCGACGCCGAACACCGAGCAGACGATCCAGATCACGCCGAGCACGGCCACCACGCGTGACGACCCGGTCCGGCGCCCGGCGGCGATCCGGGTGAGCCGCAGCATCGCGAGCACCATGAAGGCGATGACGGCGATCGCGAGCAGCACCGCGCCGGCCAGCGCGGCGTACGCGCCGGCGTCGCCGATCTCCCCGGCGAGGAACTCGACGCCGGCGTTGAAGAAGCTCCAGTCGTAGATCGGGTCGAACGGCTTCTCCAGCGTCGCGTAGAAGCCCGTGTCGAGCGCCTTCATCACGGTGAGCAAGCCGAGCCCCAGCCCGACCAGCACGGCGACGACGCGGCGCGCCCGCGGCGGCAGGACCAGCACGAACGCCGCGACGAGCAGGCCTTCCACCGGCACCCGGACCAGGGCTTCCGGCGAGAACGAGTTGAGGTCGTCCGGCGCGAGGAGCGCGAAGAGCACCAGGAGCGCGGCCAGGACGGTCAGCACCACGCCCGCGACGGCGTGCCGCCGGGCCGGCCGGGGCAGCCCGAAGTCGGGCAAGGACACACCTCCGTCCGGGGCGCGGCGGCGGGCACGCCGCGGCAGCGGCAGACCGGTGTTTCCCATCATGGCGGGGGCCTCACATCACGGTTCACAAGGGCGACCGCCGGGCCCCTGCGGCGGGGACGGCGGTCCTCACCGCATATACGGATCGGGGCGGCGCGTGGTTCACGCGCCGCCCAGCCGTCAGGCCGCGGGTGGCCAGAGGTACACCTTTTCCGGGACGATCCGGACGATCAGCCGCCGCGCCCCCGGTTCCGGCGGCGGCGTCTTCCCGCCCATGTACCGGTCGTACATTTCGTGCAGCAGCACCTTTTCCGGGTCTTCGACGATCTCTACGCCGCCCCGGATCTCCACGTACCGGCCGGGGTTGCCCGCCACCAGCAGGCTCACCCGCGGGTCGCGCCGCATGTTCCGCGTCTTCAGCCGGCCCTCGATGGTGCTGAACACGACGGTGTCGCCGTCGCGCTGCACGAAGATGACCGACGACTGCGGCCGGCCGTCGGCGTTCGCGGTGGCGATCACCGCCGTGTGCGGGCCGTCGAGCACTTCGCGGGCGGCTTCGGTCAGGGGCACGGTCATCGGGACGTCCTTTCGGAAAGCCATCGGGAAAAGGTCAGCAGGCCGGGGTGGAGCTTCCGGGTTTCGGCGGGATCGCGGGCGCCGGACTGGCTGTGACCGGCGACGCTGACCGTTTCCCGGCCACTTCCGGACGCCGCAGGATCGCGTGGGCGCAGCGGCCGATGTCCGCCACCGCGATCCCGGTCGTCGGCGAGCGTCCGCGTGTCCTCGAAGGTCGACCACACGACGTGCGCGACCCCGGCCCGGCGCGCCGCCGCGGCCATCGTGGCGGCGTGGGCGGTTTCCCGCTCCGGACGTTCCTGGGCGGCCGTCACGCAGAAGGCGCCGTACGCGCCGGCGAACGCGGCCTCGACGGAACCGGGGTCGTCGAGGTCGGCGGTCACGACCTCCGCCCCGGCCGCGGCCAGTTCCTTCGCGCGCGGCGAACCCGCGTCCCGCGTGAGGGTCCGGACGGCGAACGGGCCGTCCGGATCCGCGGCGATCGAGCGGGCCGGCCCGCCGCCCTGCCGCCCGGTGGCGCCGACGACGGCGACCACCCGTTTTTCCGTGGAGGAAGTGCTCATGCCCGTACCGACCGGGCCCGGCGGCAAAAAGAATCGGCCGTACCCGAACTCGCCGGTCCCAAACCCGCGGGGCCGGCTTTCACCCGGGAAAGGGGCAGTAATACCCACGACAGGTGAGTGCCTGCGGCCATTCGGTTGCGAGCCGGTTGCGCCGGTGTTCTCCTCGGGAGGTCCGAAGATCGGATTCCGAATGGAAGGCCTGCAGCGATGAACCTGTTCGACAAGGCGAAGGAAGCCCTCGGGAACAACCCCGACAAGGCCGACCAGGGTATCGACAAGGCCGCCGACGCCGCCAAGCAGCGGTTCGGCGACCACGCCGACAAGATCGACCAGGGCTCGGACAAGGCGAAGGACTTCCTGCACAAGCAGAGCGGCGGCCAGCAGGACGCGCCCCCGCAGTAGGCCCGCCACGGTGCGCGCCCAGCCGTCCGGGGGAAGCACGCTTCGCTCCCCGCTCGGCTGGGTACCACCGGGTCCGTGGTCGCCACCTATCTCGTCCCCGTCCGCACCGCCCTCATCCTCTTCCCCTTCCTCGTGCTGGCCGTCATGCTCCCGGCCGCCTTCGTCAGCTACCGCCGGCGGGGCCGCGCCGGCGGCTGGTCGACGTTCGTCTTCTACGCGTTCCTGTTCTACCTGCTGGCGATCGCCACGCAGACGGTGCTGCCGCTGCCCGCCGACCCGGCGTTCTGCGCGGGGCACTCCTACGCGAGTTCTCCGCAGCTGCGGCCGTTCTACTTCGTCGAGGTGGTTTCGCAGCGGGCCCGCGGGCACTGGAGCCCCGGCGCGCTGCTGCACAACCCGGCCGTCTGGACCACCGCGCTCAACGTCGTGATGCTCGCGCCGTTCGGGTTCTACGTCCGCTACGCGCAGCGGGTGCGGCTCGTGCCCGCGGCGGCGATCGGCTTCGGCCTGTCGCTGTTCTTCGAGCTCACGCAGCTGACCGGCCTGTGGTTCGTCTACCCCTGCCCGTACCGGCTGTTCAGCGTCGACGACCTGATCCTCAACACGGCGGGCGTCGTCGTGGGCTGGCTGGTGGCCGGTCCGCTCGGCCGGCTGCTGCCCTCGGCGGAGCCCGAGCACGACCGCCACTACGCCGCGAGGGTCACGTTCACCCGGCGGCTGTTCGCGCTGGCCACCGACCTGCTCGGGTTCGCCGCGCTGCTCGGCTTCCTGTTCGGCCTGCTGACGCTGTTCGGCGAGGACCTGGAGCACCGCGACACGCCGGTCGTGATCCTCGCCCTCGTCTGGTTCGTGGTGCTGCCCGCGGTCACCGGCTCGACGCCCGGGAAGCGGGCGATGCTGCTGCGCGTGGCGCGGCGGGGCCGCCGCCGGGCCGGCCCGATCGCGCTGCTGGTCCGCAACGGCGTCCTGCTCTCGCCGCTGTGGCTCACGTGGCTGCTGCTGGACCTGGACCACTGGGACCTCGGCCGGCACCCCGAGCAGCTGCTCCTGCCGGTCGCGCTGGTCGCTTCCGTGTTCGTCGTCGGCGTCTGGACGCCGCTCGCGGTGCTGCTCGACGGCGAGCACCGGGCGCCCTACGAACGGCTGACCCGCACGGTCAACGTCGCCATCGTGCCCCCGAGCGCCCCGGACCCCGAACCGGCGGCCGAGCCCGCGCGGCCGGAAGAAGTCCTTAAAGGACGGTGAGGGGACACCGTGCTGCCCGGGACCGGCGGCGCTGGTAGATTCCGTCGGGAGCCGGTTGAGCCGCCAGCCCGCGTCCCGTCCCCGTCCCCCTTCTGGAGTTCGCATGACCACCGACGCACTGCGGCCTCGGCAGCGGTTCTCCGGTGACGGCTGGTCCGTGGACCTCCACGAGGACGGCGACCTGGAGATCTGCACCCTGCGCGGCGAGTTCGACTTCGCGGTCTCGGCGAAGCTCGCCGAGACGCTCCCGACCGATCCCGGCGCCCGCCCCTTGGTGCTGGACATGAGCGAGGTCGGCTACTGCGACTCCAGCTGCCTGCAGGTCCTGCTGCAGCTGAGCGGCCGGGTGCGCGAGGCGGGCGGCCGGCTCGCCCTCGTCACGACCGTGCCCGTCGTGGTCCGGCCGATCGAGCTGCTCGGCCTCGGCGACGTCCTGCCGCTGCACCCGAGCGTCGCCGCGGCGCGCGCGTCCTGGAGCGAAGAACCATGACGGCCGCCGATACCCGTGTGGACGGGCCCGGATCCGGGCATGAAGAAGGGGAGGCCTTTCCCCCGGGGCCCGGTACGGCGAAGGAGGCGGACGTGAACCTGCGAGCGATCCGGCACGAGCTCGGTATCACCGCCGAGCTCACCGAGCTGGCCAAGGTCCGCCACTGGGTCCGCACGGTCCTGTGCGGACTCCCGGCCAACGTCGTCAGCACCGCGGTCATGGTGGTGGACGAGCTGACGTCCAACGCGCTGCGCCACGGCCGCGCGCCCTACCACGTGCGTCTGCTGACCGGCGCCGCCAAGCTGCGGATCGAGGTCGACGACGGCGGGGGCGAGCCGGCCCGCCGCCGGGCGCCGTCCGACCAGGGCGGCCGCGGGCTCCTGCTGGTGGAGCGCTGCGCGGCGGCCTGGGGCCAGCTGCGCCGGCCCAGCGGCAAGACGCTGTGGGCCGAGCTGGCGACCGACGACCCCGCGGGCGCCCGTGGCTGATCCGGTGCGCACCGCGCGCAGGGCCCCGGACACCGGCGACCGCGGCTGGGCCGCCGCGCCCACCGCCGCTCTCTGCGCCGACGCCGGTGGCGTGGTCCTCGCGCTCAACGAAGCCGCCCGCACGCTCTTCCCCACCGCCGGGCCCGGCCGCCTTCTGGCGGACACCGTCGCGGGCTGGCTGGCCGGCGCGCACGACCGCCGCGCCGGCGACGTCGTCCGCGGCGAGGCCGGTGAGCGGGCCTTCGCGGCCCACCCGATCCCGCACGGCGAGGCCGTGACCTGGTGGCTCGTCGACGAGACCGACGCCCGCGTCGCCCAGGATGCCCTGGTCCGGGAGCAGGAGCGCACCGCGTTCCTCAGCGACGCCTCCGCCGCGCTGCTGGGTTCGCTCAACCTCGAGCGCTGCATGGAAGTCGCCGCCCGGCTCGCCGCGCAGCACCTCGCCGACGCCGCCCTGGTCCTGGCGCCCACCACGAGCGGGACCTACCCCGCCGTCTCCTGCGTGCGCGGGGAGGAGCCGGCGCGGTCCCGGCTGGAGATCGACCCGGACGACCTGCCCGGGCTCGGCGAGGCCCTGCAGGGTTTCCCGCCGGTCCCCTCGCGCTGGCTCGACCCGGACGCGGCGCCCGGCTGGGTGCTGCCCGCGAGCTTCGGCGCGGTCGGTTCGATCGTCGTCACGCCCCTGCCCGGCCACGGCGTCCCCGCCGGTGCCCTGGTCCTGCTCCGCCGCGGCGACCGGGCCTCCTTCACCGACCAGGAGGAGCTCTTCGCGCGGCTGTTCGCGGCGCGGGCCGGCGCGGCGATGTCGGCGGCACGCGTGTTCGCGCTGCAGGCGTCGATCACCGACACCCTGATGCGCGAGCTGCTGCCGCCCACCCTCGAGCAGCGCGGCGGCGTCGAGTTCGCCGGCCGCTACCGCCCGGCGCGCGACGGTGAGCGGATCGGCGGCGACTTCTACGACGTGCACCCGGTGACCACCCCCGAGGGCGACGAGTCGCTGGCCGTGCTCGGCGACGTCTGCGGCAAGGGCCTCGACGCGGCCGTGCTGACCGGGAAGATCCGCACGACGCTGCGGGCGCTGCTGCCGATGGCGGGCGACCACCACGGGCTGCTGAGCCTGCTGAACCGCACGCTCGCCGACGGCCGCAACGCCCGCTTCGTCACGCTGGTGCTGGCCTCGGCCCGCCGCGAGGGTGCCGACGTCCGGCTGCGGGTCACGTGCGCGGGCCATCCGCCGCCCCTGATCGTCCGGGCCGACGGCCGGGTCGAGGAGGCCGGCACCCACGGCACCCTGATCGGCGTCCTGCCGGAGATCCGGACGACCGGCGCGGACGTCACGCTCGCCCCGGGCGAGACGTGCCTGCTCTACACCGACGGGATCATCGAAGCGCGCGGCGGCCCGCTCGGGGACGCGATGTTCGGCGAGGACCGGCTCCGGCAGTCGCTGACCGAGTGCGCGAACATGCCGGCCGACGCCGTCGTCGAGCGGATCCAGATGCTCGCGTCGCAGTGGATCGGCCGCGGCGCCCACGACGACATGGCCGTGCTGGCGATCACCGCGCCGCGCGGGCAGCACCTGGCCGCGGTCGGCGGCCATGGCCGCGGGAGGTACACGGCATGAGCACCCCCACCCGCACCCCCGGGGTGGCCGAGCACGCCGAACGGCTCTGGGACGCCGTCACGACCGGGGACGAGTACGCCGCCGGCGACGTCGTGATCCAGGCGCTCGGCGACGGGGCCGACCCGGAGAGCCTGCTGCTCGACGTGATCGGCGCGGTCCAGCGGAAGGTCGGGCAGGAGTGGGCGGCCAACCGCCTCACCGTCGCCCAGGAGCACGCGGCGACCGCGATCAACGACCGCGTCATCGCGACCTTCGGTTACGTGCTGAAGCGGCCGGACCCGCACCTCGGCCGGGTGACCGTCGCCTGCGTCGACGGCGAGTGGCACGCGATGCCCGCCCGGCTGCTCGCCGAGGTGCTGCGGCTGCGCGGCTTCCAGGTCGACTACCTCGGCGCGCAGGTGCCCGCCCCGCACCTGGTCGCCCACCTGCACCGCACCGGGCCGGACGCGGTCGCGCTGTCCGGGTCGATCGCCACCCGGCTGCCGACCGCGCACGCCACGATCACCGCGTGCCAGGCCGCCGCGACCCCGGTCATCGCCGGCGGCGCCGCGTTCGGGCCCGACGGCCGGTACGCCCGGCTGCTCGGCGCCGAGGCGTGGGCGCCGGACGCGCGTTCGGCCGCCGACCGGCTGGCCGAACCGCTCCCCCGCCCGCACGCCGGGCACCAGCCGCTCGACGACCTGCCGCACCTCGCCGACCAGGAGTACACGCTGGTCACGCGCAGCTCCGGCCGGCTCGTCAAGTCCGTGCTGGCCGGCCTGGAGGAGCGCGTCCCGGCGATGCGGACCTACAGCGACCTGCAGCGCCAGCACACCGCCGAGGACCTCGCGCACATCGTCGAGTTCCTGGCGACGGCGTTGTACGTCGGCGACGGCGAGCTGTTCACCGGCTTCCTGACCTGGACCGCCGGCATCCTCACCGCGCGAGGCGTCCCGGCCGCGTCGCTCGTGCCCGCCCTCGAGCTGCTCGAGGCGGAGCTGCGCGACTTCCCCCGGGCGACCAGCCTGCTCCGCGACGCGCGCACGCACTTGGCGGATCCGGCTCACCGGTCGGGGCGGCCGGCATGACCGGCGGGCTGACCTGCACCTGGACCGCGGCGGACGTCGGCACGGCCCGCGTCGCGATCGTCGGCGAGCTCGAGTACGCCACGGCCAAGCTGCTGCTGCAGCTGGTCACCGACCGGCTGGCCGACCACCCGGGCGTGCGGGAGGTGCGGCTCGACTGCGGCGGGATCGCCTTCTGCGACTCCTCCGGGCTGTCCACCCTGCTGCTGGTCCACCGCGCGGTCACCGGCGCGGGTTCCCGGTTGCACCTGGACAACCGGCCGCCCGCGCTCGACCGGCTGCTGGCCCTGACCGGGACGACGGCGTACCTCACCGGCGAGGCCGCCGACTCCCGCGCCCGCCGCGACTCCTAGCCGCCCGCCGGCTCACCCGCCGGTCGGGGCTCGGCCTTCGCCAGCTTGGACGGCCACCAGATGCGCCGCCCGACGTCGACGGTCAGCGCCGGCACCAGCAGCGACCGCACCAGGAACGTGTCCAGCAGGACGCCGAACGCGACGATGAACGCGATCTGGGCGAGGAACAGGATGGGGATCACCGCGAGCGCGGAGAACGTCGCGGCGAGCACCACGCCGGCCGAGGTGATCACCCCGCCGGTCAGCGACAGCCCGCGCAAGGTGCCGTCGCGCGTGCCGCGGGTCAGCGCCTCCTCGCGGACTCGCGTCATCAGGAAGATGTTGTAGTCGATCCCGAGCGCCACCAGGAAGACGAACCCGAACAGCGGCACCACGGGGTCCGCGCCCGGGAAGTCCAGGAGGTGGTTGAACACCAGGGCGGAGACGCCCATCGTCGCCGCGAACGAGAGCACCACCGTCGCGATCAGCAGCAACGGCGCGAGCAACGACCGCAGGAGCAGGGCCAGCACGAGGAAGATCACCAGCAGCACGATCGGGATGATCAGCGCGCGGTCGTGCTCCGAGGTCTTCTGCGTGTCGAGCTGGATCGCCGTCGGGCCGCCGACCTTCGCGTCCGCGCCGGGGATCGCGTGCACGGCGTCGCGCAGCTTGCCGACGGTCGCGACCGCCGCTTCGGAGTCCGCCGGGTCGTTCAGCACGGACAGGATCTGCACGCGGCCGTTCACGACCTTGGGCTTGCCGTCCGGGCCGGGCAACGGGATCGACTGCGCCACTCCGTCCATTGTGGACGCCCGCAGCACGGCGGGCAGCGCGCCGGCGTCGGCGATCGTGATCGCGGGCGCGCCGAGCCCGCCCGGGAAGTGCCGGCCGAGGACGTCCTGCCCGGTGCCGGATTCGACCTGCGTGAGGAAGACGTCGGACTGCGCGGTGCCGGACGCCTTGAGCTGCGGCAGGAACGCGACGCCGACGCCGAGGACGAGTGCCGTCACCACCCAGACCGTGCGCGGGCGGCGGCCGACGAGGCCCGCCACCCGGCCCCAGATCCCCGAGGTCTCCGGGTGCGGCGAGCCGAGCGCCGGCTTGAACGGCCAGAACGCGCCGCGGCCGCAGAGGGCCAGCACGGCGGGCAGGAACGTGGTGGACGCCAGCAGTGCGGCACCGATGCCGATCGCCGCGACCGGGCCGAGGCCCTTGTTCGAGTTCAGGTCGCTGAACAGCAGGCACAGCACACCGAGGATGACGGTGCCCGCCGAGGCGGCGATGGGTTCGAGCGTCGCGCGCCACGCGAGTTTCAGTGCGTCGAACCGGTTCGGCGTGTCCCGCAGCTGCTCGCGGAACCGCGCGACGAGCAGCAGGGCGTAGTCGGTCGCCGCGCCGAACACGAGGATCGAGAGGATGCCCTGGCTCTGGCCGTTGAGCGCGAGGACGTCGTTCTTCGCCAGCAGGTAGACGACGAGACTGGCGAGCCCGAGCGCGAACACGGCCGAGAGCAGCACCAGGAACGGCAGCAGCGGGCTGCGGTAGACCGCGAGCAGGATCAGCGCGACCACGCCCCCGGCGACGAGGAGCAGGACGCCGTCGATGCCGCCGAACGCCTTCACCAGGTCGGCGATCTGCCCGGCCGGCCCGGTGACCAGCACGGTGAGCCCGGCCGGGGCGCCCTCGAGCGTCGCGCGGACCTCCTTGACGACGTCGGCGGGGTTGCCGTCGGCGAGGATCGGCACGGCCAGCTGCACGGCCTGGTCGTCGCGCGGGGCCGGCTCCGGCTTGGCGAGCGGGCCGACGACGCCGGGGATCCCACCCAGCTGCCGGGCCTTGGCGTCGAGGAACCGGCGGTCGTCGGCGGTCAGGCCGGTGGTGCGCTCGGCGACGACCGTCGCGGGCAGCACCTGGCGCGGGGTGAAGGCCTTCTGCTCGTCGGAGACCTCGGTGGCCTCGGCCGAGCGCGGCAGGAAGGCGGCGTTGTCGTTCTTCGCGACTTCGCTGAGCTTCCCGGCGAACGGCCCGCCGAACCCGCCCAGCCCGAGCCAGGCGATCACCAGGAGGGCGGGGATCAGCCAGCGGAGCCGGCGCGGCTTCTCGTTCATGGTCGCTAAGGTCCTTTCGAGGGCGGGCACGCCCAATTGTTCAGCAAGCTGAACATTCTGCACGACGACCCGGAGTGACGGTGAGCACAACCCCCGAACCGGACCTGAGCACCTGGCCCACGGGCCGGCTGCTGGCCGTGGCCGCGCGCCTGGTCGAACACCGCTGGGCGGCCGTGCTCGACGGGATGGGGCTCACCCACGCGGGGCTGATCGCGCTGCACACCTTGCGCGACGGGCCGCTCCCCCAGCGGACGCTGGCCCAACACTGCCAGGTGACCGACCAGACGATGAGCCGCACCCTCGACCGGCTGGCCAAGGCGGGGTTCGTCACCCGGACGCCGGACCCGGCGGACGCGCGGCGGCACCTGACCCGGCTGACGGAGGCCGGCCGGGCGGCCCACGAACGGGCGGTGCGAGCCGAGCCCGCGTTGCTCGGCGTCCTGGGCGAGGACGACACTTTCCGCGCCGGGCTGCTGGACGTGATCACCCGGCTGTCCACGGAAGATCGAGACCAACCGGTGACCTGACCGGCTCGACCGCAGGCCGGGGCGCGTTCGACGACACCAGAGGCAACCGGAGGGCCGGGCCGCGGCCTCCTCCGGCGATTCATCCCGCGCGGGCGTGGGTAGGTCTTCTTCCATGTGGATCGCGGTGAGCACCCCAGTGGCCCTCCTGATCGCTACCGTCCTGATGGAGCGGTTCGAGCGACGATGCACCCTGTCGCCCGCCGCGAAGGGCGAACCACTCGAGCTGCCGGCCGCGGGCGCCCTCGACTGAGCTCGCGATCCCCCGTTCGTCCCTTGTGGACAGTTGAGCGGCGGTCCCCCTCCGACGTCCTCGCTCGGCACACTCACCTGTGATCCACGTCTCACTCTCGTTCGTCGAGAACCCCGGGCCCGCCCCGCGGCGACTGACGAAGCAGATCCGGCGAACACCGGATCGAGGGAGGAGGACACCATGCGCAGCAAGTCCACCCGCACGGTGATCGGCCTGGCCGCGGCGGCCGGGCTCGTCACGGCGGTGAGCATCGGGATCGCCGGCGGCGCGTCGGCGGAACCGGGGACCACGGAGGGGACCATGACGAACGCGAATCAGCCGCCCAAGGGGGCCCGGGCCACCGTGCAGGTGAGCCCGAACCCGACGACCCAGCGCGGCCAGGAAGTGACCATCACGGGCAGCTGCGGCGGCGGCACCGGCCTGAAGTCCGTGCTCGGCGGCTTCCCGGAGCACCCGGCGCTGGAGAACATCCGGATCGTCGACGCCGGACCGGACCACTTCGTCGCCAAGGCGACCGTCTCGCAGCACATCGGCAACGGCGTGGGCCCGGTCTTCGTCGACTGCGGCGGCGAAGCCGGCGTGACCCTGCTGGTCACCCACGTCTGACGCGAACGGGCCCGCTCACCGGGAGACGTTCCGGTGAGCGGGCCAGCCCGGGCAATTCCGCCGAATTCAGCAGGTCTTCCACGCGAAGTGGTAAATCGTGTCCACGCTCGCGTGTTCGGAATCCATTTCGATGTAGCTCGTCGCCGAGGAGGTGCCCGCGTCCGCGCGCAGTTCCGCATTGATGTTCAGGTTCCGGTCCTCGCCGCACGGGGCGAACACCAGCGCCGCCACGTCGGTGGTGTCGCTCGCCCGCCACACGCCGTGGAACGGACCCGGGAACGTGTGCCGGACCCGCGCGGTCGGTGACGTCCCGGCGAAGTAGTAGTTGGCCTGCTCGAGCGCGCTCGCCCCGCTCTCGATGTGTGCGAAGCCGCGGTACTCCGCCTCGGCGATCGCGTACGTGAACCCTTGCGGCACATGGACGAGCACGTTGATCTGGCAGTTCTTCCGGGCGTCGAGCGCGGACGCGCCACCGCCGGCCTTGGCGGTGAAGTTCGTGTAGTGCACCGTGAACGACGTGTTGTCGGACGCGACGTCGGCCGACGCCGTGGCGGTGCCGGCCGGGCAGCCGGAGCCGTTGATGGTCTTGATGTCGAGCGTGATCTTTTCGGTCGGAGCCGATGCCGCCGCGGAATCGGCGGGTGCGGCGACGGCGGACAGAATCATTCCGGCTACGACCAACATACCGAGCATGACGCTCCTCCAAATGGGCCACGGTGCCTTGTGATCACGATGATCGCGCGCGGAACGGATCGTAGCGCGATAGCAACCTTTTCGACGGCCACTGAACGGAGTAACACGACAACCCGGAGTACGGGAAATCCATTTCCCGTACATTCACGTTTAAAAGGTCGGGATATTCGGATAATCCACGGGTCCTACTGGTCTGGACCAGTACCACGCCGGAGCGAATACGGCGGTGTCGTGCCGCCGAGCAACGTTTCGGCGTCGAGTGTCACCGCGCGGCTCCCCCGCTCCGCGAACCGCCGCGCCACCAGCGCGCCCGGCTCGTCGACGCGGTCGGCGCGTCCGGAGAGGAAGGCCCACTCGTGCTCGTCGGAACCGAAGTACAGCACCGTCCCGAACACCTCGCGGAACCGGCGCCACGACGCGAGCAGCGTCTCGTTGCGCCACAGCGTCGGGCAGCCCGCCTGGCAGGTCACCACCCCGCCCGGGGCCAGGATCCGCGCGCACCGGCCGAGGAAGTCCGTGCCGTACAAGCGGTTGTGCTGCGCGTCCGGGTCGGTGTTCTCGTCCGGCAGGTCGATCACGACCACGTCGTAGGTGTCGCCCCGGGCTTCGGCCGCGGCCAGGAACGCCCAGCCGTCCTCGAAGGACACCCGGATCGGCCCGTCACCCCGCGCGAGGTCCGCGGTCGTGTAGCCGTAGGGCAGGTGCTCGGCGCAGGCCCGCACCGCCTGCTCGTCGATGTCGACGTGGTCGACCCGCGACGCGCCGGCGTCGACCGCCAGCTCGGAAGCGACCCCTTCGCTCGACCCGATGACCAACACCCGCCGCACCTGCTCGGCCAGCAGCAGCGCGGGCACCATCAACGCCTCGTGGTAGACCAGCTGGCTCGCTTCGGTGCTCTGGCGTTCGCCGTCGCAGAACAGCGAAACGCCCTGCGCGGTCTTCCCGATCAGCACTTCCTGGTACGGCGTGCGCGCGCTGAACAGGACGTCGTCGACTTCCCAGACGCGGGTGAGGCCGGCGCCGACCGGTTCGTTGATCAGGGGCATCAGTGTTCTCCGCGGTGCAGGACGGACAGGTGGACCGAAGCGGCGTCCAGCGACTTCGCCAGCAACCGCAGCGCGTGCTCGGGGTCGGCGCGCTCGCCGCAGGTGAACACGTCGGCGAACAGCGACCCGTGCTCGGGGTAGGTGTGGACGGACGCGTGCGACTCGGCCAGCAGCGCGATCACCGTGGCGCCCTGCGGCGCGAACCGCTTCGCCACGATGTCGACGACCGTCGCGCCCGCCTCCGTCACCGCCGCCCGCAGCAGGTCCCCCAGCCTTGCCGCGTCGTCGAGCAGGCCCGGGTCGATGCCGTGCAGCTCGGCCAGGACGTGGCGCCCGGTGAACCGGCCGACCTCAGGCATCCCCCCACCTCCCGACGCAGTACGTGCGCAGCGGCTCGATCCCGTTGAACCCGACCGACGCGTAGCTCGCGGTGTAGGCCCCGGTGCCCGGCAGGTCGAGCCGGTCGCCGGTCCGCAGGGACAGTGGCAGCCGGTACGGCGTCCGCTGGTAGAGGACGTCGTCGCCGTCGCAGGTCGGCCCGGCGAGGACCACCGGCCCGGCCGGGCCGCCGGGACCGCCGACCGGCTCGAACCGGTAGGCGATCGCCTCGTTCTCGGCCTCGGCCAGCCCGTTGTAGCGGCCGATGTCGAGGTAGACCCACCGCCGCTCGCCGCGCTCCGCGACCAGCACGACCTCGGTCCGCAACAGGCCCGCGTCGGCGACGAGCACCCGGCCCGGCTCCAGCATCAGCTCGGGCCGGTCCCCGGGGAAGTACGTGTCGAGCGCCGTCGCGATCGTCGTCGCATACGCGTCCAGCGACGGGACGCCGGTCCGGTGCGTGGTCGCGAAGCCGCCGCCGAGGTTGAGCCGCGTCATCGCGACGCCCTGCGCCGCGGCCTCGGCGAACAGTTTCGCCGCGGTGGCGATCCCGATCTCCCACGCGGCGACGTCCGGCTGCTGCGACCCGACGTGGAACGCGATGCCGGGCCGCAGCCCCAGCCCGGCCGCACGCAGCACCAGGTCCAGGGCCTCGGCCGGCTCGCAGCCGAACTTCCGGCCGAACGGCGTCACCGAGTCGGGCGCGTCGAGCACCACGCGGATCGAGACCGCCGAGCCCGGCGCGTGCCGGCCCAGCTCGTCGACGTCACCGGGCGCGTCCGACGTGAACTCCCGGACCCCGCGCTCGAAGGCGAACGCGATGTCGCGGGGCTTCTTGATCGGGTTGCCGTAGGCGAGGTCCGCCGGGTCGGCGCCGCGGTCGAGGCACAGCGCGACCTCGGCCGACCCCGCGACGTCGAAGCCGGTCCCGGCCGCCACCAGCGCGTCGAGCACCGGCGGCGCCGGGTTGGCCTTGACCGCGTACCGGATCAGCGCGCCCGGGAACGCCGAGCGGAACTCGCGCGCCCGGGCCGCGACGGCGTCGGTGTCGACGACGAGGCACGGGGTCGGCGGGTCCCGTTCCTCGAGGAACCGGCGGAGGGGGTCGGCGCACACTCCGCCAGTCTTGCAAACGGGGTCAGCCGAACCGCCACAGGTGGTCCGGAGACCCGTTGTCCGCCCATTGGGTGACCTGCGCGCCGTCCGCCGTGGACTGCTGGTCGACGGCCAGGACCTTGCCGCTGCGGACGTTGACGATCTTCGACCAGCCGCCGCCGGCGTCGGTGATCCGCCAGTTGTGGTCGGGGGTGCCGTTGTCCTGGAACTGCTGCACGTGGGCGCCGTCGTCGAGGCTCTGGTCGTGCACGGCCAGGATCTTGCCGCTGTTGCGGTTGACGATCCGGACGGTGCCGTCGCCGTTGTCGACCACCGCCCAGAGGTGGTCGGCGCTGCCGTTGTCCGACCACTGCGTGACCTCGGCGGTGTCGGCCAGGGACATGTCCGACACCGCGAGCACCTTGCCCGACCGCTGGTTCTGGAGCTTCCGCCACACCGTGGCCGACGCCGCCGGGCGCGTCAGCAGCGCCAGGTAGCCACCGACTACCGGGCGGGCTTGGAAGCCGCGCTGGGTGGCGTCGGCGACGACGTACCAGTCGCTGAACGGCACGCGCTGCGGCGTGCTGTTCGCATAGCTGTACACGCCCTCGACCAGGGTGTTCCGGATGTTCGGCTGGTCGGTCAGCCAGGCCGCGGTCCACAGCTCCCAGTCGGCCTTCGTGTAGTTGTTGCGCGGGTCGAGCAGCACGCCGTGGGCGCCCGCGCGGCCCTGGTACCAGGCGGCCTCCTGCGCCGCGACGCCGAGCGGGACCAGGTCGAGCCCGAGCACGCGGTCGGCGAAGCCGTTGTACTTCAGGCTCCACGTGCCGGGCTGGTCGTAGGCGAGCTTGAGGTGCTGGTTCGACGTGTCCTGCGCCAGCGTCACCCACTGGCTGACGTAGCTGCGCGAGGTCGACCGGTACCGCTGGACGTCGGCCGTGGTGCCGGTGGCGCTCGCGACGACGCCCATCGCGCCGACGCCGATGATGCCCTTGAGCGCGAGGTTCGCGCTGTGGGCGATGAAGCCGGTGAAGTCGTCGGTCTGGTTCTGGAAGCCGGGGTCGAGGGTGTTCCCGATCAGGTACTCGGCCCACTGCCGCAGGATCCGGTAGTGGGTGGTGGCGAACGCGCTCGCCTCCGCCGCGGGCAGCCGCTGCACCAGGGCGGCGGCCATGATGAGCAGGTTGGCCGACTCCTCGACCGGCATGCTCTCCTCGTTGCCGTCGTTGTGCCCCGTCGCGTCCGGGTAGTGCGTCCCGAGGTCGTGCTCGGCGAACTGCATCGGCCAGCCGCCGCGCTCGGCGTAGTCGAGCAACGGCTCCAGGATCAGCCGCAGGTAGGCCGGCGACAGGTACAGGTAGGCCGGGAACGCCGGGTACGTGACGTCCACAGTGGACATGTTGCCGTTGGAGGAGATCTCCTTGAGGAAGGCCCACGGCGCGCCACCGCGGTCGACCAGCTCGGTCCCGCCGAACGCCTGGCGCAGCGCGAGGGCGCAGATCCCGGCGTAGTGCTCGCCGGTGGTGCCGCCGCCGGCCGCGGTGACGGCGTCGTCGTGCAGCCGCTGGTCGATCGTGGTCGCGGCGCTCAGCGCGCTCGCGTAGTCGTTGGCGAACCAGACCGCCATGTCCTGCCAGCTGCCCCAGTAGTGCGTCCACCAGGGGCGCAGCTCGGTGCCGAGGTAGCGGACGGCGGGCGTCCGGACGTGCCCGATCGAGAGCGTGAACGGCGCCGAGGTGCCGCCGGCGGCGATCGTGCCGAGGTTCTTGTTGAAAGCCAGTACCGGCCAGCGGTCGTTGATCGCGCGCGGCTGCGCGGTGTCGCTGGTGTTCGGCAGGCCGCCCTGGCCGGCCGAGGCGGCGCGCACGACGGTGTCCTGCCCGATCTGCCAGCTGACACCGGACGTCGGCGCGGCGAGCACGAGCTGTCCCCAGCTCGCCTGGTCGCCGTTTTCCTGCAGGACGCCCGGGCTCGCCGGGGTGCAGCTGAGCAGCGTGTAGCCGCCTGACTGCTGCTGCATCCAGGTGACCGGGGTCGCGGTGTTGCCGTGCACCCACTCGGCGGAGGTGTCGAAGTGCAGGTCGACGGCGTGCGCGCGGCCGTCGGCGCTGGTGGCCTGGACGGTCACGTAGCCGAAGGGCACGCTCTGGCGCTGCAGGTTCGCCGGGTCGACCGGCGAGAAGAACGTGACGGTCAGGTTCACCCCGCCGCCGTTGAGGACGTACGTCGAGCGCGTGCCGGTGACCTGCAGGCTGACCTGTGTCATCGGCGTGAGCGCGGGCCCGGACGGCAGCGCCGGCGACCCGGCGAAGACGTACGCGACGCCGTCGATGCGGGCGAGGCCGCACAGGGCAGTGGTGTGCCCGGTCCAGAAGCTCGCCCAGGTGCCGGGGAGGTTGTCGGCGGGCTGCCAGGTGGACAGGTACGGCGAGCGGACGAGGAGCGGAGTGGCCGGCGGCCGGATCGGGCTGAAGGTGCCCGCGGCAGCGGCCGTCCCGGGCAGCCAGAGCGCGGCGGCGACGGCGGCGGCCGTGCCCCCGGCGAGCCGGAGCAGGTCCCGGCGGGTGAGGTGATCGCGTTCTCGGGAGGACATCGGTGGCCCCTTCCACGGCGTGCGAGCCGGAGCGACGAACAGCGCAGGACCACTTTTACATCGTTGGTACAACGTTGTAAATCCGCCGTTGGCCGGGGGTGGTGATTCTTTTGCGGACCACTGGACGCGCAGGTCCGGTGCAGGTTTCCGGTGTGAGATTCAGGCGGCGCCCGCCCGGGTCTTCGGTCCGGGATGTCTTGAATGCGTCATTCACGGCGCCGGAAGTCCTGGCTGACTTCTTCGAGACAGCCCGAAACGTCCGCGACGCGGCCGACTCACGCCCGCCGATGCGGGAGGATCGGTGCCATGCACGCCGACCTCGTCTTCACCCGCGGCCCCGTGCTCACCCCCGGCGGCCGGGCCGGGTTCGCGGCCGTCCGCGGCGATCGGGTCATCGCCACCGGCGACGATCCGGGACCGCTGATCGGCCCGCGCACCGAGGTCGTCGACCTCGGCGGCCGCCTGCTGCTGCCCGGCTTCCAGGACGCGCACGTGCACGCCGTCGGCGGCGGGATCGAGCTCGGCCGCTGCGACCTCACCGGCGCCGGCACCATCGTGAGCTGTCTCGACGCCGTCTCCGCGTACGCCAGGGCGAACCCCCGGCTCGAGTGGCTCACCGGCAGCGGCTGGTCGATGGACACCTTCGCGGGCGGTCTCCCCCACCGGCGGCTGCTCGACGCCGTCGTCCGGGAAAGACCGGTCGTCCTGGTCAACCGCGACCACCACGGCGCCTGGCTGAACAGCGCCGCGCTCGCCCGCGCCGGGATCACCGCGAGCACGCCCGACCCGCCCGACGGCCGCATCGAGCGCGACGCCGAGGGCGCCACCGGCGTCCTGCAGGAAGGCGCGATGGACCTCGTCACCCGGTTGCTGCCGCCGGTCACCGAGGTCGACAAGCTGGCCGGGCTGCTGCGGGCGCAGCGGCTGCTGCATTCGCTGGGCGTCACCGCCTGGCAGGACCCGCTGCTCGGCGAGTACGGCGGCATGCCCGACCCGTCGAGCGCGTACGCCACCGCGGCCGAACGCGGCCTGCTGACCGCCCGCGTGACGGGCGCGCTCTGGTGGGACCGCACCCGCGGCGCCGAGCAGCTGCCGGACCTGATGGAGCGCCGGGAGTCGTTGCGCGGCAGCGGTTTCCGCGCCGGCACCGTCAAGATCATGCTGGACGGCGTCGCCGAGAACCACACCGCGGCGCTGCTCGGCCCCTACCTGCGCACCGGCCACAGTGGACTGAGCTTCGTCGACCCGGTGGCGCTGCGCGAGCACGTGACGCTCCTCGACGCGCACGGCTTCCAGGTGCACTTCCACGCGCTCGGCGACCGCGCGGTGCGGGACGCGCTCGACGCCGTCGAAGCCGCCCGCGCCGCGAACGGCGTGACGGACCACCGGCACCACCTCGCACACCTGCAGGTGGTGCACCCCGACGACGTCCCGCGGTTCCGGCAGCTCGGCGCGACCGCGACGATCCAGCCGCTGTGGGCCGTGCACGAGCCGCAGATGGACGAGCTGACCATCCCCTTCCTCGGCGACGAACGGGCGTCGTGGCAGTACCCGTTCGGCGCCCTGCTGCGGGCCGGGGCCACCCTGGCCGCCGGCAGCGACTGGCCGATGAGCAGCCCCGACCCGCTGCAGGGCATCCACGTGGCGGTGAACCGGATCCCCTACGGCGAGGACGTCCCCGCGTTCCTGCCGGAGCAGCGGATCGGCCTCGCCGCGGCGATCGCCGCGTACACGCAGGGCTCCGCCCACGTGAACCACCTCGACGACACGGGCGAGATCCGGCCCGGCCACCGCGCCGACCTCGTGGTGCTCGACCGCGACCCCTTCGCGGGCCCCGACCGTGAGATCGGGGCCGCGAAGGTCGCGATGACGTTCACCGGGGGTCGGTGCGTCCACGAGCCATGACGGCCGGCTCCGGCTCGACGCTCACCCGCGGGCGCAGGGGCAGGTTGTCCAGCCCCTCGACGTCGAGCACCAGGAACCAGTGCGCGTTGGCCGGGATGTGGATCTTGAACATCGGTGCGGTGGCCACCCCGCCGTGCATCCGGTAGTACTGCCGGCGCCGGTAGGCCTGGAGGTTGACTTCCGTCAGCAGCCTGACGTTGGCCATCGCCTCCAGCCGGATGGTGACCACCGCGTCTCTTCGCAGCTTTCCGAGATCGAACACAGTCGCTTCCATTTCGCCCCTCTTGACGCGTGGATTGCCGATCAGTGCGGTGTCGCGGGCAGCGCGGATCGCGCCGCGGAACCGCGACGGGAGGAAGATCGGGGCGGGGTCAGCCGGGGCCGGTGCCGGGTTCGCAGGCCCGCCAGAGCGGGACGAACTCCCCGTGCGGCCACCTGACCGACTGGGTGGCGTGGGACCCGAGGCCGGGGGTGAGGAAGGCCGGCGGGATGGTGGAGGCGGTCCCGCAGGCGGCGTCGGCCGGAGCGGGCGACCGCGGTGCCGGGGCGTTCCCCGGGGCGCGGACCGGCTGCGACGCGGCGGAGTGGTGCGTGGTCCGCGGCTGGGCGGCGACGGGCTCGGCGGCACTCGGGCTCGGCCGGTCGTAGGTCAGGTCTCGTGCGGTCATCCGCGCGGTGCCGTGGAGTGCGCTCGGGGTGGCTTCCTGGTGCGGTTGCGCGACTTTCGCCTGGCGGGCCGGGGTGCGGACGACCGGTTCGGTCTCGCGGTCCGGCGGGGCGACGTCTTCGTCCGCCGGCGCGACGATCGGCTGGACCACGGGCTCGAGGACAGTTTGCACCACGCGAGGCACGGGCTCGATCGCCCGCACGACGTCAGAGAGCGATCCGACGGTACGCACCACGGGCTCGACGACGGGCAGGACGGCCCGCACCACCTGCGAGACCGGCTCGGCCACCGGCGCGGCAGCGCGCACGACCCGCGAGAGCGGCCCGGCTATCGGGGCAACGGCTCCCGCAACGGGCTCGACAACCGGAACGGTGGCCCGCACGACATCCGACACCGGCGAGGCGACGGTGCGCACCGCTTGCGAGATCGGCTCGAGCGCAGGTGCCGCGGATCGCACCACGTCCGAGACCGGCTCGACCACCGGCGCGGCCCCACGCACCAGGTCCGACACCGGCTCGACGGGCGGGGTAGCGGAACCAACCGCCTGCGGCACCGGATCGACGACGGGCACAGCGGAACGCACCACGTGCGACACGGACTGGGCCACGGATCGCACCACCCGCTCAACCATGGGCTCGGCACCCTGTACCGCCTTCGACACCGGCTCGACGACCGGCGCAGCGGCGCGTACCACGGGTTCAACGGCGGGAGGGGTGAATCGCACTACGCGCGATTTCGGCTCAACCGCCGGCGCGGCGGATCGCACCGCCCGCGAAACCGGCTCTCCCACCGGCGAAACCGGCTCACCAGCCACCACCCCGGAGCGAGCCGCACTCTTCGGCGCCTGGCTCGCCGCCCCACCCGGCGACTGGCCTCCGACGACGCCGACCACCGGGTCGGTGATCGGGTTCACCTCGCGGGTCGCCGCCTGGGCGTCGCCTGACAGGAACCAGGCCACCAACCAGAAACCCGCCACCGCGCCGGCCGAGATCAGCACTCGCCGGGCGGCGCTCGTCGCGCCACCCTCGTCGCGAGCCCTGGTCACGGTCGGCGAACCTCCGGAATGCGAGAAGTAGATCTGTGACGTACCCTCCAACGCCCGGCCCCACACGCGCGCTACCTGCCGCCGGTCGCTACCACTCGACCGGCCTAGTTCTTTGGTGTCAGCGAACCTGAGTCACGCCGCCACTTGGCCGAGGCCGATCCCCCAGCCGCCGCCGCGCCGAAATCAGGCTTCCGGTGAACGCCGATGCTCGGACAGCGCACCCAGAGCGAGGACGCCGTGCTTGAGCCCCTCGCGGAACGTCGCGCGCCGGCCCGGGCTCAGGTCGGCGAGCAGCGCGTCCTCCACCTCCGCGACGGCCGGCGCGCAGTCCGCCAGCAGCCGGTGCCCGGTTTCGGTGAGGCCGGCCAGCAGCACGCGGCGGTTGTCCGGCTTGGGGGTCCGCGCGATCAGCCCGCGCTTCTCCAGCGTCAGTACCATCTCGTGCATGGTCTGCGGGCGCAGGAACGACCGCCGCGCCAGCTGCGCCGACGACAGCGCGCCGCTGGCTTCGAGCACCGTCAGCGCGGTGTACTGCAGCGTCGTGAGCCCGAGCGGCCGCAGCGCGTCGTCGAGCAGCGCCCTGATCACCAGCTCGAGCCGCTTGACCAGGTAGAGAGTCAGCGGCGAGCCGGCCGGCTGCTGCTCCGCGGAGGTGCTCACGCCGCTCATCATGACACGCGCCCGCGACTATGCTCCGATCATGGACCTCGGTCGGCAGACGCGCGTGCGGCAGGCGTTCGACACCTTCTTCGGCCCACCGGAACCGCCGTCCGAGACGCTCGTCCTGGACCTCTTCCGCCGGACCGCGGAAACCGTGCCCGCGTACCGGAAGTTCCTGCGGGAGCACGGGATCGACGCCGGCGCCGTCACCACCATGGCGGACTTCCGCAAGCTGCCGCTGCTCGACAAAGCCGGCTATCACCGGAAGTACCCGCTGCCCGAGCTGTGCCGTGGCGGCACGTTCGCGGGCAACGACATGATCGCCGTCTCGTCCGGCTCCAGCGGCCGGCCGACGATCTGGCCGCGCGCGCTCGAAGACGAGCTGCACGTCGCCCGCCGGTTCGAAACGGTCCTGGTGGACGCCTTCGAGGCCGACCGGCGCAGCACCCTCGCCGTCGTCTGCTTCCCGCTCGGCACCTGGGTGGGCGGCCTGTTCACCACGGCGTGCGTGCGCCACCTCGCGGCCAAGGGCTGCCCGATCACCGTCGTGGCGCCGGGCAACAACAAAGCGGAGATCCTGCGCGTGCTCCCCGAGCTCGCGCCGCACTTCGAGCAGGTGGTGCTGCTGGGCTACCCGCCGTTCGTCAAGGACGTCGTCGACACCGGCCTCGCCGAAGGCGTCGACTGGCCGGCGTACGCGATCAAGCTCGTGCTGGCGGGCGAAGTCTTCAGCGAGCAGTGGCGCGAGCTGGTGGGTCGGCGCGCCGGGGTCGCCGACCCGGTCCGGGACATCGCGTCGCTGTACGGCACGGCCGACGCGGGCGTCCTCGGCACCGAAACCCCGCTGTCGGCGGGCATCCGCCGATTCCTCGCCGGCCACCCGGACCTGGCCCGCGAGGTCTTCGGCGACGCACGCCTCCCGACGCTCGTGCAGTACGACCCGGCGAGCCGCTTCTTCGAGGAGCACGAGGGCACGCTCGTCTTCACCGGCGACGGCGGCATCCCGTTGATCCGCTACCACATCGCCGACGACGGCGGGCTCCTGCCGCACGCCGGGCTGCTGGACTTCTGCGCCCGCCACGGCTTCACGCCGCCGCCCGGGCCGGAGCTGCCGTTCGTGTACGTGTTCGGCCGGTCGCTGTTCACGGTGTCGTTCTTCGGCGCGAACGTCTACCCGGAGAACGTCACGGTCGGCCTGGAGCAGCCCGGCATCAGCGAAACGGTGACGGGCAAGTTCGTCATCGAGTCGGTGGAGGACGCCGACCGCGACCGCCGGCTGCGGATCACGGTCGAGACGGCGCCGGGCGCGACGGCCGACGCCGCCGGGATCGCGGCGGCCGTGCGCGACCAGCTGCGACGGCTCAACAGCGAGTTCGCGCACTACGTCCCGGCCGAGCGGCAGCTGCCCGACGTCGTCCCGCGCCCGGCCGGCGATCCCGAGTACTTCCCGGTCGGGGTGAAGCACCGCTACACGCGGCAGTCCTAGGTCCGCCGCTCGGAGGCGCGGAGGACGCGCTCGGTCGGGTCCGGCGCGGCCGGGTCGCGCACGCGGCCGGTGATCAGGAAGCCCGGGAGCTCCGGCGCGTGCTCTTCGGCCAGCCGGAACGTCCCCCCGCGCGCGTCGGGGTCCCACCCGAGCGCCAGCGCGTGCTCGACCAGCCGCCGGATGTCGCCGGACGCCGGGTAGGAACCGTCGGTCGCGGCCGGGGTCCACCCCACGCTCGTCGCCTTCGAGAGCAGGTCGGCCTCCAGCGCGCAGCTGTTCTTGCCCGCGCCCCAGACTCGCACCCGCACGCACCGGTGGAGATCGGCGCCGTCGCCCGGCACGGAGCCGATCGTCGCTCGCCAGGAGTAGTCCCGGTCGCCGGCGCGCAGCCGCCGCAGCCTCGTTCGCACGGGGATCAGGCTAGGCCCGGACCAGCTTGCGGAACCGCTCGCGCCGTTCGTCGGCGGACGAGCCGTCCGCGATGTCGTCGTCGAACCACGAGCACAGCGCGGCCCACAGCTCCGCACGAGCGCCGAAATCCTCTTCCGCCACCAAGGGATGCTCGAGCTCCGCGATGTCGGCGGCCAGCCGGTCCAGCCGCTGGTCGCACTGGCGGACGTACTCCCGGACCACGATGTTCACGTCCAGGCCGGTCTTCACGCGCCGCCCGGCGGCGCCGCGCAGCTGGGCGTGCAGGCGTTCCTCGCAGTACAGCGGGAATCCCGTGATCGACCCCGGGTAGCCCGAGTCGGCCGACCACGCGCGGAACGCGCAGATCGCCTGGTAGCGCGTGTACCAGTCCTGCTTGCCGGTCGCGAGCTCGGCCAGCTTGCGCCAGGCGTCGCGGTCGGCCGAACGCCAGCGGTCGAGCGTCCGGCCGTCCGGGGCCGGCCCGGTGTCGAGGACCCGGGCGCGCCAGAAGTGCGCGCGGCAGCCGGCGATCTCCCCGACGAGCTGCCGGACGTAGCTGACCTGTTCCCAGACGTGGGCGCGCTGCGGCCGCAGCGGCGCGGCGCGGTCCGGGGAGAACGTGACCATCTCGAAGACCCGGAACAGCTCGTGGCCGCGCAGCGCGACGAGGTCGGGGTCCTCCCCCATCACCCACGACCGGCGCTCGGGCAGCCGGCCGCTGTGGCTGATCGTCGCGGCGTGGTACAGCTCGCGGACCGCGCGGCGGGCCACTTCGTCGCGCGCTTCACCGACGAGACGCGGGTTGCGGGCGCGGTCGCGCAGGTCGCGTTCGCCGCGCGGGCCGACTTCGAGCATCGCGACGGCGTACACGCTCGCCGCGTTGTAGCACTCCTCCCACGACTTGCGGGAGCCCGCGGCTTCGACGGTGTCGTCGAGCGCCCGCGGGTCCGGCGGCCAGCGCCGGTCCGGGCAGACGTCGGCCAGCCGGATCCGGCTGCCCGGGTACGCGACCGCGGGCGCCGGGACCGCGCCGGTCACCGGCTCGACGTCGGCCATCGCGCGCCGCACCACCGTCCAGACCAGGGACAGGTCGAGCGCGCGGTTCGTCAGCTGGTGCCAGGTGCCACGCCAGCGCCGCCAGAACCGGCGGTAGTCCGCGATGAGCCGTTCGATCTCGTACTGCGACAGGGCGCCCAAGTACGAGCGCATCTCGGCGGCCCGCTGGTTGTACTCGGCCAGCTGCGCCGGCGTCGCCTCCTGGACGACGATTTCGTCGGCCGGGACCCGCAGCACGCGCCGGTGCAGCTCGAGCCGCTTCTCCGGCGGGATCGCATACGGCCGCACCCGCACGTCGAGCTCGACGTAACGGCGGAAACGCAGCTCCAGCGCCACTCGCAGCTCCGCGCGGCGCAGCGCCCGCGCGTCACCGGGCGCGCCCGCCGTCGTGCGCCGCACCCACCAGGAGCCGGCCACGGAGTCACCGTGGCCGAGGACGAGCGCGTGCCGGTAGCGGGCGATCAGCAACGCGACGGCGCGCCCGCGGCCCGCGTGGCGGGGCTGGCGCGCGAAGTCCGGGCCGATCCACCAGCGCGCCAGCTTCGGGTGGCCCCGGCTGCACAAGGTGATCACGTCGTCGTACGTGGCGAGCGCGTCGAGGTGCAGGTCGAGCTGCTCCTGCAGGGCGGCGATCTCGAGTCTGATGTAGACGTTCGACGGGTCGAGGCTCACCGCGCGGTAGTACTCGGCGAGGGCTTCGTCGTAGCGGCGGTGGATGATGAAGTGGTTGGCGCGCTGGTAGGCGTCGAACAGCTCGTACGGGATCTTCGCGCCCCGCCAGGCGGCCCAGTGGATGTTGGTGCGGACGTACGCGCTGCGCGGGATGACGAGCGCGGCCACGGCGTTCGCCGCGCGGTGCAGCACGCGCGGCCAGTTCTCGTCCTCGATCACCAGCGGGCTGGCCGCGAACCGCGGGACGCGGACGAGCTCCAGGATCAGCTGGTAGCGGCCGGTCGCGTTGCCCGGCCGGACGGTGCCGGTCACCGTGAACGCGGCGGGCGGCTGGGCGAGCCGGACCAGTTTGGTGGCGGCCTTCCACCAGCCTTCCGCGGAATCGCCGGCGTGCTCGACGATCTGGATGAAGTCGTAGGAGCTCCCCGCCCCCGGCACCGGGGTCGGCGTGTAGAGCCGGGACTCGTTGAGGATCCGCTTGAACGCGGCGGTCAGCTCGACGGCGGAGTCGATCTCGCGGTCGTGGCTGCCTTCCGGGCGCTCGTCGGCGAAGAGGCGGATGTCGATCTGGTTGGCCCGGAAGGCGGCGGCTTCCAGCCGGGCCCGGCCGACGAAGTACAGCGTCAGCACCGCGGAGATGATCACCACGGACGTCTGCAGCACGGTCCAGGTGATGACGCTCGCGACCTTCGGGTCGCGGACGAACGTCCAGCCCTGGAAGAACGGCAGGTACGGCACGACGGCGAAGCCGGCCGCGACGAGCCCGGCCGTCACCGCCGCGAGCCACCACCTGATCCGGTGAGCCGCCGGAAGTTCAGCCTGATCGAAGCCGCCGTGACGTCGCCCGGGCACCGTCGATCACCCCCTCGTGTCGCCAGGTTACTCGCGGAGGGGGTGTGATTCGTTACGGCCCGTGATCCGCGAGCTCGGCGATCACCCGGGCGTGGCACAGCTGCGGGACGCACCAGCACCCGAGCCGCTTTCCCCGCAGGTCTGGCAGGAGCGCGACGGTGGTGGGCGTGCGCGCTCCTCCCTCGCCGCCCAGCCGGGCGGCCCGGGGCGCGACCGCCCGGTGAGCCCGGGGAACACCCGGTGGTCGACCTAGTGCATATGCACTATGCTGGGGGTTCACGGTTGAGCCGACAGCCGCTGCCGCACGTTCCGCGCCCAGGCCGGCAGGCTGCCTCGACCGGCATCTTCCGACCTCCGCGGCCCGGCCCCCGCTGCCCGACGAAAGGGTGTGCCCGCGATGGTTCCGGAACCTCGCTCGGCCGACCACGAACTCACGCCCGGCCGGATCGACGCTGGCGGGCACATGTTCCTGCGCGTGTCGCGCCCCACCCCACGCACCGTCCTCGTCCGGGTGACCGGCGAAGTCGATCTGAGCACCGCGCGCAGGCTCGACGAAGTCCTGCGCTCACGCATCCGCGGCGCGGTCGGGGAAGTCGTCATCGACCTCTCCGGGGTCACGTTCTTCTCCGTCGCCGGGCTGAACTCGATGCTGCGCGCCCAGCTCCTCGCCGACTCCGCCGGGGCGCGCCTGACGGTGGACCCCGGCGGGTCGCGCGCCGTGAAACGGCTGTTCATGTTGCTGCCGATGGACTTCTACGGCGTGATGAGCCCCCGGCCGGTCGGCTGACCGCTCACGACGGCGGCCGCCCCAGCCGCCGGACGGCCTCGACGATCTTCGCGTTCGGCACGCCCTTCACCAGGTACTCGGTGACGCCGGCCGCGGCGAGCCCGGCCATCGAGGCCCGGTCGGCGTAGGCCGAGAAGGCCAGGATCGCGGTGTCCGGGCTGCACCGGGCGATCTCGCGGGCCGCCCGGGCCCCGCCGCCGCCCGGCATCCGGACGTCGAGGACCGCGACCGCGGGCCGGTGGTGCTCGGCGAGCCGGATCGCCTCGTCGGCGTCGCCGGCGACCGCGACGACGGCGATGTCGGGCTCCTCGTCGAGCACCTCCTTGAGGACGGCGCGGATCATCTCGTCGTCGTCGGAGATCAGCACCCGCACCTCGGTCACGGTTCGAGCCCCGCCGCGTCGGGCAGCATCGGCAGCCAGAACTCGACGGCCGTGCCGCGCCCGGGCGCACTCGTCACCGACAGCCAGCCGTTCGCCGCGTCGGCCCGTTCGTGCATCTCGACCAGGCCGAAGTGGCCCGCGCCGGCCTCGTCCCCCGCCGTGCCGACGCCGTCGTCGGCGATCCGCACGAACGTCCCGTTGTCCACAGTGGACAGACTGAGGTCGACCCGGGTGGCGCGGGCGTGCTTGTGGACGTTGGAAAGCGCCTCCTGGCAGATCCGGTACACGGTGATCGCGGCGGCCGGCGACGGCTCGGCGGTGAGCTCGTCCCGCAGCGAGTGCGCCAGCCCCCACCGGCCCGTGACCTCGTCGACGTAGCCGGAGACGGCCTCCACCAGGCCTTGCCGGTCGAGCTCCGGCGGCCGCAGCCGGGACACCAGGCCCCGCAGCCTGCCGATGGCTGCCCGCACCGACTCGTCGAGCCCGGCGACGGTGCTCGCGTGCGGCTCCTCCAGCCGGGCGGCGAGCAGCTGCAGGCGCATGCCGACGGCGACCATGGACTGGATGGACTCGTCGTGGACGTCCCAGGCGATCCGGCGCCGTTCGACCTCCTGCGCGTCGACGAGGTGGCCGACGAGCCGGCGGCGTTCGCGCAGGGCCTGCTCGGCGTTGCGGCGCTCGGTCATGTCGCGGGTGACCTTCCCGAAGCCCCGGAGCCGGCGCCGCTCGTCGAACAACGCCGTGATCACGACGTTCGCCCAGAACCGCGAACCGTCCTTGCGGACCCGCCAGCCCTCGTCCTCCAGACGCCCCTCTTCGACGGCGATCTCCAGCTCCCGCACGGGCTTGCCCGCCGCCACGTCCTCCAGCGGGTAGAACACCGAAAAGTGCTGACCGATGATCTCGTCCGCCGACCACCCCTTGATGCGCTCGGCCCCGGCGTTCCAGCTCGAGATGTACCCGCCCTGGTCCAGGGTGAAGATCCCGTAGTCCTGGACGTTCTGCACCAGGAGCCGGAACCGCTCTTCGCTGGCGCGCAACGCTTCCTCGGCGTCGCGGCGTTCCGTCATGTCGCGGGTGACCTTCCCGAAGCCCCGGAGCCGGCGGGATTCGCCGAACAACGCCGTGATCACGACGTTCGCCCAGAACCGCGAACCGTCCTTGCGGACCCGCCAGCCCTCGTCCTCCAACCGGCCCTCTTCGGCCGCGATCTCCAGCTCCCGCGCCGGCTTGCCCGCCGCCACGTCCTCCAGCGGGTAGAACACCGAAAAGTGCTGACCGATGATCTCCTCCGCCGACCAGCCCTTGATCCGTTCCGCACCGGCGTTCCAGCTCGAGATGTACCCGTCTTCGTCCAGCATGAAGATCCCGTAGTCCTGCACGCTCTGCACCAGCAGCCGGAACGGCTCGTCGCGCCCGCGGGCCCGGCGGCGCCCAACGGCGGTGGCGTCGCCGGGCGCAACCTGGTCCTCAACGTCTACGCGTACCAACAGGCTTTCGCCGGGCAGGAGTACAGCCTCGGCTCGGCGATCGGAGTCG
>NZ_JBEZHS010000047.1:0-70871 GCF_040650695.1 Amycolatopsis sp. NPDC048633
TGTTCCTCGGCGCCCTCTACACCCCGTGAAAAGCCGTGAAGGCCTCCTTACCGGCTCTTATGGCCGGTAAGGAGGCCTTCACGGCTTTTGCTACTGGTTGCGGGAAGCGAGACCCGCGGGGGCGGACTTGACCGCCGCGACGATCGCATCAGCCAGCGCCAGCGCGTCCTCCTCGGTGAGTTCGAGGGCGACCCGGGCCGAAGCGCCCAAGTCCGGGTTGCGGAAGTCGATGTTCACCGTGTGCCCGTACGGCGCGTGGACCGGGTGGTCGACGTACACGGTTCCCTCGTTCAGGCGGAACCAGCCGCGGGCGCCCTTGCCGCTGCCTTCGAGCGCGAACTTCTCGGTCAGGTAGGTGCACATGAGCGGGTCCTCTCTCAGGCCGTGAGTGTGCGGGAGTAGAAGTCGAGGATGCGTTCCCAGCCGTCCTTCGCGGCTTCGGGGCGGTAGCTCGGGCGGTCGACGGAGAAGAACGAGTGGCCCGCGCCCGCGTACGTGTGGAACTCGTGCTCCTTGCCCAGCTTCTCCAGCTCGGCCGCGAGCACCGCGACCTCGTCGGGGCTGGGGAACTGGTCGTCCGCGCCGAAGATGCCCAGCAGCGGGCACGACAGCTGCGGTGCCAGGCCGAGCAGCGGCTTCATCTGCTTCATGGCCTCGGGCGGGTCGGCGACGACGAACGCGCCGTAGCAGTCGACCGCCGCGTCGATGTCGAGCGAGCAACCGGAAAGGAACGCCTGGCGCCCGCCCGAGCAGTGCCCGATGACGCCGACGCGACCGTTCGCGTTCTCGAGTGCGCGAAGGTAGTCGGCGGCGCCGGAGACGTCGCCGACCAGGCGGTCGTCGGGGACGCCGCCGGACGCGCGGACCGTCGCGGCCGCGTCGTCCGGGTCCGCGCCCGGCGCCTCCCGGAAGTACAGGTTCGGGCAGAGCGCGTTGTAGCCCTCGACCGCGAAGCGCCGCACGATCTCCTTCGTCGCCGCGTCGTAGCCGGGCATGTGGTGGATCACCACGACGCCGCCGCGCGGGGTCGCGTCGGTCGGCTTGGCCAGGTAGGCCTCGAGCTCGTCACCGCCGTGGCCGGTGATGGTGACGGTCCCGGCGACGATCTCGTCGGTCATCGGTTCTCCTTCGATCCCTCGGGGGTGTGGAAGTAACGCGCGCCGCGCGAAGCGGAAGCCACCGCGGCGACGACGGCCATCACCGCGGCCGCCGTGAACACGACCACCAGGCCGTGGTGGAACGGACCGGACACCAGCTGCGGGAAGAACTCCCCGCCGGTCAGCGCCGAGCGGTCGGCCGGGGAGAGCCCGGCCAGGACGTCCGGGCCGAGCAGGTGCCCGACCGGGTTGCTGCCGAGGAACGCGGCGAACAACGTGCTCACCGGCGGCAGCTGGGCGACGCCGTCGGCGACGGACGCCGGGACGCCGTGGGCTTGCAGGCCGCTGGTCAGCGTCTGCGGCAGCGACGAAGCCAGCCCGGCGATCATCAGCGAGAAGAACACGCCGATCGACAGCGACGTCCCGGAGTTCTGGAACGTCGCCCGCATCCCGGAGGCGACCCCGCGCTGTTCGGTCGGCACGCTGCTCATGATCGCCGAAGTGTTCGGCGCGGAGAACATGCCCTGGCCGATCCCGCTGACCACCAGCAACGTGGCGAACGCCGGGTACGGGAAGTTCACCGGCAGCGCCAGCAGGCCGAGGAACGCCCCCGCGACCAGCAGCAGCCCGCCGGTCGAGAACAGCCGCGCCCCGAACCGGTCGGACAGGTAGCCCGACACCGGCCCCGCCAGGAGGAACCCGACGGTCAGCGGCAGCATGTAGATGCCCGCCCACAACGGCGTCCGCTCGTAGTCGAAGCCGTGCAGGGGCAGCCAGATGCCCTGCAGCCAGATGATGAGCATGAACTGCATGCCACCACGGGCGACCGAAGTCAGCAACGCGGCGATGTTGCCCGCGGCGAACGCGCGGATCTTGAACAGCCCGAGGTGGAACATCGGCGCGGCGACCCGCGTCTCGATGATGCCGAACGCCACGAGCAGCAGCACGCCGCCACCGATGCCGCCGAGCACCAGCGGGTTGCCCCAGCCGGTCGCGGCGCCGCCGTAGGGCTGGATGCCGTAGGTGATCCCGGCCAGCAGGATCGCCGTGCCGGCGGCGAAGGTGATGTTGCCGCCCCAGTCGACTTTCGCGCGCTTGGGCGTGCCGACCTCGCGGAGGCTGCGGATCGACCAGATCGTGCCGAGCAGCCCGAACGGGACGCTCACCCAGAACACCGCGCGCCAGTCGATCTCGGCCAGCAGCCCGCCGACGACCAGGCCGAGGAACTGCCCGGCCAGCGCGGTGATCTGGTTGACGCCGAGCGCCATGCCGCGCTGCTCGGTGGGGAAGGCGTCGGTGAGGATGGCGGCCGAGTTCGCGGTCAGCATCGACCCGCCGACAGCCTGCACGATCCGCCAGCCGATCAGCCACAGCGCGCCGCCGCCGGCGTGGAACGGGTCGAACGACAGCGCCACCGACGCGACGCTGAAGACGACGAAGCCGAGGTTGTACATCTTGACCCGGCCGAACATGTCGCCGAGCCGCCCGAGCGTCACCACCAGCACGGCCTGCACCAGCAGGTAGCCGAGGATCATCCAGAGCAGGTAGCCGATGTTGCCCGGGGCGAGCGGGTCGAGGCCGATGCCGCGGAAGATCGCCGGCAGCGAGATGATGACGATCGAGCCGTCGAGGGCGGACATCAGCACGCCGAGCGTGGTGTTGGAGAGCGCGACCCACTTGTAGCGGCCGCTCGTGGTCTGCGTCGCCGTCACAGCTCGTCCGCCAGGCGCTCGATCAGCGGGATGGCGGCGACGAGCTCGCGCTGCTCGGCCGCGGTGAACTTCTCCGCCAGCGCGGTCGCCATCTTCTGCGTGGTCCGGGACCGGCGATCGGTGAGCAGCTGGACGCCGGTGTCGGTGACCGACATCAGCACCTTGCGGCCGTCGGAGTCGTCCTTGCGCCGCTCCACGAGCCCGCGGTCGACCAGCCCGGCGAGCGTGACCCCCATGGCCTGCGGCTTGACGCGTTCGAGGTCGGCGAGGCAGCCCGGCGTGGCCGGGCCCTCCCGGTCGAGCCGGGAGAGCACCGACCGTTCGGGCAGGGTCAGTTCGCCGACGACGTATCCCTGGCGCAGCCGCCGGACCAGCCGGCCGAGCGCGACGCGCAGGTCGGTGCTCGCTTGGAGCAGCTCCTCGTCCGTCATATTCATCAACCTAGACTGATAAATCTGGGGTGATCAACTCGGACGTTTTGCCTGAACCGAGCGAAAACGACCGCCCAGCACGAAATTGTGCTTAGCTGGAGCGGGACAGCAGGATTCACCTGGGGGGTATCCGATGCGAGTTCGTCGTAGAATCACCGTGCTTCTGGCCGTCGGGGCGATGGCGTTCGGCGCCGTACCGGCCCACGCGAGTGCCGCCACCCCGATCGCCGAACCGACCGTGACGTCGGCCGAGTACCCCGACGACGGTGCCTGGCACCCCGGTGCCGGGGTGCCGGGCTCGTTCACCTTCACCGCCGCCGCAGGCGAGGACGCGGTCGTCGGGTTCTACTACGGAAACACCGATCCGGCCGGCACCTTCGTGGCGGCGGACCACCCTGGCGGGTCGGCGACTGTTTCCTACACGCCGCAGGCGTCCGGGCCCAACGATCTCTACGTGGCGAGCGTCGACAACGCGGGCAACCGGTCGCCGAACCACATCCACCACTTCTACGTGCAGTCGACGGAGCCTCGGGTCGACGCGCCTCGTGAAACCGGTGTCGGAGTCCCGGCCGAGGTCCGCTTCTCGCCCGGCATGGCCGATGTCGTCTCGTACACCTACCGGATCGACAACGGGCCCGAGACCACCGTCGCGGCCTCGGCCGACGGAACCGCGACCGCGAACATCGTCACCGCGAACCCGGGGTCCCACCGGCTCAACGTGTGGAGCACGACCAGCACGGGCTTGCGGTCCGGCACCGCCGACCCGAGCTACACGGCCAGTGAGGCTCCCCTCGTGGCGAGCACCGACTACCCGGACTTCGTGGGCAGCGGCGGCCCCGGCATCCCCGGCGTCTTCACCTTGACTCCCCGCACGCCGGGCGTCGTCGAGTACGTCTACTACTTCAACGAGGACTGGGACAATCCGACCGTGGTCCCGGCCGACGCCGACGGCCGGGCGAGCTTCACCTTCACCCCCGACGCGTCGGGTTTCTACCCCATGCAGGTCTACAGCCGGACCGCCGGCGGCGCCCAGTCGAACCGCGGCCGCGACTACTTCATCGTGGTGAACTAGGGCACCGGCTCCCACTCCGGGAACGGGTCCGGCCCGGTCGCGTCGCCCAGGCAGCCGTCCAGTGCCGTCAGGAGTGCTTCCTTCGCCAGCTCGACGCCGATGAACACCAGCTCCTGACGCGGCTCGTCCGCCACGCCCTGGGGCTCGAACCGCGCGACCGTCCCGGCCTGGGACCACAGGCCGGTCACCCCGGGCCGGGACGCCAGCGCGAAGAACCCCTTGGACCGCAGCACGGTCCCGAACTCGCCGGAGTCCAGCCGCCGCGCGACGAAGTCCCACAGCGCCGCCGGGTCGAACGCCCGGGACGCGCGGAACACCACACTGGAGATCCCGTATTCCTCGGTCTCCGGCACGTGGTCGCCGTTCAGTTCGGCGACCCAGCCGGGCGCTTCCTGCGCCTTCACCGCGTCGTACCGGCCAGTGCCGAAGACCCGGTCGAGAGGCACCTCGCCGAAACTGCCGGTGACGACGTCCGCGGCGGGGTTGAGCCGCCGCAGCGTCGCCACCAGGCGCTCCGATTCAGGCGCGGAGATCAGGTCGGTCTTGTTCACCAGCAGGACATCGGCGAACTCGACCTGGTCCATGAGCAGGTCGCTGACCGTCCGCTCGTCGTCTTCGTACTGGTCCAGCCGGCGCTCCACGAGGGAGTCGCCGGCGGCCAGTTCACGGGCGAAGTTCGCCGCGTCCACCACCGTCACCATCGTGTCGAGGCGAGCCACCTTGTCCAGGAACGTGAACGTCGCCGCCACCGGCATCGGCTCGGAGATCCCGCTCGACTCGATCAGCACGTGGTCGAAGCGGTCGTCCGAACACAGCGCGGCCACCTCCTCGAGGAGGTCCTCCCGCAGGGTGCAGCAGATGCACCCGTTGGTCAGCTCGACGAGGCGCTCCTGCGAGCGCACGAGCGCCGCGTCGATGTTGACCTCGCTCATGTCGTTGACGATCACCGCCACCCGCGGCCCCGCCCGGTTGGCGAGGATGCGGTTGAGCAGCGTCGTCTTGCCGGCGCCGAGGAACCCGGACAGGACCGTGACCGGGACGGTCACGAGTGGAAGAACCGCATCAGGCGACGCGGGACGAGCTTCGTCTCGCCGCCGACCTCGATCGGGACCAGGTCCGGGACCGCGGCCTTCCACTGCGAACGCCGGGAACGAGTGGTGCTCCGCGACTTCTTGCGCTTCGGGACGGCCATCAGCGCGTCCCCCGCTTGCCGTAGCGGCGGTGGAACTTCTCGACCTGGCCGGCGCTGTCCATGATCCGCTGGGTGCCGGTCCAGAACGGGTGCGACCACGAGCTGATGTCGACCATGACGAGCGGGTAGCTCTGTCCGTCGGACCACTCGACGGTCTTGTCGGAGGTGAGGGTGGAGCGGGTCAGGAACGCGTCGCCGGTGGACGAGTCCTTGAACACCACGGGGTGGTAGTCGGGGTGGATGCCGTTCTTCACTGGTCTTCCTTTCGGTTCGCCGCGGTCGCGTCGTGGCGCGCCGGGCCGGTTTCGGTGTCCTCGCACGGCTCTTCGTGCCAGTCGCCGAACGGGTCGGGGTAGCGGAGCCACTCCTCGGGGCCGGCGGCCAGTTCCTCTTCGGTGAGTAGAGCGCCGCGCAGGGCCGCGTCGATCTCGTCGGGGGTTGTCTGGTCCGTCACCACGACGAGCTCCTGCGCGCGGTCGCCGTGCACCGGGTCCCAGCGCAGGGACGCCAGGGTCCGGCGCTCGGGGGAGACGTCCGTCCACGCCGGACCGTCCGGCGAGGCGAGCCACGGGCCGGCGTGGCCGATGCCCAGCCCGCCCCCGGCCGACTCGATCCAGAACGCGACGTCCGGCTGGCTGGCCACCCACGCGCGCCCACGGGTGCGGACGACGCCGTCGAGCAGGACGTCGAGGGCGTCGTGGAGCCGCTCGGGGTGGAACGGCCGCTGCGCGGTGAAGGTGACGACGCCGATGCCGCAGTCGGGGTGCAGCGGCGGCTCGCCGCGCAGCAGGGCGCCGTGCATGTCGGTGACCTCGCCGCGGCGGGCGTCCTGCGGTACCGCGTCGAGCACGCTGTGCCCGTCGATCCGGTTCAGCTCGACGCGGGGGACCGACGGCGCGACCCGGTCGAGGATCGCGGACGCCTTCGCGGCGGTCCACGCGTCGGTGGCGGCGCCGGCCAGCACGAGGACGTCGGCGAACTCGGCCTGGGACAGCGCCACCTGGGCGACGGTGCGTTCGTCCTCCGGGCTGGCCTGCAGGTTCCGCTCGGCGAGCACGTCGTCGCCGGTCACGTCGGCCAGCCAGGTCGCACAGTGCACGACGGTGAGCACCGCGCGCAGGTCGACGTCGTCGCTCACCGGGTGGTCGCCGACCAGGACGTTCCGGATCGCCCAGCTCACCGGCTCCGGCTCCATGGCCTCGTCGAGGCGGACGACGATCCGGCGGACCTGCGGCATCCGGGCGAGGTGGCGCAGCAGCGGGAGCAGGTCCTCGCGCAGGGTGCACGACACGCAGCCGTGCGCCAGTTCGAGGACGGTCAGCTGGTCGCGCTGCTCCAGCCGCAGCCGGCGGCGGACGACACCGGAGTGGATCTCGCGCAGGTCGTGGTGGACGACGGCGGTGCCGGGGCCGGCGACGCGCAGCAGTTCGGCGAGTTCGGCGTTCGGTCCCGGGGCGAGGCCGCTGACGAGGACGAGCGGGACGCGGGGTGGGTGGGTCTGCTTGGGGGTCACGGCGGCTCCAGGAATACGGGCGGGGTACGGTGCGTAAGAGTAAATGAAAACGACAACCACTATCAACTCGGGAGGGTCCGTGTCCGCCGTGTGCCAGGTCACCGGCCGCAAGCCGGGGTACGGCAAGCAGGTCTCGCACTCGCACCGCCGTACGTCCCGGCGGTGGGAGCCGAACCTGCAGAACCGCCGCTACTTCGTGCCCGGCGAAGGCCGCTGGGTGCGCCTGCGCGTCTCCGTCAAGGGGATGAAGACGATCGACAAGCGCGGCATCGAGTCCGTGGTCGCCGAACTGAAGGCAAGGGGAGTGAAGCTGTAATGGCGAAGAGCACCGACGTCCGGCCGATCATCAAGCTGCGGTCCACCGCGGGCACCGGCTACACGTACGTCACGAAGAAGAACCGGCGGAACGACCCCGACCGGATGGTCCTGCGCAAGTACGACCCGGTCGCGCGCAAGCACGTCGAGTTCAAGGAAGAGCGCTGATGGCGAAGAAGTCGAAGATCGCGAAGAACGAGCAGCGGAAGGTGGTCGCCGCGCGGTACGTCGAACGCCGTCGCGCGCTCAAGGCCGTCGTCGCGTCGCCCTCGGCGTCCCCGGAGGAGAAGGGCGAAGCGGTCGTCGCGCTGCAGAAGCTGCCGCGCGACGCGAGCCCGACGCGCATCCGCAACCGCGACGCGGTAGACGGGCGTCCGCGCGGGTACCTGCGGAAGTTCGGGCTGTCGCGGGTGAAGATGCGCCAGGCCGCGCACCGCGGCGAGCTGCCCGGCGTCACGAAGTCGAGCTGGTGAGCAGGATGCCGAAGCCGAACCGCGACCGTCCCGCCAAGCGCAAGGTGAACCTGTTGCGCGCCGGCAAGGTCACCGAGGTCGACTGGAAGGACGTCGACCTGCTGCGGAAGTTCATCTCCGACCGCGGCAAGATCCGCGCCCGCCGCGTCACCGGATTGACTCCGCAGCAACAGAAACAGGTCGCCACGGCGATCAAGAACGCGCGCGAGATGGCCCTGCTGCCGTACCCGGCCTCGGGGCGCGCGAGCTGAAATCCGGGTGGGGACCGCTGGGTGGGTGCGCTCGCCCGCTCAGCGGCCCCCACGGAGCTGCTGGTCCTGCTCGAACGGTGACTCTTCGCACGCCCGGCTGGTGCGGGCGCGCACCGTCAATAAACTCCCGCCCATGGACGACCCGCACTACCTCTCCGGCCTCCAGCTGTCCGGCCGCCGCGTCGTGATGTTCGGCGGTGGCTCGGTCGCTCAGCGGCGGCTGCCCCGGCTCATCGGCTCGGGCGCCCGCGTCGAACTGGTGTCACCGCACACGACGCCGTCGGTGCAGGGGATGGTGGACGCGGGGGAGCTCGTCTGGCACGAACGCCCCTACGCCGAGGGCGACCTGCGAGCCGCCTGGTACGCGCTGGCCTGCACCAACGACCCCGACGTGAACGCCGCGATCTGCGCCGAGGCCGAGCGCGAGCGGGTGTTCTGCGTCCGCGCCGACGAAGGCGAGTCGGGTTCCGCGGTGACCCCGGCGTCGGGCCGGCACGGCGGCCTGCTGTTCGGCGTCCTGTCCGGCGGTGAGCCGCTGCGCTCGGCCGCGGTCCGCGACTCGATGCTCGACGGCCTGCACAACGGCACGATCGAGGACGGCCGACGGCCGCACCCCGAGGGCTCCCTGCCCGGCGTCGCGCTGGTCGGCGGCGGCCCCGGCGACCCGGAGCTGATCACGGTCCGCGGCCGCCGGCTGCTGTCGCGCGCGGACGTCGTGGTCGTCGACCGGCTGGCACCCCGCGAGCTGCTCGACGAGCTCGCGCCCGAGGTCGAGATCGTCGACGCGGCGAAGATCCCGTACGGCCGCGCGGCCAGCCAGGACGTCATCAACCGCACGCTGATCGAGAAGGCCAAGGAGGGCAAGTTCGTCGTCCGGCTCAAGGGCGGCGACCCGTACCTGTTCGGCCGCGGCTTCGAAGAGGTGCTGGCCTGCGCCGAGGCGGGCGTCCCGGTGACGATGGTCCCGGGCATCACCAGCGCGTTCGCGGTGCCGGCGGTGGCGGACGTCCCGGTGACCCACCGCGGGGTCGCGCACGAGGTCGTGGTGGTCTCCGGCCACGTCGCCCCGGGCGACGACCGGTCCCTGGTCGACTGGGAGCTGCTGGCCCGCATGCGCGGGACGATCGTGCTGATGATGGGCGTGGAGCGGCTGCCGCAGTTCGCGAAGGCGCTGCTGGACGGCGGCCGCCCCTCGGACACCCCGGTGGCGATCGTCGAGGACGGCACGATGCGCACCCAGCGGGTGCTGCGGTCCACTTTGGACACGGTGGTCACGGACGCGGCGGCGTCGGGAGTCCGGCCGCCCGCGGTGATCGTGATCGGCCCGGTCGCCGGCCTCGCACCGGTTCAGTCCTCGTAGCAGCTCGCGGCGAAGTCCCGGATCGCGTCCGACAGGCGGGTCGGGTCGAGGCGGAGCTCGACCGGGCTGCGCGCCTGGACGAACTCCGCGTCCGGCATGTCGACCGCCAGCGTGTCCGCGTCGCCGAACGGGTGGATCGGGTCACCCTGGTGGCCGATCACCAGCGCCCGCGTCGTGATCTTGCGGCGCACCGACTTCGGTGGGGCGATGCGGCCGAACAGCACGCCGTGCAGCAGCGCCGCCATCGGGGCCGGGCGCTGCGACAGCGTGTCCGTGACGACGTCGACCCACTGGTTGCCGTGCGGGACCAGGGACGCCGCCAGCGCCACCGCCTGGACCGTCACCGGGAGGAACCGGGCCGCCATCAGCAGCGGCGCGAACGTGAACAGCCCGGCGACGATCGCGTTGTCCAATACCGGCATCTCGACGATCAGGCCGCGGGCCCGCTCCGGCGCCTGCACCGCCACCTCGAGGGAGACGTTCGCACCCAGGGATGTCCCGCCGATCACCGCGGACGAGACTTCGAGGTGGTCGAGCAGCGCCAGCGTCTGCTCGGCGAACGAGGGCATCGAGTAGAGCCACGACTCGGTCGGCCGGTCGGAGTCGCCGTGGCCGAGCAGGTCGAGCGTGACCACCCGGAACCCCGCGCGGGCCAGCCGGCGCGCGAGCGGGGCGTGCATCCGGCGGGTGAGCATGATGCCGTGGGTGAGGACGACGACCTGGTCGCCGCTGCCGAACTCCGTGTACCAGAGCCGGTGGCCCTCGTGGTCGAACGAGCCGGTCAGCTCGATCGGGCGGGAGGCACGCCGGGTGGGCGGGGCCGGGGGCTCCGGCTCGATCAGGGTCGCGCTGCCGGCCGGGCTCATCTCCCACCGTCCTCCCCGCGTCGTGGTCACCTACGTCCAGGAAAACATCCCATGACCACGTTGGCACAGTGGATCCCGACAGTGACTCGCGCGTCAATTGACAACGTGCCAATGGCGGCTCGTCGCGGGCATGGGTCAAGATGACCTCATGACCGCTACTGCTGACAGTCTGCCCGACCTCGTCTCCCTGAAGGTCGACGTCGACGGCCCCGTGGCCGAAGTGACGCTCCTCGGCCCGTCGAAGGGCAACGCGATGGGGCCGGACTTCTGGCGTGAGCTGCCGCTGGTCTTCCGCGCGCTGGACGTCGACCCGCAGGTCAGGGCCGTGGTGCTGACCGGCAGCGGGGCGCACTTCTCCTACGGCCTCGACCTGCCGGCGATGATGGGCGACTGGGCGCCGATGCTGGGCGGGGACAACCTGGCCGGACCGCGCACCGCGTTCCTCGACCAGGTGCGGTCGCTGCAGGCGGCGGTCAGCTCGATCGCGGAATGCCGCAAACCGGTCGTCGCGGCCGTTTCGGGCTGGTGCATCGGCGGCGGGGTCGACGTGGTCGCCGCCGCGGATATCCGCCTGGCCAGCGCGGACGCCAAGTTCAGCGTCCGCGAGGTGCGCGTCGCCATCGTGGCGGACCTCGGCAGCCTGCAGCGGCTCGCCTCGATCGTCGGCGAAGGCCACCTGCGCGAGCTCGCCCTGACCGGCAAGGACATCGACGCCGCGCGCGCCGAGAAGATCGGGCTCGTCAACGATGTCTACGCGGACCAGGACGCGCTGCTGGCCGCCACGCGGGAACTCGCCGGGGCGATCGCTGCGAACCCGCCGCTCGTGGTGCAGGGTACGAAGCAGGTACTGGCGACGAACACCGAGCGCCAGGTCGCCGACGGCCTCCGGTACGTCGCGGCGTGGAACTCGGCGTTCCTGCCCAGCAAGGACCTCGGCGAGGCGGTCCAGGCGTTCATGGAGCGTCGCGCGCCGGAGTTCAAGGGCGAATAGGCGAATAGGCAAGGAGGCAGGGTGAGCAACGGCGCTTCGGAAGTCCACCACGCGTTCCGCGTGGCACGGGACTACCTGCAGACCCACCGCGAGGACTACGACACGGCGTACCGCGACTTCGCCTGGCCGGAGTTCGACCACTTCAACTGGGCGATCGACTGGTTCGATGTCGTCGCGCACGACCCCGACAACGCCGAGCGGTACGCGCTGTGGATCGTCGAGGAGGACGGCACCGAGAACCGCTGGACCTACCCGGAGCTGTCCGGCCGGTCCAACCAGGTGGCGAACTGGCTGCGCGGCCTCGGCGTCCGCCGCGGTGATCGGCTGATCCTCATGCTGGGCAACCAGGGCGAGCTGTGGGAGACCATCCTCGCCGCGATCAAGCTCGGTGCCGTGATCATCCCGGCGTCCACCCTGCTCGGCCCGGCCGACCTGACCGACCGCGTGGAGCGCGGCGCGGCCAAGCACGTCGTGGTCCGCTCGGTGGACGCGGAGAAGTTCGCCGACGTCGGCGGTGACTACACGCGGATCGCGGTGGGGGAGCCGGTCGAGGGCTGGCACTCGTACTCGGCCGCGTTCGCCGAGTCGCCGGAGTACCGCCCGGACGGCCCGACGAAGGCCGGCGACCCGCTGCTGCTCTACTTCACCTCCGGCACGACGGCGAAGCCGAAGCTGGTGCAGCACACCCACGTCTCGTACCCGGTGGGCCACCTGTCCACGATGTACTGGATCGGGCTGGAACCGGGTGACGTCCACCTGAACATCTCCTCGCCCGGCTGGGCGAAGCACGCGTGGAGCAACTTCTTCGCTCCGTTCAACGCCGAGGCCACGGTGTTCCTCTACAACTACAACCGGTTCGACGCGAACGCGCTGATGGCCCAGATGGACCGGTGCGGCGTCACGAGCTTCTGCGCGCCGCCGACGGTGTGGCGGATGCTCATCCAAGCGGACCTGACGGCGCTGAAGACGCCGCCGAAGAAGGTCGTCGGGGCGGGGGAGCCGCTCAACCCCGAGGTGATCGAGCAGGTGCAGAAGTCGTGGGGGGTCACCATCCGCGACGGCTTCGGCCAGACCGAGAGCAGCGTCCAGATCGCCAACACCCCCGGCCAGGACGTGGTGCCCGGCTCGATGGGCCGCCCGCTGCCCGGGTTCGTGGTGGCGCTGGTCGACCCGGTCAGCGGCGAACGCGCGGCGGAGGGCGAGATCTGCCTCGACCTGCAGCACCGCCCGGTGGGCCTGATGACCGGGTACACCGGCGACGACGAGCGCACGTCGGCGGCGTTCAGCGGCGGCTACTACCACACCGGTGACGTCGGTTCGATCGACGAACGCGGCTACATCACGTATGTCGGACGCACGGACGACGTGTTCAAGGCGTCGGACTACCGCATCTCGCCGTTCGAGCTGGAGAGCGTGCTGATCGAGCACGAGGCGGTGGCGGAGGCGGCAGTGGTCCCGGCCCCCGACCCGATCCGGCTCGCGGTGCCGAAGGCGTACGTCGTGCTGGCCGCCGGCCACGAGCCGACCCCGGAGACGGCGAAGGCGATCTTGGCGTACTGCCGCGAGCACCTGGCGCCGTACAAGCGGATCCGGCGGCTCGAGTTCGCGGACCTGCCGAAGACGATCTCGGGCAAGATCCGCCGCGTCGAGCTGCGCGGCCGCGAGAGCGACCCGGCCCGCGGCGCGGGCACGGAGTTCCGCGAAGAGGACTTCCCCGACCTCAAGTCCTGACGGCAAGTGCGGGTCGTGAGTGAGAAACAGTGTTAGAACGCTGTTTCTCACTCACGACTGCTCAGGCGCGGGTGCCCTCGACCTGGCGGCCGTCCTCCGTCGAGCACGCCGTCACCGGGTCGTTCGGGCCGCTGCCGCACGTCCACTCGTCGAGGACGACCGGGCCCGGGCCGTCGGCGGAGGCCGCGTCGGCCGGGGTCAGCTTGGCGAAGTAGTCCTTCAGCAGCTTCGTCGCCGCGGCGCAGTCGACCTGGCCGTGCGCGACGACCGCCGTCTTCGCGCCGCTCGTGCCGGGGACGTCGCCGCACGGCACGCCCGGCGCCGTCGACCCGGCCGCCGCGGCCGCGGCGGGGACGGGCTCGGAGCCGGTCGGGGACGGCGCCGCGGGCGCCGGGTCACCGCCGCAGCCGGCCAGCACGGCGGTCGCGGCGACGAGCAGCAGGGGGTAGGCGAGTGTCTTCATGGGCCCTTCAGGAGCGGAAACGGATCGGGAGAGGTCACTCGGACGGCACGACGGCGGCGAAGACCGTCTGCTCGCCCTTCGTGCAGGTGGTGCCGCCCTGGGCGGCCGGTGGCCCGGACGTGCACAGCCAGCCGTCGACGGTCTCGTTCACCGCGTCGTTCGAGCCGGCGCCCTGGCGCCCGGCGATCTTGCGGTGGAAGTCGCCGACGAGCTTCGTCGCCGCGACGCAGGTGACGCCGGCGGAGCCGCTGTCGAACACGTAGAGCGTCAGCCCGCTCGCGGCGGTCACGGTGCCGCACGACCCGGGTACCGACGGCGGCGCCCCGGACGGCTTCGTCACCGGCGCGGGCGCGGAGGAACTGCCGCCGGCGGGCGGTGGCGGAGGCGTCCCGGTGGACGTCGGCGCGGCGGAGGAGGTCGCCGGGGGAGGCGATGAGGGCGGCGCCTGCGCGGCCGGCTCGCCGGAGCAGGCCGCGAGCGCGGGCACGGCGAGGCAGGCGGCGAGCAACGGCCGCCACGTCCTCGTGGTGGTCGGGTGGGGCACCGCGATCGTTTCCTCCCCGGTCAGGCTGGCCCGGTCATTCTGGCCCATCCGGGCCGGGGCCGCGTGGACCGACTCGCCCACAGGTGTGCGGCAGATTACTCCAGCCGGGTGGCGGCCCGGCCCGGTGGCCACCGGAACACCGTCCACAATGGACAATTAACATTCCGTTCACGCTCCGAAACCTCACGCTGCCATCAAGAATCGATCGGTCTAATTCCGGCCGGGACGGTTAACATCCCGGCCCCGCGAGCCGAAGATCTTGGTGGAGGCTGACGAGCTTCCCGTCCCCGACCCCCGTCCCGATCCCGTGAGAGCGATGAACGCCGACGCTGTGACCAGCCCCGAAGCCAGCACCGACGAGACCACCGGCCCGGCCGGCCCGCCGACCGTCCCCAGCAGCGTCGTGTGGTGCTGCGGACGCCCGTACGTCCTGGAGGCGCGCCCCGGCCGCGCCCGCTGGATGGGCACCGACTACCGCGGCCGCCCCGAGGCGCTGAGCAGCGCCGAACTGCAGCGACGCGGCTGGAGCCGCCGCCGGGCGTGCTGACTACGCTGGCCGGGTGAGCACAGCCGCCCCCGAACCAGCCGCGCAGGCGAGCGCCGCCGAGCCGTCCCTGCTGAGGCAGGCCTTCAACGTCCCCAACATGCTGTCGCTGCTGCGGCTCGCCGGCGTGCCGGTGTTCCTCTGGCTGCTGCTGGGTCCGGAAGAGGACGGCTGGGCGCTCGCGCTGCTGGTCTTCAGCGCGCTGACCGACTGGCTCGACGGCAAGCTGGCCCGCTGGCTCAACCAGATGTCCCGGCTGGGCCAGCTGCTCGACCCGGCGGCCGACCGGCTCTACATCCTCGCGACGCTCATCGCGTTCCTGGTCCGGGAGATCATCCCCTGGTGGGTCGTGGTGCCGCTCCTGGTGCGCGAAGCCGTGCTCGGCGTCTGCGTGCTGACGCTGCGCCGCCGCGGGTTCGCCCCGCCGGAGGTCACCTACATCGGCAAGGGCGCGACCTTCGTGCTGATGTACGCCTTCCCGTTCCTGCTGCTCGCGCAGGGTGGCTCGGACATCGCCGCGGTCGCCCGGCCGATCGGCTACGCCTTCACCATCTGGGGCGGGGTCCTCTACGTCTGGTCCGGCGTGCTCTACGTCGTGCAGGCGCGCAACGCCCTGCGCGGCGCCGGCGACAACTGAGCGCGACGGTTTTCCCCGGGTCGAGCCCGCCGCTGCGCCGTGTGGGTGTAAGACTTCGCCCAGCACGTTTTCGCCAGTGAGGGCATGAAAGGGGACCGGCGGTGTCCGCTCCTGAAGAGCTTCGCTACACCGAGGAACACGAGTGGGTCGCCACCCGCGGCGAGGACACCCTCGTCCGCATCGGCATCACCGAGTACGCGCAGGACCAGCTCGGCGACGTCGTGTTCGTCGACCTGCCCGAGGTCGGCCGCCAGGTGAGCGCGGGCGACGTCTTCGGCGAGGTCGAGTCGACGAAGAGCGTGTCCGAGCTGTTCGCGCCGGTCGACGGCGAGGTCGTCTCGGTCAACGACGCGGTCGCCGACTCGCCCGAGCTGATCAACAGCGACCCCTACGGCGAGGGCTGGCTGATCGAGATCCGGCTCGACGACCCGGCGGGGCTCGAAGCCCTGCTGGAAGCCGAGGCGTACGACGCCCTGACCAAGGGCTGAACCCCGCTCCGGGCCGCCCGGACCGGCACTGCGCCGGTTCGGGGAGCCGGGGCTCGGAGAATCGATCAGGCACGGTACGTTGGCAGCTACACGTTCTTGAGTACTAGGCAACACAGCATGTGTGGAGGAGAGCTCAGGTGAGCACGAACGACGGGCCCGGCGGCGTTCCCCCGGAGCAGTCTCCGGAGCGGACCTCTGTCTTCCGGGCCGACTTCCTGGCCGAAGCCGAAGGCCACGAGTCCGCCCCCGCCGCGGAGGCACCGGTGCAGGGCGTCGACGCCCTGCCGGCGGGTTCGGCGCTCCTGGTCGTGAAGCGCGGGCCCAACGCGGGTTCGCGGTTCCTGCTCGACCGCGACACCACCAGCGCGGGGCGGCACCCGGACAGCGACATCTTCCTGGACGACGTCACGGTCTCCCGGCGGCACGCCGAGTTCCGGCGTGAGGGCGGCGAGTTCGTCGTCATCGACGTCGGCAGCCTCAACGGCACCTACGTCAACCGCGAGCCGGTCGACCAGGCCGTCCTCGCGGGCGGCGACGAGGTGCAGATCGGGAAGTTCCGCCTGGTCTTCCTGACCGGTCCGGGTCACGGGGGCCAGGGGGCGCAGTGACGGCGGCCGGGCGGCCACAGAACCATGGACTGAGCATCGGGGCCGTGCTGGCGCAGCTGCGCTCGGACTTCCCCGATGTCACCATCTCCAAGATCCGGTTCCTCGAAGCCGAAGGCCTGGTCCAGCCGGGCCGGACGGCTTCGGGGTACCGGCAGTTCGCCGCGGCGGACGTGGAGCGCCTGAGGTTCGTCCTGGCCGCCCAGCGGGACCACTACCTCCCGTTGAAGGTCATCAAGGAGCAGCTGGACGCGGCGGACTCGGGAGCCGGGCCCGTCACGGCCCTGCCCCGCCCGCCGCGCCGGCTGGTGCCGATCGACACCGCGGCGGAGAACGTCGGCTTGCCGGTCGCGGAGGACTTCGCCCCCGGCAAGGAGCTGCGCCTGACCCAGGAGGAGCTCTTGGAGCAGGCCGGCATCGACGCCGCCGCGCTGGCCGAGCTGCAGCAGTACGGCCTGGTCCGCCCCGGTCCCGCGGGGTTCTTCGACCCGGACGCGGTGCTGGTCGCGCGGACGGTGAAGGCGATGACCGAATTCGGTATCGAGCCGAGACATCTGCGCGCCTTCCGCGCCGCGGCCGACCGCGAGGTCGGGTTGCTGGAGCAGATCGTGACCCCGGTGTATCGGCACCGTGACCCGGAGGCCAAGTCGAGGGCCGATGAAGTGGTGCGAGAGCTCGCGGCACTGTCCGTGACCCTGCACACGCTCCTCGTGAAGGCCGGAATCCGTGGCGCCACGGGTTGTTGAGCCGTAACGGGCGGTGAGATCCTCTTTGCGGTCCCATGTCAATGACTGAATGTTCGGCACCTCATGCCGTACCGTGAGAACAACGGTTTGCGGTAGGCGAGCCGAGAGTGTCCGACAGCGAGCACAGCGCACGGATGACGGGTAGCGTCGGGAGTGAACGGCGCGAGGCGGTTCCAGCGCTGAAGCCCGTGTGCACGAGAGGGAGGCGAAGCCCGATGAGCGAAATGCGCGTCGTCGGTGTGCGGGTCGAGCTGCCCGCGAATCAGCCGATCTTGTTGCTGCGGGAGACCGAGGGCGAACGGTACCTGCCGATCTGGATCGGCTCGGTCGAAGCGACCGCCATCGCGTTGGAGCAGCAGGGGGTCCGTCCCGCCCGTCCGCTCACCCATGACCTGCTGAAAGAGGTCATCGGGGCGTTGGGCCGCGAGCTCGAGCAGGTCGTGATCACCGACCTCAAGGAAGGCACGTTCTTCGCCGAACTCGTCTTCGACGGTGACATCAGGGTGTCCGCCCGGCCGAGCGACTCGGTCGCGCTGGCCCTGCGGATCGGCGTTCCCATCCACGCCGTGGACGCGGTGCTGGAAGAGGCCGGCCTGATCATCCCGGACGAGCAGGAGGACGAGGTCGAGAAGTTCCGCGAGTTCCTCGACTCCGTGTCGCCCGAGGACTTCCGGGGAGCCGATACCTGAAGACCTTGCCTTGACGCGGACGTCAACGTCTAGCGTCGGTGGTATGCGGATCGGAGAGCTTGCGCAGCGCACGGGTGTCACCACCCGTGCGCTGCGTTTTTATGAGGCGCAGGGCCTGCTGCCGGCCCGTCGCTCGGCGAACGGCTACCGCGAGTACGACGAGGACGACCTGCAGCTGGTCGAGGAGATCCAGACCCTGCAGACGGTCGGCCTGACCCTCGACGAGACCCGCCCGTTCGTCGACTGCCTGCGCAGCGGCCACGAGACCGGCGATTCCTGCGCGAGTTCGATCGAGGTCTACCGCCGCAAGCTCGAAGAGGCCGACGCGCTCTTGGCGCGGCTCGGCGGAATCCGTGGCGAGCTGGCCGCGAAGCTCGCCGGTGCCCTCGCCCGGCAGGCACCCGATCCCTGTGTCGTTCCCGACGCCCCGCGCCCGTGAAGGAGCTTGTCATGCCCGAAGTGACCGCTGTCGCCGTTTCCGACGTCACCGACGCGACGTTCGCCGCCGAGGTCCTCGGCAGTGACGTGCCCGTGCTGGTCGAGTTCTGGGCCACCTGGTGCGGGCCGTGCCGGATGGTGGGGCCGGTGCTGGCCCAGCTGGCCACCGAGCGGGCCGGGAAGCTCGCCGTGCGGAAGGTCAACGCCGACGAGAACCCGGAGACGACCCGGTCGTACCAGGTCATGTCCCTGCCGACGATGATCCTCTTCTCGGGCGGCGAGCCGGTGACGACGATCGTCGGGGCCTACCCGAAGGCCCGGATCGAGGAGCGCCTCGACCAGGCCCTCTAGGGAGCAGTCGCCTTCACGAAGGTGTCGGCGACCTCCCGGCCGTACTGATCGAGGTCCAGCGACGGGTCCGCCGCGTAGGCCGCGGCGACCCCGTCGATCGCCTGCGCGACGGACATCGCCATCACCTCCGGCGTGAAGCCGCCGAACAGTCCTTCCGCCTGGCCCTGCTTGAGCTGGCGGGCCAGGCCGTGCACGCGCATGTCGTCGACCAGGATCTTCGTCATCATCCAGCCCTCGGCGTCGTCGGCGTTGGCGGCCATCTCCGTCAGCACCCGGACGCACTCGGGGTACGAGCGCAGGAACGCGATCGACGTCTCGATGTGCGCCCGCAGGTAGCCGGGCCGGTCGGCGGGGTCGACCCCGCCGCCGGTGCGCTCCTTCAGGAACTCGTTCTTCGTCTCGACCACCGTGCTGAGCACGGCCTGCATCAGGCCGGCCTTGTTGGTGAAGTGGTACGAGATCATCCGGGTGCTGCTGAGCCCGGCGCGTTCCTTGATCTTGGCGAACGTGGCTTTCCGGTAGCCGAGGTCGGCGATGACGCCGATGGTCGCGCCGATGATCTGCGCGCGCCGCGCCGCCTCGGTCACGCTGAGGCCCATCTCGGCCATGAGATCGGTGTTTACTTGCATGAGTAAAAAATTACACGAGTGAGTAAAAGAGCGCAAGAGGTTTGAACCACTGCCTCCGGGGTACGGCGAACGGCTCAAAGGCTCATCCGACCGTTGAGGCTTGCCGCGCGTCGCGTTGACCGGTGTTCTCCTGGCGCTTACCGTCGAAGGAGGTAAATCGCCACGATGTGATTCACGGTCTGGGGCCGGGTCGTGGTGGTTGATCTCCGGCGGGTCCCGCTCCTGGGACCGTCCGGCTGTCATTCGCCGGCCGTCCGGTCGGGCGAAGGGAGGCTTGCGTGGTCGAGGCTGGTTCCGAGAAGCAGCCTGTTCAGGTCGCGGCTGGTGAGCAGGGTGAACTGTTCCCCGACGACTCACTGCCCGACGAGCTGGTGGGCTACCGCGGCCCCGCCGCGTGCCAGATCGCGGGGATCACCTACCGCCAGCTCGACTACTGGGCCCGGACGAAGCTGGTCGCACCCAGCATCCGCACGGCACACGGCTCCGGCTCGCAGCGGCTGTACTCGTTCAAGGACATCCTGGTCCTCAAGGTCGTCAAGCGGCTGCTGGACACCGGGGTCTCCCTGCAGAACATCCGGGTCGCGGTCGACCACCTCCGCCTCCGCGGCGTCCGCGACCTCGCGCGCGTGACGCTGTTCTCCGACGGCACCACCGTCTACGAGTGCACCTCGCCGGAGGAGATCGTCGACCTGCTCCAGGGCGGCCAGGGCGTCTTCGGCATCGCCGTCAGCGGAGCCATGCAGGAGATCAGCGGCACCATCCACGAGTTCCAGGCCGAACGCGCCGACGGCGGGATCGTCGAGCAGCACGGGCCGGACGAGCTGACCCAGCGCCGCAACGCCCGCAAGACCGGGTGATCATCGCTGCGGGGAGGCGAGTAAGGTCCCCCCTGCGGTCGACGAATCCGCGCGGGAGAGTCCGGACCACAACCTCGAGTCCGGCGCCGAAGGAGCAAGTCCTCCCCGGAACCTCTCAGGCACCCTGGACCGCGCGGACGAGACGCCTCTGGAAAGCGGGTCGTCAGGACACAACCTGATGGCCCCGCCGACGGTGCAAGCCCGGCTCAACCTCGGGCGAAACTCTCAGGCGCCCGTTTCGCGGGTACGGACAGAGTGGGGAGGGTACGGCCTCCGGGTTTGGGTGAGCTGTGCTCGCGGAGAGCGCTCGCCTGAACCCTCCGGAGTGTCTTGTGGGGGTGCAACCCCCACACCCCGCCCGGCGGGCTCCGCCCCCGGACCCCGGCCGTGGTCGCCTTCCGTTCTTCGGTCCGGTTAGCTGGGTGGAAACACCGCCGTTCGGAGGAGGCCATCGTGGACTTGTCACTCGCCTCTCTCGAGCAAGGGATCCCTTTCGTCGAGCGGCACATCGGGCCCGGGCCGGACGAACTTCGCCGCATCCTCGACGTCATCGGCGTCGCTTCTCTCGACGAGCTCTCCGAACGTGCCGTTCCCGAGTCGCTGCGCGCCTCCGCCGGCCCGCTCGAACTGCCGCCCCCGGCCACCGAGGCCCAAGCGCTCGCCGAACTCCGGGCGCTCGCCGAGCGCAACCGGCCCATGGCCCAGATGATCGGGCTCGGCTACCACGACACCGTCACCCCGCCCGTGATCCGGCGCAACGTGCTCGAGAACCCCGCCTGGTACACCGCCTACACGCCCTACCAGCCCGAGATCTCGCAAGGACGGCTCGAGGCGCTGCTCAACTTCCAGACCGTGGTCGCCGACCTGACCGGGCTGCCGGTCGCGAACGCGTCGATGCTCGACGAGGCCACCGCGGCCGCCGAGGCGATGACCCTCGTGCGCCGGGCCGGGAAGTCCGCGTCGAACCGGTTCGTCGTCGACCGGGACACCCTGCCGCAGACCCTCGCCGTGCTCCGGACCCGGGCCGAGCCCCTCGGCATCGAGCTGGTCGTCGAAGACCTGTCCCAAGGGCTGACCGGGCTCGGGCTCGGCGGTGACTTCTTCGGGATCCTGCTGTCCTACCCGGGCGCGTCGGGTGCGGTGTGGGAGCTTGACCTGACGATCGCCGACGCGAAGAAGCACGGCGCGGCGGTGATCGTCGCGGCCGATCCGCTGGCCCTGACCCTGCTGCGGCCGCCGGGGGAGCTCGGCGCCGACGTCGCCGTCGGGTCGACGCAGCGGTTCGGCGTCCCGCTCGGCTTCGGTGGCCCGCACGCGGCCTACCTCGCGGTCCGGAAGGGCCTGGAGCGGCAGCTGCCGGGCCGGCTGGTCGGCGTCTCGAAGGACGCCGACGGCGCACCCGCGTACCGGCTCGCCCTGCAGACCCGGGAGCAGCACATCCGCCGCGAGAAGGCGACGTCGAACATCTGCACCGCGCAGGTCCTGCTGGCGGTGATGGCGTCGATGTACGCGGTGTACCACGGGCCCGAGGGACTGCGCGGGATCGCGCTGCGCGCCCACCGGATGGCGACCGTGCTCGCGGCCGGCCTCTGCGAGGGCGGGGTCGAGGTCGTGCACGGCGAGTTCTTCGACACGATCACCGCGGCGGTGCCCGGCCGGGCGGGCGCGGTCGTCGCGGCGGCCCGCGACCTCGGCGTGAACCTGCGGCTCGTCGACGACGACCACGTCGGCGTCGCCTGCGACGAGACGACCACCCGCGAACGGCTTTCCTGCGTGTGGAAGGCGTTCGGCGTCTCGGTGTCCGATGTGGACGGCCTCGACGCGGACACCGCGGACGCGCTCCCGGCGCCGCTGCGGCGCACCAGCGGTTTCCTCGCGCACCCGGTGTTCCACGCCCACCGCTCGGAAACCGCGCTGCTGCGGTACCTGCGGCAGCTGGCCGACCAGGACGTCGCGCTCGACCGCAGCATGATCCCGCTCGGCTCGTGCACCATGAAGCTCAACGCCACCGCCGAGATGGAGCCGGTCACCTGGCCGGAGTTCGCCGGGCTGCACCCGTTCGCGCCCGCCGACGACGCCGCCGGTCTCCTGGAGGTGGTCGCCGACCTCGGCGCCTGGCTCGCCCGGATCACCGGCTACGACACGGTTTCCCTGCAGCCCAACGCGGGCAGCCAGGGCGAGTTCGCCGGGCTGCTGGCCATCCGCGCCTACCACCGTTCACGCGGCGAGGGCGAGCGCGACGTCTGCCTCATCCCGGCGAGCGCCCACGGCACGAACGCGGCGAGCGCCGTGATGGCCGGCATGCGGGTGGTCGTGGTCCGCTGCGACGACGCCGGCAACATCGACCTCGCGCACCTGCGGTCCACTGTGGACGGCCATCGGGCGGACCTGGCCGCGATCATGATCACCTACCCGTCGACGCACGGGGTCTACGAAGACACCGTCGGCGAGGTGTGCGCGCTGGTGCACGACGCGGGCGGGCAGGTGTACGTCGACGGCGCCAACCTGAACGCGCTCATCGGCGTCGCCCAGTACGGCCGGTTCGGCGCCGACGTCTCGCACCTCAACCTGCACAAGACCTTCTGCATCCCGCACGGCGGCGGCGGACCCGGGATCGGGCCGATCGGGGTCCGCGCGCACCTGGCGCCGTTCCTGCCGAACCACCCGCTGCAGCCGGCGGCCGGTCCGGAGACCGGGGTCGGGCCGGTCAGCGCGGCGCCGTGGGGCAGCGCGTCGATCCTGCCGATCTCGTGGGCGTACGTCCGGATGATGGGTGCGGCCGGCCTGCGCCGGGCGACGCTCGTGGCGGTGGCCAACGCGAACTACGTCGCGCGGCGGCTCGGGGAGCACTACCCGGTGCTGTACGCGGGACACGACGGGCTCGTCGCGCACGAGTGCGTCCTCGACCTGCGGCCGCTGACGAAGGCGACCGGAGTGACGGTCGACGACGTCGCGAAGCGGCTGGCGGACTACGGCCTGCACGCGCCGACGATGTCGTTCCCGGTCGCGGGCACGCTCATGGTGGAGCCGACCGAGAGCGAGGACCTGGCCGAGCTGGACCGGTTCTGCGCCGCGATGATCGCGATCCGCGCGGAGATCGACCGCGTGGCGGCGGGGGAGTGGGCCCTGGCGGACTCGCCGCTGCGGCAGGCTCCGCACACGGCGGGCTGCATCGCGGGCGAGTGGGACCGGCCCTACAGCCGCGAGACGGCGGTGTTCCCGGCCGGGACGGGTGCGGCGAAGATCTGGCCGCCGGTCCGCCGCATCGACGGCGCGGCGGGCGACCGGAACCTCGTCTGCTCGTGCCCGCCCCCGGAGGCGTTCGCCTGACGGGTGTACGCCGGGCCCGGCCCGCACAGGGACGGCAGGTAGGTTGACGCCATGTCGAGTGCGCACGGTCCCGATCGGACGTCCGTGGTCGTGACCGGCGGCAGCGGCTTCATCGGCCGGGCCGTCGTGCGCGCCCTTCGCGACCGGGACGTCCCGGTCACCGTCGTGGACCGGGTCCCGTTCCCGGACGACGGCGACGGCGACGGCGTCCGCGTGGTGACCGGCGACCTCCGCGACGCCGCCGTCCGCGAAGAGGCCGTGACGCGTGAGACCGCCGGGATCGTGCACCTCGCCGCGCTGACCTCGGTGCTGAAGTCGGTCGAGCTGCCCGAGGACACCTTCGCCGATAACGTCCTGGTCACCCAGGAGCTGCTGGAGCTCGCGCGCCGCCGCGAAGTGCCGAAGTTCCTGCTCGCGTCAACCAACGCCGTGATCGGCAACGTCGGCACCGCGACGATCACCCCGGACCTGCCGCTGCGGCCGCTGACGCCCTACGGCGCCACCAAGGCGGCGTGCGAAATGCTGCTCTCGGGCTACGCCGGCGCGTACGGCATGACGACGTGTGCGTTGCGGTTCACCAACGTCTACGGTCCCGGAATGTCCCATAAGGACAGTTTCGTGCCGCGCATGATGCGCGCCGCGCTCACCGGCACCGGCATCAAGATCTACGGCGACGGCCGCCAGCGCCGCGACCTCGTGCACGTCGACGACGTCGTCCGCGCCCTCCTGCTGGCCCTCGGCAGCGGCCACACCGGCCGCGCCATCGTCGGCGCCGGGCGCTCGGTCTCCGTGCTGGAGATGGTCGAGGCCGTGCGCGAGGTGACCGGCGCCGAGCTGCCCGTCGAGCACGTCGAGGCGCCGGCGGGGGAGATGCCCGCGGTGGTCGTCGACGTCTCGGCCAGCGCGGAGACGATCGGCTACGAGCCGTCCGTCTCGCTGACCGACGGCCTGGCGACGGCGTGGAAGTACTTCTCCGGCCTCGACCGTCCAAACGCGACACCGTGAGTGCTTTCCTGCACCGGCACTGGCTGCTGCTCCTGCTCCTCGTCCCGGCGATCACGCTCCGGGTGCTGACCTGGCTGGCCTACCGGCCGGCGCTGCTGTACATCGATTCGTTCCGCTACATCGACAACCTGCACGCGCTGCGCGCCGACCAGCTCGACCCGATCGGCTACGACCTGGTGCTGCGCCCGCTGCTCGCGGTCGGCGGGCTCGCCTGGGTCGCGGCGGTGCAGCACGTCGGCGGAATCCTGATCGCGATCGGCGTGTACGCGCTGGTCCTGCGCCTCGGCGGCCGGCCGTGGGCCGGCGCGCTCGCCGCGGTGCCCGTGCTGCTCGACGCGTACCAGCTGCAGATCGAGCAGAACATCATGTCCGAGGTCGTCTTCGAGGCGGTGCTGCTCGGGCTCCTCTGGCTGCTGCTCGGCTGGGGCACCCCGGGCTGGAAGCGCGCCGGCGTCGCGGGACTGCTGCTCGGCTTCGGCGTGCTGACGCGGCTGGTCGGGATCTCCGTCGCCCTGCCCCTGCTGGTGTTCCTGGTCGTCGCCGGGGGCGCGTGGCGGCAGTGGCTGGGCTGGCGCCGGGCGGGCGCCGGCGTCCTGGGCCTGCTCGTCGTGCTCGTGCCGTACTCGGTGCGGGTGCACTCGGAGACCGGCAAATGGGGGCTGACCGGGCCGTCCGGGAACATGCTCTACGGCCGCACCGCCGCCGTCGCCGACTGCCCGAACCTCCACCTCGACGCGACGTTGCGGGTCTTCTGCCCGACCGAGCCGCGCGAGACCCGGCTCGTGGACAACTACACCCACGCCGACCTCGACCCCAACTGGCCGGGCCCGCTGCCTCCGGGCGCCGACAAGGCTGCGCTGGCCCACGAGTTCGCCGTCGACGTCCTGAAGGAGCAGCCCGGCGACGTCGCGGAAGCGGTCCTGAAGGACTTCTCCAAGAGCTTCGCCTGGACGCGCAAGCAGGACCCGACCGACGTCCCCCTGGACCGGTGGCAGTTCCAGCTCACCTACCCGCAGTGGGCCGACCAGTCGCTGATCGACCTGGTCACCCAGCAGAACGACGGCGTCGTCGCGAGTGTCGACCAGCCCCTGGCCAAGTTCCTGCGCGACTACCAGCTCGGCGGCGGATACGTCCCGGGCGCCGTGCTCGGCATCGGCGCGCTGCTGGGCCTGCTGACGGTGTTCCGTCGCAAGAGGCCCCTGGACCCGGCGCGGGCGGGGGCGCTGCTCGCGGCGTCGAGCGCGCTCGTGCTGCTCTTCGCCTCGGCGGTGTTCCAGTTCTCCTGGCGCTACCAGATCCCCGCCCTCGTGCTGCTGCCGGTGGCCGGGGCGCTCGGCTTCACCACCCTCACCTCGGCCAGCCGGAAACGCCTCGCCGCGTTCCCCGACGACGTCGACCAAGGCGCCCTCGACGACTTCCGCGGCCGGCACCCCGGCCTGGAGCTGGCCCCGCTGACCGTGGTCATCGCGGCCTACAACGAAGCCGGCGGCATCGGCGAAGTCCTGGAGAAGATGCCGGACGAGTGCCTCGGCATGCGGGTCGACGTGCTCGTCGTGGTCGACGGCGGCACCGACGACACGGCGGCGATCGCCGAGGAGCACGGTGCGTACGTCTGCGTCGCGCCCCGCAACCGCGGCCAGGGCGCCGCGCTGCGCCTGGGCTACCACCTCGCCGCCGAGTCGGGCGCCGAGTACGTCGTGACGACCGACGCCGACGGCCAGTACGACAACAGCGAGCTCGAAGCCCTGGTCAGCCCGGTCGTCGACGGCACCGCCGACTTCGTCACCGGGTCCCGGCGACTCGGGCACGAAGAGGCCGACAGCCGCGTCCGGTGGCTGGGCGTGCGCGTGTTCGCCGTGCTCGCGTCGGTGCTGACCGCGCGGCGGATCACCGACACGTCGTTCGGCTTCCGCGCGATGCGGGCGGACCTGGCGTGCTCGGTCCCGCTCAACGAGCCGCAGTACCAGTCGTCGGAGCTGATGCTCGGCGTGACCGCGCGCGGTTCCCGGGTCGTCGAGCTGCCGATGAGCATGCGCCTGCGCAAGGCGGGCAAGAGCAAGAAGGGCGGCAGCGTCGTCTACGGCGCGAACTACGCCCGGGTCATGACGGGGACGTGGTGGCGGGGGTACGTGCTGCGCCGCGGCCGAACACGAGCCGGTCGAGCAGGGTGAACTTGACGACGAACACCAGCGCGTAACTGGCCACGTACGTGGCGTCGACGAGCACGACCCACCAGACGTGCGGCAGGTTCAGCGGCGTCAGCAGCGAGCCCGCCAGGGTCGTCAGGCCGATGGACGCGAGGCCGCCGAGGCCGATCACGACCAGGTAGGGCAGCAGCTCGCGGCGGACGCGCGGGCGCCCGGTCCGGCCCCACACCCAGCGGCGGGTGACCACGAAGTTGAGCACCGCGCCGGCCGCCCAGGCCAGCGTGCTCGCCAGGGCCGCGGCGCCGCCGGTGGCGAGGACCACGAGCAAGACGACCTGGCTGAGGACCGTGGCCGCGACGGACGTCGCCGCGGCGCGCGCCAGCCGGGCCCAGCCGCGGCGGCGGGTCTTCTCCGTCGTGCGGGGCCGCACGCCGTTGGTTACGGTCGTCATGCCCCCATCCTCCCCGCGGGCCCGTCGCGCCGCCGTCCGGGTCCCCTACGCATAGGAGATTCACAGCTCATTGCCAGGTGCTCATCAGCACGTGATCGATAACGTCGGGTGGCGTAAACGAGCAGGAAAGGCGGCACAATGCGAGTGCTGGTTCTCGGCGGTGACGGATATCTGGGTTGGCCGACCGCTTTGCACTTATCGGACAAAGGCCACGAGGTAGCCGTTCTCGACAATTTCGCCCGCCGCGGCTACGACGTCGAGCTCGGCGTCGACAGCCTCGTTCCGATCGAGTCACTGGCCGACCGCATCGCGGCGTGGCACGAGGTCTCCGGGCGGACGATCACCAGCTACGAAGGCGACCTGCTGGACGCGGAGTTCCTGTTCGGAGCGGTGCGCGACTTCGGTCCGGACACGGTGGTGCACTACGCCGAGCAGCGGTCCGCGCCGTACTCGATGATCGACCGCGAGCACGCGGTGTACACCCAGCACAACAACGTGATCGGCAACCTGAACCTGTTGTACGCGATCGCCGAGATCGACCCGGCGATCCATCTGGTCAAACTGGGCACGATGGGCGAATACGGCACGCCGAACGTCGACATCGAAGAAGGCTGGCTGGACCTCGAACACAACGGGCGCAAAGACCGGGTGCTGTTCCCGAAGCGACCGGGGTCGTTCTACCACCTGACGAAGGTCCACGATTCGCACAACATCGAATTCACGTGCCGCGCCTGGGGGCTGCGGGCGACGGACCTCAACCAGGGCGTGGTGTACGGCCAGCAGACGCCGCAGACGGCGCTCGACCCGCGGCTGGCGACCCGCTTCGACTACGACGCCGTGTTCGGCACGGTGCTGAACCGGTTCGTCATCCAGGCGGTGCTGGGCCAGCCGCTGACCGTGTACGGCAAGGGCACCCAGACGCGCGGCCTGATCGACATCCGCGACACCGTCGAATGCATCCGGCTCGCCGTGGAGAACCCGGCCGGGGCGGGGGAGTTCCGGGTCTTCAACCAGATGACCGAGAGCATGTCGGTGGCCGCGATCGCCGACCTCGTCGCCGAACGGTTCCCCGGCCCGGTGCAGATCGAGCAGCTGGAGAACCCGCGCTCCGAGGCGCCGGAGCACTACTACAACGTGCAGCACACCGGACTGGTCGGGCTGGGGCTGGAGCCGCACCTGCTCTCGGACACGCTGATCGAGTCGATGTTCGACATCGTGGGCGCCAACAAGCACCGGGTGAACCCGGAGAAGCTGCGCCCGACCGTGCGCTGGCGGGGCGCGCTGAAGGGCTAGCGGTGCGGGCGGCGTGCGGGCTCCCCTGCCTGGGAGCCCGCACGCTGTCGTTACAGCTGCTTTTCGGGGGTCCGGGTGGCGGAGCCCCCGGCCCGGGGCGAAGCCCCGGTGGAACTCAGCTGGGCAGCTTGTCCAGGAAGCCGTGCACCTTCGCGATCTTCCCGTCTTCGAGCTCGACGACGTCGAACCCGATGGCGACCGGCTCGGCGCCGGGCGTGCCGAGGTACCACTGGAACCGCGCGAGGTCGTGGTGCGCGTCGGGGTCGGCGGGCAGGCTGAAGCTCAGCCCGGCGAACTGCTGCTGCGCCCCGCCGACGAACTGGTCGATCCCGTCGTGCCCGGTGACGGCCCCGAGCGGGTCGGTGTAGCCGGCACCGTCGGTGAAGAGGTCGGCGATGAGGGCCCGCCGCTTGTCGCCGTCGGTCTCGTTCCACACGGCGATGTACTGCTCGACGATGGTGCGGACGTCGCTCATGGAGTGCTCCTTGGGTTGGGGGACAACGGTTTTTCGTCGTCCTGCGCTGAGACCGACTCTGGCGGACGAGCGGCGGCCCGTCGATTACGCGAGAGGTAATCCCACGGCGGCGAGCGAGCCGCGCGCGGGCATTACCCCCGAAGTAATGGCAGCGACCCGGTGATCGCCGTAGCGTCGCTCGCGTGACGACTACGGTGCAGGTGACCGCGCGGCAGCGGCCCGTCGGGGAGCTGCTGCGGGAATGGCGCGACCGGCGCCGGATCAGCCAGCTCGACCTCGCGATCTCGGCGGACATCTCGACCCGCCACCTCAGCTTCGTGGAAACCGGGCGCTCCCGGCCGAGCCGGGACATGGTGCTGCGTCTCGGCGAACACCTCGACGTGCCGCTGCGCGAACGCAACCGGCTGCTGCTGGCCGCCGGGTTCGCGCCCGCCTACACCGAGAACGCGCTGGGGGACCCGGAAATGAGCGCCGTCCGCCAGGCCGTGCGGCAGCTGCTCGCGAGCCACGAGCCCTACCCGGCCGCCGTGGTCGACCGGAACTGGAACCTCGTCGACGCCAACGCCGCCATCCGCCTGTTCGTCGCCGGGATCCCGCCCGAGCTGACCACCAACGTCCTGCGTGCGACCCTGCACCCCGACGGCATGGCCCCGCACGTCCTCAACCTGGGGGAATGGCGCGCCCACCTCCTGGGCCGGCTCCGTCGCCAGGTGGGCCAGACCGCGGACCCCGGGCTCACCGAGCTCCTGGACGAGCTGCGCGGCTACCCGTGCGCCCAGCCGGTGCCCGAGGTGGAGGTCCCTGGACCGGGTGACATCTTCGTGCCGCTGAAGTTCCGCCACGAGGGCACCGACCTGACGTTCTTCAGCACGGTGGCCACGTTCGGCACGCCACTGGACGTCACGGTCGCGGAACTGGTGATCGAGTCGTTCTTCCCGGCCGACCCGGCGACCGCCGCGTACCTGCGCGAGCGGGCCGCGTCGGTGGAATGATGGGGGACACCCGCGCAGCATCCGACGTGAGGATCACCGGCAGATGGCCGTCCCGCCTTCGCTCGCCCTGTCCGACGGAGTCCGCATCCCCCAGCTGCTGTTCGGCGTCGCGGGGCTGACCGCGGCCGAAACCGGCCGGGCCGTCCGCATCGCCCTCGACACCGGCTACCGGGGCTTCGACACCGCGCCGGGGACCGAGGCGGCGGTGGGCGACGCGCTCGCCGGAGTGCCGCGCGAAGAGCTGTTCGTCAGCGTCAAGGTGCCCGCACAGGGCTACGACACCGCCCGCCGGGCCGCCGACCAGGCGCTGGCCGCGCTCCAGGTCGAGCAGGCCGACCTGTGCCTCCTGGACGGCACGAAAGGCGCGTTCACCGACACCTGGCGCGCCCTGAGCCGGCTTCGCGCCGACGGCCGGGTCCGCGCGGTCGGCGTCGCCGGGTTCGGCGTCTCGGAGCTGCGCCGGCTGATCGACGCCACCGGCGCGGTCCCGGTGCTGAACCAGGTCGAGCTGCACCCGTGGCTGCAGCAGCTGCCGCTGCGGGAGTTCCACGCCGAGCGCGGCATCGTGACCGCCGCGTCGAGCCCGGCCGCGAACACCGGCCTGCTGGCCGACGAGACGGTCACCGCGCTCGCCGCGAAGTACGGCAAGACCCCGGCCCAGATCGTGCTGCGGTGGCACCTGCAGGCGGACACGGTCGCCGTGGCGGCCTCGGCCACGACGACCCGGACCCGCGAGAACTTCGGGATCTTCGACTTCGAGCTGGCCGAGGACGACCTCGCCGTGGTGGCCGAGCTCGACAACGGCACGCGGGTCTAGGTCGACTTGATCCCGGCGGCGGCGAAGTCGGCCTGCTGGGCCGGCTGTTCGAGGTACTCGCGGAAGGTCTGGGCGGCGCGGAGCACGGTGTCGTCGATGCCCTGCCCGGTGAGCCCGATGAACGGGTAGTCCGCCGACCGCGCGTTCGCCACCGACTGCGCGGGCGAGCCGATCAGCTCGGGCTTCTTGGTGGTGAGCTCGCTGACCCAGTACGACGACTCGGGCAGCCACGCGGCCGGGAGCCCGCCGATCGAGTCGACGTTCGTCCGGCCGACCAGCGCGTCGAGCACCTGCGCGGAGGGCTTGGCCTCGATCATCACGTGCACGCACTGGCCGTGGACGACGGTCGCGGCCTGGTTCCAGCGGTCGGCCGCGGCGGTGAGGGGCTTCTGCACGCTCGGGGTGACGAGGATCCGCATGTGGGAGGTGCCGCTGGAACAGCTGGCGGCCTGTGCCTCGGCGCGGCTGTTGAGCTCGCTGTCGGCCCAGTTCCAGCCGATCACGCCGAGCCCGATCAGGGCGGCGAGCACGGCGCAGGCGATCGGCCAGCCGGCGATCCGGCGCCGCGGGGCCTTCTTGCCGACGATCCGGTGCGACCCGGTGGCCTCGCCCTTGCCGAGGGTCCGGTGCGAGCCGGTGGCTTCGCTCTTGGCGGCGGGTGCGGTGGTGTCGGTGCGGCCGGGGACGCGGCGACGGCCGGGGGTCTCCCCGTCGGCGGCTTCGGTGCGACGGCGGCCGCGGCGCGAGGTGCCTTCGCCGTCGGCTGCTTCGCGTTCGAGGGTGCGGGGGGAGCCGGCGGGCTCGTTCCGGGCGGTGATCGGGTAGTCGCCGGAGGTCTCGCCGTGCCGGGTGATGACCTCGGTCCGCTCGGCGGCGGACTCTTCCGGGCGGACGGCGGGGGCCTTGCCTCGGCGGCGCCCGCCGGCTTCGCCTCGGCGGCCCGGTTGGGCACCGGGGGCCGCACCACGGCGGCCGGGAGCTTCGCCACGACCGACGACGGGGTAGGAGCCGGAAGCTTCCCCGCGGCGGGCTGCGGGCGACGGCTCGCCGCGCCCCGCGGCGGGGTGGGAACCGGAAGGTTCGCCGAGGCCGACGGCGGGATAGGAGCCGGAGGCCTCACCACGGCGGGCGGCAGGGTGCGAGCCGGTCGGCTCGCCGCGCCCCGCGACGGGGTAGGTACCGGAAGCTTCACCACGGCGGGCGGCAGGCGACGACTCGCCGCGCCCCGCGACGGGGTAGGTACCGGAAGCTTCACCACGGCGGGCGGCAGGCGACGACTCGCCGCGCCCGGCGGCGGGGTGGGAGCCGGAGGGCTCGCCGCCCCCGGAGACGAAGTAACCCGACGATTCACCACGAGCGGCGGCACCGCGGCCGGCGATCCCGAACGCCGCGGAGATGGAGCTGCGCTTCGAGGTCCGGGAGGAGCCCTGGCCGGCGACCGGGTACGCGCCGGAGGCCTCACCGCGACCCGCGGCGCGGGGGGAACCCGCGGCCTCGTCCGGGTGCGGGCGGCGTCCGCCCGGCGCCCCGGCACGGTCCTCAGGGTGCGGCACGGGCTCGTCGTCCCGGGCATGTCGCCCCATCGTCGTCCTTTCGGCGTCTGCGCATGTCAAGCACGCGCTGCGATGCAATGAAACCGTTATCACCCTAACAGGTGAGTATCGGTGAGAGAATAATCTGACTCACAGTGGCGCGTACTCAGGGTGCTGCGCTGACCAGGCGATGGCAGTGCGCGATCAGCCGAGCACGTACCGGTGCCGCCCGCCGGGCGAAGCCGCCCTGGGCCCGGGCGTACTCCGCTCGGCCCCCGGCTGTCTCGATCCGCACCGGCGGGTAGCCCAGCGCGGTCAGATCGTACGGGCTCGCCCGCATGTCCAGCGTCCGGATCTCGACAGCCAGCTCGAACGCGTCCGCCACGAGCTCCGCGGGCACGAACGGATCGAGCTTGTACGCCCACTTGAACAGATCCATGTTCGCGTGCAGGCACCCGGGCTGCTCGAGTGCGACCTGCGTCTCCCGGGCCGGCGTCAGCTCGTTGCGCGGCCGGGCGTCGTCGGTGAAGAACCGGAAAGCGTCGAAGTGCCCGCACCGAATGTCCGACGACTCGACGACGGCGTCGGTTCCCGCCGAGCCCAGCCGGAGCGGGACCTGGTTGTGCCGCACCGAGTCGGCCGGCTCGCGGTAGACCATCGCCCACTCGTGCAGCCCGAAGCAGCTCAGCCGCGGTGCGCGGGACGCCGTCGCGGTCAGCAGGGCGAGGACGAACTCGGCCGTCCGCGCCTTGCCCTCGGTGAAGCCCGCCGGGTCGAGGACCACGCCGTCGGCGGTCTCGGCGTACCCCTTGCGGTCCAGGAAGCGCCGCGCCACGGGCCCGGCGAGCGCGACGCCGGGCCCGGGCTGCCACCGTTCGAGGTGCGAAGGCCGGTACGAGTAGTAGGTGAACAGGAAGTCCAGCACCGGGTGCTTCTCGCCCCGCGAGCGCCGCTCCTGGTGCGGGACCGTCCACCGCCGCATCCGCGCGACGTGCGCCGCCTCCCGGGCCAGCCAGTCCGGTTCGGCGAGCACCTCGACGCCGGTCATGCGCCGACGTGGGTTCCGTCGCGCACGGTGCCCACGTACTCCTCGACGAGGTCCTCGAGCGCGACGACGCCGACGGCGTTGCCCGCGGTGTCGAGCGCCCGCGCCAGGTGGCTGCCTTCCTTGCGCATGGCCGAAAGCGCGACGTCGAGGCGAGCGTCGGCCCGCAGCTCGGTGAGCGCCCGCGTCTTGGCCGTCGGCACGATCGTCGCCGGGTCGTGCCCGGCCAGGTCGAGGACGTCCTTCACGTGGATGTAGCCGGTCAGCCGCCCGTCGTCGGTGCACACCGGGAACCGCGAGAAGCCGGTGGAGGACACCGCCCGCTCGACGTCGCCGACGGTCGGCCCGCAGGGCAGGGTCGTCAGCTCCGCGGTGGGCACCAGCACGTCGGCCACGGTCTTCTGCACCGACGACAGCGTCTGGGTGAGCCGCCGGTGCTCGGACTGGTCGATCAGGCCTTCCCGCCGCGACTCGCTGAGCAGCTCGGCGAGCTCGTCGGAGGTGTAGGCCGTCTCGAGCTCGTCCTTCGGCTCGACGTTCACCGCGCGCAGCAGCGAGTTGGCGACGAAGTTCAGCAGCCAGATGAACGGGTTGGCGAGCTTGACCCACCCGACGTGCACCGGCACCAGCCACAGCGCGAGCCGCTCGGGCTCGGCGATCGCGAGGTTCTTCGGCACCATCTCGCCGATCAGCACGTGCAGCACGGTGATGAACGCGAGCGCGATGGCGAACGAGACCGCGTGCAGCAGCGTCTCGGGCAGGCCCAACAGGTCGAAGAACGCCGAGAGCCGGTGCGCGATCGCGGGCTCGCCGAGGCGGCCGAGCAGCAGCGAGCAGATGGTGATGCCCAGCTGCGCGCCGGCCAGCATCAGCGACACGTGCTTGCTCGCGTTGATCACGATCTTCGCGCGCGTCTTGCCCTGCTCCAGCAACGCTTCGAGCCTGTCGCGCCGCGAGGAGATCAGGGTGAACTCCGCGCCGACGAAGAAGGCGTTGGTCAGCAGCAGGACCACGACGAGGGCGATGTTCAGCCAGTCGCTCACGAGACCACCTCGGCTGCCGCGGGTGCCGCGGCTTCTTCGGACGCCCGGACCGGGGCCACTTCGACCTCGGCGATCCGGCGCTTGTCCATCGTGGTGACGGTGAGCCGCCAGCCGTCGACCTCCGCGGCGTCACCCTCGGCGGGGATCTTGCCCAGCCGCTCGAGGATCAGCCCGGCGATGGTCTCGTAGTCGCCGTCGGGCATCCGGAACCCGGTGACGTCGGTGACCTCGTCGGCGCGCAGCTGCCCGGACACCAGCCAGCTGTCGGTGCCGACCTGCTGCGCCGCCGGCGCCTCGCGGTCGTCGTGCTCGTCGCGGACGTCGCCGATGATCTCCTCGACGACGTCTTCCAGGGTCACGAGCCCGGCCGTGCCGCCGTACTCGTCGACGACGATCGCCAGCTGGAAGCGGGAGTCGCGCAGCCGGTTGAGCAGGTCGTCGCCGGGCAGGGACTCGGGCACCGTCGGCACCGGCCGCATGACCGAGCCGATCGGCACCGCGGCCCGGTCGGCGGCGGGCACCGCGAAGGCCTGCTTGACGTGCACGGCGCCGCGGACGTCGTCGAGATCCTCGGCGTGCACCGGGAACCGCGAGAAGCCGGTGCGGCGCGAGATGTCGATGAGGTCCTCGATGGTGTCGTCGATCGCGAGCGACTCAAGCTGCACGCGCGGGGTCATGAGCTCCTCCGCGGTGCGCTCGCCGAACCGCAGCGAGCGGTCCAGCAGCTCGGCGGTCGACGTGTCGAGCGTGCCGCTTTCGGCGCTGGACCGCACGATCGAGCCCAGCTCCTGCGGCGAGCGCGCGGACCGCAGCTCCTCCTGGGGCTCGACGCCGAACTTGCGCACGAGGAAGTTCGCGCTGTTGTTCATCAGCGTGATGAGCCACCGGAAGAGCGCGGAGAACCGCGAGTGGTAGCCGGCGACGGCGCGCGCGGTCGGCAGCGGCCGGGCGATGGCGAGGTTCTTCGGCACCATTTCGCCGAGGATCATCGACAGCGAGGTGGCGATGATCAGGGCGAGCACGATCGACGCGCCGGCGGCGAAGGAGTCGGACAGCCCGATCGCGGTGAGCACGGGCCGGACGAGCTCGCCGATCAGCGGCTCGGCCAGGTACCCGGTGATCAGCGTGGTGAGCGTGATCGCGACCTGGGCGCCGGAGAGCTGGAAGGACAGCGTCCGGTGGGCTTTCTGGACGGTCAGCGCCCGGCGGTCGCCGACCTGGCGGACGTTGGCGTCCACGGTGCTGCGTTCGAGCGCGGTCAGCGAGAACTCGGCCGCGACGGCGAGCCCGGTGCCGACGGTCAGCAGCAAGAAGAGGAGGACGCCGAGGACGGCGAAGAGGATCTGGGTCATTCCGGGCCCGCCCGGTCGGCGGGGGATGAACCTATCGGACAGCCGGGTCGGTCACCCGGCTCGGTACTGTCACCAGGTGACTGCGCTGCGCGCACGAAACGGTCACTCCCAGCAGGAAATCGGCGTGTACTGCGAATATGCGGATGAGTTTAACGTGTCCCTGCCCGCGCCCGCCGGGATATCGGTGTGTCGGCGCGCTCACCTCGATGGGTGATTCGCCCCGGAGGCCGCCCGAGCAGGGCTCGGGCAGCCCCGCCACGGGTGATTCACCGCGGCCGGCGCCCGAGCAGGGCCACGAGCCGGGCGGCCGGGCCCGCGCCGCGGGGGACCGGGACCGGTGGGTCGAAGATGCCGAGCCCCTGCCACTCGTCCACCCACGGCCGGACGACTTCGAGGAGCCGTTCGGCGAGTTCCGCCGTCACCGGACTGGGCAGGCCCAGCGCCGTCGCGAGGTCCCACGCGTGCACGGCCGCGTCGATCGTCATCTGCCAGCCGTACTCGCGGGCGGGGAGCAGCCCGGTCGACACGTGCACCGCGCGTTCCAGCACGCCGTCGTCGAGGAAGGACTCGCGGGCGGCCTCGGCGGCCGTGTCCCAGGCGGACACCGGGTCGTCGCCGAGGACGTCGCCGTCGAAGCGGTCGCCCACGTCGTCCAATGTGGCCCCGGCCAGCAGGGACGGCGCCCAGAGCTGCTCGGCGACGAGGTGGTTCACGAGGTCGCGGACGGTCCACTCGGTGCACGGCGTCCGGCGGCCCCAGGCGGTGTCCCCGGCCGCGTGCACCGCGTCGCCGAAGGCCCGCAACGCCTGGCCGTGCGCCTCGAGAAGATCCACGCGGGCCATTTGACCACGGCGGATCAGGTGGTGCCCGGCCGGTGCCGTCGCACGGTCTCCTCGACGAGGTCGAGCACCGGGCCGAGGCCGGCCGCCGGCAGGCCCATGGCCAGGTGCGAGACCAGGCCTTCGAGGACGAGCTCGAGGAACGCGGTGAGGACGTCGACATCGACGTCGTCGCGGAGGATCCCGGCCTCCCGCTGGCGCAGCAGGCGCAGGCGGGTGGCGGTGGTCAGCTGCTCGGAGCGCTCGGCCCAGCGGGCGCGGAACTCGGGGTCGGTGCGCAGCCGTCGGGAGACCTCGAGGCGGGTGCCGAGCCAGTCGGCGGGGTGGTCACCGCCGGCGAGGAGGTCCCGCATCACCTGGACCAGGCCTTGTTCGGCGACCACGTCGGCCATCCGGATGGCGTCGTCCTCGGCGAGGGCGAGGAAGAGCGACTCCTTGTCGCGAAAATGGTGGAAGATGGCCCCGCGCGACAGCCCGGTGGCTTCCTCCAGGCGCCGGACTGTGGCACCTTCGTAGCCGTAGCGTGCGAAGCACACGCGCGAGCCGTCAAGGATCTGGCGCCGTCTTGCGTCGAGGTGATCCTGGCTTACGCGTGGCATCCTGAAATCCTGGCACCGCGGACCGGGATCTCGCAATCCGTACGTACGTACTGTGACCCGGAGTGCCCGGGAACCGAACCGCAGACCCCATCGTCGGAACGTTGCGGCGATTCGCTGACACGGCGCGAGACAGTTGGCTAATCTTTGCACCATCACGGTGGGTGAACTGAGGGGCAGGTGCGGGGCGTGATCATCGGCGAAGCCGGGCAGGCGGCGCAGGCGCTCTGGGGTGACGTCTTCGACACCCCGGGCCGGGTCTACGGCGGCGGCAAGGGTGGCCAGTTCAAGATGGACCCCGAAGAGCTGGCCGCGGTCATCGGCCAGTGGGAGGACGTCCTCGACAAGATCGTCGACGACGGGCACAAGATCGAGCGTCTCGTGGTCGAGAGCGGCAACGCGCCCGGCAAGGATCCGGTCAGCGGGAGCTACGTCTCGACCAGCTCGGACTCGATCGTCGCGCTGCTGAGCCAGAACACGTCCATGCGGAAGTACGCGCAGGAGTACATCAAGAAGCTCAAGGAAGCGCAGTCGAAGACGGTGGTCACCGACCAGGACCTGTCCGACACCTTCAAGGCATAGGCGAACCGATCTTGTCCCGAACCAAACTGGGTGTCCTGGCAGTCCTCGTGACTGTTGCCGCAGGCCTCGCGACCGCGTGCACGACGACGACCACGGGCACGGCATCCCCGTCGGCCGCGGGATCGTCGAGCACGGACGCGCCATCGGCGGATCCCGAAGTGCCGAAGGTCTCCGTCCCGCTGGACGCGAGCAAGTACGTCGGAGACGCCTGCGCGATCGTCTCGAAGGACGTCCTCGCCTCTCTGCGTTACACCGACCCGGGTGAATTCCAGGCACAGAGCAACGATTCGCTGTTCACCAAGTCGGGGCCTTCCTGCCTGTGGAAGCTGCGGGGCGAGGGCATCGGCCTCTCCGTGGGGATCGGGACGGGAAATCGCGACGAGGGCGCGGGAGGCCTGGCCGGCCTTTACTCGGGCTACCGCACCAAGACGTTGATCCGGTTCCTCGAGCGCGCTCCGGACGTCGAGGGCTATCCGGCGATCTACTTCGGCGCCATCGACGAGCGGCCGATGGGTTCCTGCGGCCTCGGCGTCGGCATCGCCGACGACCTCGCATTCGACGTGTACGCCCAGGGTTACCAAGGAGCGGACGACTCCTGCGGGGTGGCCACGCAGGTGGCGTCCGACATCATCAAGACGCTCAAGGGGGCCTGACGAGTGGACGGCAAGCAGATCTTCGACAACTTCAGACAGGGCGACACCAGCGGGCTGCAGATGACCGCGGAGACGGTCCAGGAGCTGTCCGACGCGTACATGGAGCGCGGTGCGAGCATCAAGGCACTCCAGGCTCGCATGGTGGAGTCCTGGAGTGGCGACGCCGCGGCCGCCGCGAACGCCGGCGCGGGGCCGATGGAACAAGCGTTCCGCGACAGCGCCGCGCCCCTGGACGCGACCACGGCTTCCGTGAAGACCCAGGCCGCGGTGTTCGACGACTCGAGCTACAGCGTCGTCGAGGTGCCGCCGAAGCCGGAGAAGCCCAGCGCCTGGAGCGTCGGCCTGAAGGCCGCGATCCCGATCGCCGGGCCCTTCATGGCCAAGGACGACATCGACAACTACCAAGAGGGCATCGCGAAGTACAACGCGGCGAACGAAACCAACGTCCGCGTGATGGACCAGTACAGCAGCGCCACCGACAGCACCAGGTCGGCGCTGCCGACCGACTACGGCGTGCTCGAGTCCGACGGCGCCGCCATCTCCGTGAACAAGCCCGACGGTCCCGGCCCGATCATCGTCGACCGGCACCGGTGGAACCCGGAGCCGCCGCCGAACAACGAGTCCGACGACCACACCTCGACCTCCAGCGTCGACACCACGCACACCGGTGGCCCCGACCAGCCGGGCGGTACCGACCGCCCGGGCGGCACGGATCGCCCTGGCGGCACGGATCGTCCCGGTGGCACCGACCGGCCCGGTGGCACGGACCGGCCCGGTACGACCGACACCCCCGGCGACGACACCCACACGACCGGCACCGGCCGTCCGACCACGACGACCACCCGCCCGGGGCAGATCACCGACCGGCCGGGCAAGACGCCGCCCGGCACCGACGGGATCGACTTCTACCCGACCAACACCGGCGGCGGGGGCGGTCAGAACTACTCGAACACCTTCGGCAACGACCCCAACTCGAGCACCGGCGGCCGCGGGCCGACCAGCGGGAACGCCGGAAGCCGGCTGCTCGATTCGAACGGCCGGCCCATCAGCGGCAGCGGCAGCGGCAGCGAATCCGGAAGCGGCTCCGGTCGCGGTGCCGGGTCCGGTGCCGGGTCCGGTGCCGGGTCCGGCGCCGCGGGGGAGCGCGGGCTCGGCAGCGGCCGCGGCTCCGGCATGGGCAGCCTCGGCAACGCGGCCGCCGCGGAGGCCGCCGCCGCGCGGTCGGCCGCGGGGCGGTCCGGGCAGATGGGACCCATGGGGGCCGGGGGCCGCCGCGGCGAAGGCGAGGAAGACGATGAACACCAGCGCCCGGACTTCCTGATCGAAGCGGACCCGGACGCGATCTTCGGCACCGACCAGCGGACCAGTCCGCCGGTCATCGGGGAGTAGGCGGGTGGACGTGGCAACAGGCCGGGTGGACGTTCCGGTCGAGGCGCTGGCCGCACTGGCCGAGCGCGAGCAGCTCGGTCAGCTGCACCTCACCCTCCGCCCGGAGCCGCTGTGGCTTTCGGACGAGGAGCGCGAGGAGGCCGGCAAGCGGGTCGACGCCGCGTTGGCCGAGGCCGGGCTGGTCGACGCGCGCGGCCGGGCCTCCGTCGACTTCCTCGACTGGCTCCCGCTGCTGGTGAACCCGGCGCGGGAGTGCTACGGCTGGGTGGGTGTCGACGGCCGGACCTACGGCGTGCTCGCCGCCGCGAAGGGCCTCCAGGCGATCCTGGCGGTCTCCGACGGGAGGCAGGTCGGCGTCCAGGAGATCGACCGGAACCGGCTCGCCGAGTCGCTCGTCGAGCAGCTGCCGCCGATGGGCGCGGGCGGCGGCCACCCGCGCACCGTCCGGGTGGCGGACCTGACCGAGGCGGCTCGCCGCGGTCAGGACGCGTACCCGCTTCACCCGGCGGTCGCCGACGTCATCAGCCTCGTCCAGCGCCCGGTTTCGGGCAGCGGGGAGCTCTACGTCGGCCGCCGGGACGACATCGGGCGCCACACCTGCCTGCGGCAGCCGCTGCACTACGCCGACACGGACTGGGGCCGCTACCTCAGCTACACCTCCGGCGCGGGCGACGACGCCGTCATCCACATCGGCCCGGCGGGCCCGCGCGAGCTGGCCGACACGCTGCTGGAGCTGGCCGACACCCTCGTCTGAGTAGCGGCGGCGGCGAAAAAGGGGCGCGCAGGCTTGACCTCCGGCGGTAATGTGACAGCGCTGTTGTATTCCGGTGGAAGGACGCGCTGATGGCTGGGCTGTACCCCGAGGTCGAACCGTACGAACACGCCATGCTCGACGTCGGCGACGGGCACGAGATCTACTGGGAGACCTGCGGGAACCCGGACGGCAAGCCGGCGCTGGTCGTGCACGGTGGCCCGGGCTCGGGCTGTTCGACGAACCTCCGCCGGTACTTCGACCCGGCGAAGTACCGGGTCGTGCTCGTCGACCAGCGTGGCTGCGGCCGCAGCACCCCGCACGCCGGTGCCGCGGTCGCCGATATGTCCGCGAACACGACCGAGCACCTGGTGGCCGACTTCGAGCTGCTGCGCACCCGGCTGGGCATCGAAAAGTGGCTGCTGTTCGGCGGTTCCTGGGGGTGCGTGCTGAGCTTGACCTACGCGCTGCGCCACCCCGGCCGGGTCAGCGAGCTGATCCTGATGGGCCTGGCCACCGACCGCTTCCTCGAGATCGAGATGCTCATCCGCGGCCTCGGCGCGTACTTCCCCGAGGGCTTCGCGAAGTTCCGCGAAGGCGTGCCCGAGAACGAGCGGGACGGCGACCTCTCCGCGGCCTACCACCGGCTGCTGATGGACCCGGACCCCGAGGTCCACCACAAGGCGGCGGCCGATTGGTGCGCTTGGGAGGACGCCATGCTCCCCGGCGTCCCGCCGCACGACGTCTTCGAGGACCCGGCCTACCGGCTCTGCTTCGCGCGGCTCGTCACGCACTACTTCAGCAACCGGGCGTTCCTGCCCGACGGCGAGATCCTGCGCAACCTCGGCAAGCTCGCGGGCATCCCGGCCGTGCTCGCCCAGGGCGTGCTCGACACGAGCAACATCGTCGGCACGCCGTGGCTGCTGCACCACGGCTGGCCGGGCAGCGAGCTGGTCATGCTCGACAACGTCGGGCACTCCACGGGGAACGCCCCGATGCAGGACGTCCTGGTCGGGGCGACCGACCGGTTCGCGGGCTGAAGGCTTCCGCGCGGCGCTTCCCCGACGAAGCGCCGCGCGGACTCCCGGGTCGTCTCCGTTCACACCGAGCCGCGCGGACCCCGGCTCACGGGATGAGCAGGCTCGGCTCACCCTCGGGCGCGAGCGCCGCCTCGGCACGCTGGGCCCGGGTGGTCTCGGCCAGCCGCAGCCCGGTGACGCGCAGCGGCAGCCGGTCCATGTTCCAGCCGGTCAGCAGGAGCGCGACCTTGGCCTGCATCTCGGTGCGCAGCCGCAGGAACGAGTCGGCCGGGTCCGCGCCGACCTCGCCCAGCAGCAGCCACCACGCCCACGCCGCCGCGCCCGCGTTGGCGACGAAGTCCGGCACGACCGCGACACCGCGTGCCGAAAGCGCCGCTTCCGCTTCCGGCGTCGTCGCCGCGTTGGCGGCCTCGACGACCACCGCCGCCTTGACGAGGTTCTCGTTGTCCGTCCGCAGGGCGTACGAGATCGCGGCCGGCACGAAGATGTCGGCGTCGATGCCGACGACCGTCTCGCGGGGGAGCGAACGCACTCCGGCGGGCAGCCGGGTGCGGTCCACCTCGCCGAAGCGGTCGCGCAGTTCCAGCAGCGCCGGGACGTCGAGGCCCACCGGGTCGTACAGCGTGCCCGCGGCGTCGGCCACCGCGACCACCTTCATGCCGGCTTCGTGCAGGTACCAGGCCGCGCCGCCGCCCATGGTGCCGATGCCCTGGATCGCCACGGTCGTCTCGTGCACGTCCCAGTCCCACGCCGCCGCGACGCCGAGGCACGCCTGCGCCACGCCGTAGCCGCCGACGACGTCGCCGAGCAGCAGCCCGCCGGGCACCGGCGCGTTGAGGCCGGCCTGCACCCGGCGCAGGGTGCGCGCCGGGTCGGCCGAACGGGCGATCGCCGCGTGGTACGACTGCTCGAGCCCGAGCTCGGCGAACACCTCGTCGATCAGGTGCTGCGGCACGCCGAGGTCCTCGGCGGTCACCCAGTGCGCGTCCAGCCACGGCCGCAGGAACGCGCAGAACCGCTTCAGCACGCCGAACGCCCGCGGGTCCTTCGGGTCGAAGTCGATGCCGCCCTTCGCCCCGCCGACCGGCAGGTTGAAGGTCGCGGTCTTGTTGGCCATGCCCCGGGCGAGGTCCTCCACCTCGCTCATCGTGCAGCCCGCGCGCATCCGGGTGCCGCCGGTGGCGACGCCGGAGACCAGGCTGTGCACGACCAGGTAGCCGTTCGCGCCGGTGATGGGATCGGTCCACGTCAGTCGCATCAGCGGCTCGGCGTTGCGGGGGGTCATCGGGGCCACTCACCTCCAGGGAAGTTCCGGGGCGGTCCGGCGACCGCCTCTTCCGAGCGTGCGCCCCGGGTGGCCCTCGCGTCCATTTAACGCTGCTGCACGATGTCGTTTAGGTTTGGTGTATGGAGCTTTCGTTGCATCGGTTGAGGATGCTCCGCGAGCTGCACCGCCGAGGCACCGTCACCGCGGCCGCGGCGGCTCTGCACTACACCGCTTCGGCGGTGTCGCAGCAGCTCGCGCAGCTGGAGCGGGACGTGGGAGCCAAGCTCTTCGAACGGCTCGGGCGGCGCGTCCAGCTGACCGAGCTGGGCAACCTGCTCACCGAGCACGCCGAGGAGATCCTCGGCTCGGTGGAGCGCGCGACCCTCGCCTTGGAGGAGGCCCAGGAGTCCCGCACGGTCCGGCTGGTCGCCGGCGTGTGGGCGTCGGTGGCCTCGGGGCTGCTCCCGACGGCGCTGACCGCGCTGGCCGGCGAACACCCCGGCATCGAGGTGCGCACGCGTGAGCTGGCGCCGGAGGACACCGCCGAGGCCGTCCGCGACGGCACGCTCGACCTGTCGTTCGTGATCGACTACTCCGACGCGCCGACGACGTGGGACAGCGGGCTGGAACGCGCCGTCGTGGCCGTGGAGCGGCTGCACGCCGCGGTGCCGCGGGGCGCGGTGCCCTCGGGGTCGGCCTCCCTGGACGAGCTCGCCGAGCACCCGTGGATCCTGGCCAGCCCGAAGTCGCACTTCGGCCGGGCGATGCGCACGGCCTGCCGGCGGCACGGCTTCTCCCCGAAGATCAACCACGAGGTCGAAGAGCAATCCACGGCGATGGCCATGGTGGGCGCCGGGCTCGGCGTCACCCTGGTCTCGGACCTGGGCCTGCGGCTGCTGCGGCCGCCCGGGATCGACGTCGTCGCGCTCACCACACCGCTGCTGCGGACGGTGTCGATCGCCTACCGGCGCACCGCGTTCCGGCGACCGGCGTTGCACCTGGTGATCGAGGCCGTCCGGGCCTCCGCGGCCGAGCTGGGGCTGGGCACCGAGTCCGCTTTGCCCTGATCCGGGACTTCTTACGGAGTGGTGAACCGGTCCCGCAGCGCAAGATCCGGCCTGATTTTGTCGTACCCCGCGTGTAGCGTCCGAAGTCAAGAAGTTCCACCACACGGAACAGGACGGACATGACAGAAGTGTCTACGGTGCACGAGTTTCCCGAGAAGTCGGGTAGTGCGTCGAACCGTACGGCGCGGGTCCTCGCGGACCGCGCGGCCGGGGAGGCGTACGTCGCATCGGTGTGCTTCAAGCACGGGCCACCGCGCCTGACCGGCGTCGAGCTGGAGTTCATCGTGCACCACGCCGACGACCCGGCCAGACCCCTCGATCCCGATGTCCTCGCCACGGCGCTGGGTCCGCACACCCCGCGGACGCTCCGCCCCGACAGCCCCGCAACGCCGCTCCCGGCAGGCTCCCCAGTGAGCCTCGAGCCCGGGGGACAGGTCGAAATCTCCGCTCTTCCCCAGGCCTCCCTGCGCGACCTCGACGCAGCCGTCACGGCCGACCTCCACCACCTGCGCGACCGCCTCACCCGGCACGGCCTCGTGCTGGGCGAAACCGGCATCGACGCCCACCGGGCGCCCCGCCGGATCCTGCGCACGCCGCGCTACGCGGCGATGGAGCGCCGGTTCGCGCCGATCGGCCGGGGTGGCATCACGATGATGTGCAGCACCGCCGGCCTGCAGGTCTGCGTCGACGCGGGAGAGCCGGAGCAGTACGCGGCCCGGTGGTCGGCGGCCCACGCGATGGGCCCGCCGCTGCTCGCCCTCTTCGCCAACGCACGCCTCCACGCCGGCCGCGACACCGGGCGCGCTTCCGCCCGGTGGCTGGCGGTGCACGACACGGAAGCGGTCCGCACCCGCACGGCGCGCGTGGCGGACGACGACCCGGCCGCGGAATGGGCCGGGCGCCTGATGGACGTCCCCCTGATGGTGCTGCCGCGCGGCGGCCGGCCGTGGGACGCGCCGGACGGGCTGACGTTCGCCGACTGGATCGACGGCAGGGGCGCGGCCGCCCTGCTGCCGAAACCGACGACGGCGGACCTCGACTACCACCTCACCACGATGTTCACCCCGGTCCGCCCGCAGGGGTACCTGGAGATCCGGTACCTCGACGCGCAGCCGCCCGGCGAGTGGCTGCCACCGGTGGCCCTGGTCACCGCGCTGCTCGCCCGTCCGTCCACCGTGGAAAAGGTGCGCGACCTGTGCGCACCGGTCGCCGGCCGCTGGACCACGGCGGCGCGGCGCGGCCTGGCGGACCCGGCTCTGGCGGCCACCGCGGCGGCGCTGGCCGACCTCGGCTGCGCCGAGCTGGGCGCGACGGGGCTGGCGGAGGAGTCGATCACCGAGATCAGCGAGAGCGTGCAGGGGCGCGCGTATCGATCGAGGAGCGAAGCATGAGTACCGAAGCGAACACAGCTGAGGCACTTGCCGGCCTGAGCGCGCAGGACCTGCGCGCCCGGGCCGCCGAAGCACTGACCCGGGCCCGCGCGCGCAGCGTCGCGCTGACCGACGCGGTCGACGACGAGGACCTGGTCCGCCAGCACTCCAAGCTGATGTCGCCGCTGGTCTGGGACCTGGCGCACATCGGCGTCCAGGAGGAGCTGTGGCTGGTCCGCGACGTCGGCGGCCGGGAGCCGCTGCGTCCGGACATCGACGACATCTACGACGCCTTCCAGCACGCCCGCGCCGACCGGCCGGAGCTGCCGCTGCTCGGCCCGGCCGAGGCGCGCGCCTACGTCAAGCAGGTCCGCGAAAAGGCGTTCGACGTGCTGGAACGCGTCCCGCTGCAAGGCAGCAGGCTGACCGAGCAGGCGTTCGCGTTCGGCATGATCACCCAGCACGAACAGCAGCACGACGAGACCATGCTGGCCACCCACCAGCTGCGCCAGGGCGACCCGGTGCTGCATGCGCCGGAGCCGCCGCCCGCGCGGTCAGGCACCCTCGCCGCCGAGGTGCTGGTCCCGGGCGGCGCGTTCACCATGGGCACCTCGGCCGAGCCGTGGGCGCTGGACAACGAGCGCCCGGCGCACGAGATCGCCGTCGAGGCGTTCTGGCTGGACACGACCCCGGTGACCTGCGGGGCGTACGCCGAGTTCCTCGACAGCGGCGGCTACGACGACGAGCAGTGGTGGAGCCCGGCCGGGTGGGCCTACCGGACCGAAAGCGGCATCACCGCGCCGCGCTTCTGGAAGCGGGAGCAGGACGGCTGGTGGCGGACCCGGTTCGGGGCCTACGAGCGCGTCACGGCCGGCGAGCCGGTCGTGCACGTCTCCTACTTCGAGGCCGAGGCGTACGCGGCCTGGGCCGGGCGGCGGCTGCCGACCGAGGCGGAGTGGGAGAAGGCGGCGCGGTTCGACCCGGCGACCGGCCGCTCGCGGCGGTTCCCGTGGGGTGACGACGAGCCGTCCGCCGAGCACGCCAACCTCGGCCAGCGGCACCTGCGCCCGGCGCCGGCGGGGGCGTACCCGGCCGGCGCGTCGCCGACCGGCGTGCACCAGCTGATCGGTGACGTCTGGGAGTGGACGAGCACGGACTTCCACGGCTACCCGGGCTTCGCGCCGTTCCCGTACCGGGAGTACTCGGAGGTCTTCTTCGGGCCGGAGCACAAGGTGCTGCGCGGCGGCTCGTTCGGCACCGACTCGGCGGCGGTCCGGGGCACGTTCCGCAACTGGGACTACCCGATCCGGCGGCAGATCTTCGCCGGCTTCCGGACGGCTCGCGACGCGGCACCCGGCGAGGTGGGCTAGGCGCCATGTGCAGGCACATCGCCTACCTCGGCGAGCCGGTTCCGCCCGCCGAGGCGCTCTTTCGCGCGCCGCATTCGCTGCTGGTGCAGTCCTACGCGCCGGCGGACATGCGCGGCGGCGGCTCGGTGAACGCCGACGGGTTCGGGCTGGGGTGGTACCCCGGCCCGGGCTCCGGGCCGCTCAGGCACCGGCGGTCCACTCCACTGTGGACGGACGAGACGCTGCCGCCGCTGGCCGCGTCGGTAGCCTCGGGCGCGTTCGTCGCCGCGGTCCGCAACGGCACCACCGGCATGCCGGTGACCGAGGCGGCCGCGGCGCCGTTCACCGCCGGGCAGTGGCTGTTCAGCCACAACGGCGTCGTCCGCGGCTGGCCGGGTTCGCTCGCCGAGCAGGCCAAGACCCTGCCCGTCACCGAACTGCTGACCCTGGAGGCGCCGACGGATTCGGCGGTGCTCTGGGCCCTGCTGCGGGCCCGGCTGGCGGCGGGGGAGGACCCGCTGACGGCGGTGGCCGGGCTGACGACCGCCGTCGAGGCGGCCGCCCCCGGCTCCCGGCTCAACTTCCTGCTGACCGACGGCTCGACCCTCATCGGCACCGCCTGGACGCACGCGCTGTCCCTGCTGGAGACCCCGGCGGGCGTGCTGCTGGCGTCCGAACCCCTGGACGGCGACCCGCGCTGGAAACCCGTCCCGGACCACCACGCCGTGCGCGCCACCGCGGCCGGCGTCGAACTGCTTCCCCTGACCCTGGAAGGCATTCACCCATGACCGAAGTCGATCTCGACCACCACCGCTCCGGCGACACCGTCACCGCGGAACTGCGCGCGGACGTCGTCGCCGGGCTCACCGCCGAGCGGAAGTGGCTGCCGCCCAAGTGGTTCTACGACGCCGAAGGCAGCGAGCTGTTCGAGAAGATCACCCAGCTGCCGGAGTACTACCCGACCCGCAGCGAGCGCGAGGTGCTGGCCGCGCACGCCAAGGACGTCGCGGAGCTGACCGATGCGCACACGCTCGTCGAGCTCGGGTCCGGGTCGAGCGAGAAGACCCGGCTGCTGCTCGACGCGCTCACCGGGCACGGGACGCTGGAGGCGTTCGTGCCGCTCGACGTGTCGGAGTCCGCGCTCGCCGAGGCCGCCGAGGCGATCTCGAAGGACTACCCGGGGCTGGCCGTCCGCGGTGTCGTCGGCGACTTCACCCAGCACCTGGCCCTGCTGCCCGGCGGCCAGCCGCGGGTGGTGGCCTTCCTCGGCGGCACGATCGGCAACTTCCTGCCCGCCGAGCGCGGGGCCTTCCTGCGGTCGGTGCGCGAGGTGCTCGACGAGGGGGAGTGGCTGCTGCTCGGCACCGACCTGGTCAAGGACCCCGCCATCCTCGAGCGCGCCTACGACGACGCGGCCGGCGTCACGGGCGAGTTCGACAAGAACGTGCTGCGGGTGATCAACACCCGGCTGGGCGCGAACTTCGACGTCGACGAGTTCGAGCACGTCTCGCACTGGGACGCGGAGAACGAGTGGATCGAGATGCGCCTGCGGGCCCGGCGCGCGCTTTCGGTGGAGATCCCCGGCGCGGACCTGACGGTGGAGTTCGCCGAGGGGGAGCACATCCGCACGGAGATCTCGGCCAAGTTCCGCCCGGGCGGCGTCGAAGCCGAGCTGGCGGCGGCCGGGTTCGCGCTCGACCGCTGGTGGACCGACTCGCAGCAGCGGTTCGGGGTGAGCCTGGCAAGATCTGTGCGTGGCTAATCCTCTCCGGGCGCTCGCCCGGGCCGTCGGCACCAAGCCGTGGCTGATGCGCACGGCCGGGTTCGTCGTGTGGGCGGACAAGAAACTGCACCGGGCGTTCGGCGGCCGGGTGAGCCTCGTGGCGCTCGCCGGGCTGCCGTCCCTCCGCCTCACGACGACCGGTCGCAAGAGCGGCCTGCCCCGGAGCACGAACCTCCTCTGCTTCCCCCACGGCGACGACCTGGTGCTGACGGCGTCCAACTGGGGCCGCCCGAACGACCCGGCGTGGGCGCTCAACCTGCGCGCGAACCCGAAGTGCCAGGTGGCGCGCGCCGGAAAGCCGGTCGAGGTCGTCGCGCGCGAGCTGCAGGGCGAGGAGTACGCCGCGATGTGGCGGGAGCTGCTGGAGTTCTGGCCGGGGTATGCGATGGAGCAGAAGGAAGCGGGCAGGCCGTTGCCCGTTTTCCTACTCACTCACCTCGTTCGGTAGGTTCCCACCATCCTTTCGGCCGGTGACGGCTTTCACCGATTTGTGCCAGTCTCTCCCGGGTAACGCGCCGTGATGTCTTGATCGCGCGGCGATGTGCGTGACCTAGGGAGGAGATGTCTTGCCGAGATCCACACAGGGCCGGGTGCGGTCGTTCGCACTGGTGGCGGCGCTCGTGGCCGGCGTGGGACTGGCCGGGACGGCCGGTACCGCCGCGGCGGCCGAAGACGCGGTGGCCAAGCCCGCCGTCGTCGGGGCGACCGCCGCCGTCAACTGGGGCACCTGCTCGAGCGACACCCTCGCCGGCGTGCCCGCGGACCAGGTCAAGTTCTACAGCTGCGCGCGCTACCGCGTGCCGATCGACCACGACAACGCCACGCTGGGCACCATCGACATCGCCCTGCTGAAGCGCGCCGCCCGCACGCCGGACGCGCGCGTCGGCTCGCTGTTCCTCAACCCCGGTGGTCCCGGCGGCTCGGGCCTGCGGATGCCGATCGGCGGCCAGTTCTACTTCCAGCCGCAGGTGCTCGACCGGTTCGACCTCGTCGGGTTCGACCCGCGCGGCGTCGGCCAGAGCAACCCGCTGCGCTGCTTCACCACGCAGGAGGACGCCGACGAGGTCTTCGGCGCCCAGATCCCGGTGCCGCTGAGCCGCGCCGAGATCTCCGGCACCCTCGCCAGCTACCGCGACTACGGCAAGTTCTGCAAGAACAACGCGGGTTCGCTGCTGAACCACATGTCCACCAAGGACGTCGTGCGCGACCTCGACACGCTGCGCGCGGCGGTCGGCGACCAGAAGCTGACCTTCGTCGGCTTCTCCTACGGGACGCTGATCGGCTCGACCTACACGTCGATGTTCCCGAAGCAGTCCCGCGCGATCGTCATCGACGGCAACGTCGACCCGGCGCTGCGCACCAGCGACGGCGTGCAGTACGACCGGGAACGCGCGCAGGGCTTCGAGATCTCGCTCGAGGGGTTCCTCAAGCGCTGCGACCAGGCCGGCGCGAAGTGCGCGTTCAGCGACGGCACCCCGCGGGCGAAGTTCGACGAACTGCGCGAGTACCTCCGCAAGCAGCCGATCACCATGCCCGGCGGCGGCTCCGTGGACATCAACTCGTTCACCGGCGGGGTCTCGAGCGTCCTGTACTCGCCGGCGGCGTTCCCCGGCCTGGCCGAGGACCTGCAGGTGCTGTACGAGGTCATCCACCCGGCCGGTGCGCAGGCGCAGGCACTGCGGGCCAAGCAGCTGAAGGTGCTCACCGGCGGCAAGCAGGGCCTGGCCGACCAGAACCCGGACAGCCCCTACACCAGCGACGACTCGTACTTCGCCGTCAACTGCTCCGACAAGCCGTTCAAGATCAAGCAGGAGCAGGTGCCGGACATCGCCGCCAAGTGGGAGCGCGAGTCGCGCACCTTCGGCCGCTACCAGGCGTTCGCCGACACGGCGGGCTGCCCGGTGTGGCCGGCGAAGAAGCCGGACGTCTACCGCGGCCCGTGGCGGGCCAAGACCGACGTCCCGGTGGTCGTGGTCGGCAACTACTACGACCCGGCGACGCAGTACAAGTTCGCGCAGCGGATGGCGGCCGAGCTCGGCAACACCCGGCTGCTGTCGGTCGACGCGTTCGGCCACTGCATCCTGGGCGACGCCCTCGGCGTCGACAAGGCCGTGGCGGACTACCTGACCGACCTCAAGGTCCCGGCCAACGGGCAGGTGTTCCAGCCGAACGTCCAGCCGTTCGAAACCGCGTAAACCACGAAGAACGGGCCGGGGCGACGGTGGTCGCCCCGGCCCTTCTTCATTTCCCGAGCAACCGGTCGAGCAGGTCCCCGGCGGCCGCTTCCCCCTCGGCGGCGGCGCTCGCCTGGTCCTCGGCGCGGGCGATCAGCATCGCGATCTCGTTCAGCCCGGCGAGCAGCACGTGCGCGAAGAAGTCGACGCGGATCGGCGCGATCCGGCCCTCGGCGGCCGCGAACCGCAGGGCGGCCTTGAGCTTGCCGAGCGTGCGGGCTTCGTCGCCTTCGCGCCAGCGCTGCCAGCCCAGCACGGCGGGCGCGTCGATGAGCATCACCTGCCGCACCACCGGGTCCGCGGCGCTCCGGATCCAGGTCAGGCAGGCGGTGCGCAACGCCACCGCCGGGTCGTCCATGCCCTCGATGGCCCGCGCCCCCTCGGCTTCGACGCGGTCGTAGACGGTGTCCAGGACCGCGGCGAACAGCGCGTCCTTGCCGGGGAAGTGGTGGTAGAGCGCGCCCCGGCTCACGTCGGCGGCCCGCAGGACGGCCTCGATCGAGGTGCCGTCGTAGCCGTGTTCGGTGAACAGGCCGGTGGCGACCGCGACGAGGTGCTCGCGGGTCGCCTGGCCCCGGTCGATCTTCTTGTTCATGCGGGTCGGCAGCCTCCGTCGTTGACAAACCGACTGACGGTCTGTTCATACTAGACCGTCAGTCGGTTTACTTCTGGAGGGACTGTACCGATGGATCTGCGAACCTGGGAGGACCAGCGCGGACGCGTGTCGACGGCGTCCGGCGACGTGAGCTACACCGACGTCGGCGAAGGGCCGGTCGCGCTCTTCGTGCACGGCGCGGGAACGAACAACCTGTTGTGGCGCAAGGCGATGGCCGAGCTGGCGGGGGAGCGCCGGTGCGTCGCGCCCGACCTGCCGGGCCACGGCGCCTCACCGGTGACGCCCGAGCAGGACCTGAGCCTGAACGGGCTGGCGCAGCTCCTCGAAGACTTCTGCGAGTCGCTGGAGCTGGGCGAGCTCGACCTGGTCGCCAACGACACCGGCGGCGCGGTCGCGCAGGTCTTCGCCGTGCGCCACGCCGACCGGCTCCGGACGCTCACCCTGACCAACTGCGACACGCAGGGGAACCTGCCGCCCGAGGCGTTCCGCCCGGTCGTCGAGCTGGCCGAACGCGGGCAGCTCGCACCACTGGCGGTCCGGCTCGCCGCGGACCCGCGGCGGGCGCGCACGGGGGCGCTCGGCGGGGGTTACGAGCGGCCGGACCAGGTGCCGGACGAGGTCCTGGACGCGTTCGCGCGCCCGGTGTTCGGGACCCTCGACGCGGCCCGGCAGTTCGAGCGCCTGCTGACGTCGGTCCGGGGCGAGGAGCTGGACGCGATCGAGCCGCTCCTCAAGGAGTTCCGGGTGCCGACGCTCCTGGTGTGGGGGACCGGCGACCCGAACTTCGGGATCGAGTGGGCGTACCGGTTCCGCGACGCCGTCCCGGGCGTCACCGAGGTCGTCGAGGTGCCCGGCGCGAAGCTGTTCTTCCCCGACGAGCGGCCCGAAGACCTCGTCCCGCACCTGCGCCGGCACTGGGCGTAGTGATCATCACAGCCCGGGGCCGCCTGCCTCGGTTACAGTGGTGCGGTTGATCAACCACGAGCAACGGAAGCGAGGTGAGCGGCACATGCCAGCGGACAGTCAACGGACGACCGGGCGTGCGCTCACCGGAGGCTTCCGGCTGGGCTGATCCCGTCCGGTCTCCTCCTGTCCGGCAGTGCGCGCACGCCGGAAAGAGCCGGATCATGACCATCTTCGAAATGCTGTTGCGCGTCGGCGCCGGCGTCGGCCTGGGTGCCGTCATCGGGTTCGAGCGCCAGTTCCGCGCCCGGATGGCCGGGCTGCGCACCAACGCCCTCGTCGCGGTCGGCGCGACCTTGTTCGTTTTGTTGTCCGCCCACGGCTTCGGCGGGCTGAGCACGAGCGCCGACGCCGACCCGACCCGGGTCGCCGCGCAGATCGTCTCCGGCATCGGGTTCCTCGGTGCCGGCGTGATCATGCGCGACGGCCTCAACGTCCGCGGCCTCAACACGGCGGCGACGCTGTGGTGTTCGGCGGCCGTGGGATCCCTTGCGGGATCGGGGTTGTACGCGGTGGCCCTGGCCGGGACGGCGGTCGTGGTCGGGGTGAACGTGGTGCTGCGGCCGCTCGGCCGCGTCGTCGACCGCCGCCCGGACTCGGGCGACGAAACCCCGGCCCGCTACGAGTTCCAGGCCGTGACCCGCGACGACTCCGAGGCCCACGTCCGGGCCTTGCTCGTCCAAGCGTTGGCACGCACGGACTTCCGTCTCCTGTCGGTGCTGAGCACGGACCGCCCGGAGGACCGCACGGTCGAGGTCCGCGCCGAACTCGCCGCCGACGAGCGCGACGACGCCCAGATGGAGTCGGCGGTGTCCCGGCTGTCGCTGGAGCCCGCGGTGTCGAGCGTGCGCTGGGATGCCGTCACGGTGTAGCGAGGAACTCCTCGAGCAGCTCGCCGAACCGGTCGGGGCGGTCGAGGTTCACCAGGTGCGCGGCGCCGGGCACCCGGGCCCGGCGCGCGTGCGGTGCCTCGCGTTCGATCAGGTCGGCGACGGCGAAGATGTCGGTGGAGTCCAGGTCGCCCGTGACGACCAGCGCGCGCGTCCCGATCTCGGGCACCCGGCCGATCGCGCCCAGCTCGGCACCCGGAGCGGGAGCGCCGTGCCCCCGGGAGAAGTTGGCGACCAGCATGTCCCGGCAGAGCGCGCGGACCGCCGGGTCCACCTCCGCGGGCGTGCGGTGCGGGCCGTCGACCCACAACCGCAGGACGCACTCCAGCACCGCGGCGCCGTCGCCCAACTGAGCAGCCGCGCCCGCTTCGGCCAGCAGACGCAGGACGTACGGGTCCTGGAACTCCATCCCGCTGATCCCCGGCGAGGTCAGGAACAGCCCGGCGGCCCGGTCGGGGTGGGCCAGGGCGAAGTCGAGGAACACCCGGCTGCCGAGCGAGCAGCCGACCAGCACCGGGCGCTCCACGGCCAAGGTGTCGAGGAGCTTTTCCAGGTCTTCGCGATGGGAGAAGGGACCTGACGGGTCCGACGATCCACCGGCGCCGCGGGCGTCGTAGCGGATCACGCGGTGGTCGCGGGCGAAGCGGCTGAACTGCTCTTCCCACATCGCGCGGGTCATCCCGCCCGCGTGCAGGAACACCACCGGCGGACCTTCGCCGCGTTCGTCGTAGGACAGGTGGCCGTCGCCGAGGTCGATGCGTTCCCCCATGCCGGCCACGGTACCGAAAAAAGGCCTCCCCGCCGGGAACCAGCGGGGAGGCCTTTTCGGAAAGCGGGGAAACCCCTTACGCGTTCGTCATCTTCCGCAGCACGTACTGCAGGATGCCGCCGTTGCGGTAGTAGTCCGCCTCACCCGGAGTGTCGATGCGGACGTCCGCCTCGAACTCCACCTTGCTGCCGTCCGCCTTGGTGGCCGTGACGTGCACGGTGCGCGGGGTCTCGCCGTCGTTCAGCTTGGTGATACCGGAGATGTCGAACGTCTCGGTGCCGTCCAGCTTCAGCGACGCGGCCGATTCGCCCGCCGGGAACTGCAGCGGGATGACGCCCATGCCGATCAGGTTCGAGCGGTGGATGCGCTCGAACGACTCGGTGATCACCGCGCGGACGCCCAGCAGCGAGGTGCCCTTGGCCGCCCAGTCACGCGACGAGCCCGAGCCGTACTCCTTGCCGCCCAGCACGACCAGCGGGGTGCCGGCCGCGGCGTAGTTCTCCGCCGCGTCGTAGATGAACGCCTGCGGGGCGTCGTCCTGGGTGAAGTCGCGGGTGTAGCCGCCCTGCACGTCGTCCAGGAGCTGGTTGCGCAGCCGGATGTTCGCGAAGGTGCCGCGGATCATCACCTCGTGGTTGCCGCGCCGCGAGCCGTAGGAGTTGAAGTCCTTCTTGTCCACGCCGTGCTCGGTGAGGTACTGCGCGGCCGGGGTGCCCGGCTTGATCGCGCCGGCGGGGGAGATGTGGTCGGTGGTGACCGAGTCGCCCAGCTTCGCCAGCACGCGCGCGCCGGAGATGTCGGTGACCGCCGCCGGCTCCGGCGTCATGCCGTCGAAGTACGGGGGCTTCCGGACGTAGGTGGACTCGGCGTCCCACTCGAAGGTCTTGCCCTCGGGGGTGGGCAGCGCCTTCCAGCGCTCGCCACCGTCGAAGACGTCGGCGTAGTCCTTGGTGAACATCTCCTGCGTGATCGAGGAGTCGATGGTCTCCTGGATCTCCTGCGGCGACGGCCAGATGTCCTTCAGGAACACGTCGGTGCCGTCGGTGTCCTGGCCCAGCGGCTGGTTCGCGAAGTCGAAGTCCATCGTCCCGGCCAGCGCGTAGGCGATGACCAGCGGCGGCGACGCGAGGTAGTTCATCTTCACGTCGGGGTTGATCCGGCCTTCGAAGTTCCGGTTGCCCGAGAGCACCGAGACCGCGGTGAGGTCGTTCTCCTGGATCGCCGCGGAGATCTCGTCCGAGAGCGGGCCGGAGTTGCCGATGCAGGTGGTGCAGCCGTAGCCGACCAGGTGGTAGCCCAGCTTCTCCAGGTACGGCCACAGGTTGGCCTTGGTGTAGTAGTCGGTGACGACCTGCGAGCCCGGCGCCATCGACGTCTTGACCCACGGCTTCACCGCGAGGCCCTTGTCCACGGCGTTGCGCGCGAGCAGCGCGGCGCCGAGCATGACCGACGGGTTCGAGGTGTTGGTGCACGAGGTGATCGAGGCGATCACCACGGCGCCGTGGTCGAGCACGAACTCGCCGCGGTCGGGGGTCGAGACCTTGACCGGCTTGGTCGGGCGGCCCGAGGCGCCGTTCGCGGCGGACACGATCACCGGGGCGGCGTCGTCCTCGGCGAACGACAGCGACGGCGCGTCGCTGGCCGGGAAGGACTCCTCCGAAGCTTCGTCCATCTTCGTGTGCGGCGTGGAGTCTTCGCCGTCCACGTAGTCGTGCACCGACTTGCGGAACGACGACTTCGCGTCGGTCAGCTCGATGCGGTCCTGCGGGCGCTTCGGGCCGGCGATCGACGGGACGACCGTCGAGAGGTCCAGCTCGATGTACTCGGAGAAGACCGGCTCGTGCGACGCGTCGTGCCAGAGGCCCTGCTCCTTGGCGTACGCCTCGACCAGGGCGACCTGCTCGGCGGAGCGGCCGGTCAGCTTGAGGTAGCGGACGGTCTCCTCGTCGATCGGGAAGATCGCCGCGGTGGAGCCGAACTCGGGGCTCATGTTGCCGATGGTGGCGCGGTTGGCCAGCGGCACCGCGCTCACGCCGTCGCCGTAGAACTCGACGAACTTGGAGACCACGCCGTGGCGGCGCAGCATCTCGGTGATGGTCAGCACGACGTCGGTCGCGGTGACGCCGGTGGGGATCTCGCCGGTCAGCTTGAAGCCGACGACGCGCGGGATCAGCATCGACACCGGCTGGCCCAGCATGGCGGCCTCGGCTTCGATGCCGCCGACGCCCCAGCCCAGCACGCCCAGGCCGTTGACCATGGTGGTGTGCGAGTCGGTGCCGACGCAGGAGTCGGGGTAGGCCTGGCCGCCCCGGGACATGACCGTGCGGGCGAGGTGCTCGATGTTGACCTGGTGCACGATGCCGGTGCCCGGCGGGACGACCTTGAACTCGTCGAAGGCGCCCTGGCCCCAGCGCAGGAACTGGTAGCGCTCGCGGTTGCGCTCGTACTCGATCTCGACGTTGCGCTCGAAGGCGTCGGGACGGCCGAAGACGTCGATGATCACCGAGTGGTCGATGACCAGCTCGGCCGGGGCGAGCGGGTTGACCTTGTCCGGGTCGCCGCCGAGGTCGGTGACCGCTTCGCGCATGGTGGCGAGGTCGACGACGCAGGGGACGCCGGTGAAGTCCTGCATGATCACGCGGGCGGGCGTGAACTGGATCTCGATCGACGGGTCGGCCTTCGGGTCCCACGAGCTCAGCGCGCGGATGTGGTCGGCGGTGATGTTCGCGCCGTCCTCGGTGCGCAGCAGGTTCTCGAGCAGGATCTTCAGGCTGTACGGCAGGCGCTCGGCGCCCTCGACCTTGTTCAGGCGGAACACCTCGTACGAGGCGTCCCCGACCTTCAGCGTGTCTTTGGCGCCGAAGCTGTCCTTGCTGGCAGGTGCGGTCACGTCTAACTCCAGTGGCATGGACTTCCGCGCCGGTGCGGCGGTCGAGTCCCGGGTCAGTGCGGTCAGTTCGGGTGTCGTGCGGTCCGCACGGGGGCGGACGCGAGTCTTGCGCACCCCCACCGTAAGACCGGATTCGGGATGGCACACCTCGCGGTGGTTCAAACAGTACGCGCGTCCTGTTTAGGGTTCAAGACGACACGCGGTGTGGGCTGCGCCATTCAGGCCGCCGGCGCCGTGGGGGTCCCTCAATAAGGGGAATTGATGCCTACGGTGTGTAAGTTTCCGATGATGCTTGTGATAGTGGTGTGACTGCAGTGACGCGCGGTGTGCGCAGGTGAGCGGAGGTGGCGGTCGTGCCGGAACGGCGCAAGGGCTGGTGTGTGCCGGGCGGGCGCCGTGGACTGACCGTGAGCACCCTGGTCCTGGTGATCTTGTTCGGCGGGGGCGGCACCGGCCTGGCCGCGCCCCCGCCGCCGCCCAACCCCAGTGACTCGGAGCTGAACTCCAGCAAGGCCCAGGCGAACGCCAAGGCGGGCGAGGTCGGCCGGCTGACCAACCAGCTGGCCCAGGCCGAGCAGAAGCTGTCGCAGCTGCAGGACGACGTCGAGCTCAAGCAGGAAGAGGCCAACAAGGCCCTGGTCGACCTGCAGTCGGCGCAGGACGCCGCCGCCCAGGCGGAGAACGACGCGAAGGCCGCCCGGACCGAGGCGGACGCGGCCGCCTCGGCCATCGAAAAGGCCCGGAACGACCTGAAGACCTTCGCGGCCGCGAGCTTCCAGCAGGGCAGCACGGTCGGGTCGCTCTCGGCGTACCTGAGCGCCGACAGCCCCAAGGACATGCTGGCCCGCGCGCAGCTGCTCGACGCCGTCGGCGGTGACCGGCTCAACGCCCTCGACCGGCTCCAGCAGGCGCAGACCGAGAAGTCGAACAAGGACTCCGCGGCCCGCAAGGCCGCCGAGATCGCCCAGCAGAAGCAGGATGCCGCGCGCGAGGCGAAGAGCAGTGCCGACTCCGCGCAGTCCGCGGCCATCACGGCCCAGGACAGCCAGGCCACGCAGAACACCCAGCTCGAGAAGAACAAGTCCGACGTCGAGCAGCAGCTCTACACCGCCCAGTCCAAGGTCAGCGGCCTGCAGGGCCAGCGGCAGCGCTACCAGGACTGGCTGGCCCAGAAGCAGCGCGAGGACGACGAGCGCGCCCGCCAGGCCGCGCTCGGCTCGTCCGGCGGGGGCGGCCGCCCGGCGAGCAGGCCGGCGGCGGGCCCGGCCGGCTCGTCCATCGAAGCGGTCGTCTCCCGGGCGCTGTCGAAGATCGGCCTGCCCTACGCCTGGGGCGGCGGCAACGCGAGCGGCCCCACCCGCGGCATCCGCGACGGCGGCGTCGCCGACCGCTACGGCGACTACAACAAGATCGGCTTCGACTGCTCCGGCCTGATGATCTACGCGTTCGCCGGGGTCCGGGGCCTGCCGCACTACAGCGGCTACCAGTACACATCGGGCCGCCGGGTCCCGCTGTCGCAGATGCGCCGCGGCGACATGCTGTTCTGGGGCGGCGCGGGCGGCATCCACCACGTGGCCCTGTACCTCGGCGGCGGGCAGATGGTCGAGGCACCGCAGTCCGGCCTGCGGGTCCGGGTCGCCCCGGTGCGCTACGGCGGGATCATGCCGTACGCGACCCGCCTGATCGGCTGAGTCCGGTCAGGTGCCGGCCTGCTCGCGCTTGATCTTGCGCCAGCCGCCGGCCCGGTTGTTCGCGATGATCCGCCGGAACATCTCGGTGAGCGCGGGCGCGTTGATCGTCTCGTCACGACGGAAGGCGACCGTCCGGGCGGTCTTGTTGTCGTGCCCGGCGGTGATGATGCCCTCGGGGTCGGGGACGATGCCGCCGTCGTAGACGAAGACGTTGACGTGGTCCTTCGCCGCCAGCAGGGCGCAGATGTTGCCCGCCAGCACGAAGTACGGCTGCCGGGTGCGCTTGATCGTCTCGGTCACCTCGGGGTCCGCCGCGTGGACGAGCTCGCGGACCTCCCGGCAGATCGCCTGCTGCCACTCCGGCAGGGCGTCGATGTAGGCGTCGACGCGCGGCTCGGCGGTGTAGGTCACGCGCCGAGTATGCCGGAAACTCGCTCGACGCCGTCGCTGCCGGGGCCCAAGATCGCCCGGTGGACGACGAACTGAACGCGCTGCGCCGCTCCCGGATGCGCTGGAACACACCCCTGTCCGAGGCCCACGCCGAGCTGCTGCTCGACCGGATGGACCTCGGCGCGGGTCACCTCGTCGACCTCGGCTGCGGCTGGGGTGAGCTGCTGCTGCGGGCGCTCGGCCGGGCGCCGGGCCTGCGGGGGACCGGTGTCGACACCGACGTGACCGGCCTCGACCGCGGGCGGGCGGCGGCGCGGGAGCGTGGCCTGACGGCCGACTTCACCGAGTCGGACGCCGCGACCTGGGTCGTTCCCGCCGAGCGGGCCTTCTGCGTCGGTGCCGCCCACATCTTCGGCTCGACGAAGGCGGCGCTCGAAGGGCTCGCCCGGGTGGTGCCGTCCGGCCGGCTGCTCTACGGCGACGGCTTCTGGGCGGCTCCGCCGAACCCCGCGGCGCAGGAGATCTTCGGCCCGGACACGCTGACCCTGCCGGACCTGCTCGACGCGGCGGCCGGCGCCGGCTGGCGGGTGCTCCACTTCAGCACCGCCGACCAGCTCGAATGGGACGACTTCGAGTCCACCTCGCGCGCCGGCTGGGCGGAGTGGGTGTCGGCGCACCCGGCCGACCCGCGGGCCGCCGAGGTGCGGGACTGGCTCGACGGGCGGCTGAGCGAGTACGTCCGCGACTACCGGGGCGTGCTGGGCTTCACCTACCTCGTGCTGGGCCGCTAGATTCCCGGGATGCGCTACGCGGGGATCGTGGTGGCCGGCGGTTCGGCCCGCAGACTGTCCGGTGTGGACAAGCCGGCCCTGTCGGTGGGCGGGCAACCCTTGCTCGCCCGCGCGATCCACGCCCTGGACGGCGCCGAGCGGGTGATCGCCGTCGGGCCGCGGCGGCCCGGCTTCGACGTCGTGTGGACCCGGGAACCGGTGCCGGGCACCGGGCCGGTGGCGGCACTGGCGGCGGGGCTCGCGTTCGTCCCGGACGACGTCGAAGCGGTCGCGGTGCTGGCCGCCGACCTCCCGGGCGTCCGGCGGTCCACAGTGGACCGGCTGGTCGCGGCGATCGGCGACGGCGACGGCGCCGTGCTCGTCGACGCCGCCGGGGCCCGGCAGTGGTTGCTCGGCGCCTGGCGGGTCGCCGCGCTGAAGGCGGCGCTGCCGGAGCAGCCGGAAAACGCGGCGCTGCGGCGCACCCTGGCCGGCCTGCGCATCACCGACGTGCCGGCCGAACTGGGCGAAGCGGACGACATCGACACCCCCGAGGACCTCGAGCGCCACCGCTGAGGGCCTGCTTCACAGATGTCACACCGGGGGAGGTGTTGGCTACTGATGGGGCAACCCGCGCGTCCGCGTGCCGGACGGACGAACGGCCGGGGGACGCAGTACGGTCGCACCGCGTGATCACCGTCGCGGGGGCGGCGCACGAACTTTCGAGGAGGCAGAGTGACCGAGCCCGGCTACGCCGAGGGCGGGAACGGGCAACAGCCCGGGACGCCGGCCCGGGACGCCCAGTTGCTGGAGCGGACCGTGTTCGAGGTCAAGCGGATCATCGTCGGCCAGGACCGCCTGGTCGAGCGAATGCTCGTCGGCCTGCTGGCCAAGGGCCACCTGCTGCTCGAAGGCGTGCCGGGTGTGGCGAAGACCCTCGCGGTGGAGACGTTCGCCCGGGTCGTCGGCGGCTCGTTCTCCCGCGTCCAGTTCACCCCCGACCTGGTGCCCGCGGACATCCTCGGCACCCGGATCTACCGTCAGGGCGCCGAGCGGTTCGACGTCGAGCTCGGCCCGGTCGTGGCGAACTTCGTGCTCGCCGACGAGATCAACCGCGCGCCGGCGAAGGTGCAGTCGGCGATGCTCGAGGTGATGGCCGAGCGGCACGTGTCGATCGGCGGGCAGACGTTCGCGATGCCCGACCCGTTCCTCGTCCTGGCCACCCAGAACCCGATCGAGAACGAGGGCGTGTACCCGCTGCCCGAGGCGCAGCGCGACCGGTTCCTGTTCAAGATCCTCGTCGAGTACCCCACCGCCGAGGAGGAGCGCGAGATCATCTACCGGATGGGCGTCACCCCGCCCACCCCGCACGAGGTGCTCAGCCCGGGCGAGCTGGTCCGGCTGCAGGGCGTCGCGGCGCAGGTGTTCGTGCACCACGCCCTCGTCGACTACGTGGTCCGCCTCGTGCTGACCACCCGGACGCCGAACGAGCACGGCCTCGCCGACGTCGCCGGCTGGGTGTCCTACGGTGCCTCGCCGCGCGCGAGCCTCGGCATCATCGCCGCCGCCCGGGCGCTGGCCCTGGTCCGCGGCCGCGACTACGTGCTGCCGCAGGACGTCGTCGACGTCGTGCCGGACGTGCTGCGCCACCGGCTCGTGCTGTCCTACGACGCGCTCGCCGATGGCGTGCCCATCGAGCACATCATCACGCGCGTGCTGCAGACCGTGCCGTTGCCGCAGGTCTCGGCCCGGCCGCAGGGCGGGACCGGCCAGGGCGGCCCGGTCCCGGCGGGCGCGCCGGTCAGGTAACCGGTGATGGCGAAGAACGAGAAGGGCACCCGCCCTTCGTGGGCGCCGCCGGTGCTGCACGGCGACCGGCTGGAGGCCGGGCTCCGGACGCTGGAGCTCGACGTCCGCCGGCGGCTCGACGGGCTGCTGCAGGGCAACCACCTCGGCCTGGTGCCGGGGCCGGGGTCCGAGCCCGGCGAGGCCCGCCCGTACCAGCCCGGCGACGACGTCCGCCGGATGGACTGGGCGGTCACCGCCCGCACCACGACCCCGCACATCCGCGAGACCGTGGCCGACCGCGAGCTGGAGACGTGGGTCGTCGCCGACCTCTCGGCGAGCCTCGACTTCGGCACGGCGCTCTGCGAGAAGCGTGACCTGGTGGTCTGCGCGGTCGCCGCGGTCGCGCACCTGACCGGGGGCGGCGGCAACCGGCTCGGCGCGCTGCTGTCCAACGGCGCCGAGACCACCCGGGTGCCGGCGCGCGGCGGGCTGGCGCACGCCCGCGGGCTGGTGCGGAAGATCGCCACGTCACCGCGCGCGCCCGAGGGCACCCGGGGTGACTTCGCCGAGGCCCTGGAGGCGCTGCGCCGGCCGCCGCGCCGCCGGGGGCTGGCCGTGGTGATCTCCGACTTCCTGGGGGAGACCACCTGGGAGCGGCCGCTGCGGGCGCTGGGCGGGCGCCACGAACTGATCGCGATCGAAGTCCTCGACCCGCGCGACGTCGACCTGCCCGAGGTGGGCACCGTCGTGCTGGCCGACCCGGAGACAGGGAAACAGCGCGAAGTGCATGCGTCGGCCTTGCTGCGCAAGGAGTTCGGGGCCGCGGCCCACGCCCACCGGCAGACGGTGGCGGCCGGCCTGCGGCGCGCGGGTGCGGCGCACCTGACGCTGCGGACCGACGCCGACTGGATCGCCGACATGGTGCGGTTCGTCGTCGCCCGCAAGCGACGCTGGTCCGGGGGTGTCGCGTGAGGGAGCTTGCGACCGAACCATCCAACACTGCGTCTTCGGCTCAGGCCGCACCGAGCGTCAGCGAGGTGTGCGCATGAGTTTGACCGGCTTCGCCGCGCCGTGGTGGTTCCTGCTGCTGATCGCGGTCGCCGCCGTCGCCATCGGGTACGTGCTCGCTCAGCGGGCGCGCCGGAAGCGGACCATGCGGTTCGCGAACCTCGCCCTGCTGGAGAAGGTCGCGCCGAAGAGCCAGGGCTGGGTGCGGCACCTGCCGGCGGTGCTGATCGTGCTGTCGCTGCTGCTGCTGACCGTGGGGCTGGCCGGGCCGACCGCCGAGCAGAAGGTGCCGCGCAACCGGGCGACCGTGATGCTGGTGATCGACGTGTCGCTGTCGATGGAGGCCACCGACGTCGCGCCGACCCGGCTGAAGGCGGCGCAGGACGCGGCGACGCAGTTCGCGCAGAACATGACCCCGGGCATCAACCTGGGCCTGATCTCGTTCGCGGGCACGGCGACCGTGCTGGTCAACCCGACCACCGACCGCAACGGCGTGATCAAGGCGATCGAGAACCTGAAGCTCGCCCAGTCGACGGCGACCGGCGAGGGCATCTTCGCGGCCCTGCAGTCGGTGGAGAGCTTCTCCAGCGTCGTGGGCGGGGCCGACGGACCACCGCCGGCGCGGATCGTGCTGATGTCCGACGGCAAGCAGACGGTGCCCGAAGACCTGTACGCGGCGCGCGGCGGTTACACGGCGGCGCAGGCGGCGAAGCAGGCCGGCGTGCCGATCTCGTCGATCTCGTTCGGCACGACCCACGGCTCGGTCGACATCGACGGCAAGGCCCAGCCGGTCAGCGTGGACGACGAGTCCCTGCGGGAGATCGCCCGCCTGTCCGGCGGCGACTTCTACAAGGCGGCCAGCGCCGAAGAGCTGAAGAAGGTGTATGGGGACCTCGGCGAGCAGATCGGCTACGAGCTGAAGGACGCCGACGCGAGCAAGCCGTGGGTGGTCGTGGGAACGCTGATCCTCATGATGGGCGCGGCGGCGAGCTTGTTCTTCGGCCAGAGACTCCCGTGACTCAGGCTCGGCGGACGCCGTACAGGCTTCCGCCGAGCAGGGTCACCCCGGACAGGACGCCGCTGACGAACGGCACCCACGGCAGTGCCGAACTCCCGAGCAGAGCCAGGCCGACGACGCCCAGCAGGGTCAGGACCACCCCCACCGCCAGGATCGACTTCGTCTTCCACACCGAAGCCAGCGCGACGAAGTGGAGCCCGACGATGGTCGCGATCCACGCGACGTTCGCCTGCACCGGCGCGTCCAGCAGGCTGAGCACGAAGAACCCCGCGACGAGCAGCACCACCTCACCGATGACGATCGCCCGGTAGCTCGGCCCGAACATCGGCCGCCCGTCGAGCGTCGGCCGGCCGCCGGCCCGCAAGCCGAGGACCACGACCGCCGCGAGCGCGGCCACGGCGAGGCCGCGCAGCACCCAGCCGATCGCGGTGGGGAGCGGGGCCCCGGAGTTGACGAGGACGAACACGGTGCCGAACGCGGCGCCGATGAGCGCCCCCAGGAACTGCTGTCGCATCCGGCGAACCTACCGGAGCGCTCCGGACGTCATGAAAGGGTCGTTCATGCCGCCGGAGGCCCTGAAAGAGTCGTTCATGACGGTCCGGCTCCCGAAGGCTGATCAGGGGGTCGCGAACCCGTTCTGCCGCCAGGCCTCGTAGACCGTGATCGCCGCCGTGTTGGCCAGGTTGAGCGACCGGCTGGTCGGCAGCATCGGCAGCCGGACGCGGTCGGTCACCTCCGGCGCCTCCTGCACCGAAGCGGGCAGCCCCACCGACTCCGGCCCGAACAGCAGCACGTCCGCGGGCGCGTACGCGACGTCCGTGTACAGCCGCGTCGCCGACGCGCTGAACGCGTAGACCTTCGCCGGCAGCAACGCTTCCCAGGCCGCGGACAGGGACGCGTGCACCCGGACCCGGGCCAGGTCGTGGTAGTCGAGCCCGGCCCGGCGCAGCTGCTTGTCCTCCAGCGTGAACCCGAGCGGCTCGATCAGGTGCAGCTCGCACCCGGTGTTCGCGGCGAGGCGGATCGCGTTGCCCGTGTTCGGCGGGATTTCGGGCTGGTAGAAGAGAACGCGGAACACGGGCTCAGTCCTCGAGCAGGGCCGCGTACACCTTGCGGACCGCGTCCGGCGGCGGCGTCGGTCGCACGGTGGCCGGGTCGATGAACACGTACCGGACGTTCGCCGCGAGCACGAGCGTCTCGCCGCGGTGGATCTCGAAGTCGAAGACCAGCGACGTCGTGCCGAGGTGGGTCAGGTACTGCGAGACGACCAGGTCCTCGTCGTACCGGGCGGGCGCGCGGAACTTCAGGTTCGCCTCCGCCACCACGACGTCCGTGCGGTGGGCCAGGAACTCGTCGTGCGAACCGAAGAGGGCCTTCTCCGCCTCGAAGGCGCACATGTCCACATAGGCCATGTAGTGGGCGTTGAAGACGATGCCCTGGCCGTCGCACTCGTGGTAGCGCACGCGCAGCGGCATCTCGACGACGGGGCGGCGGGGTTCGGTCACCGGCCCAATCTAGCGGTCAGCCGTGCAACGCCCGGTACGCGGCCGCCGCGCCCGGTTGCAGCGGCACCGGCTGCGTGCCGATCAGCGTCCGCACGTCGAGGAACTGCGTGCCGACCGCCTCGGCGGGCACGAGGTCGGTCGCCCGCCCGACGAGCAGCCGGACCACCGCCTCGGCGACGTCGCCGGGCAGGGCGGGGGAGCAGACCAGCAGGTTCGCCACGCCGATCGTGCCCAGCGCCCCGACCCCGCGGTACGCGCCGTCCGGCACCTGCACCTGGTCGTACACCGGCCCGTAGGAGGCACGCAGCGCGGGGACGACGGCGTCGAGCGGCAGCAGCGCGATCGGCGTCGTGCGGGTGAGGTCCGCGAGCTTCGGCGTCGGCACCCCGCCGGACCAGAGCATGGCGTCGATCCGCCGGTCGGCCAGTGCGTGGACGGCGTCGTCGAAGAGCAGGTGCCGGGCGTCGACCGCGACCCCGGCCTTCGCGAACAGGCGCTCGCCGAGCTGGGCCGCGCCGGATCCGCCCGCGCCGAGCGACACCGGGCGTCCGGCCAGGTCGGCGAGCCGGCGCACCGGGCCGTCCGCCCGCACCACGAGCTGCAGGTAGTTCTCGTAGACGCGGCCGAGCGCGAGCAGCGGGACCTTCCCGGTGAACGGCGCGTTCCCGGCGAGTGCGGTCTGGGCGACGTCGGCGAGCACCAGCCCGAGGTCGGCCTGCCCGCGCCGCACCAGGTCGACGTTGGCGACACTCGCCTCGGTCGGCACGGCGGTGGCGTGCAGCCGCGGCTCGGTCCGGCTCAGCTCGGCCGCCAGCAGTTCGGCGAAGGCGAGGTAGAACCCGCCGCGTTCGCCGGCTGCGATGGTGATCGTCCGTTCGGGACCGTCGTAGGCGGACGTCGAACAGCCGGCCACCGCGAGCCCGAGGCCGCCGAGCAGGACGGTGCGCCGGGTGATCGTCATGGCGCCTCCTGCAGCGGCAGCGTGACGCGGACCTCGAGCCCGCGCGGGAGTGCCTGGCGCAGTTCCAGGACCCCGCCGCGGGTCCGCACCTGCTGGTGCGCGATGGCCAGCCCGAGCCCGGTCCCACGCGGGGCGCCTTCGCCGCCGGCGCGCCAGAACCGTTCGGTCGCCCGTGCGCGGTCCTCAGTGGACAGTCCGGGGCCGTCGTCGCGGACGACGAGGGTCGCCGTCTCCGGCCCGCTTTCCCAGTCCGTGGTGATCTTCGCGCCGCGGCCGGCGTAGTGGACGGCGTTGTCCAGCACCACATCCAGGATCTGCGCGAGCTCGCCTTCCGGGCAGCGGACGGTCACCGGCTCGTCGTGCCCGGGCGGCGGCACGAGCGTCGAACCGGCGTCCTCGGCCGACGGTCGCCAGGCGTCGACGCGTTCGGCGAGCACGGAGGCGAGGTCGCACGACTCGTCCGCGCCGCCGGCCGCGACGCGCGTCGCCGTGCTTTCGGCCAGCGCGAGCGCCAGCAGCCCGTCCAGTAGCCGCTCCAGGCGTTCGACCTCGGCGACGGTCGCCCGGTAGGTGGCGCCCTCGGCTTGCGCGGCCAGGGAGTCGACGCGCAGCCGCAGCGCCGCCATCGGGTTCCGAAGCTGGTGGGAGGCGTCGGCGACCAGCCGGTGCTGCTGGTCGGCCGCTTCGAGCACCGCTTCGGACATCCGGTTGACCTCGCCGGCCAGGACCCGCAGCTCCCGCGGCCCGGTGCGTTCGGGGACGTGCGCGCGGTGCCCGGCGGCGACGGCGAGGACCCCGGTCTCCAGCTCGTGCAGCGGCCGCACCATCCAGCGGGCCAGCACCACGGCGAGCAGCACGAACACCACCGCGACCAGCAGCGCCCCGGCGCCGATGGTGCCCCAGCGGGTGGCGACGTCCGCGGCCGCCGCCGTCACCGACGCCCGCAGCACGACCACGCCGGACACCCGGGTGCCGGTGCCGACCGGTCGCGCGAAGTACGCCGGTTCGGCCGACCACGGGCCGAGCCCGTCGACCTGCGGTGCGGGCTCGTTGCGCATCGTCGCCTCGACCAGCGCGTGCACCGCCGGGTCGGCCGCGGTCAGCCCGCCGGCCTGCACGAGCGGCGCGCGCCGCTGGTCCACGATGACGACGCCTTCGCCGTACAGCTCGGCGTAGCGGGCCGCGTCGGCGACGAGCGCGCCCGGGTCGTGCGTGTCGACGGCCTGCTGGGCCAGCACGACGAACCGGTCGACGTCGGCGGTGCGGGAGATGACCAGCTGCTGGGTGCGCTGCTCGGCGGTGGACGCCAGCAGCGGCACGGCGAACGCGGCGACCACCGCGAGTGCGAGGGCGACCAGGACCACCAGCAGCCGGGTGCGCACGGGGTCAGTCCCGGCCGAGCCGGTAGCCGAAGCCGCGGATGGTCGTGAGCAGCCCCGGCCGGTCCAGCTTCGCGCGCAGCGCGGTCAGGTGGACGTCGAGGGAGCGTGACACCGCGAGGTACGCGTCGCCCCACACCTCGTCCATCAGCTGCTGGCGGCTGACCGCGGTGCCGGGACGGGCGGCGAGCACGGCCAGGACCTCGAACTCCTTGGTCGTCAGCCCGATGTCGTGCCCGGCGACGAGGACCCGGCGGGCGCCGAGGTCGATCTCGACGTCCTCGACGCACACGACGTCACCGGCACTGTCGGCCGGGGCCTCGCGGGCCACCGCGCGCCGCACGACGGCGTCCATCCGGGCCAGCAGCTCGGCGAGCCGGACGGGCTTGGTCAGGTAGTCGTCCGCGCCGAGGCGCAGGCCGCGCACGACCGAGCGTTCGTCGCCGCGGGCGGTCAGCACGATCACCGGCACCGCCGAGACGGCGCGGATCTTCCGCAGGACGTCGAGCCCGTCGAGGTCGGGCAGGCCCAGGTCCAGGAGGACCAGGTCGGCGTCGCGGTGGCGCTGCAGGGCGTCGGCCCCGCGGCCGACGCTGGTGACGGGATGACCGCGCGCGTGCAGCGACTCCGCGAGCGCGCCCGCGACCCCCGCGTCGTCTTCGACGAGGAGCACGCGCACGGCCATCCCCTTTTTCAGTGTTCTTCGTCCCGGCGTTCTTCGAGCTCGGAGCTCTTCGAGGTTTCCCGCATTGTGCCGTAGACGATCAGGGAAACCAGGACGCAGCCCGCGACGTACCAGAAGAAGACGGACTCGTGCCCGGCGCTCTTCAGCGCCTGCGCGATGAGCTCCGCGGTGCCGCCGAAGATCGCGACGGTGAGCGCGTAGGGCAGGCCGACGCCGATGGCGCGGATCTTCGTCGGGAACAGCTCGGCCTTCACGATCGCGTTGATCGACGTGTAGCCCGCCACGACGACGAGCCCGGCCAGGACGAGGAAGAACGCGCCGACCGGGTTCCGGGTCGAGCCCATCACCGTCATGATCGGGACGGTGAGCAGGGTGCCCGCGATGCCGAAGAACAGCAGCAGCGGGCGGCGGCCGATCCGGTCGGACAGCTTGCCGGCCAGGGGCTGCAGGATCGCCGCGAGGAGGATCGCCGAGAACAGGATGATCGTGACCGTGCGCCGCGGGATGTGGGCGGTGTTCTCGAGGAACTTCTGGCTGTAGGTGGCGAAGGTGTAGAACGCCACCGTCCCGCCGAGGGTCAGCCCGACGACGAGCGCGATCTCCTTGGGGTACTTGGCCAGCGCGCGCAGCGTGCCGCGGTCCCCGGCCGTGTCGTCGCCCTTTTCCTTGGTGAAGCTTTCGGACTCGTCCATGCCGCGGCGCAGCCACATCACGCTGAGCGCGGCCACCGTGCCGACGCCGAACGCGATCCGCCAGCCCCACGACGTGAGCTGCTGTTCGGTGAGCAGGCCCTGCAGGATCAGCTGGAGGCCCAGCGCCAGCAGCTGGCCGCCGTAGAGCGTCACGTACTGGAAGCTCGAGTAGAAGCCGCGCTTGCCGGGAGTGGCCACTTCGGACAGGTAGGTCGCCGACGTGGAGTACTCACCGCCGACGGACAGGCCCTGGATCAGCCGGGCGACCAGCAGCAGGATCGGCGCGGCGAGGCCGATCGTGCTGTAGCTCGGCGTGACGGCGATGAGCAGCGAGCCACCTGCCATCAACGTGACCGAAAGCACCAGCGCGCTGCGGCGGCCGAAGCGGTCGGCGAACCGGCCGAGCATCCAGCCGCCGAGCGGGCGCATGAGGAACCCGACCGCGAACACCGCGGCCGTGCCGAGGAAGGCCGCCGTCGTGTCGGTCGTGGGGAAGAACGATTTGGCGAAGTACGTGGTGAACGCCGCGTAGGCGTACCAGTCGTACCACTCGACCAGGTTGCCGATGGAGCCGCGCAGCACGTTGCCGATCACGCGCTTTTCGCTCACGGCCCCCGTGGTCGTGGGGCTGATCCGGGTTGTCATCGTCGACCTCCTGTGTTGCGACTCACGGTGACCAACCAGCGGGTAACCAGCAAGGTCGGAGGGCAGTTCCTAACACCCGCTTAGGACGGTCGCGGACACCCCGGGCGCGGGTGCGCGACGCCGCGGCGCTGCCGATAACCTCGTGCCCGACAGCTGCGCAAGGTCGACGAAGAGGGAGAACACTGTGGGACGGTCCGTTCTGGTCACCGGGGGCAACCGGGGCATCGGTCTGGCGATCGCCCGGGATCTCGCGGAGCAGGGACACCAGGTCGCCGTCACGCACCGTGGTTCGGGCGCTCCCGAAGGGCTTTTCGGGGTCCAGGCGGACGTCACGGACACCGAACAGGTCGACGCGGCGTTCAAGCTCGTCGAGGAGCACCAGGGCCCGGTCGAGGTGCTGGTGTCCAACGCCGGGCTGACCGACGACACGCTGTTGATGCGGATGAGCGACGAGCAGTTCGAGCGCGTCATCAACGCCAACCTGACCGGCGCCTACCGGGTCGCGAAGCGGGCCTCCCGCGGCATGCTGCGCGGCAAGTGGGGCCGGTTCGTCTTCATCTCCTCGGTGGTCGGGCTCTCCGGCTCGGCCGGCCAGGCGAACTACGCGGCGTCGAAGGCCGGTCTCGTCGGCTTCGCGCGCTCGCTGGCCCGTGAACTCGGCTCCCGCAACATCACCTCGAACGTCGTCGCGCCCGGGTTCGTGCACACCGACATGACCGACGAGCTGTCCGACGACCGCAAGAAGCAGATCCTCGCGCAGGTGCCCTCCGGCCGGTACGCCGAGCCGTCGGAGATCGCCGCCGCGGTGCGCTACCTGGCGTCGGAGGACGCCGGCTACGTCAACGGCGCGGTGCTGCCGGTCGACGGCGGCCTCGGCCTCGGCCACTGATTTCCGTTCACCCGAACCAAGACTTGGAGGACCCGTGCCCGGACTGCTCGCAGGCAAGCGCCTGCTGATCACCGGCATCATCACCGACGCGTCGCTCGCCTTCCACGCGGCCAAGATCGCGCAGCAGGAGGGCGCGAAGGTGGTGCTGACCGGCTTCGGCCGCATGTCGCTGGTCAAGACCATCGCGAAGCGGCTGCCCGAGCCCGCGCCGGTGATCGAGCTGGACGTCACCAACCAGGAGCACCTCGACGGCCTCGCGGACCACGTCCGGGAGCACGTCGACGGTCTCGACGGGGTGCTGCACTCGATCGGGTTCGCCCCGCAGAGCTGCCTCGGCGCGCCGTTCCTCGACGCCCCGGCGGAGGACGTCAAGGTCGCGGTGGATGTTTCGGCGTACTCGTTCATGTCGCTGTCGAAGGCGTGCCTGCCGCTGCTGGGCCGCGGTTCGTCCATCGTGGGCATGGACTTCGACGCCCGCGTCGCGTGGCCGGTCTACAACTGGATGGGCGTCGCGAAGGCCGCGCTGGAGTCGGTCAACCGGTACCTGGCCAAGGAGCTCGGCCCGCAGGGCATCCGCGTCAACCTGGTCAGCGCCGGCCCGATGAAGACGATGGCCGCGAAGTCCATCCCGGGCTTCTCGGACCTCGAAGACGGCTGGGGCGACCGCGCGCCGCTCGGCTGGGACAGCTCGGACCCGGACCCGACGGCGAAGAGCGTCTGCGCGCTGCTGTCGGACTGGCTCCCCGCCACGACCGGCTCAATGATCATGGTCGACGGCGGGGTCCACGCCCTCGGCATCTGAGGTTCACACGGCGATCGGTTCCCGGTCGCGGGGGGGGGGCGGCGGGGCCGCGCCCCCCCCCCGCTGGGGCCCCCCCCGCGGCGCCCGCACCGCATAACACAATACATGAAAACAAAAAACACC
>NZ_JBEZHS010000048.1:0-60983 GCF_040650695.1 Amycolatopsis sp. NPDC048633
GCGCTGGAGCTGCCCGAGGAAGCGGTGTCACTGCCGCTGCACGCGGTCAGGGTGAGCGCGGCGGCCGCGGTCAGACCGATACCGGCGATACGAAGTTTACGCACGAAAAATCACTCCAATTGATTACGCGGCTGAGGCGACCGAAACGGTGAGCGCCTCTGTTGATGGGTATTCGGGCCCCGACGGGAACCGGATTGGTCGTTCGGGAAGAAATTCTCAGGCTGCGGTGAAGGTGACGTTGTGCCACCCTGTCGCGCCGTCGGGCACGGTGCCCGCGCGCATGTCGGTCTGGGTGTAGCCGGACTTGTCCGTGGCGCGGCAGTACACCTGGTGCACCCCGGCGGGCAGGTCGACCTCGGTCCACCACATCCGCCACGTGTCGAGGTTGACCTCCTGCGACAGCGTGGTTTCCTGCCACGGCCCCCGGTCCACGCGCACCTCGACCTTCTCGATCCCGGTGTGCTGCGCCCAGGCCACCCCGGCGACGCGGACCTTTCCCTTCGGCACGTTGGCGAATCCGCGGTGCGAGTCGAACCGCGACTCCGTCTTGATCGGCGCCTCCCGGCTCCAGCCCCGTTTCAGCCAATAGGCCTGGCGCGCGGCCCACGTCGTGACCTCGATGTCCACGACCCATTTCGTCGCCGACACGTATCCGAAGAGGCCGGGCGTGACCAGCCGCGCCGGGAAACCGTGCTCCAGTGGCAGCGGCTCGCCGTTCATCCCGATCGCGAGCATCGCGCCGCGGCCGCGGTCCTGGGCCGCCGCGACGGGCGTGCCCGATGTCCAGCCGTCGACGCTGGTGCAGAACAGCTGCTCGGCGCCGGGTTTCACGCCGGCTTCGGCCAGCAGGTCGGCCAGGTCGACGCCGATGAAGTTCGACGTGGACACGTAGTCGCCGCCGACCTCGTTGGACACGCAGGTCATGGTGACGGTGCGCTCGACCAGCGGCCGGTTGCGGATGTCGTTGTAGCCGAAGCGGATTTCGCGGTCGACCATGCCGTGCAGCCGCAGGCTCCAGTCCTCGGTCCGCACCTGCGGCACCGACAACGCCGTGTCCACGCGGTAGAACTTGTCGTTCGCCGTCAGGAACGGCGGGGTGCCGAGCTTGGCGAAGTCGGCGTCGGCCGGGATCGTCGGCGCGGTGCGCGCGGGGATCAGCTTGCCGACCGCTTCCCGGGACGCGGTGGCGTCGCGGGACGAGCTGATCAGCTGCCCGCCCAGGCCGGCCGCACCGGCACCGACGACGACCCCGGCGCCGCCGAGCAGGAACGAACGCCGGGACGTGCCGGTCTTTTCGGCCGACTCCGGCTCCCGCCACACACGAGGCGCGATCCGGTGCAGGAACAGGAAGACGGCGATGCCCACGACCAGGCTGGCGGCCGGCGCCAGCAGCGCGACGGCCGTCAGGTCCGGGCGCTGGTAGACGGCGAACGCGCCGACGAGACCGAACAAGGCGATGAGCACGGTGCCGGGCACCGGCGACCGTCGCGAAAGGACACCCGCGAGCGCGGCGACCAGCACCATGACCACGGCCATGCTGCCCAGCAGCACGAGCTTGTCGTAGGTGCCGAAGGTGCGGACGGCGAAGTCCTTCAGCTCGACCGGGGTGAGGTCGATCGCGCCGTTGCCCACCGCCAGGTAGGGCGAGGCGTTGATGCTGATGAACCCCGCGACCAGGTGCCCGGCCGCCAGCGCGGCGGCGAGGGCGAGGATCCCGGTGAACGCGGCCGCGAAGAACCGCAGCCGCGTCGCTCGTGGCGATGCGGGACTGTCAGGTGGTGAAGTCAGCTTGGTCGCGGCCATGACCAGAGTTCGGCGCGGGACGGCCACAGTATTGGTGCCGTGGCCATCCGGAGACCCATGTCACCCATTCCGGTGACGACGGGACACCGGCCGGAAACTTGTACCAATACGCGGGCCCCCGGCCGACGAAACACCGGTGACAGCTCGCCCGCGGCGCAGTCCGTTCGCTGCGGACGCGGGCACGGCTCCGGCCGGGAAGGACTCACCATGGCCGCCGCGCGCGCCACACCCACCGCTCTTCGACCACTACCCGACGGCGCCCCCGCGGCACCACCGACGCCGGAAGAACTCCTCCGCCGGATCGCACTCGGGGACGAGCAGGCCTTCGCCGCGCTCTACGACCAGCTTGCCGGTCCGATCTTCGGGACCGTGCTGCAGGTCCTGCGCTCCCGCGCGCAATCGGAAGAGGTCACGCAAGAAGTCCTGCTCGAGATCTGGCGCAAAGCCGCGCAGTTCGACCCCGCCCGCGCCAAGGTCACCACGTGGGCGCTGACCATCGCGCACCGCCGCGCCATCGACCGGGTCCGCTCCGAGCAGTCCGCCCGCGACCGCGAGGACCGCGTCGAACTGCTGGACCTGCGCCGGCCCTACGACGACGTCGCCGAGGCCGCACTGTCCACAGAGGAACATCACCTGGTGCGCGAGGCGCTGTCCACCCTCACCGAACTGCAGCGGGAATCCATCCTGCTCGCCTATTTCCACGGACTCACCTGCCGCGAAGTCGCCGAAAAGCTCGGCGTCGCCATCGGCACCGTCAAAACCCGCATGCGCGACGGCATGATCCGCCTGCGGGACGCGTTAGGAGCGACCCGATGACCACCGCCGAAGCCCACACCTTGACCGGTGCGTACGCGCTCGACGCGGTCACCGACCTCGAACGCGCCGCGTTCGCCCGGCATCTGGCCGAATGCCCGACGTGCGGCCGCGAACTCGCCGAGTTCCGCGAGACGGCCGCCAAGCTCGGCATGGCGATGACGACCGAGCCGGGCAACCGGCTGCGCAGCAGGGTGCTGACCGAGGTCGCCACGACCAGGCAGGAGCCGCCTTCGGTCCGGACCGGGACGCGCTCACCTCGTTCGTCACGCAAGCGCGTCGTCGGCATGGTGGCCGCCGTCGCGGCCGCGGCGGCCGTCCTCGTCGGCGGGATCAGCATCGGCTCCCTGCAGTCGGAGCCCGCGCCGACGGCACAGGTCGCCGTCGGGGATGCGCCCGACGCGAGTGTGCTGCACGCGGACGGCGTCGACGGCGGTTCCGCGACGGTGACCCTCTCCCGGCAGCGGGGCCAGGCGGTCGTCGCCACCCAGGCCCTGCCGCCGCTCGGGACCGGCCGCGCCTACCAGGTGTGGGTCATCGGGCCGCGCGGTGCCCAGTCCGCCGGGCTGCTGCAGGCCGGCTCCGGTGTCCTCACCACGCCGCTGCCGGCGGACGCCGACCGCATCGGCATCACGACCGAGCCCGCGGCGGGCTCTCCGCAGCCGACGACATCGGCTGTCGTCCGGGTTCCGCTCACCTGATGCGACGCCGGAGCGGGGGCGGAAGGCGGCGTTCGACGCCGTACGGCTGCAGCTTCGCGGCGAGCGGTCCCCGGAAGGCGTCGGCCAGTCCGGCCACGTCCCACTGGTCCGAGACGACGCTCGGGTGGTCCGCGAAGGCGTTCGTGGTCACCACCGACACGCGGTGCCCGTCGAAGCGGAAGAACTGGCCGGTGATGCCGTCGGCGAGGTCGCTGAGCAGGAACGTCACCAGCGGCGCGATGCGCTCCGGCGGTTTGTCCTCGATCCCGGCGAGCGGCGGCTTGTCCGATGTGGACGGTGCGAGGTCGCGGCCGAGGGCGTGCTCCGTCATGCGGGTCAGGGCCATCGGCGAGATCGCGTTGACGCGGACGCCGACGGATTCGAAGTCGAGCGCGGAGCTGTAGGTGAGCGCGGCGAGGGCGCCCTTGGTGGCGGCGTAGGTGGAGACGGCGGGAAAGCCGAACATGCCACCGGAGGACGCGTTGACGATCGCGCCGCCGCCCTGTTCGCGCATGACTTTGCCGGCCGCCGCCTGGCACAGGAGGGAGCCGAGGACGTTGACCGACACCACGCGGCGGATCGCGGCCGGATCTTCCTCCCACGGCAGGGCTTCGTGGTAGAGGCCGGCGTTGTTGACCAGGCCGTCGAGGCGGCCGTAGGCGCCGACGCAGGTGGACATCAGGGCGTCGACCTGGGCGGGGTCGCTGACGTCGTGCGAACTGGCCACTCCCCCGATCTCGCCGGCGACGGTGCGGGCCTCAGCGGCGTCGACGTCGTTGACCACGACGCGGGCTCCGTGGGCGGCGAGGTCGTGGGCGTACGCGCGGCCGAGTCCTCGGCCGGCGCCGGTGACGACGACGGCGCGGCCGTCGAGCAGGCCGGTCACCGCTTGCTCGCCGACGAGGCCTGGGCCCAGGCCTCGAACTCGAGGACGTCGTCGAAGTCGCCGTCGGTCGCCAGCCCCACCGCGCGTTTGATGTCGGCGGCGAGGGCGGGGTCGAGGGCGGCCCACCGGGTGGCGGTCTCGCAGGCCTCGGCGAGCGGGTCTTCGGCCAGCTTGAGGACCAGGCCCAGTCGGTGGGCTTCTTCAGCGCCGAGGGTGGCGCCGTCGAGGAGGATCGAGAGTGCGCGCTGGGGTCCGAGGGTGCGGACGAGGAAGTGGGTGCAGCCGCCACCGGGGTGCAGGCCGAGGCGGGAGAAGGTGAGGCCGAAGCGGGCACGCGGGCCGGCGATGCGGACGTCGCAGGCGAGCGCGAGGTTCACCCCGGCCCCGACGGCGGCGCCTTGCACGGCGGCGATGGTCGGGATCGGCAGGCGGCGGACGCGCAGGAAGCTCTCGTAGGTGGCGCGGAGGCGGTCACGCAGGGCGTACACGGGCAGGCCGGGCGGGCTGAACGTGGCGGCGAGGTCGGCACCGGCGCAGAAGGCCGTGCCGGCGCCGGTGATGACCAGGACCCGGGGCCGGTCGCCGGGCGACGTGGGGTCCGGGGCCGCATCGGAGGTGCCGGGCGCGGCCCCGGCGGCGGGCACGGTGCCGAGCGCGGCCGTGCCGGGCGAGGTGGAGTCCGAGGTCGGCCCGGAAGTGGTCGGCGCGGCGGGTGCTGCGGCAACTGCGGCCGTGCCGGGCGAGGTGGAGCCCGCAATCGCCCCGGAAGTGGTCGGCGAAGCGTTGCCGGGCGAGACAGCCGCAGCGGCCACGGCAGGACCGGGCGCGGCGGAGGATGCGGTCGCAATCTTGGCGGCGGGTGTACCGAGCGCGGTCGCGGCGGCGATCTCCGCGGCGATGGTGTCCAGCGCCGCCGCCAGGTCGGCCTGCAGCGCCGGCGAGATCGCGTTGCGGCGGTCCGGGTCGGCGAGCCGCAGCAGGCGGACTCCGGGAGCGGGGGTTTCCAGCTCTACCAACGACATGCGCGTCACCCTTCGGGTACTGGGAGCGGACGGGTGGTGACCCGTGACCAGAGCGCGTCACCGTCGGCCAGGTCCCGCGCCCACGGGCGCACCGGGCCCAGCTCGTCGCGCAGGGACCACAGCAGCGTCGTGTAGCGGTGCAGCGAACTTTCCTGCGTGATGCCCATCGCGCCGTGCAGCTGGTGCGCCAGGCGCGCGACCGTCGTCGCCACCGAATCGACCAGCACCGCCGCAGCGGCGACGCGGGCCGGCTCGCACGCCAGCGCCGCCGACGCCGCCACCTCCAGCAGCACCCGGGCGCACTCCATCTCCGCCAACCGGTGCGCCACCGCCTGGAACCGGGTCAACGGCCGGCCGAACTGCGTCCGCGTCGTCACGTGTTCGCGGGTCAGGCGGCACGCGCCCTCGACCGCGCCGAGCGCGGCGTGCACCCGGAGCACCACCAGCCGAAGCGATGCGTCACCCGCCGCCACCACCGGAGCGGAGACGTCCTGGCAGACCACTCCCAGCCGGGGGCGGCCCGCCAAATCCCGCCACGGCGTGCCGTCCGGCGAGTCCACCACCGCCGCGGTGTCCGGGCCCAGGACCGCCACCGGCGAAAACCCCGGCACCGCGTCGAAGGTGAACAGTCCATCGTGGACGGAGAAGTCCCGTGCGAGAGCCGCGGCGCCAACGGAAAGAGAACGCCCGATCGCGACCTCCGCCAGCGGCACCGCACACGCGTGCCGTCCGGTCGCGCGGACCAGGGACGCGAGATCGGCGAACGTCCCACCCGAGCCGCCCTCGGCCTCCGGCACCCCCACCGACGGCCAGCCCAGCTTCTCGATCACCGCCCACCCACCGGACGCCGACCCGAGCACCTCGTCCGCCATCCGGCCGATCTCGTCCACCACCGGGACCGGCGCCTGCCGCGACACGATCGTCAGCAGCACCTCGTCCGTGCCGCCCCGGATCGAGAACCCGGGCGCCGCCAGCTGGGCCTGGGCCAGCAGGCCCGCGAACCCCGGCGCGCCCGGGGCCGGGACGACCTCGCTCACCGTCCGCGCCACGTCGACGACTTCCCGCTCGAACGTCGTGCCCAGGTACTTCAGGACCGCCGCCTCCGCGGAAGGTGCCCGGCCGGCGTCCATCGCCGAGGCGACCCGGCAGGCCAGCTCGCGCAACGTCATGAGCCGCGCCACCAGCACCCCCACCGCCGCTCGGCCCGACGCGTCGAGGTCGCGCGCGGCCAGCGCGTCCAGCAGCGGGAACGTCGAGAGCACCCGTTCCATCCCGCCGCGCTCGAACGACAGCTGCTCGGTGACCTGCTTCCAGCCGCCGCCCTCGACGCCGATCACGCTGCCCGCCGGCAGGCGCACGTCGTCGAACAGCACCTCGTTGAAGTGGTGCTCCCCCGACAGGTCCAGGATCGGCCGCACGCTGACCCCGGGCGTGCTCATGTCGACGACGAACTCCGTCAGCCCGTCGTGCCGGTCGTCACCGTCCGCCGTGCGCGCCAAGACGTAGGCGTGTGTCGCGTGGTGTCCTTGTGTGGTCCAGATCTTGCGCCCGTCCAGCCGCCAGCCATCCGCCGTCCGCACCGCCCGCGTGCGCACCGACGCGAGGTCCGAGCCCGACTCCGTCTCGCTCATGCCGAGGCAGAACGTGATGTCCCCGGCCGCGATCCGGGGCAGGATCTCCCGCCGCAGCTCCGGCGACCCGGACCGCAGGATGGCCGGGCCGATCTGGCGGTCCGCGATCCAGTGCGCCGCCACCGGCGCCCCCACCCGCAGCAGCTCCTCGGTGACGACCAGTCGCTCCACATTGGACTTTCCCGCGCCCCCGGCCGAGGTGGGCCAGGTGATCCCGATCAGCCCGCGCTGGGCCAGCTCGCGGCTGAACTCCGGGTCGTGGCCGCGCATCCAGGCGTCGCACCGGGGCTCGAAGTCCCAGCCCGCCACCAGCTCGCGCACAACCCGGCGCAGCTCGTCCAGTTCCTCATCCACGCACGGCCTCCCGAGCCACGACGTATCCCCGTTCCGCTGCCTCCGCAAGTACCCCAAGAGCCACAGCCTCTTCCACGGCCGACGGCGGTTCCGCCGGCTCGGCACCCGACGTGTCGACGCCGAGGTCCCGCAGCCACCCCACGTCGTCGGACGCGGAAGTCAGCAGACGCGGTTCGGAACCCAGTGCCAAGGTGCCCCAGCGGGTCAGCAGCCGAACCCGCGTCTCCGGACCAGGAGCGGCGGTGACGTGCTCGACCCGCCGCACCAGGCGGGCCGGGTTCGCGCCCCCGTGCAGGAGCAGCAGGTCCCGCGCCCCGGCGGCCGCGTCCGCCGCCCCTCCCCCGCCCGGCAGCCGGACCCGCGGCTTGGCGTAGTCGCCGATGGCCGTCGAGTTGACGCGGCCGGCGAGGTCGACGTTCGCCGCGTCGAGCACCACCAGGTCGACGCGGCGCACCAGTGCGCCCAGCACGTCGTCGGTGCTGCCGCGCCACACGACAGCCGAGCCGAAGGCGGCGAAGTCCGTCGTGGAGGTCGGCAGCGTGTCGGCGGGGCCTTCCGTCGCGAAGCCCGCCTCGAACACCTGCCGCAGCGGGGCCACGCCGAGGCGCGCGGCGACCTCGCCCGCCAGCACCGGCCAGTGGAACCCGGTGAACACCTGGCCGCGCAGCTCGCGGGCGGCGCGGACCAGGAACGAGGTGACGTTCACGCGCCCCTCCCGGCGTATGCCTCGTACGCGGCCACGTCCCGCGGGTAGAGGCCCGGAACGCCGTCCGGCGCCGCCGCGCCCGGCACCTCGACCACGGTGTCCACCAGCAGGCCCGGCAGGTCCACCTCGCGGACGGAGTCCACGACCCGCTCGGCGACGACCACCACCCGGCGCGCGGCCTGTGCGGCGGCGACGGCGTCCCCCGGCGCGTAACCGAAGTGTGCGTCACCGCCCGGGTCGGCGAGACTCGCGTGGACGAACGCCACGTCGATCGGCAGCGCCCGCACGACCGTCGCCGGGCCGAACGGCGAGGCGATCTCCGCCAGCATCCCGCCCGCCCAGTCGTCGGCCAGATAACCGCTTTCCGGCGAGACCACGACGGGCGCGAACGGCACGTCCCGCGCCGCGGCTCCCAGCGCGGCCGACAACGCGCCCAGCGGCAGCTCGTGCCAGCGGATCGCGGCGCCGTCCTGCCACGCGCGCCGGAACTCCCACGCCGGGGCCGGGCCGACGGCGCTCCAGCAGTGCGCGAACGTCACCTCGTCGACGACGCCCGCGCCGATCAGCCGGTCCAGCACCAGCCCGCCCGACCCGATCACCACGTGCAGCCCGGTCAGGCCCCACCGGATCAGCTCGTCGGCGACGGCGAACAGCTGGACGCCGAAGTTGCCGAGCCAGACGGTGTCGCCCGGGCTGACGCTGCCGACGACCGCGGTGAGTCTCGCGGTCACCGCGCGGCACCCGCGGCCTGGCGCACCAGCAGTTGCGCCGGCCGGTAGCGCGGGTCGCCGAAGCGGTCGAGGAGCCCGCGCAGGCCGGTCAGCACCTCGGCGGGCCCGACCTCGGCGAGCCGCTCCAGCGGGCCCGTCGGGTGGTTCATGCCGAGCCGTAGCGCGAGGTCGACGTCTTCGGCGGTCGCGATGTCCTCTTCGACGAGCGTCAACGCTTCGTTGACCATCGTCCACATCAGACGGTCGACGACGAGGCCCGGCAGCGCGAGCACCGGCACGGACACCGCGCCGAGCGCGTCCACGACGTCGTAAGCGGGTTCGATGCCGGCGACGTCGTCCGCCACGACCTCGGCGAACGTCCCTTCGCGGCCCTGGTGCAGGCGGACCCAGCCCACGCCCGGTGGCAGGTGCTCGACCCAGCCCCCGTGGGAGGAGTCGACGGCCACACGCCCGCTCATCCCGCGGACCGCGGCGACGTCCTCGGGTGTGCACCCGGTCGTCCGGTAGACGGTGATCTCACCGTCCGCGATGCGCGCCTGGGATTCGCCGGGCTGTCGCAGCACTGCAGCCTGTGCCTCACGTGGTTTGCCCGCGGCGTAGTCGTAGTAGCCGCGGCCCGCGGTGCGGCCGGTGGTGCCGGCGCGGACCAGCCGGCGGGTCAGCGGAATCGGCCGGTAGCGCGGGTCGCCGAACTCGCGCAAGGCCGTCTCGGACGAGCCGAGGTGCGTGTGCAGGCCGGTGAAGTCCAGCAGCTCCAGGGGCCCCATGCGGTGGCCGAGCGCGCCCTTCACCGCGGCGTCCACCACCGCCGGCGCGACGCCCTGGGTGACGAGCAGCTGCGATTCGTAGTAGAGCGGGCGGCAGACGCGGTTCACGATGAAGTTCGGCGAGTCCGCGCACAGCACCGCGGTCTTGCCGAGCCCGGCGACCCACGCGCGGGCGTGCTCGACGACGTCCGGCGCCGTCATCGCGCCGCGGATGATCTCGACGAGCCGCATCCTGGTGGGCGGGTTGAAGAAGTGCAGGCCCACCACGCGCGTCGGGTCCCCGTAGGCCTTGCCCAGCTCGCCGATGCTCAACGACGACGTGTTCGACGCGACGACGAGGTCGGGGTTCCCGGCCGCCCGCACCTGGTCCAGCAGCGCGACCTTCGCCTCGACCTTCTCGACGATGGCCTCGATGAACAGGTCCGCGTCGCGCACGGCGTCGCCGACACTCGCCGCCGCGGTCACCTCGACCGGGCTGTCGGCGGCCTCGTCCAGAAGCTTCGCGTGCCCCTTCGCCGTCGTCTCGGCGTCGGCGTCCACGACGACGACGGCCGCCCCGGCCTGCGCGAACACCCGCGCGATGCCGCGGCCCATCGGGCCGAGCCCGGCGACCGCCACGCGAAGATCGGACAACTCACCCATCACGCCACCCGTTCGATCACGGCGGCGACACCCTGGCCGCCACCCACGCAGAGACTGGCCACACCCAGCGTGCCGTCCCGGCGGGCCAGTTCGTGCAGCAGCGACACGACCAGTCGGCAACCGCTCTGCCCGGTCGGGTGGCCGAGCGCGATGCCGCCGCCGTTGACGTTCACGCGGTCCTCGTCGAGCTCCAGTGCGCGCACGTTGTGCACGACCTGCGCCGCGAAGGCCTCGTTGATTTCGACGAGGTCCAGGTCGCCGCGCTTGACGCCGGCGGCCTCCAGCGCCCGCGGGATCGCGTAGACCGGCCCGACACCCATCACGGTCGGGTCGACGCCGACGGCGCTGAACGAGCGCACCTTGCCCAGCGGCGTCAGCCCGTGCGCGGCGACGGCGTCGGCACTCGCGAGCACGACCGCGGCTGCGCCGTCGGCCATCTGGCTCGCGTTGCCCGCGGTGACCGTGCCCCCTTCGGCGAACGACGGTTTGAGCTTGGCCAGGCGTTCGGCGGTCGTGTCGGTGCGGAAGCCCTCGTCGCGGTCGAAGACGTCGCCGTCCGCCAGCGGCACCCCGGCGACCTGCCCGGCGAACCGGCCTTCGGCCCAGGCGGCGGCGACCCGCTGGTGGCAGCGCAGCGACCAGGCGTCCTGGGCTTCGCGGGAGACGTCGAACCGGGCCGCGATGTTCTCCGCGGTCTGGCCCATGTTCAGCCCGCACACCGGGTCCGTGCCGCCGTCGCGCCAGCCGTCGGCGAGCACGATGTCACCGCGCCGCACGCCGCCCCAGCGCAGCGCGGGCGGCGCCAGGTAGGGCATCGTGCTCATCGACTCGGTCGCGACGGCGATCGCGATGTCGGCGTCCCCGGACAGGATCGACTGGCGCGCCAGCTGGATCGCCTTGAGCCCGGACGCGCACGCCATGTTGATCGTCTGCGCGGGCGTCTCCTGCGGCAGCCCGGCGCGCAGGGCGACTTGACGGCCCGGGTTGGGGCCGTTGCCGGCCTGGCGGCAGTTGGCCAGCACGAGTTCCTCGACGAGCTCGGGGCCGATGCCGGCGCGGGCGACCGCCTCCCGGGCGGCGAGCACGCCGAGTTCGACGGCGCTGGTCTCGCGCAGCGAGCCGCCGTAGCGGCCGTTGGGGGTGCGCACGGCGCCGAGCAGCAGGACGTCACGGGACACGGGGGGACACCTCTCGTTCGGCAGGGGCACGGACGACCCGCTGCGCCTTGTGCGTGGTCCGCGGCAGCGAGCCCGGCGCGACGACGTCCACGACGGCCCGCACCTGCAGTTCAGCGCGCAACGCGGTGGCGAGCCGCTCAGGCAGCTGTCCGGCTTCGGGCGCTTCGACCTGCAGACGCAGGGCTGTCGGGTAACCGGTGGCGGGATCGGCGAGCGCGGGGTCGAGCACGACGCGGAACTCGGCGAGCCCGCCGACGGTGCGGCGCACGACGTTCTCGACGGCGGACGGGAAAACGTTGACCCCGCGCACCACGAGCATGTCGTCGGCGCGGCCGCGCACCCCGCCCGCCAACCGTGCGTCGGTGCGCCCGCACGCGCACACCGAGCGGTCGAGCACGACGATGTCGCCGGTCCACCAGCGCACGAGCGGGCAGGCCCGCTTGTCGAGGTGGGTCAGCACGAGGACGCCGGGTTCGCCGTCCGGCACCGGTTCGCGGGTGATCGGGTCGAGGACCTCGGCGTACGCGAAGTCCTCGACGAGGTGGCCGCCGGCCTGCGCCTCGCACTCCCACGCGATGGGCTGGAACTCCAGGCAGCCATAGCCGTCGAAGCACTTCGCACCCCACTCGCGTTCGATCAGCGCGCGGGTCGCGGCGACCGCGCCGCCGGGCTCGCCGCCGACCATCACGTGCCGCACCGGCGAATCCGTGAGTGGCCTGCCGAGCTCGCGAGCCCGGGCGGCCAGGTGCAGGAGGAACGACGGCGTGCCGCCGACCGCCGTCGTGCCGTAGCGGAAGAGGGTGTCGATCTGGCGGTCGGTGTCGCCCGAGCCGCCGGGGATGACGGTGGCGCCGAGCTTCGTGTAGCCGAGGGTGCCGCCGAGCCCGCCGACGAACCAGGCGAACCCGAACAGGCATTGGTAGACGTCACCGGGCCGGACACCCTGGCTGTACGCCGCGCGGGCGTACAGCTCGGCCCAGCGGTCGAGGTCGTCCTTCGTCCAGCAGACCGGGGTGGGGCTGCCGGTGGTGCCGGACGAGAAGTGCACCCGGGCGACCTGCTCGCGTGGCACGGCGAGGAAGTCGCCGTACGGCGGGGAATTCTCCAGTGAGCGCTGGTAGTCGGCCTTGGTGGTGACGGGCAGCGCCTGGAGGTCGTCGAGGGTGCGCAGTTCGTCCGGGTGCCAGCCCAGCTCGTCCCACTGACGGCGGTAGTGCGCGCTGGTCTCGTGGACGCGCTTGAGTTGTCCTTTGAGGACGGTCAGGCTCATCGTGGTGCCTCCAGAACGGCGCCCGTGCACATGATGCTCGCGTCGGTGCCGAGAAAGTCCGCCAAGGCGGCGACGTCGGCCTCCGGGGGTGCCACGATCGCGTTGACGCGGACACCGCGGGGTGCGGCTTCGCGGGCGAGTGTGCGGCACAACGACGTGAGCGCGCCGGTGAGCGCCGTGCTGTCCCGGCCGGTGGTGTACTTGAGCAGCACGGCACCGCCGGCGGGAAGAGCCTGCACCGCGTCGCGGGCCTGGACGAAGGCCTCGCCGAGGCGTTCGGCGACCGCGCCCGACGCCGTCTCCGCGAGCCCGGCCTCCCCGGTGATTTCCACGATGATCATGCGTGCTCGGCGGCCACAGCGCGGGAGAGCACGAGCCGCTGGATCTCCGACGAGCCCTCGTAGATCTCCAGCACGCGCTGGTCGCGGTAGAGCCGCTCGGCGGGGCAGGGTTTGCAGAAGCCGTCGCCGCCGAAGACCTGGACGGCGAGGTCGACCGCGCGGTGCGCGACCTCGGAGGTGTGCAGCTTCGCCATCGCGCCGGGCAGCGACACCGGCTGCCCGGCGTCGTAGGCGCGCGCGGCTTCGTAGGTGAGCATGCGCGCGGCCGAGAGGTCGACGGCGAGGTCGGCGAGGCGGAAGCCGATGCCCTGGTTCTCGATGATCGGCTTGCCGAACGTGTGCCGCCGGGTGGCCTCGGCGGCGGCGAGCCGGTACGCCGCCAGCGCGATGCCGAGCCCCTGCGCCGCAACGGAAACCCGGCCGAGGTCCAGGGTCTGCAGGGCGAGCTTGAGGCCGCGGTTCAGCTGGCCGAGGATCGCTTCGGCTTCGACGCGCACGTTGTCCAGCTTGAGGTTGCTGGTCCGCGTGCCGCGGATGCCCATCTTGTCTTCGATGCGGTCGATCGTGACGCCGGGGGCGTCGGCGGCGACGATGAACGCGGTGATCCCGCGCGCACCCGCGTCCGGATCGGTCTTGGCGAAGACGACATAACGGCTGGAGATGCTGCCATTGCCGATGTAGATCTTCTCGCCGGTGAGCCGGTAGCCGTCGCCGTCGGCTTCCGCGCGGCACCTGACGGCCGCCGCGTCGCTGCCCGCGCCTTCTTCGGTGAGCGCGAAGCTGATGGCCTCACCACTGCGCAACGGACCGAGCACGTCGCGCTTCTGCGCGTCGGTACCGGCGAGGCGGACGGGGACGGCGCCGAGCGTGTGCGCGGCGAGGATGGCGCCGGTGGACGCGCAGGCCGCGGAGACTTCTTCGACGACCGCGGTGATGGCCGTCATCGACAGCGCGCCGCCGCCGTGCTCGGCGGGCACGAGCATGCCCGACAGGCCGGTTTCGACGAACGTCTTGATGTGCTCGTGCGGGTAGCGCTGCTCGCGGTCGAGTTCCTCGGCCAGCGGCGCGAAGCGCTCAGCCGCGATCTTGCGGGCCGTCTCGCGCCAGCGTTCGGCTTCGGCGTCGAGGGTCGGTTCCCAGAGCACAGTCTTGGCGGTCATGGCCGTGACTCCCTGTCGTCGTGCGGAGTTCCGGTCGCCGACGGGGTCTGGCCTTGCCAAAATCAACGTCAGCGTAGATGCTGATTACCGTACACGGAGGCCGTTCGAAGTCAAGGGAACGCTCATGGGCACAGTCACCGCCGACGTCCGCTCCGGCCGCGGCGTCGCCGTCGTCACGATCGCCGCGCCGGAGACCCGCAACGCGTTGTCCACGGAGCTGCTGACTTCGCTCGCCGACGTCATCGACGGCCTGGACCGCGACCCGGCGGTGCACGCCATCGTGCTGACCGGCGGCCCGAAACTGTTCGCCGCAGGCGCGGACGTCAAGCAGCTGCGGGAGATGTCGCCGGTCGAGTACGCGGCTTCCGGGCGGGCGGCGTGCTGGCAGCGCCTCGGCGCGGTGGCCACTCCCCTGGTCGCCGCGGTCGCCGGGTTCGCACTGGGCGGCGGCTGCGAGCTGGCGCTGGCGGCCGACCTCGTGGTCACGGCGGACACGGCGGTGTTCGGCCAGCCGGAGGTGAAGCTCGGGCTCGTCCCGGGCGCGGGCGGCACGCAGCGCTGGGCCCGCGCGGCCGGGCGGTTCGCGGCGGCGGGGGTGGTGCTGACCGGCCGCACGGTCGACGCGTTCGAGGCGCGCGACCTCGGCCTGGTGCACCGGATCGTGCCAGCGGAACGCTTAGTCGAGGCGGCCGTCGCGGTGGCGGCCTCGATAGCCGCCAACGGTCCGTTGGCCGTGCGCGCGGCACGGTCGGCGGTCCGGCGCGCGGAGGAACTGCCGCTGGCGGCAGCCCTGGAGTACGAGCGCCAGCAGCTGCTGCTGATGCTCGGCAGCGACGACCACGTCGAGGGCATCAATGCGCTGCTCGAGAAGCGCGCGCCCCACTTCACCGGAAGTTGAGTTCACCATGGGATTCTCGCGGTTGGTGCTCGAAGACTGGTCCTCGGCACCGAGCGCCCTGGTCGAAGCACGAGGGGTGCGCTTCGGCGACGGCGCGATCAAGTTCCTCCGGCGGCTCGAAGCGGTGCCGTCGGTCGTGGTCGTCGGCGGGGAGTGTGACGCGAGCGCGCTCGCTCTCCTGGCCTCGGCGACGCTCGGGTTCGTCACCGACGACGTGACCGTCTCGGTCGACGTGGATTCCGCGCTGGCCCTGGGGTTGACCTCGACCCTGCCCGCCGCGATCGGCGGCGCGACGGCCCGTGCGCTGCTGTTCGGCGGTCCGGCGGACGCCACCGCGGTGCGGCGGTCCGGCCTCGCGATCGACGGTGACCCGGAGGAGGCCGCGGCCCGGCTCGCCGAGCCCGCCGCCGCGCTGCTCCTGCGTTCCCTGCGCGTCGCGGCTCACTCGACGCGGGACCAGGCGCGGCAGTACGACGATGAGCTACGGCAGCTGCGATGATCGCCTTCGGCTGCGGGCCCTTGCAGGCCGGTGCCGCCCTCGATGCCGCGTGGGAAGGCGGGATCCGGCACTTCGACACCGCGCCCAGCTACGGCGACGGCGTCGCGGAAGAACTGCTCGGCCGTGCGGTGCACCGGTGGCCGGACGTCCGTGTGTCCACAAAGGTCGGCCGGGTGCGGATGGCCGTCGCCGATCCTTATGGTGACCCCGATGGCCCGCGCCGCGAGCCGCTGTTCGACTTCCGTGCGGAGGCCGTGCGCGCAAGCGTCCTGCGCAGCCGGTCACGGCTCCGGCGGCTGGACACCGTGCTGGTGCACGATCCGGACGCCGCCGTCGACCTCGTCCTCGAGGAAACCCTGCCTGCGCTTCGGGAACTGCGTGACGAGGGTGTGCTGCGGGCGATCGGGGTGGGTACGACGTCGGTCGCCACCGCGCGACGGCTCGTCCCGCACGTGGACGTCGTCATGATCGCGGGCGCGTGGAGCCTCACCCGCCGCGAAGCCGCCCCGCTGCTCGACGAGTGTCTCGACGCCGGGGTGGAAGTCCTGGCGGCGGCGCCGTTCGACTCCGGGCTGCTGGCGACCGACTCCCCCGCCGCCGACGCCCGGTACCTCTACCGCGCCGCGTCCGCGGAAGTCGTCGAACTGGCCCGGCGGATGGCGGACGTGTGCCGTGACCACGGGGTCAGCCTGCCGCAGGCCGCGTTGTGGTTCCCGTTGCGGCACCCGGCGGTGAGCACCGTCGTCGCGGGCATGCGCACGGCAGCGGAGGTCCACCGGAACCTGAGGCTCATGGCGCGTCCCGTCCCCGAGGCGCTGTGGCCGGACCTACTCCCCTGACGTCACGAACTCTTCGAAGACATCGGCCGATCCGGTTGATGGCGGGTAGTAGAACACGAAGTCGTCGATGCCGATGTCGCGGTAGCGGCCGACGAAGTCCGTCACCGCGCCGACCGAAGACCAGATCGGCTCGGCGGTGACCGCCGGGCTGCCGGACAGCAGCATCCGGCGCATGGGCCGGCTTGATTCTTCCAGCACGCCGATTCGCTTCTTCGTCACGGAAAGGTGCTCCCGCGCGGAGAGCCCGAAGCCACCGTAGGACACCCACCGGTCGCCGTAGGACGCGGCCAAGGCCAGCGACCGCGGCCCGTGCGCGGCGATCGTCAGCGGAATCCTCCTGGCGGGCGCGAGTGGCGGGAACCCTTCCAGCACCGGCTGCCCACGCAACGCTCTGTCCACAGTGGTCACCACGTCCGCGAACCGCGCGGCGTGACCGGCCGCGCGGTCCGCCGCCGCGTACCCGGCGCCGAGGCCGAGTTCGAGGCGGCCGCCGGAAATGTGGTCGACCGACAGCGCATGCCGGGCGAGCACGACCGGCGAGCGGAGGATACCGTTGGCGACGAGCGGCCCGAGCCGCACGCGCGACGTCGACGCCGCGAGCGCGGGCAGGAGGCTCCACGCGTCGAGCCACGGCTGCTCGGGGTGGGCCGGGTTGAGCACGTGGTCGTCGACCCACACACCCTCGACGCCGAGTTCCTCGAGCCGCCGCGCGCGGGCGAGGAGCTCGGGCCAGCCGACGTTCGGGATCAGCAGGGCGTGGACGCTCATCGCGGGAACCCGCCCGCCCGGGCCAGGCCGCCGGAAAGGGGCACGCCCAGCCGTCCGGTCACCCATTTCGCGTGCTCGATGGCCTCATCGAGGTCCAGGCCGGTGTCGAAACCCATGCGGTGCAACGTGTACACGAGGTCTTCGGTGGCGACGTTGCCGGTCGCGTCCGGCGCGAACGGGCAGCCGCCGATGCCGCCGAGGCTCGCGTCCAGCGCCCGCACGCCGCTGCGCACGGCGGCGACCGCGTTCGCCACGCCCGTGTTGCGCGTGTCGTGCAGGTGGACGCGCATCGGCACCGCCGGCGCGCGCTCGCGCAGCATCGCGAACCGCGTCTCCACATCGGACGGCACCGCGACACCGATGGTGTCCGCCAGGCACACCTCGTCGAAGTCCAGGTCCGCCACGGCCGAGGCCACCTCGCCGAACCGCGCCTCGGGTACCTCGCCCTCGAACGGGCAGCCGAACGACGCGCCGATCGTCACCGACACCTTGACGCCGTCCTCGCGTCCGCGCCGCCGGATCTCGCGCACGACGTCGATCACTTCGTCCGTCGTCATGCCCTGGTTGCGCTCGCTGAACGTCGTGCTCGCCAGGACCAGCGTCGTCATCTCGCGGATTCCGGCGTCGAGCGCGCGTTGGTAGCCGCGCACGTTCAGCACCAGTGCGCTGTAGTCGATCCCGTTGTCCTGCAACGCCTTCGCGACCTCGGCGGCGTCCGCGAGCTGCGGGACGCGGTCCGGCCGCACGAAGGACGTCACCTCGATCCGGCGCACCCCGGTGCGCGCGGCGCGGTCGATCAGCTCGAGCTTCTCGTCGGTGGACAGCACCCGCTTCTCGTTCTGCAGGCCGTCCCGAGGGGACACTTCGACGATCTCGACGGTCATGTCGTCCCGCTTCCGTCCAGGGACGCGGCCGCGACCAGGCCGGAGCCGCCGTCCAGTTCGACCAGCGCCCCGCTGACCGCGTCCGCGACACCCGACCCCAGCGCGGCGACCCATTCGGCCACCTCCGCGGTCGAGGTGTCGCGGCCCAGCGGGGTCTTGGCCACGATCTTCGCGAGCTGCTCGGCCGGCAGTTCCTCGCCGACGCCATCCGTCAGCACGGTTCCGGGGGCGAGGCAGAACAGCCGGATACCCTCGTCGCGCCAGTCCCGCGCCAGCTCGCGGGTCAAGGCGGCGATCCCCGCCCGGGCCGCGGCCGAGTGCGCCAACCCGGGGATCCCCCGGTCCGGCGCGGACAGCGACAGGTTCACCACCCGGCCGCCACGCGCGGCCAGCCCGGGACGCGCCGCCTGGATCATCGCCGCCGTCGCCGTCAGGTTCAGGTCGGCGACCGCGGCGAACCCGCGGGGCGAGATCTTGTCCGCGGTCGCGATGAACTGGCCGCCGGCGTTGTTCACCAGCAGGTCCAGGCCGCCGAGACCCTGGACGAACTCGGCCGGCCGGTCACGGATGTCGAGGGCCACGAACGAGAACCGGTCGCTGCCGGCGAGCACGGCGGTTTCGGCCAGGCGTTCCTCGCGCCGTCCGACGCCGACGACGGTCGCGCCCAGCTCCAACAACCGCAGCGCGACGGCCCGGCCGATGCCCGATCCGGCGCCGGTCACGAGGGCGAGCCGGTCTCGCAGCGCGCCCGCCGGGAGCACAGCGCACGACGACGGGCGGGGTGCGGCCGTCACGACAGCCCCGGCACGCGCGCGAGGAGCCCGCCGTCGACCGGGAGCACCACGCCGGTCACGAATGGGGCGTTCAACAGGTACCACACGGCGTCGGCCACCTCCTCGGGCTCGGCGGCGCGCCCGGCCGGGTGCGCCGCCGCGAACGTCTCGTCGTCCAGGCCGTCGACGAGCCGGGTGCGCACGAGCCCGGGCGCAACGGCGTTGACCCGGATCCCGCGCGCCGCGTACTCGACGGCGGCCGTCTTGGTCAGGCCGACCACTGCATGCTTACTGGCCACATACGCACTCGACTGCGGAACTCCCGCGAACCCGGCGCCGGACGCCGCGTTCACGATCGCTCCCCGGCCCGCCGCGAGCATATGCCGCAGCTCGGCCCGCATGCAGGCGAACACCCCACCGACGTTGACGCGCTGCACGCGCCAGAAAACGTCGTCCGGGTAGTCGGCCAGCTCCGCGCGCACGCCGGGGACTCCGGCGTTGTTGTAGGCGAAGTCCAGGCCGCCGCCCCAGGAAGCGGCACGGTCCACAGCGGACTCTGCGGCGTCCGGATCGGACACGTCCGCCTCGATCGCGAGCGCCCGCACACCCCCGTGCCGCAGCACGGCAGCCACTTCCTCGGCGGCGCCGAGGTCACGATCGACGAGCGCTACCGAGACACCCTCGCGCGCGAGACGCTGAGCCGTGGCGGCACCGATGCCGCGCGCGGCTCCGGTGACCAGCGCGACGCTCACCGGAGCGCCCCGCACGGCCCCGGCAGCAACGCACCCAATGTGGCCTTCGGTGCGTCCAACGCAACCAAGGCCACATTGGGGCGCTCGAAGTCCGGAGCGGCCCCGGGTGTCAGCTGTTCTTGGGCGTCAGCGAGGAAAGCGACATCTCGATGAAGTCCTCGCCGAAGTCCTCCAGGCTGCGTTCGCCCTCGGGGTTGTACCAGCGGTGGATCCAGTTGAACATGCCGATGATGCCCAGCACCGCCACCGACGGGTCGATGTCCGTGCGGAACTCCCCCGCCTTCGCGCCGGACCGGATCACCTCGGCGAGCGTGCGGCCGTAGCGGTCGGCGTTGTCGCGGATGTGGTCGGCCTCCGGGCCCGTCATCACCTGGTGCACGTTCTCCGAGAGGAAGACGAACAGCTCCGGCAGCTCGGCCATCGTGCGCACGTACTCGCGCAGCGCCGCCGCCAGGCGCTCCGGGGCGGGCAGCGGCAGGGCCGCGACCTCCTCCAGCCGGGTGCGCATCGTCTCGATGGGATCGTGCAGGAGCCCGACGAGCAGCTCCTCCTTGGTACCCACGTAGTAGTAGAGCGTCGCCCGGCTGATGCCGACCTCGCCGGCGACGTCCTCGAGGGTCGACTGGCCGTAGCCGAGCCGGGCGAACACCCGGCCCGCGCCGGCCAGGATCTCCGCCCAGCGGACGTCCGAGCGGCGGCCGCTCGCCTGCCTGCGCTCGAGCCGCCTGCGGGCGATGTCGCTCTCCGGGTCGGTCGCCGCGGTGCGGCGACGGCGTGGCGCGGCCACTGGCGATCGGACTCCCTTGCCCTCGGTGCGGCCCCGGCACCGGGGCTCCTGCCGCCCCCACCTTAGCCCGCACGGTCGCGCAGCTCGCGTTTGAGGACCTTCCCGCTGGCGTTGCGCGGGAAGTCCGCCTCCAGCGAGAACCGGGCCGGCACCTTGTAGCCGGCCAGCCGGGCGCGGCACCAGGCCCGCACCTCGTCGACGTCGAGGGCCGCGCCGTCCTCGAGGATGACGTGGGCGCGCACGATCTCGCCCCAGTGCTCGTCCGGCACCCCGACCACGGCCACCTCGCGCACGCCGGGGTAGCCGCCGAGCACGTGCTCGATCTCGACGGGGTAGATGTTCTCGCCGCCCCGGATGATCATGTCCTTCTTGCGGCCGTTGAGGTAGAGGTAGCCCTCCTTGTCCCGCCAGGCCAGGTCGCCGCCGCGGAACCAGCCGTCCACCAGCACCTTCGCGGTCTCCTCCGGCTGGCCGAGGTAACCCGACATCACGGCGTCGGCGCGGGTGACGATCTCGCCCACCTCGCCGTCGGGGACGTCGACCAGCTCGGTGTCGTTCTCCGGGTCGCACAGCCGCAGCACCACGCCCATGCCCGCCTTGCCGATGGACCCGAGCAGGTGCTCGTCGCCGGCGAGCGCGCGCCGGTGGTCCTCCGGGGTGAGCACGGTCTGCAGCCCCGCCTCGGTGCCCGCACCGAACATGTTCATGAAGTCGCACTGGAAGCGGTCCATCGCCCGGCGCAGCAGCGACGGCGACATCGGCGCGGCGCCGTAGCCGATGGACCCGAGCCGGGAGAAGTCGCTCGCCGGATCGGCCACCGCGGGCTCGTGCAGCAGCGTGTCGATCATCGTCGGCACCAGGAAGACGCCGTCGAGCCCGCCACGCGCCATCCAGTGCGCGACCGTCGGCGCGTCGAACGCCGGCAGCACCAGCGAGGTGTGCCCGCGCGCGACGCCGGAGAGCGTGTAGAGCATCCCGCCGACGTGGAACAGCGGCGCCGCCGAGTAGTGGAACGAGATGCTCGTCATCGCCCGTTCCACGATGCACTGCATGACCATGTGCTTGGCCATCCGCTGCGAGTGCATGACGCCCTTCGGCAGCGCCGTCGTGCCGCTGGTGAACGCCAGGCACACGAGTTCGTCGTCCGACATCGGCACGTCGACCTCGACGTCGTCGCCGGTGTCCACGAGGGACTCGTAGGACTCGTCGCCGGAGTGGGAGTCGTAGCTGATCGTCGTCTTCAGCCCCGGCACGTCCACCCCGCGCACCAGGTCGGTGTAGCGGTCGCTGAAGAAGAGCACCTTCGCCTCGGCGGTGCGCAGCAGGGCCTGCAGCTCCGGCCCGGCCAGGCGGAAGTTCAGCGGGACGTACACCGCGCCGAGCTTCATGCAGGCGAGCAGCGTCTCGACGTACTGCGCCGAGTCGGTGGCGAACAGCGCGACCCGGTCGCCCTTGCCCACCCCCATCCGCCGCAGGACCGAGACGAGCCGGTTGACCCGGCTGTTGACTTCGCCGAAGGTGTAGGTCGCCGTGTCGGTGACGAAGCAGGGTCTCTTGGGGACGGTGCTCGCGTTGATGCGGATCCAGTCCGACATCCGCGAGTTCTGCTGGACGGACATGCGCACTCCCTTGTGCCGCCTCGTCGCTAAGTGAGCTTGGGGAGAACCTCGGTACCGATCAGTTCGATGGAACGCATGACCTTCTCGTGCGGGATGTCGTAACTCTGCACGAGAAGCAGCAGGATGTCGACGCCGACGGCCTCGTACCGCTTGCACATCCCCACGAAGTGGTCGGGGTCGCCGCACAGCACGGTTTCGTTCTGCGTCAGGTAGTCGAACGTCAGATCTTCGATCTGCATGCCGCCCAGCAGTTTCTTGGCGTACTCGTAGCTGCCGAGGTTGGTGCCTTCCCGCCAGGCCCCGAGTTCGGCGATCGTTTTCAGCGAACTCTGGATGTACCAGGGGAACGCCGTGCGCGCGTCGTCGTGGGCCTGCTGCGTGGTCTCCGCGCAGTGGGCCTGGGCGAAGGTGGCGATGCGGTTGTTGACGAACTTCCCGACGGGCTCCACCTGCTCGAGACCCTCGTGGTAGCGGCTGATCCGCTTGGTGAGCGCCTCGGGCGGGATCGCGACGGAGAACGACAGCAGCCCGAGTCCCTTCTGCCCCACGATCACGTGGCTCTCGGCGCTGGACGTCGCGCCCCAGATCGGCGGGTGCGGGTTCTGGTACGGCTTCGGGACGACACCGCGCGGAGGCAGCTTGAAATACTCACCGTCCCAGCTGAACTCTTCCTCCGTCCACGCGCCGACGATGACTTCGAGCGCTTCCTCCCACATCGGCCGGGTCTCGTTCGGCTTGATGCCGAAACCCTCCATCTCGACGCGGGTGCCGGAGCGGCCGGTGCCGAACTCCAGGCGGCCCTTGGAGAGGACGTCGACGGTGGCGGCGGCCTCGGCGGCGCGCACCGGGTGGTTGTACGGGAACGGCAGCAGCCGCACGCCGTGCCCGATGCGGATGTTCTCCGTGCGGGCCGCGATCGCGCCGTAGAACACGCCGGGCGCGCTGGAGAACGAGTACTCGTCGAGGAAGTGGTGCTCGACGGTCCAGACGCTGTGGAAACCCAGCCGGTCGGCCAGTTCGATCTGCTGCAGCGTGTTCTCGAAGGCGTTGTAGGCGCTGTCCTGCGTCCACGGCCTGGGCACGGGCAGCTCGTACATCAGGGCGAGCTTCACGAATCCTCCAAGACTGCGTTGACCGACCCGGTGTGCGGGGCCGCCGGGGTGACCCCGAGGTCGAAGGCCACCAGCTGCCCGGTGAGCCCGTAGGTGACGTACAGCCGGCCGTCCGCGCCCACGCAGCAGTTGGTCGGCTGGGTGCCGTCGCCCGTTTCGATCGTTTCCTTCAGCTCGCCGCCGGAGTAGACGAAGATCGCGTTGCCGATGCTGCCGCAGACGTACAACGTGCCGTCGCCGTCGAAGCAGAAGCCGTCGGGCATGCCGGCCGGCAACTTGAGGATCTGCTCGGGTGCGCCGAACTCGCCGCCGGTGACGGCGAAGGCGAGGATCTTGCGGGTCAGCGACTGCGCCAGGTACAGCCGCCCGTCGGGGCCGAACGCGACGCCGTTGGGCATCGCCGGGACCTCGGCCGAGCCGGCGACACTGCCGTCGGCGGCGATCGCGACGACGTGCCCGGGGCGGATGTTACGCAGGTCTTCCCAGTTCGCGCTGTCGGTGACGTACAGCGTGCCGTCGGGGCCGAAGCACAGGTCGTTGGGCCGGTGCGGCGCCGGGCCGGGCAGTTCGCCGGTCACCGGGGTGACCGTCCCATCGGGATCGACGCGCTGCACGCAGCCCGCGAGCTGCCGCGGGGCGTGCCAGTAACCGGTGCCTTCGGCCGAGAGCCCGCCGTTGTTGGCGACGTACAGCTCGCCGTCCGCGCCGAGCGCGCTGCCGTTGGGGCCGCCGCCGCAGTCACCCAGGCGGGTGACCGTGCCGTCCGGGTCGACGCGGCTGACCGCCTCGCCCTTCATCTCGACGACGGCGATCGCGCCGTCACCGAGCGGAGTCGGGCCCTCGGGGAAGCGCAGGCCGCTCGCGACGACCCGTGGGGCGCCGGTCACGACGCGCCCGCCGGTGCCTCGTCGAACGAGTAGCGCGGCAGCTCCTTGACGCGCGGCATGACCTCGCTCGCGAACAGCCGCATGTTGGCCTCCGCCATCTCCGTCGTCATGCCCGAAAACGAGCAGACCGCGTTGAACCCGTCATTGCCCACTTTGGACCGGATGTCGACGATGCGCTCGTAGCACTGGTCGGGGGTGCCGTAGATCTGCAGCTCGATGAAGTTCTCGACCACCCGGTCGGAGCCCTTGTTCTGGATGTAGGACGCCAGCGACCGATAGTATTCGTAACCCTGCGTAGCCGCGAAGTGCCGGCCGCCCAGCTCGTAGTGGGACATGACCGATTCGTAGTAACCGCCGATGTACTGCTGCGCCATGTCCTTGGCCTTGACCGGGTCCGGGTCACAGCAGACCCAGCCGGTGACCATCGGGGCCGGCGCCTCGACGCCCTTCAGCTCGCGGAACTGCTCGCGGTACTGGCGCATGTCCGCGGACACCTCCTCCCAGTCCTTCTGGGGGTTGATGAGGATGCCGGCGCCGACGTCGGCCATGATCCGCACCGACTCCGGCGACACCGCGGCGGCGTAGAGCCGGTCGCGGAAGGACTTCACCGGCCGGGGACGCAGGTCGCGCTTCGGGATCTGGTAGTGCTTGCCATCCGCTTCGAGGACGCCGGTCTCGAGCGCGCGCAGCACGATCTCGGCGGACTCGACGAAGCGCTCGCGCGATTCGTCCATCGGGATGCGCAGGCCTTCGAACTCGATCCGGCCCAGCCCCCGGCCCATGCCGAAGATGAACCGGCCGCCCGACATCAGGTCGAGCATGGTGACCTGCTCGGCGACGCGCACCGGGTCGTGCCACGGCAGGATGACCGCGCCCGAGCCCAGCAGGATGTTCTTCGTGCGACCGGCCATGTAGGACAGGAACTGGATCGGGTCGGGGCACATCGTGTAGGAGGTGAAGTGGTGCTCGACGCCCCACAGCATTTCGAAGCCCAGCGGCTCCGCGAGCTCGCAGAGGCGCAACTCGTCGGCGTAGACGCGTTGGTCGTCCTTGGCGTCGCCGCCGCCCTGGAAGATGCTCGTGTATCCGACTCGCATCGGCCGTGACCTTCTTTCAGACTCGGGAGGTGCTCGGGTGCGGTCCCAGCCGCTGGTAGGTGCCGTGGCAGAAGATGAGCGGGCGGCCGGCGTCGGCCACCCCCAGCTCGTGGACGTCGGCCAGGACCAGGACGTGGTCACCGGCGTCGGTGACGGAGTGGGTCGTGCAGTCGAACCAGGCGAGCGCGCCGTCGAGGACGGGTGAGCCCAGCGGTGAATCGGACCAGGTGACGCCGCCGAACTTGTCGCCGCCGGAGACGGCGAAGGCGCGGGAGGTGCCTTCGCCGTCCTCGCCGAGGACGTTGACGCAGAACCGGCCCAGCGGGCCGATCCGCGGCCAGGTCGTCGAGGTGCGGGCCACGAAGAACCCGACCAGCGGCGGTTCGAGCGAGACCGACACGAACGAGCCGACGGCCAGGCCCAGCGGCCCTTCCGCACCGGCGGCGGTGACGACCGCGACGCCGGTGGGGAGGTGGCGCATCACCTGCCGAAAGCTGTCCGGCGTCACCGCGGTCACCACGGCTGGCTCCCGGTCGGGGCCAGGCCGTCTTCGAGCGCGAGGTCGTGCCCCAGACGGGCCTGCTTCGTGCGCAGGTACCGGACGTTCTCGCGGGCGGGCACGGTGCGCAGCGGCCTCGCGGCGACGCTCAGCCCGGCCTCGCGCAGGGCGTGCACCTTGTCCGGGTTGTTGGTGAGCAGCGTGACCGCCCGCACCCCCAGGCGGAGCAGGACCCGCGCGGCGGGCCCGAAGTCGCGGGCGTCGGCCGGGTGGCCGAGGCGCAGGTTTGCGTCGACGGTGTCCGCGCCCCGGTCCTGCAGGGCGTAGGCGCGGAACTTGTCGGCCAGGCCGATCCCCCGGCCCTCGTGCCCGCGTTCGTAGACGAGCACCCCGCGCCCGGCGGCGGCGATCGCCGCGAGGCCGGAGTGGAGTTGTTCGCCGCAGTCGCAGCGCAGGGAGCCGAACAGGTCACCGGTCGCGCACTCGGAGTGCACCCGGACGAGCACGGGCTCGTCACCGCTGAGGTCGCCGAGGGTGAGGACGAGGTGCTCGCCACCGTCGGGTTCGGTGCGCACCAGGCGCGCGGTGAACTCGCCGTGCGCGGTGGGGAGCGGGATCGCGGGCACTTCCTCGGCCTCGCGGAGGGGCAGGTGCTCACCGTCGTCGGGCCCGGTGTTTACCGGCCGCGCGGTCAGGGAGATCGCCGGGACCTCGAGGGCCTCACGGCGGATCAAGTGCTCGCTGCCACCGGGCTCGGGGTGCACCGGCCGCGCGGTCAGCGAAATCGCGGGTACCTCGAGGGCTTCGCGGCGGGCGGCGATCAGGTCGGCGATGCCGATGACCGGGAGCCCGTAGCGCCGCGCGAAGTCCAGTACGTCGTCGCCGCGCGCCATCTCGCCGTCCGGGCGGCTCAGCTCGGAAATGATCGTCACCGGGTCGAGCCCGGCCAGCCGGGCGAGGTCGACCGCGGCCTCCGTGTGGCCGGGCCGGCCGAGCACCCCGTCGGCGTGCGCGCGCAGCGGGAACATGTGCCCCGGGCGGGCGAACTCCTCGGGGCGGGCGGCCGGGTCGGCGAGCCGGCGGGCCGTCGCGGTGCGGTCGGCCGCGCTCACCCCCGTCGTGGTGCCGTCCAGGGCGTCGACGGTGACCGTGAACGCGGTGCGGTGCCGGTCGGTGTTGTCGGCGACCATCAGCGGGAGGCCGAGGGCGTCGGCGCGGGCGGCCGGCATCGGCACGCACACGATCCCGGTGGTGTGCCGCAGCAGGAAGGCCATCTTCTCCGGCGTCATGTGCGCGGCGGAGAGCACGAGGTCCGCCTCGTTCTCGCGGTCCGCCGCGTCCAGCACGACCACGAACTCGCCCCGGGTGAATGCGTCGAGCGCGTCCTGCACGGTGTCTGCCATCGCGCCGCTCCTTGAAGTGCGTCATCGCTTGTGTTGACGCTGACGGTAACCCCTTCCCGTATCCTGCGTCAACGCTTACGCTGACAACAGCGCTTCCCGCTCACGTCAGAGAAGACAGGGGTCACGCACATGACCGACAGCACCGCTCCCCCCGTGGAGCTGAGCGGCCCGGAAGGGGCCGCGCTCGCGCGCGAGCTGATGCGGCGGATGCAGCGCGTCCGCCAGTTCGAGGAAGCCACCATCGCGCTGTTCCACGCGGGTGAGCTGCCGGCGATGGTGCACCTGTCGATCGGGCAGGAGGCCGCCGTCGTCGGCGCGTGCCTGGCGACGGAGACGTCGGACTACATGACCGGCAACCACCGCTCGCACGGCCACCCCATCGCCAAGGGCGCCGGGCTCGGCGCGCTGATGGCCGAGCTGCTGGGCAAGGCGACGGGCGTGTGCGGCGGCAAGGGCGGCAGCATGCACCTGGCCGACTTCTCCGTCGGGAGCCTCGGCGAGTCCGGCATCGTCGGCTCGGCGATCCCGGTGGCGACCGGCGCCGCGCTGGCCGCGCAGGTGCGCGGCAGCGGGCAGGTCGCGCTGTGCTTCTTCGGCGACGGCGCGGCCAGCGAGGGCGTGCTGCACGAGTCGATGAACATGGCCGGCATCTGGGACCTGCCGGTGATCTACTTCTGCGAGAACAACGGGTACGCCGTGAGCGTCACCGCCGAGGAGTCCCTATCGGTGCCGGACGTCGCGATGCGCGCGGCCGGGTACGGGATGCCCGGTGTCGTCGTCGACGGGCAGGACGTGCTGGCCGTGTACCGCGCCACGCGGGACGCCGTGACGCGCGCGCGGGCGGGCGACGGGCCGAGCCTGGTCGAGGCGAAGACATACCGGTTCCACGAGCACGCCTACGGCCTCGTGGTCCCCCAGCCCTACCGCGACAAGTCCGTTGTGGACAGCTGGTTCGACACCGTCGACCCGATCACGTTGTTCCACCACCAGGTGCTCGAGTGGGGCGTGCTCACCGCCGACGACCTCCAGCAGCTGAACGACGAGGTGAAGTCCGAAGTGGACGCAGCCGTCGAGTTCGCCCGCGAATCGCCCTTCCCACCCCTCGAAGCGGCCTACGCCGACATCTACGCACCCTCGGAGGTGACCGCGTGAGCGCACCGACCAAACGGCCGGCCCGGGCCCAGCAGCTCGGCTTCCTGCAGGCCATCAACCGCGCGCAGCACGAAGAAATGACCCGCGACGACGGCGTGATCCTGATGGGCCAGGACCTGCGCGCCAATGTGTTCGGCGCGGCGGCGGGCGCACTGGAGGCGTTCGGCCCGTCACGCGTGCGCGACCTGCCGCTCGCCGAGGCCGGCTCCATCGGGGTCGCCGCCGGCGCCGCGATGGCCGGGCTGCGGCCGATCGTCGACCTGACGGTGGCGAGCTTCGTGTTCGGCGCGATGGACCAGTTCGTGTCGCAGCTGGCGAAGGCCCGCTACATGTTCGGCGGCCAGGCCAAGCTGCCCGTCGTCGTGCGGGCCGCGCTGTACTACCACGGCGGGACGGCCGGGCACCACGCCGACCGGCCGTACCCGATGTTCATGAACGTGCCGGGGCTCAAGATCATCCTGCCGTCCACCGCGCCGGACCTGCTGGGGCTGCTGAAGTCCGCGATCCGCGACGACAACCCGGTGCTGTGCTTCGAGGACGCGAACCTGTGGGGCCGCAAGGGCCGCGGACCGGCGGTGCCGCCCGACGCGGATCACCTGGTGCCGCTGGGTTCCGCGGCGGTGCGGCGGCCCGGCACGGACGTCACCATCGTCGGCATCGGGCTCGGTTCGTGGCTGGCCTTGGAAGCGGCAGCCGAACTGGAAGCGGAAGGGATCAGCGCCGAGGTGATCGACCCGCGGACGCTGGTGCCGATGGACTGGCCGACGATCCTGGAGTCGGTGAGCCGGACCGGCCGGTGCGTGGTCGTCGACCCGGCGAACCGCACGTGCAGCGCGGCGAGCGAGATCTCGGCACGGGTCGTCGAAGACTGCTTCTCCGCGCTGCGCGGCCCCGTCGTGCGCGTCACGACCGACGACACCCACGTCCCCTTCAGCCCCGCGCTGGAGAAGCAGATCTACCCGACGCAGGCCAAGATCGTCGCCGCCGTGCGACGCACTTTCGATTCCTGAGGAGAACCCGGATGGCGCGGCACGAGGTACGGCTCCCCCAGCTGTCGATGGGGATGAGCGACGCGGAGATCATCGACTGGTACGTCGAGGAGGGCGAGGAGGTCGCTCTCGACGCGGACCTGGTCGAGATCGAGGCGGAGAAGGCCCGGCAGGTGATCCCCGCCCCGGTGGCGGGCATCATCCGGGAGCTGAAGGGCGACAGCGGCGACGTGGTCGAGGTCCGCGAAGTGCTCTGCGTGATCGAAACCCCGGCCTGAGAACAATGGGCTGCTCCGGTTCCCGCCGGAGCAGCCCCGCTCAGCGCGGGGTCATCGTGAAGCCGGTCAGGTCGGGGTAGCTCGCGCGGATCAGGTCGATCTCGTCCATCGCGCAGCCCGGGACCGCCACCACCCGCTCGTCCGCGCACACCTCGGCCAGCCGCGCCGCCGCCACGTCGTCGTCCAGTTCCGGGGAGAAGAACCCTTCGGTGGCCGCGAAAATCAACCGGGACATCCGCCCGCCGCCCGCCGACACGACCTCGCCGGAAGCCGTGCTCGACGGGTGGGCCAGCGCCAGCACGACGGCGGACACGAACTCCGGGTCCAGCCGGTCGTCCAGCCGCCCGTAGACGCCGCCGGCCATCCGCGACCGCGCGACGGGAGCGATCGCGTTGACGCGGATCCCGTACCGCGCGCCCTCCAGTGCCAGCACCCGGGTCAGCCCGACCATGCCCATCTTCCCGGCCGCGTAGACGCTGGACCGCTGCTGCCCGAACACGCCCACGGCGGACGTCGTGTTCACCACGGCACCCTCGCCCTGTGCCTGGAAAAGCTTCCACGCGGGCAAGAGCGTGTGAAAGGCGCCGAGCAGGTGCACCCGCAGCGACGCGAGCACATCGTCGTACTCGATGGAGCCGAACTCGTTGGTCCGCGCGATCCCGGCGTTGTTGACCAGGATGTCGAGGCGCCCGAAGTCGGTGACTGCCCGGTCCACGATGGACGCGCCACCCGCCGGATCGGCCACACTCGCGCACTCGGCCACCGCGGTTCCGCCGAACGCACGGATATCCTCGACCACGGCGTCCGCGGGATTCACCCCGCTCTCGGTGCCGTCGACCGCCGCGGCGACGTCGTCGACCACCACCTTCGCCCCGCGGCGGGCCAGGTCGAGCGCGTACTGCCGCCCGAGTCCCTGCCCCGCTCCTGTCACGACGGCGACACGTCCGGTGAAGTCCAGCATCGGCTCTCCCTCAGGTGGCGGCGCGGCGCTGCGCGAGCACCGCGGCGAACTCCGGGCCCGCCATCGCCTGTTCCTCCAGCGCCAGGCCGTAACCGAGCGCGCGGGCGGCCGCGTCCTTCAGGTGGACGTTGATGACGGATTTGGTGCTCCGCAAGGCGAACGGCGGCATCCCGGCCCAGCGGGCGGCGAGCGCGGTGGCGGCAGCGAGTGGGTCGTCCGCAACCTCGGAGAGGAGTCCGATGTCGACGGCTTCGGAAGCGGTCAGGACTTCGGCACCCAGCAGGAGCCGCTTGGTCCGGTTGACGCCGATGAGCGCCGGCCACAGCGCGGCGCTGCCGTTGCCCGCCGTCACGCCCCCGGCCACGTGCCGGTCCCCGAGGCGAGCCGTCGGCGCCACAAAGGACGCGTCGGCGAGCGTCGCGAGGATCGCGCCGAGCCCGAGCGCGTCGCCGTTCACCGCCGCGACCACGGGTTTGTCCAGATCCAGCAAGGTTTCCACGATCAACCGCGCTTCTTGGATCGGCGTCAACCCCGTCAGCGTCGTGAACGTGCGCGACGCGCTGCTGTCCCCGCCCCGGCAGAACGTGTCCCCGGCGCCGGTCAGCACGACCGCGCGCACGCTGTCGTCCGCCCGGACGGCCGGGAAGACCTGCGTCAGCTCCGAGTGCATCGCGTCGTCGACGGCGTTGCCGTGCTCGGGCCGGTTCAGGGTCAGTGTGGCGATGCCGCCGTCGACCTCGACGCGGATGCGAGTGAACTCCAACACGTCGTCATTGTATTCAATCAACACCATCGTTGACAAGTTCGGGATCCTCCGGAAGCACGCTCGCGAGGATCTGGTCGCGGCCCATCATGATGTGCTCGTGCATCAGCTGGGCCGCGCGCAGCGGCTCGTTCTTGGCGATCATGTCCCGGATGAGCTGGTGGAACAGGTTCGACCGCTCGAGCTGACGCGGGGAGAAGTCACGCAACGCGCTGAACACCAGAGGCGCGTCGACAGCACTGCTCAGCAGGTGCGCCAGCCGCGCGTGCCGGCTCGCGCCGATGATCGCCGCGTGCACCTGGCGGTTCGCCTCGTCGATCAGCCGGGTCCGCTCGACGGGTTCGAGCTCCTTGCGCCGCAAGGCTTTCCCGAAGTCACGGATGCCTTCGTCAATCGCCGACAAGTCGTCGGCGGTGGCCCGCGAAGCCGCCAGCTCGCACGCGTAGGACTCCAGCCGCGCGCGCAGCTCGTAGCTGTCCAGGACGTCCTGCCGGTCGAGCGTGCGCACCATCGCGCCCCGGTTGTGCTCGGCCACCACGAGACCCTCCGCGGCGAGCATCCGGACCGCCTCGCGCACCGGCGTGCGCGACAGGTTCAACTCGGCCGCGATCCGCTGCTCGATCAGCCTTTCCCCAGGTCGGAGCCGCCCATCGACGATCCACCCGCGGATCGACGAGTACGCCAGCATCGGCCCGGACATCCTCGCCCCGGGCAGCACCCCACCGCCGTAGGACGCGGCGCCGACCCCCGTTTTCGCTGTGCTCATCCGAGGGAGAGTACGCGCCGTGAGCGGCCGTGTTCGCCCCGCGCCGCGTCCGGATCGAAATCTACAAAAGTGTTGACGGAGCCTTGTCCGTCCGCTGGATTGTGTGCAATATGGGTCTACCTTCGATTCGAGAGGTGGCGCGACGGTGGGTCCCCTGCACGGAATCAGAGTCCTCGAACTGGGCAGTTTCATCGCGGGTCCGTTCGCCGGGCAGCTCCTCGCCGACTACGGCGCCGAGGTCGTCAAGGTGGAACCGCCGCGCGCCGGCGACCCGATGCGCCACTGGGGCGTCACCAAGGACGGCGAATCCCTGTGGTGGCCCGCGATCGGGCGCAACAAGAAGTCGGTGACCGTCGACCTGCGCGACGAGCGCGGCCAGCAGCTCGTCCGCGACCTGGCCGCTTCGTGCGACGTCGTGCTGGAGAACTTCCGTCCCGGCACGCTCGCCCGCTGGGGCCTGGACTACGCCGGCCTCGCCGAAGTCAACCCGCGCATCGTCCTGGTGCACGTGTCCGGGTTCGGCCAGACCGGTCCGGGCGCGAGCCAGGCCGGGTTCGGCAGCGTCGCCGAGGCCGTCGGCGGGATCCGGTACACCACCGGCTCTCCCGGCGACGCGCCCGCGCGGGCCGGGATCAGCCTCGGCGATTCGCTCGCCTCGCTGTTCGCCGTCATCGGCGCGCTGGCCGCCCTGGCCGAACGCGGCACGAGCGGCCGCGGGCAGGAGGTCGACGTCGCCATCTACGAGGCGGTGTTCGCGCTCATGGAGTCGACGGTGGCCGACTACCACACCGGCGGCAAGCTGCGCACCCGCAGCGGCAGCGTGCTCCCCGGTGTCGCACCGTCCAATGTGTACCCGGCGGCGGACGACGCCCAGGTCGTCATCGCGGCCAACGCCGACACGGTGTTCGCCCGGCTCGCCGCCGCGATGGGCCGGCCCGACCTCACGACCGACCCCCGCTACGCGACGCACAGTGCTCGCGGCGAGCGGATGGCCGAGCTCGACGAGCTGATCTCGGTGTGGAGCTCGAAGCTCAAGAGCAAGGACCTCATCGAGCAGCTGCAGCAGCACGGCGTGCCGGTCGGGCGCATCAACACCGCCGCGTCCATCCTGGCCGACCCGCAGTTCGCCGACCGCGACATGATCCTGTGGCGGCAGAACGCGGCGGGCACGGAACTGCCGATGAACGGGATCGTGCCGAAGTTCTCCCGGACCCCGGGTGCGGTCACCCGCACCGGCCCGCCGCTGGGCGCCGACACCGACGACGTGCTCACCGCGCTCGCCGGGACCGACGCCGAATCGCTCGCCACGCTGCACGCGGACGGTGTGATATGACGCCGCTGCTCACGTTCGAGGACGTCACCGTCACGTTCGGCGGGGTCACCGCGCTGGACTCGGCGTCCCTGTCCGTCCACGAAGGACGGATCTGCGCCCTGATCGGCCCGAACGGCGCCGGGAAGACGACGGCGTTCAACACGATCTCCCGCCTGATCCGCCCCGCGTCCGGCTCGATCACGTTCGCCGGCGAGGACCTGCTCCGGCGGCACGCGGCCGACCTCGGCGGGCTGGGCCTGGCGCGCACGTTCCAGAACCTTGCGCTGTGGCCGGGTATGACGGTCCTGGAGAACGTCATGGTCGGCCGGCACGCGCGCGGCAAGGTCGGCATGTTCGCCTCGGCACTCGGTTTCACCGGGGCACGCGAGGACCGCGAACTGCGGGCCCGCGCCTACGCGATGCTCGACTACTTCGGGATCGCGGACGTGGCGCACCGCGCGTGCGCCGGGCTGCCGTTCGGCACGCTCAAGCGGGTCGAGCTGGCCCGCGCGCTGGTCGGCGAGCCACGGCTGCTGCTGCTCGACGAACCCGCCAGCGGCCTGACCCACGGCGACGTGCGCGAGCTGGGCGAGCTCCTGCTGCGGCTGCGCGACGAGCACGGCATCACACTCCTGCTCGTCGAGCACCACATGCAGTTCGTCATGGACATCTCGGACTACGTGGTGGCCCTGGACTTCGGCCGCAACCTCGTCTCCGGGACGCCCACCGAGCTGCGCGACAACCCGCTGCTGATCGAGGCCTACCTGGGGACGGCGGTATGAGCACGCTGCTGGAACTGCGCGGGCTGCGCGCCTTCTACGGCGAGGTCGAGTGCCTGCACGGGGTCGACCTCACCGCCGACGAGGGCGAAGTCGTCGTCGTGCTGGGCGCGAACGGCGCCGGGAAGACGACGCTGCTGCGGTCGGTGTGCCGGCTGGTCCGCACCGAGGGCACGATCACCTTCGGCGGCGAGCCCCTCGACGGGCGCTCGACCTACGACGTCGTCCGGCGCGGCGTGTCCCTGGTCCCGCAGGGCCGCGGCACCCTCGCCGAGCTCAGCGTGGAGGACAACATCCGCGCGGGCGGGTACATCCGCAAGGACAAGGACGTCCGGGCCGACACCGATTACTGGTACGACGTCTTCCCGCGGCTCGCGCAGCGGCGCTCGACGTCGGCCGGGAGCCTGTCCGGCGGCGAGCAGCAGATGCTCGCGATCGCCCGGGCGATGATGAGCAACCCGAAGCTGCTGCTGCTCGACGAACCGTCGCTCGGCTTGGCGCCGATCGTGGTGCGGCAGCTGTTCGACGTCCTGGCGCGCGTGTGCGCGGAACGCGGCGTCGCGATGGTCGTCGTCGAGCAGAACGCCGCGCTGGCGCTCGACCTGGCGCGCCGCGGCTACGTCCTGGAAGCCGGCACGGTCGCCGTCGCCGGCCCCGCCGAGCAGCTGCGCGACGACGAGTCCGTCCGCCGCGCCTACCTCGGCTACTGAGCCCTCTTCGAAGGAGACCCCCGTGGCGATCACCACCACCGGCAGGCCCGAAGCACCCCCGGGCGGGCCCCGCGACGTGCTCGCGGCCCGGCGCCGGCGCTCGGCCGCCCACGGCCTGGGCGTCGTCGCCGCGCTGCTGGCGGCGTTCTCGGTCTACGCGATCATCGACGGCGGCTTCCAGCTGTACCTGCAGCGCGTCGCCGACGGTGTCCTCAACGGATTCCTCTACGGCATGGTCGCGCTGGCGCTCGTGCTGGTGTTCAAGGCGACCGGCGTCATCAACTTCGCCCAAGGCGCGATGGGGATGGTCGGCACCTTCCTCGCCTTCACCTTCGCCGAGAAGTGGTCGCTGCCGCTCGTGCTCGCGATCGTCGTCGCCATGGTCGTCAGCGCCGGTGCGGCCGCCGGGATCGAACGCGTGCTCATCCGGCCCTTCGACCCCGGTAACCACCTCGCGATCACCATCGTGACGCTCGCACTCTACCTCGCGTTCAACGCCCTTGCCGCGCTGATCTGGGGCTTCGACCCACGCGGGTTCCCGACGCTGTTCCCGCACGACGCGGGTGACTTCTTCAGCATCGGCGGCGCGCGCCTCTACTACACGAGCGTCGGCACCGCGGTGCTGATCCTGGTCGTCGTGGTCGTGCTGCAGCTCGTGCTCTCCCGCACGAAGCTCGGCCTCGCGTTCCGCTGCGTCGCCACGAGCGTCGAGTCGTCCCGGCTGCTCGGCATCCACATCGGACGGACGGTGCAGAGCAGCTGGGCGATGGCCGCCGCGGTCGGCACGCTCGCGGGCTGCCTCGCCGCGCCGACGACCTACCTCGACCCGACGTTCATGGACAAGATCCTCATCTACGCGTTCGCCGCAGCGACTCTCGGCGGGCTCGACAGCATCGCCGGCTCGGTCGTCGGCGGGGTGCTGGTCGGCCTCGCCATCGCGTTGCTGACCGGGTACATCCCCGCGCTCGGCGGGCAGTTCGGGCTCGGCTGCGCGTTCTTCGTCATCATCGCGGTCCTGCAGTTCAAACCCGCCGGGTTGCTCGGCCGCCGCAGTCAGGAGCGGGTGTGATGGCCGCGTTCACCGTCGAAGAGGGCACCCGCGCACACCGCGGGATCCGCTGGGGCTCCGCGCTGCTCGCCGCGGCCGTGCTGATCGTGCTCCCGCTGCTGACCGGTTCGGTCGGCACGATCGAGTCGTTCACCCAGATCGCCTGCTACAGCGTGGCGATCCTCGGCCTCGGGCTCCTGACCGGCCACTGCGGCCAGATCTCCCTGGGGCACAGCGCGTTCGTGGGCCTGGGCGGCTACACGACCGTCATCCTGGTCGCCGACCACGGCTGGCCCTACCTGGCCACGATCCCGGTCAGCGTCGTGCTGTGCCTGATCGCCGGGGCCGTCGTCGGCATCCCGGCCCTGCGCATCCGCGGGCTCTACCTCGCGACGGTCACCCTCGCCGTCGCCGCCCTGTTCCCCGTCCTGGTCGACAAGTTCCCGAGCTTCACCGGCGGCACCGACGGCAAGTTCGTGCCGCAGGAGATGGCTTCGCCCGACTGGTTCTTCGTCGACCCCTACACCGAGACCGGCCCCGCGACCGACCACTACTACGCGGTGCTCGTGGTCGCGGCGATCATGTTCCTCATCGCCCGCAACATCGTGCGCAGCCGCACCGGGCGGGCGATGCACGCCGTCCGCGACGCCCCGCTGTCGGCGGCCGCCTCGGGCATCCGGGTGGCGCGGGTGAAGATCTTCGCGTTCGCGGTGAGCGCCGCGTTCGCCGGGGTCGCCGGCTCCCTGCTCGTCATCCAGGTCCCCGCGGTGAGCGACTCGCGGTTCGACCTCTACCTGTCGATCTTCCTGCTCGTCGCGCTGATCGCCGGGGGCAGCGCGTCGATCGCCGGCGCGGTGCCCGGCGCGATCGTGTTCGTGGTCCTGCGGACCTGGATCGCGGACTGGGCGCAGTCGCTCGACCTGCTGTCGGGGCGTCCCGACGGCGGCCAGATCGTGGGCATCGCCTCCGGCGCGCTGCTCATCGCGTTCGTGTTCCTGCTGCCGGGCGGCGTGATCGACGGGCTCGGGCGGCTGCGCCGGCGCGTGCTCGAGATCGTCCCCCGCACCCCAGAGGGCTGGCAGCGGCACCGGTTCACCGGCACCGCCACCACACCCACCCGACCAGCCTTGAGAGAGGGCTGAACCACCATGACCCACAGATGGCAACGAAGCCTCGCGACCGTGGTCATCGGACTCGCGGCTGCCGCGTCCGTCACCGCCTGTTCCCACGAGGACAGCAAGCAGGCGGCCGCCACGAAGAAGTGCGGGCCGTCTCCCGCGGCCACCGCGCAGTCCACCACCCCGGCCGACGGCACCATCCCCGTCCCGAACCCCGACAGCAAGAACTGGGGCCTGAGCGCCGACGGCAGCTGCGTCTACACCGGACCCGGCGGCTACAACCTCGACCTGACCGGCTGTCCGTCCACCTGGGACAACAACGCCGGCATCACCGCGTCCGACGTCAAGCTGTTCACGAGCATGCCGCACTCGGGCGCGCTGGCCGCGTACGGCCAGATCGGCGACGGCATCAAGAGCTACCTCGGGTACGTCAACGCCCACGGCGGCATCGCCGGCCGCAAGGTCTCCCTCGACGTCAAGGACGACCAGTACCAGCCCGACAAGACGCGCACGAACTTCGAGCAGGCCGTGCAGTCCAACGGCTACGCGGCGAGCTTCGCCGTGCTGGGCTCGCCGAACAACCTCAACCTCCGCGACTACGCCAACCAGAACTGCATGGGCCAGCTGGAGGTGGCCGCTTCGGACAACCCGTTCGGCGACCCGCAGAAGTACCCGTGGACGACCGGGTTCGGCCTCGACTACTACAACGAGAGCGGCGTCTGGGCGTCCTGGCTGAAGGAGAAGTTCCCGCAGGGCGCGAAGATCGCGACCATTTCGATCGGCAACGCGCTCGGTACGTCGTACATCAACGGGTTCAAGCGCGCGGTCAAGCAGACGCCGGGTCTCACGATCGTCAACGAGCAGACCAACGACGTCTCGGCGCCCAACGTCGACAACGAGGTGACCAGCGCGGCGGCCTCCGGGGCGGACGCCGTCGTGATCGCCGAGGCCGGCACGTTCTGCACCCAGGCGATCGGCGCGATCGAGAAGTCGTCGTGGAAGCCGGTCGTGGTCGCGGCCCAGCCGTGCGCGCAGATCCAGACGACCTACACCCCGCTGGGCAAGCAGGGCCTGACCGGCAACGGCACCAACGTCGTGCGCTACTACTACGCGCCGAGCGACCCGGACAACCCGAACACCCAGTTCGCCAAGCTGTACACCGACACGGTGAAGGGCGCGGGCCTCGACCCGGCGAACGGGCAGACCGCCAACGGCTGGTTCTGGGCCTGGTACGTCGTGCAGGTGCTGCAGGACGCCTCGACCATGAAGGGCGGCCTGACGCGGGCGAACATCGCCGTGGCGGCGCACTCCTACGACTCGACCTACCCGCTGATGGTCAAGGGCGTGAAGGGCAAGGTCAAGGGCGTGGAGGACGCCTACCCGTTCGAGGCCGGGCAGATGTACACCTACACCGGCGCCACGCCGGCCGCGCCCGGCCACTTCGAGACCGCCGGGCCGCTCATCGACAACGAGGGCAAGCTCGGCAACTGGGAGAAGGCGCAGGCGGGCGGCTGATGGACCTGGCGCACGCCGGGGCCCGCGAGCTGGCACGGGCGCTGACCGCGAAGTCCGTGTCCAGCCGCGAGCTCGTCCGGGGTTACTTCGACCGGACCGCCGCGTCCGACCTCAACGCCGTGGTCACGCTCGACGTCGAGCGGGCCCTGGCGGACGCGGCGGCGGCCGACGAGGAGACGGCCCGCGGCACCAGCCGCGGGCCCCTCCACGGGGTCCCGATCACGGTCAAGGACGCGCTCGCCACCGCCGGCCTCCGCACGACGTGCGGTGCGCCGGAGCTGGCGGACTTCGTGCCGGAGGAGGACGCGGTCGCCGTCGCGCGGCTGCGGGCGGCCGGCGCGATCGTCCTCGGCAAGACGAACGTCCCGCAGTGGTGCGGCGACATCCAGACGTCCAACGAGGTGTTCGGCGTGACCGCCAACCCGTGGGACACCGCACGCACACCGGGCGGGTCCTCGGGCGGGAGCGCCGCGGCGGTGGCGGACGGGCTGTGCGGGTTCGACCTGGCGTCGGACATCGCGGGCTCGATCCGCATCCCGGCACACTTCTGCGGGGTGTACGGGCTGAAGCCGTCGGCAGGCCTGGTGCCGGGCGAGGGGTACGTCGACCACGCGGCGCCGAGCCTGGTGCCCCCGGACGGCAACGTGCTCGGCCCGATCTGCCGCAGCGCGGACGACCTCGACCTGGTGTTGTCGGTCCTCTGTGGACTTGCTACGCCTCCGGTTTCGGGCCCGTTCCGGGCGGCGGTGTGGCTGGACGACCCGGCGTGCCCGGTCGGCAGTGAGACGGCGGCGCTGCTGGGCACGGCGGTGAAGGCGCTGGAGTCGTCCGGTGTGGACGTCCGGCAGGCCGAGCCGCCCGGGACGTTCGAGGAGCTGTGGGATCTGCACCTGGACATGGTCCTGGCGGCGGTGTCGTACAACCTCCCGGACGAGGGCCTTCCCCCCGCGACGAGAACCCATCGCGGCTGGCTGGCGCGAGCGGAGGACCGAGCCCGCGCCCGGCAAGCGTGGGCGCGCTGGTTCGCGGACTTCGACGTGCTGCTCTGCCCGGTGACGGCGATGCCGGCGTTCCCCCACGACCACGCCGGCGACGTCGGCAGCCGCGTCCTCGAGATCGACGGGGTGGTGCGCCCGCACATGACGACGATCGGCTGGTGCGGGCTGTTCAGCGTGCTGGGCCTCCCGACGGTGACGATGCCGATCGGCCGCACCCCGGAAGGCCTGCCGGTCGGCATGCAGGTGGTGGCCGCCCACGGCGCCGACACAACGGCGACGGCCTTCGCCCGGCACGCGTCGTCGGTGGTGGGAGGCTACGTCCCCCCGAGGTGAGAGGTCAGTTCGGGAACACCTGCGGGAAGCCGAAAGTAGCGACCAGCCCCGGGTCGTGGAACTTGACCACGCGGGAGATCCCCGCACTGGTCGGCGCCAACACCACAGCGCCGTCGGCTCGCAGGACGCCCGCCGCGTCCCGGTGGTACACCGCCGCGGCGGGTTGGGCGTTGGCGGTCGTCGCGATCATCCGCCAGTCGCCTGCGGTGCCCAGCACGAACGCGTCCAGCACGTGGATGCACATCTCACGACCCGACTGCCAGTCGCCGAAGGGGGTCGCTTCGAGGGTGGCGTCGGTGCGCAGCACCTGTTCCAGCAGGCCGGCGTCGGAGCGCTCGAAGGCTGCGATGTACCCCTCGAGCAGCGCACGGGCTCGCTGATCCGTCGGTTCGAGCAGGTCCTCGCGGTCCGGGGCCACCTCGTCCAGCCGGGCGCGGGCGCGCTGCAGGCCGCTCTTCACCGCCGCTGTCGTCGTGCCGAGGATCTCCGCGGTCTCGGCCGCGGAGAACGCCAGCACCTCCCGCAGGATGAGGATCGCCCGCTGGCGCGCGGGCAGGTGCTGCAGGCCGGCGATGAGCGCCAGCCGCAGCGACTCGCGTGCGATCACCACCGCGGATGGTTCGTCGGACGGCGGTGCGATCCACGCGTCCGGCAACGGTTCCAGCCACGACACCTCGCCCGGCGCGACGGGAGTCGGCCGGCGATCGGGGCCGCCGTACGGGCCGGTCAGCCCCGAGGGCAGGACCCGGTTCCGCCGCGGTTCCAGCGCCGTCAGGCAGACGTTGGTGGCGATCTTGTAGAGCCAGGACCGAATCGATGCCCGGTCCTCGAATCCGGCGTACGACCGCCAGGCCCGTAAATAAGTGTCCTGTACCAGGTCCTCGGCGTCGTGCGCCGAGCCGGCCATGCGGTAGCAGTGTGCCAGCAGTTCACGCCGGAACCGCTCGGTCTCGGCGGTGAACCGGCTCACCGCCTCACTCGGACGCGACGTCACGCCGCGAGCCTAGTACGGGTGGTGGCCGCCATCGGATTCGTCAAGGCAGCAGGGCGAGCTTGCCGACGGTGGCCCTGGTTTCCAGCTCCGCGAGCGCTTTCGGGCCGTCGGCCAGGGCGTACGTGGTGGGCCGGCCGGGGGTCAGCACGCCGGCGCCGATGAGGGCCGACAGCTCCCCCATGACCTCTCCGAAGATCTGCGGCGCGGACTGGATGAGCACACCGATGTTGAAGCCGACGAGGTGGACTTGGTGCTTGTACACCAGGTCCCAGTTGGTGATCGACGCCTCACCGCCCGCCAGGCCGTAGACGATCACCCGCCCGGTCACCGGCCTGGCAGCAGCCAGGCTGGTGTCGAACGTGGCACCCCCCGCCGACTCCAGCACCACATCGGCGCCGACGCCGCCGGTCAGCCGCCGCACCTCGGCGGCGACCTCGCCGCCGAGAGCGTCCAGCACGTGGTCGGCGCCCAACGAGTGCACGACCTCGTGCTTGCCCGCGGACGCGGTGGCGATGACTGTCGCACCGTAGTGCTTGGCCAGGGTGACCGCGGCCTGGCCGGTCGCGCCCGCCGCGGCGTGGACCAGCACGGTCTGTCCGGCGGTGACGCCACCCAGTGGCTTGAGCGCGGCCAGCGCGGTGGGCCAGTTCACGACCAGGCCCAGCGACTGCTGGTCCGTCCAGCCGGGCGGCACCGGCATCGCCGCGGCGGCGGGCAGGACCAGGTACTCGGCGAAAGCGCCGGTGCCGACACCGACGACGTGAGTCCCCGGCTGCGGATCGGTGACCGCCGCGCCCACGGCGACCACCTCACCGGCGGCCTCGAACCCGGCCACGTACGGCGGCCGCGGACCGTCCCGGAACAGGCCACGGGCCTGGGAGACGTCGGCGAAGTTGACGCCCGCCGCGGCGACCCGCACCAGGACCTCGCCCTCGCCGGGTGCCGGCACCGGCGCGTCGGTGATCAGGCGCATGTCCTGCGGACCGTCCAGGGAAGTCTGCTGCAGCGCGCACATGGTCGCGGGAACACTCATCGGCGATCGCCCTCTCGTTCATCCATGAGGGAGACCGGCACCGTGTCTCCCGACATGTAGACCTCGGCCACCGCGAAAAGGAATCGCTCGCCACGGCAACTCGCGAACGGCAAGTCCCGGAGGGTGGCGAGGTCGGCGCGCTCGCGCGCACCGATCAGGTTTTCCCGCCGCGACCGTCTGTACCTATGAGATCGACTCACAGGAGGCTGGCATGACGCGGAAACTGATCTTCGGCATGAACGTGACCCTGGACGCCTACATCGCCGCGCCCGGCGTCGACATCGGCTGGAGCGGGCCGCCGAGCGACGAGCTGTTCCAGTGGTGGCTCGACCAGGAGCGGGCGAGCGAGCTGACGCTGTACGGGCGCAAGCTGTGGGAGACGATGAGCTCCTACTGGCCCACCGGCGACCAGCAGCCCGACGCCACCCCGGCGGAGATCGAGTTCGCGCGGAACTGGCGGGACACGCCGAAGGTGGTGTTCTCCTCGACGATCGACAAGGTCGACGGGAACACCCGCCTGGTCACCGGCGACGCGGTCGCCGAGATCACCCGGCTCAAGGCCGAGGACGGCGGCCCGATGAGCATCGGCGGCGCGACGCTCGCCGGGGCTGCCCTGCGGGCCGGGCTGATCGACGAGTACGCCCTGGCCACCTACCCGGTCCTGGTGGGCGGCGGCACGCCGTTCTTCACCGCGCTGGACAGCTGGGTCAACCTGAACCTCGTGGAGACGCGGACGTTTCCCGGTGGCGTGGTGCTGACCCGATACGAGACGAGGTGATGAGAAGCCCCGCCGGCAACGCCGGCGGGGCTCCGGTGTTCGCGTCGGGTGATCACAGTGTCGGGGGCAGGTCCAGCCATGGTTTGCCGGCGACGTCGAATCCGGTGAGCTCGGCGATCTTCCCCTCGACGATGTGCAGCACCGCGATCGCGAACGGCCGGTACTCCGGGTCGTCGGGGGTGCGGAGGTACAGCGCGGCGGCCGGCATGCGGTTGACCGTCGTGGTGAAACCGCGCCAGTCGTCGTGGCCGGACTCGAAGAGCCCGCCGGAAACCCAGCCGTCCACCGCGTCCTTGGCCGTCGTGACCAGGGTGCCCGGATCGGGCAGCATCGCGAAGCGCAGGTCGTCGCGCAGCAGGGACATCAGCCGGTCGAGGTCGTTGCGCTCATGGGCGTCGATGTAGGACCTCACCGCGCCACGCTCGTCGTCCGACAGCTCGTGGGTGGCGGGGCTCCGCCAGTCGAGGCGGCGGTCCGGCAGCTGTTCGCGCATCGTCACGCGCGCCCGCTGCAGTGCGCTGGTCACCGAGGCGACAGTCAGTTCGAGGGCGTCGGCGGCGTTCGACGCCGGCCAGCCGAGGACGTCGCGCAGGATGAGCACCGCCCGCTGCCGCGGCGGCAGGTGCTGGACGGCGACGATGAACGCCAGCTCGATCGTCTCGCGCGCCACCACCGACTCCTGCGGGTCCTCGGGGAGCATCCGGTCGGGGTACGGCTGCAGGTACGGCACCTCGGAGCCGGAGTCCGGCAGCTCGGCCGGCACGGGTGTGCGGTAGCTGCGCTTGTCCAGGAAGTCGAGGCAGACGTTCGTCGCGATCCGGTACAGCCAGGTCCGCAGCGCGGCCTGGCCCTTGAACGTCTCCCGCTTGTGCCACGCTCGCAGGAACGTCTCCTGCGTCATGTCCTGGGCGTCGTCGTAGTTCGCGAGCATCCGGTAGCAGTGCACCTGCAGCTCACGCCGGTGGCGCTCCGTGAGGAGCGCGAACCGCGCCGTATCGCCTGAGCGGGCGGCCGCGATGAACGTGGCCTCGTCGGCGTCCAGCGGTCTGGCGTCGGTCATGGTCGTCGATCCTTCCATCGGTGCGAGGGGGCTGCCAGAACTGACGACGCGGCGGAGCATTTCTGATCGGTGCCGTCGAAACCGGCCGCTTCACCGGACGCCGCATCCGTCCGAAGCCCAACCATCCGTGAAGGTCAGTACTGACCGAGCCGGGCGCGGACCTCCGCCGCCTTCGGGTGGGCGATCTCGTCGAAGACGACCAGCGCCGCCTCCCAGTAGCGCGTCCCGTGGGCGGGGTTGCCGGTGTCGTGCAGCAGCGTGCCGATCTTCTCGAGCGTCGACGCCCGGCCCTCGGCGTCGCCGATGTCTTCCCGGATCAGCAGGGCCTGCTGGTAGCTGCGCTCGGCCTCGATGAAGCGTCCGTCACACGCCCGGGCGTACCCGAGGTTGTGCTGGACCGTCGCTTCGAGGTGGCGATCGCCGAGCCGCGCGGCGAAGGCGGCCGCTTCGGCCAGGCGCTGCCTCGCCTCCTCGGTGCGGCCCATCGTGGCCAGGACGAGGCCGACGTTGCCGAGCACCTTGGCCTGACCCACGACGAACCCGGCTTCGCGGCACAGCTCGAGCGACGTCTCCAGTGCGGCCAGGCCAGGGCCGGACTCGCCGGCTTCGTGGAGCACCATGCCGAGGCTGTCCAGGGCCGCGGCGCAGCCGGTGGTGTCGCCGAGGTCCCGGAGCATCCGCTGGGCCTGGTCGAGGTGCTGCCGGGAGGCCGCCAGGTCGCGCAGCCCGTAGCGGTGCGCCGCGCCCAGGCTGTAGTGCATCGCCGCCTCGGCGGCCCGGTTCCCCTCCCGGCGCGCCGCGTCGAGCCCGGCCAGCGCCAGCGTGCACCACGACGACGGGTCGTAGGTGCGCCAGAGGTGGCCGCGGAGCACGTCGATGAGCTGCCAGGCCACGGCTTGCGGGCCGTGCTCGGCGGCGTGCGCCACGACGGCCGCGAAACCGGCGCGTTCGGCGGCCAGCCAGACCCCGGGTTCGTCCCGTTCCCGCCAGGGCGCCGGCGGGTACTGGCGCAGCTCCGAGAGCCGCAGCATGCCCGGGTACAGCGTCGCGGTCGCCTGGGTGGCGGTCTCCAGGTAGTAGTCGAACAACCGCTCGAGCGCCGCCGTCCGGTCCGCTTCGTCATCGGTGCGGGCGCTGCGCTGCCCGGCGAACAGGCGGAGCAGGTCGTGGGTCTGGAACCGGCCGCCCGGCCGTCGTTGCACCAGGTGCGCGGCGACCAGCCGGTCGACCATCCGCGCCGCGTCGTCCACGCCGACACCGGCCAGCGCGGCGATGGCCGGCATGCCGGCGTCGGGGCCGGGCAGCGACCCCAGCAACCGGAACAGCCGGGCCGTCTCCGGCGCGAGCGCGGCGTACGACATCTCGAAGGCCGTCTGCACGGCGGAACGACTGTCGCCGCCCATGGCGAGCCCGGCGAGCCGATCGCCTTCGGTGAGAACGGTTAGGTACTCCGCGACCGTCTTCCGGCCGGCGATGTTGGCGGCGGCGATCCGCAGTGCGAGCGGCAAGTGGGCGCACAGCCGGGCGAGCTCCTCCAGGTCCGCGAGTGAGGCTTCGGCCGCCTCTCGCTCGCACGACGCCCTCAGCAGGGCGACGGCTTCGCCGCGGGAGATCACGTCGAGCTCGACCAGCAACGCGTCGACGTGCAGGGTGAGCGCGGCCAGGCTGTTGCGGCTCGTCACGAGCACGGCGCAGTGCGGGCTGGCCGCGATGAGCGGGCGCACGTGGTCGGGGCTGACGGCGTCGTCCAGCACCAGCAGCATCCGGCGGTCGGCCAGCACCGAGCGGAACAGGGCGACCCGGGCATCGAGATCGGCCGGGATGGTGGCGGGCGCGACGCCGAGCGAGGTGAGGAACCCGGCCACCACGTCGTCCGCCGACCGGGTGCCGACCGCGGAAAAGCCGTTGAGACCGGCGTGCAGCTGCCCGTCCGGGAAGCGGTGGCGCATCCGGTGCGCCCACCGCACGGCCAGCGCCGACTTCCCGACGCCCGCGGTGCCGCTGAGGACGACGACCCGGGCCGAGGCGTGCGGCGCGGCGTCGAACACGAACTCGTCCAGCTGCCGCAGCTGCGCGTCCCGGCCGATGAACCGCGACGGGTCGGGCGGCAGCTCGGCGGGGGTGGGGGCGGCCGGGCCACCGGTTCGGCGGCTGAGCAGGGCGGGGGTCGGCGTGCCCGGTTCCTCGCGGATGCTGTGCAGGTAGGTGCGCTGCAGTTCGGGACCCGGCTCGAGACCGAGGTTTTCCCGGAGCCGGCCGCGGAAGGCGATGAACACCTTGACCGCGGCCGCCCGCTGCCCCGATGCGGCCAGGGCGCGCATGATCCGCTCAGTCAGCCCTTCGTGCAGCGGGTCGGCGAAGGCCGCTTCCCGCAGCCGGTCGAGGACCGCGTCGTGGTGGCCGAGGGGCAACGCGAGGTCCGCGTAGTCGAGCACGGTCTTGAGTCGCTGCTGGGTGACCGCCACGACGACCGGGTGCGGGGCCGCGGGCAGGGGGACGCCGTCCAGGATCTGACCGCGCCACAGCTCCAGAGCCGACCGGTACGACCGCACGGCCGCGGCCGGGTCACCCGCCCGGCGGTCTTCCTGTGCCTGGGACAGGGCTTCGGCGAACTCCAGCAGATCACATTGCCCGGAGGTCAGGCCGAGGCGGTAGCCCGGCCCGACGCGGGTGACCACCCCAGGGTCGGCGTCCAGGCCGGCGAAGAACTTCCGCAGCCGCGAAACGTAGGTCTGGACGAGGTTCACCGACGAATCCGGGGAATCCTCGCCCCACAGGAACTCCACGACGTCCGCCCGGGACACGACCCGGTTGGCGCGCAGGGTGAGCAGCCCCAGCAGCCGCGCCTGCATCACCGAGCCGAGCGGCACCTCACGGCCGTCCCGCCGCACGGTCAGCGGGCCCAGTACCTCGACGCGAAACCCGCCGGCCTGCTCGGCGGGAGCGGCAATGCCGGTGCTCTCCAGCCCAGTGGCCGCAAGGAGCTTCGCCAGCGACCGCGCGTGCGGCCGGCGCACCTCACCCCGCTCGATGTCCCGCAGGGTCCGCACGCTGACCCCGGCCGACTCGGCCAGGTCCTGCTGACTGATCCCGGTTCGCTGCCGATACGCCAGCAGCCGCTCCCCCAGCGTCATCGGCCGCCCTCGCAAGTCTTCCCTCGTTCCTGCCGATCGACGCCGAATTCTGCCGGTCGGACCCGTCGCAACTCGGCAGATCTGCAGGTAAAACGCGATACGTCCGTGTCCAGAAATAGTACAGCGTTCAGGCGTCTCCGCACCATATGGTCGGGTTGTCACCAACTGGGGGATTCATGCTTCGCATTTACTTTTCCGACGCCGACCTCGTGCGCGTGCGGATCCTCGCCGAGCCCGATCCGATGTGGGAGGTGCTGCTGAGCCTGCACCTGACGACGCCGACACCGGCCGACCGGCACTTCGGCGGCTGGCGGCGCAGCCTGCCGCTGAAGCGGCTCGCCCGGCCTGCCGGTGTGCTGCGTACGCTGAGCCGTCCGGTCGGGTACTCCCCCGACTTCCTCACGCCGGCCGGGGACGTCGCGGAGTTCGGCACCGGGTTGGACCTCGTCCTCAGCACGCCGCGCGCCCGGCTGCGCGCCGACATCGCCCAGCTCGCGTCCGGCACCCCGATCGCGTCCTGGCCGGCGGACCTGGCCGACGGCAACGTGCCTGCCCTCAAACTGCTCGGGGACGCGCTGACGACCTACCACGACGCGGCGGTGCGGCCGCACTGGGAAACCATCCGGCGCCACGTGCGCGCCGACCGCCGGAAGCGGGCGGAACTGGCGGTGACCCGAGGTTTCGAGGCCGTCCTGGCGACGCTGCACCCTTCGGCCCGCTGGCGCGCCCCGGTCCTCGAACTGGCCTATCCCGTCGAGCAGGACCTGGTCCTCGACGGCTCCGGGCTGACGTTGGTGCCGTCGCTCTTCTGCTGGCCGGGCCCGATCACGCTGCTGCGTCAGCCGGACCGGCCCGTGCTCGTCTACCCGGTCTCACCGGAATACGACTGGGCCGAAGAGTCCGCCACCGGGTGCGACGGCTCGCTCAACACACTGCTCGGCCCCACCCGTGCCGAGGTCCTGCGCGTCATCTCGGCCCTTCCCCGCGTGAACACCACCGAACTGGCCCGGGCGGCCGGAATTTCCCTGGCCAGCGCGAGCCAGCACGCATCGGTGCTGCGCGGGGCGGGTTTGGTGACCACGGGCCGGTCGCGCGGCTCGGTGTTTCACGAGCTCTCGGAGCGTGGCACTTCCCTGCTCTGCCACTGAAGAAGCAGGCGCTACGCACGGTGGGCAGTGCTGCGCGGGCCAACCGCCTCGGCGAGGTGATCGCCCTGGCCAACCGCGGCTGGGCCCACCGACGTGCACGGGGACGCTCGCGCGGTGCGGCACACGCGGTCTTCATCTCGACCTGACGTCGAGGTTTCACGGCACCAGGCGGGCACCGGTACCCGGACGGAATTTCCACAGGCTACGCATCCTCTCTGCGAGCGGGGTGAACAGCCACCGGCAGGCAGGTGATGCCGTTGACGAAGTTCGAATGGAGGTGCCGGATCTCGCCGGCCGGCTCGAACCGGTCCACCTGGGTGACGATTTCCTCGAGCAGGATCCGCAAGGCGGTTCTCGCGCCAGGAGCCCCGACGCAGTAGTGCCGGCCGACGCCGAAGGCCACGTGCGGGTTGGGCCGGCGCGCCGGATCGAACGTGTACGGGTCGGTGAACACCGCCTCGTCACGGTTCGCCGATCACGCCGACATCGAGCTCGGTGACGTCACCATCCGCAAGGGAGACGGGATCATCCTCCCCCTCTCCGCCGCCAACCGCGACCACCGCGTCTTCGCCGACCCCGGGGACCTTCGACGTGGCGCGCCGGCCTCGCCGGCACCTGACCTTCGGTCATGGCTCCCACCAGTGCCTGGGGCAGCACCTGGCCCGCCTGACCGTACGAACGGCGATCGACGCGCTGTTCGACCGCCTGCCCGGTCTGCGCGTCGAGGCACCATCGACGCCGCTGGGTCTCAACCCGGCCAACGGGGTGCAGGGCTTCGTGTCGTTACCGGTGTCGTGGTCCTGACCGGGACGAGGATGGCGCCAGGCTCGGTGAAGCCGGCGGACAACCGCGACCGATCGGCGGCCGCGCCACTCGGGTCGGAGGGCAGCCCAGCCGGCACTGGTCCGCTCGAACCTGCGCGAAACCGGCTGGCGGACGCGGAGGCGAGGCTTCCGCGGTATGAGGCCGCGATCGCAGCCGGCATCGTGCCCGAAACACTCGTCGACCCGGTGAACCGAGCACAGGCGGAACGTGCGGCAGCGAAAGCGCAGTCGAAGAGCGTTCCAGCCGATGCGACTGTGACCCTCGGAGATCCCCACCACAGCCCGGTGGTGGGTTGCGGTTCGCCTTCCACGGCCGCACCTCGACCACCCGCCATCAAGAACGGTCTGTCCACGCCGCGACGCGCCACGAGCTGGTTGCCGCGCGCGAAGCCTCCCGCATGACTCCGCCGGAACTTTCGTCCGAGAGCCATCTCACAGCCATGCGCACCGCACGTGGGTCAGCAGCCGGTTCGAGTTCTCGCCCGGGACGAGGATAGGAGCGCCGTGACACGGTTGGTCGTCGTTCGAACAGCGCGAGCCGTCGCGGTTTCGCACGCCGGCTGCGACGCAGTGAGTGAGGCTGGGGTCGCGACCATCTCACGATTGCCCGTCGTCATCGCCAGCCCTCGGGGTCAGGTGTGCGAGGGCTTCATCGCGGGAGTCGAGCAGTGTGAACATCTCCTGCAGACCGACGAGGCCCAGCAGGCGACGCAACGCAGGCGTCACGACGAACACGACGTCGACTTCGGAATCAGCGCACCGGGCCTGCAGTCGCAGCAGGACGGTCATCGCACGGGAACTGAAGAAGGTCACCTCGGCAAGATCCACCAGAACGCGGCGCGGCAGAAGATCCATCGCGGCGGTGAGGTCCTTCTCCAGCTGGGAGCTGGTTGCTGCATCGATTTCTCCGCGAACCTCGGCCACGGCCAGGTCGAGTGCAGGCCATGTCGTGGAGACGGCCATCAGTCCCCGGAAAACGTCGTCGTCGTGTGGTTCAGCGGGCATGTGCGCCTCCAGCCTGCCGTGGTGCTCGATGCAACCTTCGGCGGGGTCTGGGCCGGGGGCACAACGTGTCGGGTGTGTACCTGTATGACCACAGTAGTGTCCGTCCACGGCGAGAACCAACAAGTGTCCGTCCACGGCGAGAACCAACAAGTGTCCGTCCACGGCGAGAACCAACAAGTGACCACCAGTCGGGTCCGACACGCATCGACGGTGCCTCGTTCGCCGGGAGTACCCGATGCAGGAGACCGGGGTCACACGATGGGGCCGTGACGATTCCTCCCAGCCCGGGTCGTAGTGACGTGGAAGTGCGGCGAACACCGCGAACTTCCACTCCAGGCAACGAAACTCGATCCGAGGAGCAGCCATGACGAACTCCGCCGTCACCAAGACCCCCGCCCACTCGACCGCGATCGAGCAGGCCACCACCGGTGCACTGGTGTCGCAGCAGGGCGCCACCACCATCGCCGACACCGTCGTGGCCAAGGTCGCCGGTCTGGCCACCCGCGAGGTCTCCGGCGTGTTCGCCCTCGGCGGTGGCGCGGCCCGGGCGTTCAGCGCGATCCGCGAGCGCATCCCCGGCGCCTCGGCTTCGGTCGCGCAAGGCGTGTCGGTCGAGGTCGGCGAGCGCCAGGCCGCGGTCGACCTGCAGGTTCTCGTCGAGTACGGCGTCTCCATCGCCGACCTGGCCCGCTCGGTCCGCCGCAACGTCATCACCGCGGTCGAGCAGACCACCGGCCTGGAGGTCGTCGAGGTCAACATCAACGTCTCCGACGTGCACATCCCCGGCGACGACAACGACGACACCACGGCCGTCACCGGCCGCGTCCAGTGACCCCGGGCGTCGAGATCGACGCCGACCGCATCGCCGTCGCCGTGACGGCCCTCCCGTGCGTGGCGGGCCTGCACAGCGGCCGGTTCGGCGAGATCGCCACCCTGCTGCCCGGCCGCCGGATCCCCGGCGTCCGGATCCGCACGGGCGAGATCACCGTCGGCGTCACCGGCCGCTACCCGGCCACCACCACCCGGATCGGCGCTGAAGTCCGCGCCGCTGTCGGACCGGCCGACCGACCGGTGCACGTCCGGATCGGCGACATCGCCGCCCCCACGGCCATCGAGGTCACGCTCGAGAGCCCGGACACCGTGTCCGCGCCGCTGCGTCCCTGAACCGCCCGACCGGCTCCCGTTCTCCACAGCGGGCCGATCGCCACAGCAAGGAGAACACCATGACCGCCACCCACCTCGGCCTGCTCACCGGCCTGGCCCTCGGTCTCGCCGCGGCGTTCGGCGGCTTCGGCGCCTTCGTGATCGTGCTGATCCTCGCCGCGCTCGGCCTGCTCGTCGGCCGCGTTCTCGACGGCAAGCTCGACCTGTCCCAGCTGACCGGCCGCGACCGGGGCTGACCACCGTGACGACCGCAACCCTGCCGAGCTCCCAGTCCCGGACCGCACCTGCGGATGAGGACGAGCGGGGCAGGCTCAAGATCAGCGACCGGACGCTCGAGCGGATCGCCGCCCGCGCGGCCACCGAGATCGACGGCATCAGCGACGCCGCCAAAGCCTCCGCGAAAGTCGACGGTGACACCGCTGTGCTCGACGTGCGGGTCTCCATCAGCTATCCGCTGTCGGTCCGCCGGACCACGGAGAACGTCCGCCGGCACCTGATGCAGCGAGTCGGCGACCTCACCGGCCTCACCGTGAGCCGGGTGAACCTGACCGTGACCGCGTTGCACGGCGCGGCCGCCGACACCAGGAGGGTCCAGTGAAACGTCACCCTCGCCGGTCCACGCCGGCCACCCTCACCGCCGTGGTCCTGCTGACCGGTTGTGCCTTGGTCGCCGTCGTCGCGATCCAGCTGATCCTCGGGCAAGCCCCGTGGATCAGCTACCGCACGGTCGCCGAAGCCCTGCACGACGCACGCTGGAGCGACCTGATCCCCGGCGTCGCCGGCGGCGTCGCGGTACTGCTCGGGTTGATCCTCCTGGTCGCCGCGCTCCTGCCGGGCAAGCTCACCGTCCTGCCGCTGCAGGGCGAGCTGAACTCGGGCGCCTCCCGTCGCAGCTACCGCTCGACACTGCGCGCCGCGGCGTCCACAGTAGACGGGGTAGCGAAAGCGAAGGTGAACCTCAAGCGCCACAAGGCGTCCGCGAAGGTGAGCACCGACCGCACGAACACCGCCGGACTCGCGGACGCCGTACGCGAAGCGATCGAACGCCGGCTCGACCAGATCAACCCTGCTGTCCGCCCGACCGTCAAGATCAAGGTCCACGCCGCCCGGAGCAGGTCATGACCGGCCAGAACCGCCCCGCCCGCCTCAACCGCACCCTGCTCGCCCTGCTCGGGCTCCTCCTGCTCGCCGCCGGCGGGCTCGCGGTGGCCGCCCACTTCGGCAAACTCGCCGCCCTCGCCCCCGACGCCGCGCTGGTGCCCGGTACGGCGAATCCGCCGGTCTGGGCGCTGTATGTCACCGCGGCGGCCGCGATCGTCCTCGGGGTGCTGGTGCTGCGCTGGCTGCTCGCCCAGCTGGCCCGCCGCCCCAAGACCCACACCTGGCGTTTCGAGTCCGACCCGGACACCGGCCGCACCGAACTGGCCGCGAACACCGCGATCGAGCCGTTCGTCGACGAGGTCCAGGCCTTTCCCGGGGTGCGCACCGCCCATGCCACGCTCGCCGGCACGCAGGACGGGCCCAGCCTGGCGCTGGTGATCAGCGCCGAACAGGACGGCGACCTCGCGGCGATTCGCCGTCGGCTCGACGACGAGGGCCTTCCGCGTCTGCGCCAGGCACTCGACCTCGACGAGGTACCGGTCAGCGTGGAGTTCCGGTTCTCCGCCAAGGCCGGTGCCCGCACGCGGTGACACGCTCCAGTGCCCCGCTCTGCATCGCGCATGGCCTCAGGCCTTGTCGAACGGGGGTAGAGCACCTCGCGCCGGCAATTGCAGACCGGTTACACCGAGCCCGGCCGAATCCAGCCTGACGCCGGCGCGGGGTCACGCGTCCGTGGTCCCGTAGGGCCGTTGCGAGGCACCTTTGAACCCGTCCGCGTTTTCGCCGGGGCCCGGGCCGATTTCCTCGCCGCTGCGGCGGTCGCTGTCACCGCCGGTCAACGGAGATTCAGGTTCCATGTCGGTCGAAGACAATGTGCCCCCCGGAGAGTGATCCACGCGCTCACCGGCCGCCGGTTCGGCGGAGGGGCTCTCGAAGGCCTTCTCCGCGGTGGGTGTTCTCTCTCCGCTCCCGATATCCGGTGACCAACCATGATTGTCTTCGTCACCGAATCGGCTCACTGCGTGTCGTCGTTCGTCTTCCTCGGCCATGTCCGGCCTCCTCTGGGTTCGCCCAGGTGACCCTGCGGCGTCTTCAGCGCCTACCCGGTCCGAGGACCGGCAAACCTCGACCCGTCCGTCGCCTCAACGGAAATCGGCTCCGCTGAAACCCAGCTCCATCAGCGCAGGCTGGTGCGGCCAGTCCCGCCGAGACCACGCCGGCCGCGGAAGGCTGCTGCGAACACCACGGCAGTCCTCAAGCCCGGCGCACAGCCGCCAGCTCGCTGAATTCGAAGGCCGAGTCGGCACCCTGCCCCATACGGAGCGGGGGTTCCATTGGCGGAGTATCGGTGTTTTGATGACTTGATGGAGTGGGGACTGATCCTCGGTTTCGCCGGAGCGTGCGTGGTGCTCAACCTGGTACCGGGGCCAGGGATGATGTTCATGATCGCCCATGGAATCGGCGGTGGGCGTCGCGGGGGAATTGCCGCGGCTCTGGGGATGGCCACCGGCACCGTCGTGCACACAGTCGCAGCGGCGTTGGGCTTGAGTGCACTCCTGCGCGCGGCTCCCGCCGCCCTCGAGACAGTCAAGATCATCGGAGCGGTTTTCCTTTTGTACTTGGCGATTACCGCCTTGGTCGCAGCCAGGAAATCGGCGACACCCTCCGCGCTGCGTACGAGCGCACGGATGCCCTTGCGAAGAACCTACTTGTCAGCAGTGTTCACGAACCTCGCGAACCCGAAGGTGGTTCTCTTCTACCTGGCCTTCGTGCCCCAATTCCTCACGCCGGGAGGCTGGGGCGTATCGGCACAGATACTGACGCTGGGTACGGTACTGATCGTCATCGGGCTCGTCATGGACGGAGCGGTCGGGATCGCCGCCGGCACATTTTCGGCATTGCTGCTCCGGAAACCGAAGTTCCAACGTCGGCTCAAAGAGCTTTCCGCGGTGATTTTCGGCGGGCTGGCGATCCGCCTGTTCACAGAAGATTTGTGACCGGGCCCGGGTGGGCCGATCTGGTCACTCCCTGTCCCGGTCCTTGGCCGCACGCCCCCAGCCGGCGATCGGCACACCGTTGACCGGTCATCTACCCTTCGTGCGTGGTGGATGAGGACCGTTCCTGGCAGGTCGTGTTCGCGGAGATCGTCAACCGGTCACACCTGGCGACCGCCGACGACCTGCCCACCATCATCGACGACGTGACCTCCCTGGTGGGAATGTCGGCGCAGCTCTACCTGGTCGATCTCGGACAGCGAGAGCTGCACCCGGTCCGGCCTCAGGACGGCTCAGCGCTCTCGGTGGACGCCACCCTGGCGGGGCGGGCCTTCGGCAGGATCGAAATCGTCATCGCAGCGGCCGAGGGTGACCGGCCGTGCCTGTGGCTGCCCGTGCTCGACGGCACCGAACGCCTCGGCGCGCTGCGGCTCACCCTCCCCGCCGGCGCTGACCCGCAGGACAAGACCTTGCGCGGAAACTGCTGGACGCTGGCCGGGCAGATCGCGCACCTGATCTTGAGCAAGCAGCTCTACAGCGACCTGTTCCACCGCGTACGCCGGGCCAAGCCGCTGTCGGTGGCCGCCGAACTGCTCTGGCAGCTGCTGCCCCCGAAAGTGTTCGCCACCGACAAGGTGGTGATCGCCGCCGCGATGGAGCCCTACGACCAGGTCGGCGGCGACGGCTTCGACTACGCCGTGGACGGCAACCACGCCTCGGTGGCGATCTTCGACGCGATGGGCCACGACCTGCACGCCGGGCTGACCACGTCGATGGCGCTGGCGGCTACGCGCAACGCCCGCCGCGGCGGGGCCGACCTGATCGGGGCCGCCGAACTGGCCGACCGCACCATCGCCGCTCACCGCCCGTCCGACTCGATGTCCTACGCGACGGCGTTCCTCGCCCACCTGGACCTGGACACCGGCGAACTGCACTACCTCAACGCCGGGCACCCACCGCCGGCGGTGCTTCGCAACGGGCGGGTGGTGCGGCTGCTGGACACCGTGAGCCGCACCCCGCTGGGCCTCGGCGACCTGCAGAGGCGCGAGCCCGTCGTGCGGTGCGAGCAGCTCCAGCCCGGCGACCGGGTGCTGTTCTACACCGACGGCGTCACGGAGGCCCGCAGCCCGCAGGGCGAGCAGTTCGGCATGGAACGGCTGGCGGACCTCACCGAACGCCACGAGGCGGCTGGGCTGCCCGCCCCGGAGACACTGCGCCGGGTGGTGCGCGCCGTGCTCGAGCACCAGGACGGACGGCTTCAGGACGACGCCACCCTGTTGATGCTGGAATGGACCACCACCAACCAAAGCACCCTGCTGCCCGTCCTGTGACCTGGCGCTGCCCACGATCAGGTGACGAACCGATCGAGCGTTCGCCGCGCGTTTATGCCACACCGAGCAGGGAAAGAACAAATGAACGACCAGCATGGGCCATGACGGAAGCGTGAGGTGCGCTCTTGCTGGTGCATGCACCCGAGGAGTCGCAGTGTGGCGGTGACATGGGTTCGCAACGACCAAGCGGACTGGCAGATCTTGGACGTGACGGGCCGCGATCCGGCTGATTCGGCTTCCGCCCGGCACTGGGTGGAAGACCGGATTGCCATGCTCGGAGAAGCGCACCGGATCGATACGTTGCTGGTTGTCGGGGAGCTTCTCGAAAACGCCTACCAGCACGCCGGGGGCCCGACCCAGGTCCGCCTTCGCCTGCAGCACGAGCCTTGCGAGGTCACGGTGGCCGTCGCCGACACGGACAGTGGTGCGCTGCGGCTGCGGGCACCCGATGACGACGGCGGACGCGGGCTGCTGCTGGTCGACCAAATCTGCCTGGCCTGGGGCGTGAGCTACCACGACGAGGGCAAGCTCGTGTGGGGCCGCATCGGCTGACTCGGTACCGAACTCGCCTGGCCTGCCGAGCCGCACAGCGGCAACCACACGACTTCACCAGCGGCCGCCTGCATTGCGTGACCGCTCCGCCGTGCGCTGGACGTCACATCGAATGCCTGGGTACTACGCGTAGCAGGCCCAGCGGGGGGTATTCACGTCGCGAGGTCGGCCGGGTGTGCGGCGACGCAGTACGGGAAGAAGAAAATGACAAGGACTGCCACATCGGCGCTCGGCAAAGTGCTGGGAGGCATGGCTGCCACGGCTCTGGTGAGCTCACAGCTACCTGCTCTGCTCGCCCGGGACTACTGGACGACATCCGTCCTCGAATCCGCTCCGGGGCACTACGTCGCCGCCGTCGCCCACGGGATGTTCGGAGCACGCCTCCCCGCGGCCGGGCGAGGATCGAGCGCAGAGATGACCATCCGTTCCGAGCGGCGATCGGTCGGCCTCGGCCGCCGTTCTCTAGCCTCAGCCTTCCCCGACGCGACCGGTCACCTGGTGGTCTTCCTGCACGGCTTGGTCGAAACCGAGCGCTGCTGGTTCCGCGGTAACGACTTCGGTGCGCGCCTGGCCGACGACCTGGACACCAGCTCCGTGTACGTGCGGTACAACTCGGGCCGTCACGTCTCGGAGAACGGGAACGATCTCGTCGCGCTGCTGACCCGGCTGGTCGCCTCGTGGCCGGTACCCGTCACCGACATCGTCCTCATCGGACACTCCATGGGTGGCCTCGTGGCTCGAAGTGCCCTCTACCAAGCACAAGAACAACGCGCGCCCTGGCTCCCCCGCGTGACGCGGCTGGTCTGCCTCGGCACGCCGCACCGGGGTGCGCCGCTGGAACGACGAGTCGCCCAGTTCGCGGAGCTGCTCAGCAAATCGGCCCTCGCGGCTCCCTTGGCCCGCTTGCTCGCGACGCGCAGCGACGGTATCCGGGATCTCGCACACGGCTATGTACACCAGAAGCAATGGGCTGCCGGCGCCGGACCTCACTGGCAACCGGAAGGTGGGGCGGGTATCCGTCGTCTGTTCGTGTCCGCGACCCTTTCGCGCACGGAAGGAAGCGCCTGGGGGCGCCTCGTCGGCGATCTCCTCGTGGCGCCGGTCACGGCGGACGACCTGACCGAAGACGCCGACATCGTCTGGCTCGGCGGACTGAACCACTTCAGCCTGCTCCACGACGACGCTGTCTACGAGTCGCTTCTCGAATGGCTACGCACAAACGGTCACCAGGGCCGCGAAGTTCCGGCTGGCTGCGATGCTGTGCAGACTAGGTGAGCGGACGACAGGCTCAGCTGAGCGATCGTCGGCCCTTCGCGATCGGATGCAGGACCGCGCTGGTCGCGCGGATCACCGGCCCGGCGGCGTCATGGTGCAGAACCGGTTCGCCAGCGGGCGGGGACTCGCGTCATGACGGACGCCCGGCTCGGCTTCCGGCGTAGGCCCGTACCCGGAGACCGGCCAGCCACCGCAGGTGCAGTTCCCACCCGGCGGGGTGGTTCGTCACGGGATCGAACGCCGGACGCGCCGCGTCTCCAGCGACCTCCCGCAGGGTGAGCACGGCCGTGTCGCACCAACGGCCGTCCTCCCGCCCGGTCCGCAGCACGAACCGCACCGATTCCGCCACGACCGCGGAGCGCAGGTCCGCAAGGGACGCAGGCACCCGCGGCGACGACGTCTCCGCCCACGCACCGAGCCGGATCAGCCGATCGGCACGGCGATAGGGCACCAAGCTGCTGTTCCCGCCGCCGGTCCATGTCGTCGCTGCGCGCGGAACCATCCGGCCGATATGCCCGTCGCCGGCGGTCGTCAGCGTGATGTCCCACGGTGCTTTCCCGGCTATCGCGACTCGCAGCGCCAACCCCCGAAACCCCTGCATGACAACGCCACCGATCCCGTCTCGCGCCATCCGGATCTCCACTCCGGAGCTCGGTGGCTACCCACCGAGGTGCGGAGACAACCCGCCGGCGGGCGTGGGCTACGGCACCACCACGAATGGCGTATCACCGTTCGACAATGAGAGCGAAATCCAGCTCAAGACACGGCGATTTCCAGCAGTTTCGAATTCCCGCCCCGACATCCCGGATCCGACGTTTGTCCTTATCGGTACCGGGCATGCGGCCCGGACACCGGGACCTGATTTCAGGCTCCCGCAGAACCGGAGGAATTCACCATGACATCGAATGCGACCACAACCGCCGTCCGGCGGACGCCGCGACAGCTCCTCGCGGCGATCGTGGGAGTGGTTTTCCTGCTGGTCGGCGTCCTGGGGTTCATCCCCGGCGTGACCACGAACTACGACATGCTCACCGGCGCGGGGCACCACTCGGGAGCGCTGCTGCTCGGGATCTTCACCGTCTCCATCCTCCACAACATCGTCCACCTGGCCTTCGGCGTGGCCGGCCTCGCCATGGCCCGCACCCCGGGCGGCGCGAAGGCCTTCCTCGTCGGCGGTGGCGCCGTCTACCTCGTGCTGTGGCTCTACGGCCTGGTCATCGACCACGACAGCGCGGCGAACTTCATCCCGGTCAACACCGCCGACAACTGGCTGCACCTCGGGCTCGGCGTCGGCATGATCGCGCTCGGCCTGATTCCGTTGAACGCCGGCAAGGCCCCGATCGCGGACTCGCGGTAGCCCGCGGATGCCCCGCGCGGTGCGGGCTGCGTTCGGATCCGCAGCCCGCACCGCCAGTCCGAAGTCAGGACAGCTTGTTCTTCGCCGACTTCACCTTGCCCTTCACCGTGCCGACGGCGTCCAGCGTCGGCGAGAAGGTGCCGTACAACGCGGGATCCGGTCTGGGCGCGGTGCCCGGACCGCCCAGGGGCTTGGGATCGGTGAGGTACTCGATCCCCGCCTCCGTGCTCCAGCCACCCGAGGGACCGTCGGGGCCGTCGGACAAGCCCCAGATCGTGTTGTTGTGGGTCTGGTCTTCTTCGTCGAGCAGGGCGTTGGGGACGATTTCGTCCTCGAGCCCGTCGGCCTTCAGCTCCTCGATCGCGGCGAGCCACTGCTTCTGGTGGACGGTGTCGCGGGCGAGGTTGAACTGCAGCATCGCCTTGACGCCCGGGTCGTCGGTCATGTTGTAGAGCCGGGCGGTCTGCAGCCGGCCCTGCGCTTCGGCCGCGACGTTGGCCCGGAAGTCGGCGAGCAGGTTGCCGGAAGCGACGATGTACCGGCCGTTCCAGGGATAGCCGTTGCTGTCGGCGGGCAGCGCACCCCCACCGGCGACGATGGCCTGCTGCACGTCCATGCCGCCGATCATCGCGGCCATGACGGGATCCTTGACGGAGTCGGCGGTGGCGGTGGCGGGCGCGCCTTCCAGCAGCCGCGCGACCATGGTGGCGAGCATTTCGACGTGCCCGATCTCCTCGGTCGCGGTGTCCATGAGCAAGTCCTTGTACTTGCCTTCGATGCGGCAGTTCCAGCCCTGGAACAGGTACTGCATCGTCACGCTCATCTCGCCGAAAGCGCCACCGATGAGCTCCTGGAGCTTGTGGGCGTAGACGGGGTCGGGCTTTTCGGGCTTGGCTTCGAACTGCAGCAGCTTCGTATGACGAAACATTGATTCCTCCGTTTTGGGGCGGCTTTTCCGCCGTTGTCCGGCGTTCCCGGTTCCCGGTCGGATAACCGCACGATGCGCTGACGGAGTCGCCGCAAGGGCGTCAGGCCGGGGTGCGAGGTGTCTTCTGCACCGCCGGTCGGACTGACCCGGCTCCGCTGTTGCGCCGGTCCACCGTTCCCCTTACGGCCAGAACGAGGCACAGCAGCGCCAGCCCCGCGACGAGCAGCTGGGCGTGGTGGTGTCCGAGTGCGGCCGCGGCCGGCACGATCGGGACGGCGGCGAGGGGCCACGGCCAGATCGCCCGCCACGAGTGACTGCTACCGCCGAGGACGAGGGCCGTCCCGGTCAGGAACAGGGTGACACCGGCGGCCAAGATCCAGCCGGCCGCCGACGGGAGTGCTGCCCCGGGATGCAGCACGAGCTCTTCGATGCCGACCCCGGCCATGACGATGCCCAGGGCGAGCGGCAGGTGGCCGTAGACGAACAGGTCGTGCCGTTCGTCGGCGGGCGCGCCGTCGTCGGACTCGTCGTCGCGCCGGCGCAGTGCGGCGGCACCCACGGCGGCCGCGGTGTCGAAGTAGATCCACCACATCGCGGCCGCGATGACGAACCCGGCGACGCCGACCGCGACCGCGGACGCATCCCACTCGGCGTCTCGCACGCCGATGGCCGCGCCGCCCACCGCCTCCCCGAGGACCAGGATCACGAAGAGGCCGAACCGCTCCGGGAGGTGTTCCATGTGCAGCGGGAGATGGTTGTCGCGCCAGGTGGCGATGACCGGGCCGATGGCGTCGACGGCGACCGCCGCGCCCCACAACCAGTACCGCGCCGGTCCGTCGAACGCCAGCGACACGGTCCACAGCACGGAGCTCACCGCGATGGTCACGAGGTAGACGCTGATGGTGCTCCGGGCGTCGGGGACGTGCCGCCACGCCCGGACGTGGAGCACCAGCAGGATCACCCGGCCGGCGAGGAAACACACCGCGAACGGCGTGGAGAACGACGAGGTCGCGGTCGCGGCGCTCGCGGCGCACCCGGCGATGGACAGGGTCGCGGCGAGTTTGCCGATCCGGAACAGGACGTCGTCGGTGTCGAACCGGTTGGCGTAGAGGGTGAAGCCCACCCAGGACATCCAGATGGCGACGAACAGGGCCACGAACGTGCCGAGCCCGGACCATGTCAGGTGCTTGAGGAAAGCGACGGCGAGTTCGTTGACGACCAGGACGTAGGCGAGGTCGAAGAACAGCTCGAGGTTGCTCGCCGACGCTTCCTGGCTGGTGCGCAGTGCAGGCGGCTGGACCATCGGCTCGCGTTCGGTACCCGCACTCACGAGCATCTCCTGTCATTGACCCTGCATCGGGCACAGGTTGTCCAGGGCTACCCCGCTTTGCGACGGCGAACCCTGCCGACGGTGCGCGATTTGCGGTGGCCTTCAAGTCCCTTCGTGCGCTGAACGTCACCCCGGACGCCGTCGGATGTTCGGGTAGCAGGCCCTGCGGTGGGTAACCACACCTGAGATCAGCCCGTCCTACGGCGGCGAACCGGAAAGAAGCAGAATGGTGAACTTGCTCTGCCGCGCGCGGGATCGTCGATACGCCTCTCTCGTGCTGATGACCGAACATCGTGAACAGCAAGCTCGCGGGGGACAAGGCCCTTCCTACGCATCCTGCCTCGGCACCATCGGCTTCTTCATCGGCTACCGCCTCGTCGAGGACTACCTCCTGGTACCGCGGATCATCGGCGGCGCCGTCAAGGTCCCCG
>NZ_JBEZHS010000049.1:0-58266 GCF_040650695.1 Amycolatopsis sp. NPDC048633
GCCCCCCCTCGCACCCCCCCCGGGGGGGCGCACCCCCCGCACCCCCGCAACGCGGTTATTGGCACACCCCGGGACATCAAGTCCCTCGATGTGCCATTCACGGACGGTGGAGCAGCGGGCCTGGCGGCGGCCTCGATCGGGTGGATCGGCGGGCGCCCGGGGTGACCGGCCGCTAGCGTCCGAGCCGACGAGTCCACAGTGGACAGGGGAGGTCCCGTGCGCGTGACCCATGCCGCCCTGGCGGCGCTGGCGGCCTGCGGGCTCGTGCTGCTTTCGGTGCCGGTGGTGCGGTCCGCGCACGCCGACCCGCTGCCCGGCGGCCTCGGGCCGTGCGTGCCCGGCACGTGCCCCGACCCCCACCCCCCGGTCGGCAACGGCGCGTTCGCCGGGCGTGACAACGGTGTCAACGTCTTCGCCGGCGGCAGCATGCGCGTCACCGGGAGCGCCGCCGAGGCGGAGGGCCGGGTGGTCGTCGGCGGGGACTTCACGCTGCGGAAGACGTCCGGTTCGTCGATCTACAACGTCGGCGTCGCCGGGGTCGGCTCCCGGGTGCCGCCGCCGGACGGCGCCGACTTCCTGACCGTCGGCGGGAACCTCACAGTCGCCGACAGCCAGCGGCTCGACGCCGTGGGCGACTCGGGCGGCGGCGTGGTCCGCCACGCCGGGACGGTCACCGGCACCGTGCTCGGCAAGCTCGTCCAGGACGCCGCCGCGATGAAGCCCTACGCGGGGCTGGCGGCCGAGCTCACCGCCGCGAGCGAGTGCTACGCCACGACCGCGGTCACCGGGACCGTGCAGAACCAGAACTACCAGACGCTCTTCACCGGCGACGGGAAGTCGGCGCTGCAGGTCTTCACCGTCACCCAGGACATCGCCGGGGCGACCGGCGGCGCCCAGGGCATCGTGTTCACCGGGATCCCCGCCGGCGCGACCGTACTGGTCAACCTCACCGGCGCGGTCCGGACGATCAACACCTACAGCGGCACCCTCGACGACAACGACCCGCTGAACAAGCTGCGCCCGCGCCTGCTGTGGAACTTCCCGGCCGCGACCACGGTCCGGCTCACCGGCAGCGGCATGTTCCAGGGCAGCGTGCTCGCCGGGAACCCGGCCGGGACGACGACCGTGACGCTGCCCGGCACCAACGGGCGCTTCTTCACCGCGGGGAACCTCGTCCACGGCTCGAGTGGCGAGCCGGGCAGCGGCCAGGAGTTCCACGCGTACCCGTTCACCGGCGACCTGCCGTCGTGCCGGGAAGAGCCCGAACCGACCACCACGACGCCGACGACGCCGTCCACGCCGGCTACCAGCACGACGACCCCCACAACGACCACGCCGTCCACCAGCACGACGACGGCCCCCACGACCACCTCGCCGGCCACGACGAACCCGACCACCACGACCGAGCCGTCCACGACGGAGCCGTCCACGACTGGCCCGGCCACCTCCACCACGACGTCGACATCGACATCGACGAGTTCGGCCACCCCGGCACCCGTACCGGACACCCCGGGCGGCAGCGGCGGCCTGCCGGACACCGGAACCGACGCCGGCCCGCTCCTCGGCCTCGGCGCCTTGCTCCTGACCGGCGGCACCGCGCTTGTCCTGGTCACGACCCGCCGGCGGACCCGCTGAGCGTCGTCCACAGTGGAGTCACCGTGCGAACCCGGCCGGGCCGTGACACCATCGTGTGAACCCTGGCGGGGGCGGCGGACGTGACCCGGGTGTAGCACCCCGGTAACGCGTCGTCGGTACGGTGCCGGGCCATGGCAGTCGGACAGCGGGCAGTCGTTCCGCGAGGTGGGCAGGTGCTTGCGGTAACGGACGCGGAACCAACGACCGCGAAACACACGAACGCGCCCGGCCGGTGGCTGCCGGTCTTCGGGGCGGTGCTGGGCGCCGTCGTCTTCCTCGTGGTGCGGGGCAGCCTGACCGACGACGGCTACATCACCCTCGCCTACGCGAAGAACCTCGCCCTCCACGGCGAATGGGGCCTGATCCCGGGCTCGCCGGCGAACTCCGCGACCTCGCCGCTGAACGTCCTGCTCCTCGCCGCGCTGACCCTGGTGACGCGGGTGACCGGCGATCCGCACCCGGTCGTCGCGCTCGGGATCCTCACCGTGCTGTGCGGGGCCGCGCTCGGCTGGGCGTGGCTGCGAATCGGCCGCAAGCTGGCGCTGCCGGCCGCGGCCGGTGTCCTCGGCGTCACGCTCGTGCTGCTCAACCCGTTCGTGCTGTCCGCGATCGGTCTCGAGGTCCTGTTGATCCCGGCGGTCCTGCTGGTTCTGACGGTCTTCGCGCTCGAAGAACGGCCGGTCCTGTTCGGTGTCGCCGCCGGCTTCACCGTCCTCACCCGGCTCGACCTGGTCGTGTTCGTGGTGGTGATCGCGCTCAGCGCGCCCGCGATCCGCCGCCGGCTCCCGCTCGCCGCCGGCTGGGCGGTGCTGGTCGCCGCGCCGTGGTTCGTCGTGAGCTGGTTCGCCTTCGGCTCGTTCGTGCCCGACACGCTGGCGATCAAGCAGACGCAGGTGGGGCTGTTCGCGCCGTGGACCTACAGCACCGGGCCGGTCATGTACTACCTCGGCTACCCGGTCACCGTGCTGGTGACGTTCGTCCCGGCGCTGCTCGGCGTGGTCGCGCTCGCCGTGTGGGCCACGGCGCGGTTCGCGGTGCGGTGGCCGGAGTTCCCGGCACTCGGCCCGGTGGCGGCGCTGGGGGCCGGCGGGGTCCTCTACTTCGTCGCCTACTCGTTCATCGGCGTCGGCCCGTTCCACTGGTACTACGTGGCTCCGACGACCACGGTGGCCTCGTTCGCCGTCGCGGCCTTCGGTGCCTGGTTCGGCCAGGCGCGCGAACGGACGGCGCTGCGCACCGGTCCCCCGCTGCTGGCCTTGGGGGTCACCGGGGTACTGGTGCTGAGCGCGGCGACCGTCGACGCCGCGCAGGGCCTGCCCTGGAAGTCCCCGGTCATCTTCGGGAACTGGGCCAGCGCGCAGGACTACGCGCGGGTCGGCACGGAGCTGGGCGCGCGGCTCGACGGCGCGAGCGTGGCCAGTCCCGGGGAGATCGGCACCCTCGCGTACTACTGCGAGTGCGCGATCATCGACGAGTTCTCCGACCGCGGCCACGCGAAGGAGCTGGTCGAGAAGCGGATCGCGACGGCGAACCCGCTCATGAGCCTCGCGCTGCGGGTGAACTACCACTGGCTGGACCGCTCGATCACCCCGCGCAAACCGGACTACCGGCTGCAGTACGCCACGGGCCCGGCGACCGGACCGGACAGCTGGCAGGTCCAGTCGGCGGCGAAGGGCGTCGGCCACTTCACCCTCGGCCGGGAGCCGTGATCTTCGCGCTCATCTGAGCAGTGACCGAAAACTCCGAAGATTCCCCTGGACGCCAGACTGCGCCACAGGCCGGGAAGGCCATAGGGTTTCGGCATGAAGGTCGGCCTGCTCACCCGGGAATACCCGCCGGAGGTCTACGGCGGCGCCGGAGTTCACGTGGAGTTCCTCGCCCGGGAGTTGCGGCCGCTGGTCGACCTCGACGTGCACTGCTGGGGCGCGGACCGGCCCGACGCCACCGGGCACACCGACCCGCACGGCTACCGCCAGCCCGCGTTCACGACGATGGACATCGCCGTGTCGATGGCGAACGCCGTCGAAGGCCACGACCTGGCGCACAGCCACACCTGGTACGCGAACCTGGCCGGCCACCTGGCGAAAATGACCCACGGCATCCCGCACGTCGTCACCGCGCACTCGCTGGAGCCGCTGCGGCCGTGGAAGGCCGAGCAGCTCGGCGGCGGCTACCGCGTCTCGTCGTGGATCGAGCGCGAGGCCTACGAGTCGGCCGACGCGATCGTCGCGGTCAGCGGCGGCATGCGCCAGGACGTGCTCACCGCGTACCCGGCTGTGCCGCCCGAGCGCGTCCACGTGATCCACAACGGCATCGACACCGCGCTCTACCGGCCCGACCCGGGCACCGACGTCCTCGCGAAGCACGGCATCGACCCGGACCGGCCGTACGTGCTGTTCGTCGGCCGGATCACCCGCCAGAAGGGTGTCCCGCACCTGGTCCGTGCCGGTGCCGCGCTCGACCCCGGCACCCAGCTGGTGCTGTGCGCGGGCGGCGCGGACACCCCGGAGCTGGACGCGGAGTTCCGCGGCCTGGTCGCCGACCTGGAGCGGACGCGCACCGGCGTGCGGTGGATCCCGGAGATGCTGCCGCGCCCCGAAGTCGTGCAGCTGCTCACCCACGCCGCGGTGTTCGCCTGCCCGTCGGTCTACGAGCCTCTCGGCATCGTGAACCTGGAAGCCGCGGCGTGCGGTACCGCCGTGGTCGCCAGCGACGTCGGCGGGATCCCGGAGGTCGTCGACGACGGCCGGACCGGCCTGCTCGTGCACTACGACGAGGCGGACGCCGCCGGGTACGAGGCGCGGCTGGGCGCGGCCCTCAACGAGCTGGTGGGCGACCCGGACCGGGCCGCCGCGATGGGTACGGCCGGCCGCGAGCGCGCGGTCGGCGAGTTCGGCTGGAAGGCGATCGCCGAGCAGACGGTCGCCCTCTACGACGCGTGCGGGAGGTCTTCGTGAACACTGGAGCCGACGTTCTGGGCATCGTGCTCGCGGGTGGCGAAGGCAAACGGCTGATGCCGCTCACCGCGGACCGCGCGAAACCCGCGGTCCCGTTCGGCGGCGTGCACCGGCTGGTCGACTTCGTGCTGTCGAACCTGGTGCACGGCGGCATTCGGCGCTTGTGCGTGCTGACGCAGTACAAGTCGCACTCGCTCGACCGGCACATCTCGACGACGTGGCGGCTCTCGGCGCTCACCGGCGAGTACGTCACGCCGGTGCCGGCGCAGCAGCGGCTGGGCCCGCGCTGGTACCAGGGCAGCGCCGACGCGATCCACCAGAGCCTCAATCTGGTCTACGACGAGGACCCCGAGTACATCGCGGTGTTCGGCGCGGACAACATCTACCGGATGGATCCCCGGCAGATGCTGGAGACCCACATCTCCTCCGGCGCCGGCGTGACGGTCGCCGGGATCCGGGTGCCCCGCGCCGAAGCGAGCTCGTTCGGCGTCATCCGGACCACCGACGGCCTGATGATCGACGCGTTCCTGGAGAAGCCCGCCGACCCGCCGGGCCTGCCGGACTCCCCCGAGGAGTCGTTCGTGTCGATGGGCAACTACATCTTCACGACGAAGGTGATGCTGGAGACGCTGCACGCCGACGCCGAGAACGCCGCGTCCCACCACGACATGGGCCGCGACATCATCCCGGCGCTGGTGAAGTCCGGTGAGGCCGCGGTCTACGACTTCAGCGGCAACGTCGTGCCCGGAGAGACCGAACGCGACCACGGCTACTGGCGCGACGTCGGGTCGATCGACAGCTACTACGACGCGCACACGGACCTGATCTCGACGCACCCGATCTTCAACCTCTACAACCGGAAGTGGCCGATCCTGGCCCACCCGGGCCAGCGCGCGGCGGCGAAGTTCGTCGAAGGCGGCTCGGCGAACCAGTCGATCGTCAGCAACGGCTGCATCATCTCGGGCGCGCAGGTCGTGGACTCGGTGCTCTCGCCGGACGTGCTCGTGGAGCAGGGCGCGGTGGTGCAGGGCTCGGTGCTCCTGGACGGCGCCCGCGTGGGCCGCGGCGCGGTGGTGCGGCGGGCGATCCTCGACAAGAACGTCGTCGTGCCGCCGGGGGCGCACATCGGTGTCGACCTGGCCCGGGACCGGGGGCACTACCACGTGAGCGAAGGCGGGATCGTCGTCCTCGGCAAGGGGGAACGCGCGATCTGAGGGCGGCCGCGCAGACCGTCAGGAACCGGCAGTCGCAGCCAGGCGCTCGAGCACCTGGCGCGGGTCGATGCCCCAGCGCTCGGCCAGCTCCGAGATCGTGGCGCCCGCCGCATGCTCGGCGGCGATCATGCTGTTCACCACGCCGGCCACGGTCCACTCCTCGTCTGCAGATGCACGTGCAGGCGACATGCTACATGTTCACTGCGGACGTCCATCAAACTGCCTCAGGTCAGCGGGCGGCGAAGCCGCACGCGATCGCCGCCGCCAGGAACAGCGCCGCCAGGGCCGCCGCCCACGCGACACCCGTCGCCGCCGCGAGGTAGGCCTGGGCCGCCGACACCACCGCGTACGTCACGGCCAAGCCGCGCCACGCCCACCCCTCGCGCACGCCGTTCCCTCCCCCGCCGAAAGCGATTCAGCGTCCCGTTTTCTCCGGCTCCCCCGGCGGATTCTTCGCGGTGGCCCGCGCGCGCGTGGCGCTGAACACCGCGTCGAAGATCGGCGTCGGTTCCCCCTCGTCGCGCTTCGGCCGTTCGTCCCCCGGGCCGCGCTTTTCCTCTCCCACGCGCCCAGTTTCTGCGACGGCGGCCGATTTCGCTCGGGCAGCACCGAAAATCGCCCGGCCGGGGGATCACCCGCACGGCGTCCTTTTTCCGGCCGTTTTCGCTCGCCGACGAACAATCGGGCGGCGCACGCTGCGGGTGCACCGTCACCTCATTTCCGCCGGCCCCGGGAATACCCGGGGGTGCCGCGGGATTGCACCCGGCATGAAAGCAGTCGTCTACCGCCGGCACGGCGGACCCGAAGTGCTGTCGCTGTCCGAGCGGGCCGTCACGGACCCGGGGCCCGGCGAGGTCCGCGTCCGGGTCGTCGTGTCCGCGGTCAACCCGACCGACTGGAAGGCCCGGCTCGGCCGCGGCGCGGAAGCCGGCACCGAGACGCCCGACACCGTCCCCAACCAGGACGGGGCCGGGGTCGTCGACGCGGTGGGCCCGGACGTCACCGGGTTCGCCCCCGGCGACCGCGTGTGGCTGATCCTCGCGGGCACCCACGGCCCGGCGGCCGGCACCGCGCAGGAGTACACGGTGCTCCCGGCCGCGAAGCTGGTCCGGCTGCCCGATGGCGCCGGGTTCGACGAGGGCGCCGGGTTCGGCGTCCCCGGGCTGACCGCGCACCGCGCGCTCACCGTCGCCGAAGACGGGCCCGCCCGGCTCTCCCCCGGCGCCCTCGACGGCAAGACGGTGCTGGTCAGCGGCGGCGCCGGCGCGGTCGGCAACGCCACGATCCAGCTCGGCCGCTGGGCCGGGGCGACGATCGTCGCGACGGTCAGCAGCGACGAGAAGGCCGCGCTCGCCCGCGCCGCCGGGGCGCAGCACGTGCTGCGCTACCCCGACCCGGAGCTCGCCGCCCGGATCCGCGAGGTCGCACCGGACGGCGTCGACCTGGTCGTCGAGGTCGCGGCCGGGGTCAACGCCGGGCTGCACGGCGAGGTCCTGCGCCCGCGCGGCACGGTCGCGGTCTACGGCGACGACCGCGGTACCGGCACGGTCAGCCTCGACTTCGGGGCGAACCTGTGGCTGAACGCGCGGTACCAGTTCCTCGTGCTCTACACGGTGGGGGCGGACAAGCTGCGCGCCGGCGCCGAAGACGTCTCGGCGGCGCTGGCCGACGGTGCGTTGCGGCTCGGCGAGGACCGTGGTGTGCCGGTGCACCGCTTCTCGTTGGAAGACACCGCGAAGGCCCACATCGCGTCCGAGGAGGGTGCGACCGGGAAGGTGCTGATCGACGTCACCCCGGCCGGCTGACCGGGACTCGCCCGCCCGGGACCGGCAGCCCCATCTCGTCGTACAGTGCGCGGCCCGCCCGCAGCAGCCGCCGCGCCTCGGCGCTCTCCCCCAGCTCGGCGTGCGCCGAACCGAGGCCGGTCAGGGCCCGCGCCTCCTGCGCGCGGTAGCCGATCCGGCGCGCCGTCGTCAGCGCCGAGGTGTGCGCCGTCACCGCCGCCGCCGGGTCGCCGAGCGCCCGGGCGGCCGAGCCGAGGCTGTTGGCCGCCATGGCCAGCAGCAGCGGGTGGTTGAGCCGCGCCAGGATCGCGCACGCGCGCTCGGCGTGGTCGTGCGCCCGTTCCGGGCACCCGGCCGCCAGCAGCACCTCCGCGCCGTCGATCCGGCTCCACGCCTCCCCGAACGCGTACCCCCGCTCGACCGCCGCGCGCACCGCCTTCTCCGCCACCTCGAGGGCTTCGACGGGCCGGTCGAGCCGGGCGAGCACCAGACCCTGCTGGGCCGCCGCCAGGATCGCGCCGTCCCCGTCACCGAGCTCGTCGCGGATCGCGCGGGCGCGCGACGCCGACGTCAGGGCGTCTTCGAACGACCCGAGCACCTCCTGGGCGTTGCTGAGGTTCGACCAGACCAGGGCGGCGACGGCGTGGCTCCCCGTCTCGCGGGCCAGCGTCAGCGCCTGCCGGTACAGCCGGACCGCGTCGGGGTAGCGGCCGAGCATGCCGTGCACCGCGCCCAGCCGGGCGAGCGCCGAGGCTTCGGCCGCGCGGTCGCCGGACGCGCGGACCAGGCGCAGCCGCTCCGCCGCGGCGGCGGCCGCCTCGGTGAGCCGCCCGGTTTCCCAGTGCGCGATCGTCAGGTTCGCCAGGCTCAGCTGCCGGGCCTCCGGGTCGCCCAGCCGGTCCGCGGCCCGGACTCCCGCGCGGGCCAGCGCCGTCAGCTCGTCGCGGTGCCCCTGTTCGCGCAGGGCGGCCACCGCGCGGTCGGCGATGCGCCAGGCGTGGTCGTCGCGGCCCGCGTCGAGCGCGGTGACGGCGACGAGGTTCGCGCGTTCGGCGGCGAACGAGAAGTCGCCGTCGCGGTAGTGCTCCAGCAGCCGGTCCAGCGCCGCCACGGCTTCCCCGGGGTCCGCCACCTCCCGCGCGTGCTCGGCGATGAGGTCGTGGAACCCGTAGCGGTCCGGGGCCGGCTGCCGGAGCAGGTGGGCGTCGAGCAGGTCTTCCAGCAGCCGCTCGGCCTCGGCCACGCCGGTGCCGTACAGCGCGGCCGCCGCGGGTAGCGCGAAGTCGCCGCCCGGGTGGCACCCCAGCACCCGGAACATCCGCCGCTGCACCGGCGTGAGGTCCCGGTAGGACAGCGCGAACGCCGCCGCGACGTCCCGCCCGCCCGCGCGCAGCTCCCCCAGCCGCCGCCGCTCCGAGCCGAGCCGCGTCACCAGGTCGTCCACCGTCCACAGTGGACGCGCCTGGAGCCGGGCGGCGGCGATCCGCAGCGCGAGCGGCAGGTACCCGCACAGCCGGGCGACCCCCGCGCCGGACCGGCCGCCGGCCGCGGCCGTGAACAGGGCCTCGGCCTCCGGCGGCGGCAGCACGTCCAGGCACAGCGCGACCGAGCCGTCGACCTCGGCGACCCGCCGCCGGCCGGTCACCAGGACCCCGACGCCCCGGTCGCCGGGCAGCAACGGCACGACCTGCGCGGCGTCCGCGGCGTTGTCGAGGACGACGAGCAGCCGGCGCCCGGTGAGGCGCGACCGCCAGAGCGCGGCGCGCTCGTCGAGCCCGTCCGGCTGGCGGCTCGCCGGGACGCCGGTCTGCAGCAGCAGGGCCGCGAGCGCGGCTTCGGCCGGGAGCGGGTCGCGGCCCGGCGTGTGGCCGTGCAGGTCCACGAACAGCTGGCCGTCCGGGAACTCCCCGGCGGCCCGGTGCGCGACGCGGACCGCGAACGCCGTCTTCCCGACCCCGGCCATCCCGTCGACCACGACCGGCCGGCCGGCGCGCAGCGCCTCGAGCGCGCGGGCGAGCCCGGCGGCGCGGCCGGTGAAGTCCGGCACGTCGTACGGCAGGAAGCCGCGACCGGACGCGGGTTCCTCGCGCAGGAGCTGTTCGTGGAGCGCCCGCAGCGGCGCGCCCGGGTCGATCCCGAGCTCGTCGGCCAGCCGCCGCTTCGCGCGTTGGTAAGCGGTGAGCGCGTCGGCCTGCCGCCCCGCCCGGTGCAGGGCCCGCATGAGCAGCCCGACCAGGCCTTCGCGCAGCGGGTGCTCGGCGACCAGCGCGGTCAGCTCCGCGATCGCGTCGCCGTCCTCGCCGTCTTCGCCGTCGACCTCGGCGGCCAGGCACTGCTCCAGCACGGCCAGCCGACGCTCCGCCAGGCGCTCGGCGTCCGGCCGCAGCGCGGCGCTGTCCACCCCGGCCAGCGCCGGACCCCGCCAGCGGGCCAGCGCCTCCCGGAGCTCGCCGCGCCCGGCGAGCTCCTCGAACGCGTCGAGGTCGAACGCGCCCGGCCGCAGCGTGAACCCGGGTCCGTCCGCGGTGAGGACGTCGGGGGCGGCGCCGGCCGCGACGAGGGCCCGGCGCAGAGCCGTGGTGAGGTTGCGGACCTGCCGCACCGCCGTCGCCGGCGGCTCCCCGTCCCAGACGACGTCGACCAGCCGGGCCACCGGCACCACCCGGCCGGCGCCGAGCAGCAGCGCCGCCAGGATGCGTTCCTGCCGTGGCCCGGACGGCCCGATCGGCCGGCCGTCGACGAGCACTCGCACCGGACCCAGGACGCGGAACTCCATGACTCACCCCGCCAGCGAGGGTAACGGGCCCCCGAGCGGCGCCGGTGCGGAAGTGATGCAGCTGTGATGCGCCGTCCCGGCAGCGTCCCGGCCGGACACGAAGAAGGGAATCCGGATGCGCAAGTGGGCTTACGTGGTGCTGGGGACGACGCTGGCCGCGGCGGCGGTCGCCACCCCGGTCGCGGCTTCGGCCGGGGAACAGGGCGGCGGACAGGGTGGACAGGGTGGACAGGACTGCCGGCGGGCGTTCGACCACGCCGTGTGGGAGGACATGGACAGCTACAACAAGCGCGACGCCGCCCGCTACAGCGCGATCATCCACCGCGACATGGTCACGGTCGGTCGCCGCGGCGACCTGTACATCGGCTGGGAAGCGAACGTGATCCCGGTACTGGAGAAGCAGTTCACGGTGCCGTACGAGTACTCGATGCCCTGGACGGTGGTGCACACCGTGGTCGAGAACTGCCAGATGGGCTTCGCGATCCTCGACGCGCACTACCTCGAGCCGTCCCACGGCATCGACCGGCACTACACGATCAGCCTGACGCTGGTGCGCGACCACGGCCGGTGGCAGGTCGTCAAGGACACGGTCACCGACGTCGTGGCCTGACCGAGAGCCGGCGCGCCGCGCTCGCGGCGCGCCGGCTCCGGTACCAGACCGCCACACCGGGCCGGATCAGGCCATTCCCCGTCGCCGGCCGCGCCGCACGCTCTACGATCGCCCGCGGAGGTGGGTGTGGAGCCGTTGGGGCGGGGTGAGCCGGCGCAGGCCGGGCGGTACCGGCTGCTCGCCGCGGTCGGTGAGGGCGGGATGGGCCGGGTGCTGCTCGGGGTCGCCCCCGACGGGCGGCTGGCCGCCGTCAAGCAGGTGCACCGGGGATTCGCGCACGATCCCGGGTTCCGTGAACGGTTCCGGCGCGAGGTCGAGGTCTCGCGGCTCGTCTCCGGTGCCTACACCGCCGCCGTGATGGACGCCGACGCGCACGCGCCGACGCCGTGGCTCGCTTCGGTGTTCGTCGCCGGGCCCTCGCTGCAGGAAGCCGTCGACGCGACCGGGCCCCTGCCCGTCGCCGCGGTCCGGCACCTCGCGGCCGGGCTGGCGTCCGCGCTCATCGGGATCCACCGGGCCGGGCTCGTGCACCGGGACCTCAAGCCCGCCAACGTCCTGCTCGCCGACGACGGCCCCCGCGTCATCGACTTCGGCATCGCCCGCGCCGCCGAGGGCGGCACCGACCTCACCCACACCGGCGTCATCCTCGGGTCGCCGGCGTTCATGTCGCCGGAGCAGGCCGACGGGCGGCCGCTGACCCCGGCGAGCGACGTCTTCTCCCTCGGCGCCCTCCTGGTGCTGGCCGCCACCGGGCACAGTCCGTTCGCCGGGGCGTCGGGCCCGCAGTCGCTCTACAACGTCGTCCACACGCATCCGGACCTGCGCTTCCTGCCGCCCGAGGTCCGCGCCGTCGCCGAGCCCTGCCTCGCCAAGGACCCCGCCCGGCGGCCGTCGCCCGCCCAGGTCCTGGACCTGCTCGGTCCCCTGCCGCCGGTCCAGCGCCCCTGGCCGCCGGCCGTGCACACGCTGATCGCCCGGCGCCAGGCCGAGGTCGCGGCCGTCGTCGCCAAGAAGCCCACGCGCAAGGGCCCCCGGATCGCGCTCGCCGCCACCGCGGCCGTCGTCGTCGCGGCCGGCGCGATCACCGCAGTCACCCTGACCAGCGGCGACGACGGCGCGACCGCCGCCCCGGCGAGCACCTCCGCCGCGCCGGCGGTCACGACGAAGCCCGCGCCGAACCCGGACCCGCTGGGCCCCGACAAGCTGCGCGGCGCCGACCTGTGCCAGGTGCTGCCGTCGGTGCCCGGGACCGGGACGCTCACCCCCAAGATCGACGTGCACTTCTTCGAGTGCGTCTACGAGACCCCGCAGGGCCAGTGGCTGGAGCTGACCGTCGGCGGCCCGGTGACCGCCAAGGGCACCGCTTCCGGGGAGCTCGACGGCTTCCCGCTCAGCCTCGACGAGCAAGCGGGCGGCTGCACCGCGTCCGTGCCGATCGTGGACCGGCCGGACGCGACGATCGGCGTCGAAGCGAGCCAGGCGGCCAAGCCGTTCGCCAAGCCCTGCGACTCGGCCAAGGCCGCGCTCACCGAAGCCGTGAAACGCCTTCGCGCCGGAAGCGCCGGTTCGCCCGCCGCGCAAGGAGGACTCGCGCCGGTGGACCCGTGCGGCCTGGTCGACACCGCCACCGCGCAGCGGATCGTCGGCCCGGTCACCAAGGTCGAACCCGGCGGGCTGCACGAATGCCACTGGCAGGTCGGTGGTGAGGTCGTGGTGTCGCTCGAGCGCGGTACCCGGCCCACGCAGTCCAAGGACTCCTACTACGACTCGGCCGGGACCGTCGACCTCGGCGGGGTCACCGCGTACTTCACCACCAAACGGTCCAACCCCGCGACCGGGTTCTGCAGCCTGACCTGGCAGCACCGCCCGCTCGAAGAAGACTTCTCGGAGAACGTCGTCGTCGATTTCCGCACCTCCGCCAGCACGCTCCCCGACGCCGAGATCTGCCGTCAGGCGCAGGACTTCGCCAAGGCGGTCCGGCCCGGATTGCCGAAACCGTGAAGCCGCTCGAAGCCGGCGACGCCCGGCAGGCCGGGAAGTACCGCCTGGTCGCCGCGCTCGGCGAGGGCGGGATGGGCCGCGTCCTGCTCGGCGTGGCACCGGACGGCCGGCTCGTCGCGCTCAAGCAGGTCCACCCGGAGTTCGCGCACAACGCCCGTTTCCGCACCCGCTTCCGACAGGAAGTCCAGGCGTCGCAACGGGTTTCCGGGGCCTTCACCGCCGCGGTGATGGATGCCGACCCCGACGCCGAGACCCCGTGGCTGGCTTCGGTGTTCGTCACCGGGCCGTCGCTGAAGGAGGCCGTCGAAGCCACCGGGCCGCTGCCGGTCGACGCGGTGCGCCGGCTCGCCGTCGGGCTCGCGACCGCGTTGATCGAGATCCACCGCGTCGGCCTGATCCACCGCGACCTCAAGCCCGGCAACGTGCTGCTGACCGGCGACGGCCCGCGGGTGATCGACTTCGGCATCGCGCGCGCCACCGAAGGCGGCTCGGACCTCACGGGCACCGGCGGCATCGTCGGCTCCCCCGCGTTCATGTCGCCCGAGCAGGCCGAAAGCCGCCCGCTGACCCCGGCGAGCGACGTCTTCTCCCTCGGCGGCCTGCTGGTGATGGCGGCGACCGGGCACGCCCCGTTCCCCGGTTCGACGACGGCGCAGATGCTCTACAACGTCGTCCACGCCGTCCCCGACCTGGCCGCCGTGCCGCCCGAGATCCGCGCGCTCGTCGAGCCGTGCCTGGCCAAGGACCCGGCGCGGCGGCCGACGCCGCAGCGGATCCTCGACTTCCTCGGCCCGGTCCCGCCCGGGACCCGGCCGTGGCCGCCGGCCGTGCACGACCTGATCGGGACCCAGGACGCCGCGGTCCGCACCGCGCTGTCCTGGCCGGCCCCGCCCCCGCTTCCCGCACCGCCGAAACGCCGTCGCTGGCTGCCGGTCGTCACGGCGCTGGCCGCCGTCTGCGCGCTCGCCGCGGGCAGCCTGATCGCCGTGGCGGCCTTCAAGGCGGGCGCCGACCCCGCGACGGCCGGCGCGAACCTGGACCCGACGAGCCTGGACACCCTGCGCCGCGCCGATCCGTGCCGGGTGCTCGACGACGTCACCGTCCCGGAGGCGGGCAAGCTCCAGGCCGACCCGGACACCGGACAGCTCGACCGCTGCACGTACCAGTCCCGCTCGGGCGGGAAGATCTCGGTCAAGCTCGGCGACCAGATCTACGTCGAAGGCGGCCGTCCGACCGAAGACCTGGACGGCAGGCAGGTGCTGTTCACCGAGATCAGCGGCGGTACGTGCGACGCGAGCGTCCAGGTGCCCGCACAGCCGGAGCTGGGCGTGACCGCGCTCGCCGAGACGTGCGCCCTCGCGAAGACCACGCTGGGCAAGCTCCTGGACCGGCTCCACGGCGGCGGCAACGGCTACACCCTGGCGCCCGGGACGCTCCTCGCGCTGGACCCGTGCGCCGTGCTCGACCGGGCCGCGGTGGCGCGGGCGATCGGGCCCGTCCGCGAGACCAAGCTGAACCGCGTGCGCGAGTGCGAGTGGACCGCGACGACGTCCCTGCGGCTGACCTTCGAGAAGATGCCGACCGGGGTGCCGGACGAAGGCTCCCCGGTCGACCTCGGCGGGGTGCCCGGCACCCGCCGCGAACTCGACGGCAGCTGCGCGCTGTCGTGGAACCACCGCCCGCTCGACGCGCAGGAGTCCGAGCACGTCCGGATCTTCGCGTCGAAGACGGGCGGCGGGGCCTGCGACGCGGCGGTCGCATTCGGGAAAGCCCTGGTGGCTGGGCTTCCCCGCGGCTAGCTCACCCGCAGGCCGCGGCGCAGCGCGTCGACCTCGTCGGCGAACATCCGGCGCGAGATCGCCGCCGTCTCCACCATCCCCGAGCCGTGGAACGTGCCCGGGTAGTGCCGCAGCTCGGTCGCCACGCCCGCGTGCGCGAGACGTTGCGCGTACTGGATCCCCTCGTCCCGCAACGGGTCGAACTGGCACGTCGTGACGAACGCGGGCGGCAGCCCGGCGAGGTCCGCCGCCCGGGCCGGTGCGGCGTACGGCGAGACGCCGTCGCCGCCGGGTTCGGTGCCGAGGTAGCTGGTCCAGCTGAACACGGCGTTCGGCTGGTTCCACAGTGGTGTGTCGGTGTACGCGCGCATCGACGGCGTGTCCAGGCGGTCGTCCACCTCCGGGATCCCCAGGTACTGGAAGCACAGCGCCGGGCCGCCGCGGTCGCGGGCCAGCAGCGCCACCGCCGCCGAGAGGCCGCCGCCGGCGCTCTCGCCGCCCACGCCGAGCCGGGCCGGGTCGATGCCCAGCTCCGCGGCCTTGGCCTCGACCCACTGCAGGGCCGCGTAGCAGTCCTCGACCGGCGCCGGGAACGGGTGCTCGGGCGCCAGCCGGTAGTCCACCGACACGATCACGATGCCCAGCTCGTCGACCAGCCGGAGCAGCGACGCGTGGAACATGTCCAGGTCGCCGAGGACGAACCCGCCGCCGTGGAGGTAGAGCAGGCCGGGCACCGCGCCGGTGCGGTTCGCCGGGGCGTAGACGCGCACCGGGACGTCCGGCGCGTCCGACGGCCCGGGCACCGCCGTGTCGCGGACGTCGACCGGGTTCACCGGCTCGTAGGCCGGGAGGACCTCGCCCAGCTGCCCCATCGAGGTGCGCGCGGCGACCAGGGCTTCGTAGTCGGTCAGGGTCACGCCCGGCAGCATGTCCAGCCAGGGCAGCAGCTCGGGATCGATCGCGTAGGTCATGACCCGATCTTGGGCCGCGGTGTGCTTCCCCGGCCACCGCCACGCGGCGGGCGTTGCCGGGCCGGAGCTCGCCATCCGGCGGCGGGCGCGCCTATCGTGACGGCATGAAGGGGCTGCTGCTGCGGCTGTCCGGGCTCGACGCCGACGCCGAGAACGCCGTGCGGGTGATCGGGTTCTTCGACCGCCTGATCACCGGGCGCGCCGGCCTGGACGCGCTGGTGCGCAGCACGGCCGAGCTCGCCGGCTGCCGGGTCGGCGTGCACGCGCCCGGCCGGGGGATGTCGCTGCGCGCGGAACCGGGCGAGGACGTCACCACCCCCGGGACGGCGCCCGCGGGAGCGGCCGTCCGCCGGCTCGAGGGCGGCGTCGAGGTGTGGGTGGCTCGCGGCGGCGCGCCGGTCCCGCTCGACGACATGCTGCTGGAGCGGTTCGCGATCGCCACCGCGATCCTGCTGGAGCAGGGCGGCGTGCCCCGGCCCGAGCTCGGCGACCCGGCGCTGGTCGAGCTGGTGCTGTCCGGGGACGCCGGCACGGCCGAGCGTTCGCGGGCCCTGCACCTGCTGGGGATCGCCCCGGCGGCCCGGCTGCGCGTGCTGGCGGGCACCGGCGTCGACGGGCTCGCCGGGCGTGCCGCGCAGCTGGGCGGCGTGCGTGCGGTCCTGGTCGACGCGGTGCCCGGCCCGCTGCCGGACGGCGGCCGGGCGGGCGTCGGCCCGGAGCTGCCGGCGATCGACGCGGCCCGCTCCTGGGCCGCCGCCCGGACGGCGCTGCGGTTCACCTCGGCCACCGAGCCGGTGGTGTGGTGGGACCGGCTCGGCAGCCTCGCCGCGCTCGCCGGCAAGCTCGGCGGGCCGGACGTCGCCGAGCTGCCGGACGTTCGCGCGCTCGACCGGCTCGCGGCCGAGGCCCACGGTGAGGACACCCTGGCCGCGCTCGACGCGCTGTGCGCGACCGGCTCGGCTCGCAAGGCCGCGGCGGTGCTGCACCGCCACCACAGCACGATGCCGGCCCGGCTGGCCCGCGCCGAAGCCGTCCTCGGCTTCGAGGTCGACTCCCCCGCGGGCCGGTTCCGGCTGCACCTCGCGTTGATGCTGAGAAGGCTGCGGGACAACGACTCCCTCAGCTGACCGTCCTCAGTGGACGGCCCAGCAGGTCGGCGGCCGCCGGCGGCCATTCGGGATGCTCGAAGGCGAACCCCGCGTCCAGGAGGCGGCCCGGCACCACGCGTCGGCTCTTGAGCAGCAGTTCGGTGTCGCTGCGCAGCGCGAACGCCCCGAGCTCGGCCATCCACCGCGTCGCCGGCAGTCCGAACGGGACGCCCGCCGCCGCGCGCAGTGACCGCAGGAAGTCCCGGTACGGCAGGGGTTCCGGCGCCGCCAGGTTCACCGGCCCGCTCAGGTCGTCCCGCGCGACGAGGAAGTCGATCGCCCGGACCAGGTCGTCCTCGTGGATCCAGGACAGGTACTGCGCCCCGCCCGCGACCGGACCGCCCAGCCCCAGCCGGGTGAGCCGTAGCAGCATCGCGAACGCGCCACCGGGCTCCTGGCTCATCACCATCGCCGTCCGCAGCGCCACCTTGCGGGTGCGCGGGGTGTCCGCCACCTCCTGCTCGCGCTCCCACGCCCGGGCGAGGTCGACGCTGTAGGCCCAGTAGGCGGGGACGCCGGGCTCGCCGCCGCCGAGCACGCCGGTGGTCTCGTCGTTCGGGGCGTCGTACCGGTGCGCGTAGATCGTCGCCGTGCTCATCTGCAGCCAGACCCGCGGCGGCCGCGCGGCGCGCTCGATCGCGCCACCGACGACCCGTGCCGAGTCGACGCGCGAGTTCCACATCTCCCGCAGGTTCGCCCGGGTGTACCGGCAGTTCACCGACCGGCCGGCCAGGTTGAGCACGACGTCGCTGCCGTCGATCTCCGCCGTCCACGGGCCGGCCGCGCGACCGTCCCAGCGGACGTGGCGCACCCCCGGTTCCGGCGTGGTGTCCCGCCGGGTGAGCACGACGACCTCGTCCCCGCGTTCCCGCAGCCGGCGGCTCAGCACCCGCCCCAGGTGCCCGGTACCACCGGGTAGCACGACCTTCATGAAATCCCCTTCACGCTCCGCCCGAGACCAGCGTACCGAACATTTTGAACACGTTCAAATACGTGTTCCCGCCCGGCTGACCGGCTCGCGGCGGCCGCGGGCGGGCATAGAGTCGGCGGATGACCGCTGCAGCCGCGCCGCCGATCGTCACCGGGGTGGACGGGTCGGCCGAGTCCCTGGACGCCGTCCGCTGGGCCGCGCGGACCGCCTGCCTGCGGGACGCGCCCCTGGAGATCGTGCACGCCCTCGACGTCCCGGCCCTGCTCGCCGCCGGGGTCGTGCCGCCGCCGGAGGAGATGGTCGACGCGCTGCGCGCCCGCGGCCGGCGGGCGCTGCGGACCGCGCGGGAACTGGCCGCCGCGCAAGGGGTCCCGGGCGCGGCGACCCGGCTCGACCCCGACCGCGCCGCCCAGGCGCTGATCGGGGCGTCACGGACCGCGGCCCTGCTGGTCGTCGGCTCCGCCGGGCACGGCCGGCTCACCAGCCTGCTCGCGGGCTCGGTCGCCGCGGCGGTCGGGACGCACGCGCACTGCGACACCGTGGTCGTCCGCGGCGACAGCTGGGACGAGCCCGATGCGGGCGGCCGCCCGGTCGTCACCGGCATCGACGGCAGCGAGGCCGGCGCCCGGGTGCTCGCGGCGGCGCTCGCCGAAGCCCGCGTCCGCCGCGCGCCGCTGGTCGTGCTGCACGCCTGGACGGACGCCGCGCCGCCGCGGCCGGACCCGCGGTGCGTCACCGAGGCCGGGCGCCGGCTGCTCGGCGAACGGCTCCACGACCACGACGTCGGCGACGTCGCGGTCGAGCAGGTCGTCGTCCACGCCCACCCGCGGCGCGAGCTGATCGGCCGCAGCGGGGCCGCCCAGCTGGTCGTCGTCGGCGACCGCGGCCGCGGCGGCTTCCCCGGGCTGCTGCTCGGCTCCACCGGCCAGGCGCTGCTGCACCACGCGGCGTGCCCGGTCCTGCTCGTCCGAACAGCCCAGTGAGGGAAGCGGGACGGAAGCGGGATCCGGCAGGATGGCGGCGACCGAGAGCGAGGATCCAGATGAAGACAGTGGTGCGAGCCGGGCTCGTAGCGATGCTGGCGATGGGAGTGGCGGCCCCCGCCGAGGCGGCGACCGTCAAGCAGGTCACGAGCATCTGCCATGCCGGGACCTTCAGCGGGACGTTCACCCTCCGGTACGAAACCACCGGCGGCTACCACCACCCGCTCGACGCGTACACGACGTCGGGCCCGTACATCGGCGACGTGGGCACCCAGTCGCTGAAGATCTCCTATTCCGACGGACTGGGCACGCACACGGTGTACTCCCGGATCGGCCCGGCGTCGAACGGCCCGGCGTCGCTGCCGTCGGGCCTGGCGATCCCGGCCACGGCGCGGGGCACGGCGTCGACGACGTTCGACAACGGCGCGACGTTCTGCGTCGCCACGGTGCCGATCACGTAGGCATTGTGCGGTAAGCCGCCGGAACCGCTGCAGGACGCCAAGGGCACCGCCAAGGGAGTCAAGAACAATCTGAAGTGACCCGGCGCCCGGTGCGTCCCCGCGGCGCACCGGGCCCTTCCCTTCGCCCGCCTCCGGCTGCCAGGCTCGGCGGCGACGAGAAGGAGCGACGATGCCCGGACTCTTGCTTCGCGACGGCCGTCCCTGGAGAGCCGGCGGCCCGGCCGACCTCCTCATCCGCGACGGCGTCGTCGTCAGGATCGGCCCCGGGCTCGACCCGGGGGACGCCGAAGTCCTCGACCTCGGCGGCCGGCTCGTCCTGCCCGGCCTGGTCGAAGCCCACTGCCACCTCGACAAGACGCTCTTCGGCGGTCCGTGGCGGCCGCACTCGGCCGGGCCAGCGCTGGCCGACCGCATCGCCGACGAACGCGTCCGCCGCGCCGAGCTCGGCCTCCCCGACCCGGCCCGCGTGACCGCGCTGCTGGAGACGATGGCCGCGGCGGGCACCACGCACGTGCGCACCCACACCGATGTCTACGCCGGCACCGGGCTCACCGGCGTCGAGGTCGTGCGGGACGTCGCCGCGCGGCTGGCCGGCCGGATCACCGTCGAGCAGGTCGCCTTCCCGCAGAGCGGCATCCTCACCAATCCGGGGACGGCCGAGCTGCTGGAGCGGGCGATCGGCCTCGGGGTGAGCGCGGTCGGCGGCATCGACCCGGCGGGGATGGACCGCGACCCGGTCCGCCACCTCGACGTCGTGTTCGGCCTGGCCGAGCGCCACGGTGTGCGGATCGACCTGCACCTGCACGACCCGGGCTCGCTCGGCGTGTTCGAGCTGGAGCTGATCATCGAACGGACCCGGGCGGCCGGCTTGGCCGGACGGGTGACGGTCAGCCACGCGTACGCGCTCGCCCAGGCGGACGCGGCGACGCAGGACCGCCTGGCGGCCGGGCTCGCGGAAGCTGGGATCACGATCACCACGGCGGCGATCTTCGACTTCCCGGTCCCGCCGCTGAAGCGCCTGCGCGCCGCCGGGGTGACCGTGGCGTGCGGGCACGACGACATCCGCGACCTGTGGAGCCCGTTCGGCAGCGGCGACCTCCTCGAGCGGGCGATGCACCTGGCCTACCGCAGCACGTTCCGCCGCGACGAGGACATCGAACTGGCTCTGGAGGCCGTCACCTACAGTGGTGCCCGCGCTCTCGGGCTCGACAACTACGGCCTCACCGAAGGCGCTTCCGCCGACCTCGTGGTGGTCGAGGCGGACACCCCCGCCCACGCGGTCGTGACCCGGCCGCCGCGGGACCTCGTCCTCAAGGCGGGCCGGGTCGTGCACCGCGGCGCTGTCCTCAGTGGACGGGGTTCCAGCCGTCCGCCCCGGCCAGGTACCGCAGCGCGGTGAACGTCGCGGCCTGGGCGGCGCTCAGCTGCGGCCGGTCGGTGCCGGTGCCCGCACCCGGCCCGGTGTTGCGGTATTCGAAGAACCGGGCGTCCTTCCACGAGAAGCCCGACATGTCCGTCCACGGCGCCGGCTTGATCGCCGCGGGCAGGACGGTCTCACGCACGACGACCTGCGCGATGGCATCGACGTCCCCGCTGGGGTGCCACGGCCGGCCCAGGTAGAAGCTCGCGTTCGCGGCCGAGCTGACCACCTTGCTGCCGACGACCAGGAAGCCGTACGCGTTGGTCCGCCGGGTGCTCGCCGCCGTCAGGTAGCCGTTGGGGTTGGAGCCGCGGTCGAGCGCGGTGATCGTCGCCCGGTCGAACACGGCGGTGGCACGCCCGAAGAGGAAGTCGACGTCGCCGCTGATCGAGCAGTTGCGGTAGTACTGGCGGCCGATCGTGCCGGTCGCCGCGGTGTCGGCGTACAGCGTGTCCTGGTGGCCGAGGAACGTGACGTTGTCGAAGACCATCCGGTCGCCGGTGGTCTTCACCGCGACCGCCTGGGTGGCGGTGATCTCCGGGTGGGCCTTGCGGTCGAAGGAGTTGCGGAAGGTCAGCGCGCTCGCGGTGAAGCCGTTCGCGGCGATCGTCGCGGTCGCGCTGCCCGTGGTGCCGTACGTCGAGCCGTCGGGTTTCTTGGTCCCGCTGGCGTTGTCGTAGTCGATCACGACGTCCGATGCCTTGCCGGTGGTGCCGCGCAAGGTGATCCCGGTCTTGCTCGCGGACACGGTGATCACCTCGCGGTAGGTACCGGGCTTGAGCGAAACCGTGCCCCCGGCGGGGACCGCGTCGATCGCCGCCTGGACGGTCGCGAAGCTCGCCGAGCCGTCCGCGGCCACCACGAGGTGCGCGCACGCGGGCGCCGTGAGCGACGCGCCGGCGAGAACCGAAGCGATGAGCAGGGTGAACATGGCACCTCCACGGGGACGCCGGGGGTACCGGACGGCGGCCGGCACCCCCGGACGGTTACTGGTAGGTGAGGTTGGCCGTGGTGTAGAGGCAGTTCGTCGAGTCGGGCCCGCTGCCGATCGTCGTCGGCTCGCCGCTGGTGACGCCCTTGTACTTCTGGCAGGGCACGATCTTGCGGCTCGAGTCGCCGACGATGATGATCCGGGTCAGCTTCGCGGTGTCGCCGTAGTTGGTGTTGATGCCGACGAGCGTCTTGCCGGGCACGGTCGCGGTGACGTTGTCGACGACGACGTTGCGCTTGTACTGCGTCTTGCAGTTGCCGCAGGAGCGGTACAGCTTGCCGAAGTCGTTTACCTGGAAGTTCCGGATGTACATCGTGCCGGGGCCGTTGTGCTGGAAGACCTTGTCCGACGCCTTGCGCGCACCGCCGCCGTCGATGGTCATGGTCTGCGACGCCGAGGTGCCCTTGAAGGTCGCGGCGTCCTCGCCGACGTCCTCCCACCAGACGTTGAGCAGCGTGCAGGTGCCGAGGCAGTGCACGCCGTCGGCGGCCGGGTTGCCGAGGACGACGTTCTTCAGGGTGGTGCCGTTGGCGAGCTCGAAGATCGGGCCCTGGTCCTCGTCCTGGCCGCCGGTGCCGAGGTCGCCGGAGCCGTAGAACCGCTTGAGGCCGCCGTCGTAGGTGCCGCTGGTGACCTTGATGGTCTGGCTCACCGCCTGGCTGCTGCTGGGGTTCGGCCACGAGGCGGCGGCGGCGGGCGTGCCGCCGACGATCACGGTGGAAACCGCGAGCGCGGCGACGGCCGCGGCCCGGGCCACCCGGGAGATCGGGAACATGCTCATCACTCCTTTGGTCATCCCTGGACGGGAAATGTCCTGGCGAGTGCTGAAAGCGCTTTCTCAGTCTCCGGTTCCCGGGTTCCGCGTGTCAATGTCAGCCGCCGCAGCGGCGGCCCTGTCGCCCGGATGGTCGCCGCGGGAAGGAGTTTTCAGAAAACGACGGGGAGGCGCTCAGCGCCCCTGGGGACCCGCGCCGGTCAGCACCCGTACCGGCACGGCCCACGCCGGATCCATGCGGTCCACCAGCGTCGGCGTCCACCCGACGTCCGGCCCCAGATCCGGGTCGTTCGCCGCGTTGTACTCGGCCAGCAGATCCACCGGGCGCGGACGCTGCGAGCCCACCGAGACCAGCGTTCCCGTCGCGTGCAGCACCGTTCCCTTCCAGTACTCGACCAGCGCGCCCAGCGGGACCGACTGCGGGATCCGGAAGAAGTTGTTCTCCGCGTAGATCCGCGACTCGACCCCGACCCCCAGCGAATACGTGTAGGCCGCCGGATCCTTCACCACATAGAGATTGTCGTACACGTGCACCTGCCCGTACCGCACCCGCGGCGCGCGCTGGCCGATCTCCGAAAAGAGGTTGTGGTGCACCGTGACGCGCAGCTTGCCCACGTCGTAGGTCGGCTTGTCGGTGTTGCCGATCAGCATCGTCTTGTCGTGGTCGTGGAGCCGGTTGTCCGACACCGTAACGAGGTCCGAGCCGTTCACGATGTCCAGCAGTCCGTCGTGGACCTCGTACTCGCGCCCGAAGTACGAAGGCTGCGCACTGTTCCCGCCGTCGCTGAACTCGTTGTGGTCGACCCAGACGTGCGTCGCCCCGACGAGGTCGACGTTGTCGTACTCGGAGTTCCAGTTCCCGTCCGCGCCGTCCAGCGGGTCCCACTGCGGGAAGCAGTCGTGCGCGTCGGAGAACCGCAGGTTCCGCAGGATCACGTTGTCGCCGGTGACGCGCAGCGTCAGCCCGTGCAGGGTAGCGCCACCGAGGCCGTAGATCGTCGTGTCCGGGCCGACGTCGACCACCACCTGCGCGGCCTGGTTGGCCTGCGACCGGGCCCGCGCCTCCTCCAGCGGACCCGACGGCTCGACCTTGCCCCAGGTCGCCGGGTCGTACGCCGCCAGGTACCCGGGCAGGGTATACGCCGGGTCGGCGAAGCCGGCGCAGCTCACCGGCCGGTCGCGGGCGTCCACGTTGCCCTCGATCGTGCCGCGGACGTAGACGATCTTCGGCGCACCGGGGTGGGACGCCAGCGCGGCGACCAGCTCCGAACGCTTGGTCACCGTGTGGACGTCGGCGGCCGCGGCGGCCGCTCCCCCCGTGGTCCCCGCGCCCCAGCCGTCGTGCGCGCCGAGCACGACGCGGCCCGGTTCGTGGCCGTGGGCGTCCGCCGGTGCGGCGGTGAGCGTGAGTCCGAGCAGGGCGAAGCACCCCGCGAAGGCCTTCCAGCGCATGTCGGCTCCTTCAGTCGGTCGCCCGTGCCGCCAGTTCGGCCAGCCGGGCGGGGTCCGGGTCGCCCTCGAGGACGACGACGTGGTGGGTCAGTGTCAGGTCCTCGCCGGGTTCCAGCAGCCACGGCCGGTGGTAGGTGGCGGCGAAGCTGACCACCGGGAACGGCTCGGCCCGCACGTACCAGGCCGTGGGGAAACCGGGGTTGGCCGGGCTGTCGGCGAACAGCAGCGTCGACGTCCGCAGGCTCTCGTCGTGCCGGCCGGTGAACGCGAGCCACGGCGCGCGGTGTCCCATCGCGTCGTCCGCCGCCCGGCCGTCCGACGTCCGGACCGTGCCGCCGACGAACGAGCGCGGGCCGCGCCAGAACAGCCCGCCGTACCCGGCGGTGTCGCGGCCTTCGGTCACCGGGCTCCCCCAGCGCAGCTCCTGGTTGCTCGTGTTGCGCAGCCGGCTCGTCCACGTGAGGGTCCAGCTGTCCGCCGAGACGTCGCCGAAGCGCAGCGTGCGGTGCTCGGTCAGCCACCGCCGCCCGGCCGCGGTGCGCCAGGCCAGCTCGTGCCGCAGTTCGCAGTACCCGGCCTCGGAGACGATGCTCTCCCAGCGGACGTGGCCGACGCTGCCGTTGTTGTCCAGCGGCGTGTACCCGCGGCCGCGCACGTAGGTCCGGCCGCCCCAGAAGTTCTCCCCCGACAGGTGGGCCATGGTGAACTGCAGGCCGTTGTGCCAGGTGTGGTCGTGCGGCCGGACCGCGGTCACGGTCTCGCCCGCGGTGGTGCGCAGCGGGTGCAGGTACGGCTTCGGCGAGTCCCCGGCCGGCGTCGGCGGCGCCACGACGTACTCCGCCAGGACGAGGTCGCCGAGGTGCACGCGCACCCGGCCGTCGTCCTCGGCCAGCTCCAGCGCCCCGTCCACCGCCGCCCGGCTCACGCCGGTTCCCCGATTTCGGCGAGCAGCTCGTCCACCGATACCGGCGCCCCGGTGACCAGCGACCGGTTCGCGGCCAGGCCCGTGAGCAGCGCCTGCAGGCCGGAGTCGTGGTCGGCCGCGCAGCCGAGCTCGTCCGGGTCGGCGTCGCCGAGCAGCTCGGCGAGCATCCGCTCGTCGCCGCCGCCGTGGCCTTCGCCGAGCACCTCGTCCACCACGACTTCCGGCGACGCCCAGTGCCGCTGCACGGTCAGCCGCGCGCGTCCCGGCTCCGCGGTCGGCACCGCGCCGGCCGGGAACTCGTTCTCCCGGACGTCCAGCTCGAGCCGTCCCTCACTGCCCGAAAACGCGACGCGGTAGCCCTCCCGTGGCGAGTACGCGTGCAAGTGGTAGTTCAGGACCACCCCGCCGCGATGCCGGACGAGCACCGACACGTCGTCCTCGATCGTGACCCCGGGCGCGAACACGTCCCGGTTCCGGACGTAGCCGTCTTCCCGCTCCGCGTCACGGTAGAGCGCGCGCAGCCTGGGCGAGGCCTCCAGGTCCAGTGCGAACCGGTCATCGGGGTGGCCGCGGCCGGTCTCGTCGCCGTAGAAGAACAGCCGACCGAGCGCGAACACCGTCTCGGGCCCGCGGCCGAGCCACCAGTTGACCAGGTCGAAGTGGTGGCCGGACTTGTGCACGAGCAGCCCGCCGGAGTTCGCCTTCTCGCGGTGCCAGCGCCGGAAGTAGTCGGCGCCGTGCGCGGTGTCGAGCAGCCAGGTGAACTCGACCGAGCCGATCTCCCCGATCTCGCCCGCGGCGAGCAGCTCCCGCACCCGCCGGTGCACCGGGTTGTACCGGTAGTTGAAGGCGACCCGCACCGAGCGTCCCGTCTCGCGGCGGGCCGCGAGGATGCGCCGGGCGCCGTCGACGTCGGTCGTCATGGGCTTCTCGGTGACGACGTCGCAGCCGGCGTGCAGCGCGGCGACGACGTAGTCCGCGTGCGTGTGGTCGGGCGTGCACACGACGACGACGTCGATGCGCTCCTTCGCCAGCATGACGGTGAAGTCCTCCGGCCGGTAACCCGGCACCGAGGCGCCGATCCATCCATTGTGGACACGCATCCGGGTCTCGCTGCGGTCGCAGAAGGCCGCGAGCTCCGCGCGCGGCGAGCCGGCCAGAGCGCGGGCGAACAGCTCGGCCCGGGAGCCCAGGCCGACGATCGCGTAGCGGCGCACCGCCATCACCTCTCCTCTCGGGCGAGCGTCCAGGGCAGGGCGAGTTCGGAGAAGAGCGCGAGCCGCTCGGCCGCGGCGTCGACGGCCACGTCGACGCCCGGCACGACGAACCGGCGCTCCGGCCCGGTGCCGACCGGCCGGGCCTGGGGCAGCCGCCTCGGCTCAGGCGCGTCGCGGACCGCCTCGACCAGCGCGGTGAAAGCGCGGGTGGCGGCCAGCGGAGCGAGCAGCGGCACGCCGTCGCGGACGTGGCCGACGAGGTTCGTCAGCAGGTCGACCGGCGGGTCGACCGGCACCGGCTCATCACCGATGAGGACGACGTCGGTCTTGTAGTGCCACCGGATCCGGCCTTCCGTGCCGTGGATCAGCACGTAGGGCTCGTGGTCGGCTTCGGCGGCGAGCGTCGCGGCCGCGACGACGTCCGGTGCGCCGGCGAAGCACAGACGCGCGCACGCCGTGTCGTCCGACTCGATGTCGCGGGCACGGTACAGCTCGACGGTCATGCGCTCGGGCAGGGCGCCGGCCGTGCCGTTGAGCAGCAAGGCGGTCGCGACGGCGTGGGCGAACGGGTTCGTCAGAGCGCCGTCCACGACCGCTCGCCCGTCGAGCCGGCGACGGCCCGCCCAGGCGGTGCGGGAGAAGTAGCGGTCACGCCGGATCCACGCTCCCGCGGCGGCGACCCCGGTGACCGTCCCGATCGCTCCCCGGGCCAGTGCGGCCCGGATCACCGGTACCGCGGGCGATCCGAAGCTCTGGAACCCGACCTGGCAGGCCCGGCCACGGGCCCACTCCGTCAGCTCGTCGAACGCCGCCAGGTCGAGCACCGGCGGCTTCTCCACGAGCACGTGGCAGCCGGCGGCGAGCGCGAGGCGGACCAGCGGCAGGTGGGTGTGGGGCGGGGTGGCCACCACGGCGATGTCCGCCGGCACGCGAGCCAGCAGCTCGGCGGGGTCGCGGGTGAACACCGGCACCAGCTCGCGGGTCTCGGCCGGCGGCTCGCTGACGTCGCACGCACCGGCCAGGACGAGCTCGCCCAGGTCGTGCAGGGCCCGGGCCCGGCGCAGGTGCGTGCGCGCGTAGCCGGCTGTGCCGAACACGACGACGCTCGGGGTCATCGGCGGCCACCGGTCGCCACGGCGGCCAGGGCGAGCGGCCCGGCCACCAGCAGGGCCAGGATCGGCAGCATCCACACGAGCACCGCCGCGAGCCCGGCCGCCCCGGCCAGCAGCAGTCCGTTCCCCGGCGCCGCCGCGGTCTCACGAGCCGCCGTCACGAGCGCGCGGCGCCAAGACGGCTCCCCGGTCGCGACGACTTCGCAGGTCCGCACCGCCACGACGGCGGCCACCACGGCCAGCGACCACAACGCGGGCCGGAGCACGCCCGCGCCCGCCATCGAGCCGGCGATCTCGAGGTCGACCGCGAACAGCACCACCGCGGCGAGGCACCCGAGCGCGAAGAGCAGCCCGCCCCGGGCGACCTGCCGGAAGTCGGCCCAGAACGTCGTCCACAGAGGACGCCCGATGCCGTGGCGCGCCCGGTCGAGGGCCCGGCAGCCCGCCACGAACGCCGGGGCCGCCGTCACCACCGGGATCGACGCGAGGGCGACGAGCAGGCCCGTCAGCAGGCAGTCCGAGAAGTCGCCGAGCCCGGTCCGCCACTGGGTGGTTCGGCGCTGGGCAGTCTTGGTTCGCATCGTCACCCCTTCAGGCCGCTGGTGCTGACGCCTTCGACCAGCAGGCGCTGGAAGGCGAGGAAGAAGAGCACGATCGGGACGAGCGCGAGCGCCGACATGGCGAACATCGCGCCGAAGTTCGACTCGCTGCTGGTGTCGACGAACAGCCGCAGGCCGAGCGGCACGGTGAACTTCTCCGTGTCGTTCAGGTACACCATCTGCGTGAAGAAGTCGTTCCACGTCCAGATGAACGTGAAGATCGACGTCGTGACCAGCGCGGGTTTCGACAGCGGCAGCACGACGTGCCAGAACGTCCGGTAGACGTTGCAGCCGTCGATGATCGCCGCTTCGTCGAGCTCGCGCGGGATCCCGCGCATGAACTGGACGATCAGGAACACGAAGAACGCCTCGGTGGCCAGCAGCTTCGGCAGGATCAGCGGGACGAACGTGTTGACCAGGCCGGCCTGCTGGAAGATCACGTACTGCGGGATGAGCGTGACGTGGTACGGCAGCATCAACGTCGTGATCATGAACGCGAAGAGCGCGCCGCGGAACCGGAAGTTCAACCGGGCGAAGGCGTACGCGGCCAGCGAGCACGACAGCACGTTGGCGGCCACCGACAGGCCGGCGACGAGGAACGAGTTGAGGAAGAAGCGGCCGAACCCGACGTCCGCCGCGCCTTCCCAGCCCTTCGTGTAGCCGTCGAAGACGAACCGGGTCGGCAGCAGCGCCAGCCGCGAGAGGATCTCGTCCGGCGGCTTGACCGACGCGAACGCCAGCCACACCAGCGGGTACAGCACCACGGCGACGATGACGAGGCACAGCACGTGCCAGCCCCAGGAGCGGGCCGTGCGCGGGAGCACGGTCATCGGCGCTCCCCTTTTCCGTCGACGTCGTCGTAGAACACCCACAGCTTCGCCGTCCGGAACACGATCGCCGTCACGATCGCGATCACCGCCAGCAGCACCCACGCCATCGCCGACGCGTAGCCCATGCGGAAGTCCTGGAAGCCGACCTCGAACAGGTAGAGCGTGTAGAACAGGTCCGCGTCGGCCGGCCCACCGCGGCCGCCGCCGATGACGAACGCCGGGGTGAACGCCTGGAACGCGTGGATCGCCTCCATCACCAGGTTGAAGAAGATCACCGGCGAGAGCATGGGCAGCGTGATGTGCCGGAACCGGCGGAACGCTCCGGCCCCGTCGATCGCGGCCGCCTCGTGCAGCTCGGCCGGGATCTGCTTGAGCCCGGCCAGGAAGATCACCATCGGCGCGCCGAACTGCCAGACCCCGAGCAGCACGATCGAGGCGAGGCTGAACTGCGGGTCGTCGACCCAGCTCGGCGTGTGCCAGCCGAAGAAGGCCAGAACCTCGTTCACCGGGCCGCCGCCCATGAACAGCGCCCGCCACACCAGTGCCGCCGCGACGCTCGCGCCGAGCAGCGACGGCGCGTAGAACGCGGCCCGGTAGAAGCCACTTCCGCCGCGGCGGGTGTTGAGCAGCATGGCCACCAGCAGCGACACGGCCAGCTTCAGCGGCACCGAGACCAGGACGTAGATGAGCGTGACCTTCACCGACTGCAGGTAGCGGTCGTCGTCGGTGAACATGTGCGCGAAGTTGCCGAAGCCGACCCACTTCGGCGAGGTGAACAGGTCGTAGTCGGTGAAGGACAGATAGAGCGAGACGACCATCGGGCCGACGGTCAGTGCCACCGCGCCGAGCAGCCAGGGCGTCAGGAACGCGAAGGCCTCCGGCTGGCTCTTGCGGCGGCGCCCGGCCGGCCGGCCCTGCCGCCGAGCCCGCGCGGCCGCCTCCGCGGCGACCGGCGGGTCCGGGGTGCGCACGGTCGTCATCGGCTACTTGAGTCCCTTCTCGGCTTCGGACATGAACCGGCTGACCGCGTCGTCGATGCTCATCCGCCCGAACGCGACCTCCTCGTAGGTGCGCTGGAGAAGCTTCTGGATCGCGCCGGCGCCCTTGGGCGGCACCGGCGGGGCGGCCCCCAGCTTCGGTTCGAGACCGGCCTCGTAGTCGTAGAGCGTCTTGTCGGCGCCCTTCGCGGACGCCGCCAGCTGGGCGCGGACCTTGAGGTTCGGCGCCAGCCCGCGGTCGGTGCCGACGATCGTGCCCACCTCGGGGTCGTTGACCAGGAAGTCGACGAGCTTCGCCGCCGCCTCCTGCTGCTGGCTGCGCGCGGCGACCGACAGGAACATCGACGGGCGGCGGTACTGCCCCGTGTTCCCGTTCGCGTCCGTCGGGTACGGCGCCACGTTCAGCGGCTTGCCGTTCGCCTTCTGGTACGCGGGCAGGAGGTTGTCGTAGGCGAACTCGGAGCTCGTCAGCTTCTTGCCGAGCGGAGACTGCTCGGGCGAGGTGTTGTAGGACGCCGTGACGTCGGCCGGGGACGCGGCCTTGGTGTCGCGGAACCGGCTCGCGAGCTGCCAGTAGCGGCGCAGGTCGTCGGCGGTGAAGCCGAGCTTGCCCTCCGGGGTGTAGAACTGCTTGCCCTGCTGGCGCAGCCAGATCTCCAGCGGGGTGTCGAGGATGCCGAAGTCGGTCACCCCGCGGGCGGCGAACCCGCCGGCCGCGCTGACCTTCTCCGTGGCGGTGGCGTACTGGTCCCAGGTCAGGCCCTTCGCCGGGTCCGCGCCGGCCGCGGTGAACGCGGCGGGGTCGTAGAGCATCGCCGGGGTGTTCTGCGCCCACGGGACGGCGTACCGCTTGCCCTGGTACACGCCGGTGGCCGCCAGCTCGGGGTTGATGTCGGCGAGCGAGATCGCCTTGCCCGCGCCGGAGTTCAGGTCGGCCAGGACGTTGCGCCCGCCGTACTCGGCGAGGTAGCGGGTGTCGACGTTGAGCACGTCCGGCGGCTTGCCCCCGGCCGTCTGCGTCGCCAGCTTCTCCCAGTAGGCCGCGTACGCCGAGAACGACGTCTGCACCTTGATCTTCGGGTTCTTCTGCTGGAACAGCTCGACGGCCTTCTTCGTGAGGTTCGCCCGGCCGTCACTCCCCCACCAGACGAACGTGATGGTCACGTCCCCGCCGTCACCGCCCGGGTCCGAGCCGCACGCGGCGACCCCGGTCAGCAGCAGCGGGACCACCGCGGCCAGCGCGACGAGGGTTCGTCTCTCACTTGTCCGACGCATCGAGCTTCTCCGTTCTCAGCCGGTCAGCACTTTTCTGAAAACGCTGTCAGCGCGCTCACGGTAGGCAGTGCGCGCGACTCGTGTCAACGGGCTGTTCGAGGCAATACCCCTTGTGCAGCAATGGTTCCGCTGGTTTCCGGGCAGCCCGAGAAAGCGCTTACAGCACACCGGGGTCGAGGCGGGCTGTCAGCGCGAGGGGCACCGGGAGGGTGTTACCCGGTGCGTTCCGCGGCCGGCCCGCCGCGGCGGGCACTCGCCCACGGGACGCCGATCTCGGAGAACAGCGCCAGCCGGTCCGCGGCGACGGCGACCTCCTCGCCGATCCCCCGGACCACGGGGTGCCGGCTCGCCCCTTCACCGGCCGTGCGGATCCAGCCCGCGGGGATCCGGGCCGGTGACGGCGCGTCGCGCACCGCCTCGACCACCGACGCGAAGGCGCGGGTGGCCGGCAGCGGCGCGAGCAGCGGGACACCCGCCGGGTCGAGGTGGTGGGCGACCAGGTTCCGCAGCAGGTCCACCGGTTCGCCGAGGTGCACCCGTTCGTCGTCGAGCTCCAGCCGGTGGCTCTTGTACCAGAACTTCGCGCGCCCCTTCGCGCCGTGCACCACCACGTACGGCTCGTGGTCCTGCTCGGCGCACAGCGACGCGGCGACGACGATCTCGGGACCGCGGTCGAAGCGGATGCGCAGGCACGCCGTGTCGTCGGCTTCGATGTCGCGCGTGCCGTACAGCTCCAGGGCGATCTCCGCCGGGTCGCGCCCGCCGACCCCGCCCACGAGCAGCGCGGTGGCGACCGCGTGGGAGAACGGGTTGGTCAGGGCGCCGTCGACCACGGCTTCGCCGTCCAGCCACCGGCGGCCCGCCCAGGGGTTGCGGCGGTAGTAGGCGTCGGTGCGGATCCACGCCCCGGCCGCGCCGACGCCCACCACCTCGCCGAGCTTCCCGGCCGCGATCGCCGCCCGCAGCACCGGCAGCGCCGGGGAGCCGAAGCTCTGGAAGCCGGTCTGGCACGCCGAGCCGTTCTCCGCGGCCAGCCGGGACAGCGTCCGGAACCCGGCCAGGTCGAGCACCGGCGGGGTTTCCAGGAGCAGGTCGCCGCCCGCCCGCAGCACCGCGCCGCCGACGCGGACGTGCGCGTGCGGCGGGGTCGCGACCACGGTGATGTCGGGGCGGCAGCGGCGGAGCAGGTCGTCGACCCCGACGTGCGCGCTGCCGCCCTCGGGCAGCAGGGCGATCGCGGCGGCCGACGGCACCCGGATGTCGGCCATGCCGGCGAACCGCACCAGGCCTTCGTCGTGCAGGATGCGGGCGCGGTGCAGGTAGCTGAACGCGTAGCCGGACGTGCCGACCACGGCCAGCCTCGGCGGGTCCGCGACGGTGCGGCGCCTGCTCCCCGACATGGGTCTCCGATCGGCGCGGCCGGTCTCCGGTCGCGCGGGAACTGACGAATGGACAGTTCGGGAGAAACTTCCGCTGGTCACCGTAGGGCGTTCGCGACAAGTGTGTCAATACACGCCGACGCGCCTTCGAATTTGTCGAATGGCGGGTACTCCGAACGGCGGTGGCCGGTTCGAGATAGCGCTTACCCGAACCGGCCGCACACTCCCCGCCGATCAGATCCGGCCGACGCCCGCGCCCGCGGTCACGGTGGCCTTGACCGTCGAAGTCGGCTCCAGGGTGAAGGAGTACGGCGCGTTCGTCATGCTCCCGGTGCGCGTGATCTTGTTCGTGCAGCCGCCGAAGGAGTTGCCCGACTCGTTCAGGTAGCCGTCGACGTCGCTGTCCCCGGTCGTTTCGAGGCAGACCTTCGTGGATTCGAAGACGTTGTTCTGGGCGAGGAACTGCGCGTTCATCCGCGAATGCACGGCGGAATCGGTGACCGCGTGGAAATAGTTGTCGTAGGCGTGCCCGGTGCCGAACCGCAGGCTGGGCATCCGCGAGTTCACGTTCTCGAACCAGTTGTGACTGTAGGTCACGTGCAGCTTGCCCGTGTCTTCGGCGGCGTTGCTGTCGCTGTGCCCGACGAGGGAGACCTTGTAGTGGTCGTGGAACTTGTTCCAGGAGACCGTGATCCCGTCGGCCGCGTGGCTGATGTCGAGCAGGCCGTCGTAGTAGTCCTTGCCGTGGTCGAGGTCGGAGGACAGGTCGTTGTGGTCGACCCACACCCGGGTGGCGCCGCGCTGGATCTGGATCGCGTCGGTGCCGACCGACTTCGAAATGGCCAGGTTGCGGATGATCACGTTCGACGACTTGTCCACGGCGAGGCCGCCGCCGGTGAAGCCGGAGCCCGACCCGACGCCGAGGATCGTCTTGTTCGACCCGATCTTCACCAGGGTCTTGCTGGCCAGGGTGATCTTCCCGCTCACCCGGACCGTCCGGGCCGTGGTGCCCGTCACCGCGGTGGTGAACGCCGAAGCCGTCGTCACGGTGACCGTCTCACCGCCCGCGCCGCCGGTCGTGCCGGCGCCGTAGCCGACGGGTGAGCTCTCGTAGGCCGCGTGCGCGACCCCGGTGGGAACGGCGGCGGCCATCGCCGCGGCGAGCGCGGCCGTTCCGAAAACGCGCAGGCAGAACTGGGTCTTCCTGGTCATCAGGCACCTCGAAGGGGGTGGGGACCCGCGTCCCCGGGGAACGGGGAACACGGCGGAGACTCCGTTCTACGATTTGCAGCAAAACCCGGTCAACGATTTGCAGGGTTTTCATGAGAAGCCCAGCCGAATGGCCCTGCGGCGGCCGGATCCCCGCTGCCGCAAGGCAGTTCGTTGTTGACAACGCTGCCGCGCGTTTCCATGATGTTGCTCAGAGCCTGCCGAGGAGTAGCCGTGAGCGTGACCATTCACGACGTCGCCCGCCGGGCCAACGTGTCGATCTCGACCGTGTCGCGCGCGTTCACGTCGCCGGACCTGGTCCGGCACCAGACCCGCAGCCGGGTGCTGGCGGCGGCGAACGAGCTCGGCTACCACGCGGTCGGCGCCCCGCAGCCGGTCGCCCGCACCGGGCACATCGGGATCGTGGTCTCGGACCTCGGCAACCCGTTCTTCACCGGCGTGCTCGACGGCGTCCAGGCCCGCGCGCGCCAGGACGACGTCGCCGTGTTGTTCGCGAGCAGCGACCAGGACCCGGCGACCGAGCAGAACCTGGTACGCCGGATGGCCCGGCAGGTCGACGGCGTCGTACTGGGCAGCCCGAGCATGACCGACGACCAGCTGCGCGCGCTCGCCGGGCAGACGACCCTGGTGCTGCTCAACCGCGAGGTGCCGGGGATCCCGTCGATCGTGATGGACGCCGCCGACGGCATGCGCCAGGCGATCGAGCACCTGGCCGCGCTCGGCCACCGCCGCTGCGCCTACCTCGGCGGGCCCCGCATGTCGTGGGCGAACCGCACCCGCCGGCAGGGCCTGGCGGAAGCCGCCGAGCGCCACGGCACGGAGGTCGTCGAGTTCGGCCCGTTCCCACCGGTGTTCGAGGGCGGGCTGCAGGGCGCGGACCTGGCGCTGGCCGCGGACGTGACGGCGATCGTCGCCTACAACGACCTGGTGGCGTTCGGCGCGCTGGCCCGGCTCAACGCCCGCGGGGTGCCGGTGCCGGACGAGATCAGCCTGGTCGGCTTCGACGACCTGGTCTTCGCGGCGATCTCGGCCCCGCCGCTGACGACGATCGCGATGCCGACGGAGGCAGCGGGCCGCGCGGCGGTGACGCTCCTGCTGGACCTGCTCGACGGCGGCGCGGACGAGCACACGACCCAGGTCCTCGACACCTACCTGATCGTCCGCGCGACCACAGCCCCGCCGGCGGGCTGAGACACCCAGCGGCGGTCACTCCGGCTGGGGTGGCTACCCGGCTAGGTCGCGGCCGGCCGGCCGCACGCGGAACTCGGTGCCGTCCGGATCCGCCAGCACGACGGTCCCGTCGTCGCAGGCGTCGAGCCGAGCGGCGCCGAGGGCGATCAGCGCGTCGACCGCCGCCCGCTGGTCGCCGTCCGCCGGGAGCAGCTCGAAGCGCTGCCGGTTCGGCGCCACCGGCGTGCCATCCCATGCGTCCCAGGCGACTTTCGTGCCGCCGCGCGGTGACTGGATCGCGGTCTGCTCGCCCCGGTCCCACACCAGGGGCCAGCCCAGCGCCGTGCTCCAGAACAGGCCGGCCTGCCGGGTGCCGGCACAGGTGAGCTCGCCCAGCGGGCCGCACCCGGCGAGGTAGCCGTTGCCGGGCTCGATCACGCAGAACTCGTAGCCCGCCGGGTCGGCCAGGACGACGTGCGCCTCCTCGGGTCGCTGCCCGACGTCGACGGGGCGGCCGCCGAGCCGGACCGCCGTGGCCACCGTGTGCCGCTGGTCGTCGAGGTCGGCGCTGGTCAGGTGCAGGTGCATCCGGTTCGCGCCGACCCGCCCGGCGCGGCCCGGTACGAACCGCAGGCCGAGCTGGGCGTCCCCGCCCGGCAGCAGCACACCGCCGGCATCCTCGACGATCTCCCGGCCGAGCAGGCCGGACCAGAAGCGTGCCGCTCCAGCCGGGTCGTCCGCCTCGAAAGTCACTGCCAGCAGTCGCGAAAGCATCACCGGACCGTAGACATCGCCCCCGTGGGGCGGCAAGGCAATATCGGACCGGCTTCTCCCGTGGTGGCCGTCACGTTTGACCTGGAGCGCGCTCCAGCCCCTAGCGTCGTTCGAGACAAGATCGCTGGGGAAAGGAACCGAAATGACCGACGAGCGTTTCGAGCGAGGCCTGAAGACCCTGACCGAAATCGACGGCGAGAGCGGGCAGCGGGTGCTCACCGCCCTCGGCGGCTGCGAGCCGCAGCTGGAAGTGCACGTCAACGCCTCGCTCAACGTCGGCCTCACGCCCGCGGAGATCGTCGAGGCGCTCCTGCACTCCGCCGTCTACTGCGGATTCCCGAATGCGCTGAACGCGACCTTCACGGCCAAGAAGGTTTTCGGCGAGCGCGGGTTGCTGCCGGTGAACCAGCGATCCTGACCGACCGACAAGAAAGGCGACCAGTGGTGAACAGCAAATTCGCAACGCATACCGAGCTTTTCGATCTGAGTGGTAAACGCGCTCTCGTCACCGGTGGCACCAGGGGCATCGGGATGATGATCGCGCGCGGGCTCCTCCAGGCGGGCGTCCGCGTGGTCATCAGCTCACGCAACGCGGAAGCGTGCGCTCAGGCGCAGGAACAGCTGTCCGAATACGGCGATGTCCGGGCGTTCCCCGCCGATCTGTCCCGGCACGAAGAGTGTGAGCGCCTCTCTGAATTCGTCACGGCCGACGCCGGGAGTCTCGACATCCTCGTCAACAATGCGGGCGCGATGTGGGACGAGCCGTTGGAGACGTTCCCGGACGCGGCCTGGGACACGGTCATCGACCTCAACCTGAAGTCGCCGTTCTGGCTGGTGCAGGCGCTGCTGCCGGCCCTTCGCAAAGCTGGGACCGCCGACGATCCCGCGCGGGTCATCAACATCGGCAGCATCGCCGCCATCCACATCCCCCAGCGGCCCAACTACTCGTACTCCAGCAGCAAGGCCGCGCTGCATCAGCTCACCAGGGTGCTCGCCAAGGAACTGGGCCCGCAGCACATCACGGTGAACGCGGTGGCGCCGGGACCGTTCCCGTCGACGATGATGGCCGCGACCCTCGACGAGTTCGGCGAGGCGATCGCGGCGTCGGCCCCGCTGCGCCGGATCGGCCGCGACGACGACATGGCGGGGGTCGCCGTGTTCCTCGCCAGCCGGGCAGCCGCTTACCTGACGGGCACCATCGTCCCCGTCGACGGGGGAATCGCCACGACCGCGTGATCGCTAGCTGTCCGGTCCGAAGACGTGCCGCTCCAGGAACGGGTTCCGGAACTTGCCGGACGGGTCCAGTTCCGCGGCCAGCACCCGGAAATCGTCGATCCGCGGGTAGGTCCCGGCGGTGTGGAAGAGCTTGCCCCAGTGGGCCCGGGCGCCGAACGGGGCCAGGCGTTCCTCCAGCGCCGGGAGGACCGCCTCGACCTCGGGCTGGCGCGGCTGCCAGGTGAAGTGGAACGCGACCCGGTCGCCCCCGTGGCACGGGCTCAGCCACAGCTCGTCGCCCGCGATCGCGCGGATCTCCGACACCAGCAGCAACGGCGCCAGCAGGTCGCCGATCTCGCGGACCGCCCGCGCCGCGGCCACCGCGTGCTCGTACGGCACGAAGTACTCCGACTGCAGCTCGTCACCGACGCTCGGGGTGAACGCGAGCGCGAAGTGCGGCAGCCGGTCGTGCCACGGGCCCGGCACCCCCTGCTGCGGTGTGCCGTTGTCGGCGGAGATCCCGGCGGCGTGCGCCGGGTGCCGGGGCCCGTCGGCCGGGACCGCGCCGAACAGGTCCGTCCGCGCCGTGAACGCGTCCGCGCGGCTCTTGATCCACACCTGGTCGATGCTGTCGTTGGCCCAGTTCGTGAACATGCTGACGCTGTAACCGGCGTCCTCGATCTCGTCGAAGTGCCGGTCCGCGGCCTCCCACGGCAGGCCGTCGAAGACGTCCTGGCGGACGTCGAACGCGGGCACGACGTCGAGGGTCAGCCGCGTGACGACGCCGAGCGCGCCGAGGCCGACGACCAGCCCGGGGAACTCGGCGTGGGCGCGGGTGAACGTCCGCAGCTCCCCGTTCGCGGTGACCAGCTCGACCGCCGACACGGCCGAGGCGAGGCCCGGCAGCCGGCGCCCGGAGCCGTGGGTGCCGGTCGCGACGCTGCCGGCCACCGTGATGTGCGGGAGCGACGCGAGGTTCGGCAGCGCGAACCCCGCCGCGTGCAGCTGCGCGGCGAAGTCGCCGTAGCGGGCCGCCCCGCCGACGGTGACCGTCCCGTCGCCGATCTCCACCGGGACCTCGAGCCCGCGCAGGTCCAGCAGGACGCCGCCGGGTGAGTCCGCGATGTCGTTGAAGCAGTGGCGGCTGCCCAGCGCCTTGACGTGCGTCGCGGCCGCGACGGCTTCGCGCACCTCGTCGACCGTGCGCGGTGTCGCCACCGCGTCCGCGGCGTAGACGTGGTTCCCGGCCCAGTTCGACTCGCCCACCTGAATGTCCTTCCACCGTGCCGCATCCCCGCCTGCGACCCTACGCGGCCGGGATGATCGCCTGGTGGGCGCCGCCGAGGCCGTGCGGGCTGAGCAGCCGGCCCATCCGCTTCGGCATCCGCAGCGTGATCGCGCGGTCGAGGACGCGGGCGCCCGGGGCCGCGGCCGCCAGCCGCGTCTCGTAGCCCGTGCAGCCGGCCGGTTCCCGCAGCCACGCCGACACCACCAGGTTGCCCTCCCCCACCACCGCGGCCGAGAGGCGGGTCTCCGGCAGCTGCGCGATCGCCGTGCCGGCGCGGTCCAGATCGCCGGCGGCGATGCCGAGGCGGTAGCCCGCGATCACCGGCCAACCCGCCGCAACGTGCGCGAGGTCGCAGCGGAAGTCGAGCTCGTGGTTGCGCAGCATCCGCGCCAGCGTGCGGCGCACCGCCGACTCGCTCATCCGGCAGTCGCGGGCCAGCTCGGCGTAGCTGCGCCGGCCGTCCTCGCCGAGGGACTCGACCAGCGCGCGCACGTCCCGGTCGTCCCACTGCTGCGGGACGACCAGGCGGGCCTGCACCGCCGTCCCGTCGAGCACCGCGCGCTGTTCCGGGGCCAGCGCGTTCACCAGCCAGCCGCTGCCTTCGCGGTAGACGCGCGTGGCGACGGCGAACCGGACCTCGCGCACGCCGGGCAGGGCGCCCAGGCGGCCGGTGACCAGCTCGTCCAGCGCGTCGAGGTCGCGGGCGGCCAGGGACAGGAACAGCGAGAACCGGCTGGTCGTGCGCTCGACGCTGAACACGGCCGGCCAGCCGCACAGCTCCCGCGTCAGGTCGGTCAGCGCGTCCGGGCGGCAGGCCAGGTCGACGTAGCCGACCGTCGTCGTCGGGGCCGTGGCGTACGCGGTCAGCCACGCCAGCCCGGCCGCCTGCAGCCGGTCCCAGCGGCGCGCGGCCGTCGTCGCGTCGGTGCCGACGGCGGCGGCGATCCGCGTCCACGGCGCCCGCGGGTCGCGCTGCAGCGCTTCGACCAGCGCGAGGTCCGAACCGCTCGGCCGCGCCGGTTCCGGCTGGGCGGCCGTGGGAACGGGCATGGCGCATTCTGACCTGATCATGATCGGCTGCCAAGGGCCGCCGGGCATGCCGGCGGCCCCCGCCGTCCTACCGCCGACGCAGGCGCGGCGTCACGACCGCGCCCGCCACCAGCACGAGGACACCGCCGAGCACGAACGGCAGCACCGGCACGTCGCCGGGGTCCGCGGCCGGGACAGCGCGCTCGCGGCCGCCGTAGCCGCCACCCGCGCCGTCGCGGTCGTAGGCCGAGCCCGGCAGCTTGTCCGCGTACCGCCGGTGCAGCGCCGCGCGGTAGTCCCGCACGGTCAGCTTCGTGCCGGCGGCCAGGCCGGTGACCGAGCCGTCCAGCACCGTCACGGCGTCGCCGTGCACCGCGTACCAGGCGTTGACCTGCGGCTCGTGCACGAGGTAGCCGCCGGCCGCGGCCGCGGCGTACCGCTGCTCGTAGTCGCCGGACGCGACGTTGACGACGGTCCAGCCCGGGCCCTGCCGCTCGGCCCAGACCGTCGCCGTGGTGCCGTCGCCGGTCCGCGCCGGCACCGCGACGTAGGCGAGCGCGGCCGGGACGTCCGACGTCCCGGCGACGAACGCCGCCGTCGGCTCGTAGACCGCGACCTGGGCACGTGGGTCGGCGCTGGCCCCCTGCGCCGCGGCCGCCGCGTGGACACCCGGGAACCTCGTCGTCGTGAGCCGGTCGAGGGTCGACTGGCCGCCGGTGACCTGGCCGATCGCGGCGGTGTCGGCCGCGGTCGGGGTGCCGGCGGGCCCGGTCGCCGCGCCCGCGGTGCCGGCCGTGGTGAGCATCGCGGCGCCGGCCAGCACGGCCGCGCCCATCGCCTTCTTCAGCACGCTCATCCCTCGATCCCGTACAGCGTGTGCGTCCACTGGAACTGGGTGTTCGAGCGGTAGGTGTCGTAGTTCATCGAGTTGTACCGGCTGTTGTCCGGCCACGGATCGCCGTAGTCCACCCGGGTCGCGCCGCTCGAGTTGTCGTACCCGTAGAGGACGTGCATGTGACCGCCGCCGGAACGCCAACCGATGCGGGTGCCGATCGGCTGTCCCGCGTCGATCTGGTTTTTGATGGTGGCGAAGGAAAGGACCTGCCCGTTCGAGTTGTAGGACCCGACGTTCGTGAATCCCAGTGAGCGGAACACCCGCTGCTGGTCGGACAGGTAGCCCTGATTGTTCGCGCAGTCGCTGCCGGACTCGTTGTGCGCGATCTGGCAGAACCGGGTCTGGGAAAGCGAATGTCCCCAGTAGTCGGCGATGGTGTTGCCGCTGGCGTCCCAGCACCACTGGTCCTTCTGCTGGGCCTGCATGCTGATGCCGAGATCGGTCCGCGCGGCGGCCGCGGCGGCGGGCGCCTGCAGCGCGACGACGGCGGCCGCGGCGGCCGAAACCGCCGCGAGTCCACGTAGGACTCCTGAAGTGGTTTTCACGAAGTGGTCCTCCAGCCGGTGACGGTTCGACGTGGTGGCACGGAATACTCCGCGCACCGGCACCGGACCGGTACCTACGAAGGGAGGATCACGTTGGGAGGGAACGGTTCCCGGCGGATCCCGGCATTTCCCGGGTGCCGGATTCCGGCATCGGCTCCGGCCCGCCGGACGGATTCCGGCGGGCCGGAGCCGGGCCCGTCAGCCGACCGTCGTCGTACCGAGGGTGGTGTCCTGGTCCGGCGGGTCGAGCGCCAGGTCGACGTCGAACTCGCCGAGCCCGCTGTCGGTGACGACGTGGGTGGTCGCCGCGGAGTCGACGCTGCTCGTCGCCTCACCCGCCGGGGTGCCCGCCGGGACGGTGAAGTCGACCTGGCCCTGCGCCGTGAACTTCAGGCTGCCTTCCGCGGGGACGGGCGTCTCCGGGATCGGCAGCTCGATCGGGATGGCCACGGACTGACCGCCGATCGCGAGGTTCACCTTCGAGGTGATCGTGCCGGAGATCTTGGTGGCACCGACGAGGCGAAGGCCGTCGCCGGCCGCCTGCCCGGCGTCGACGTCGAGGCTGAACGGCACCGAGATCGGCTCACCCGCCGTGGCGGTCGCGGGGATTTCCGCATTCACCACCACGGTGACCTGCTGGTCGCCGATCAGCGGGAAGCCGCCCTTGAAGGTGAGCGATTTCTCGGCCGCCGCGGCCGGTCCCGCGGAAAGCACGGCGACCGCGCCGGCGAGCAGCGTGGCCAGCCCGATTCCCCGGAAGCGCCTTTTCCGCACGAGGGTTTCCGTCATGTCTCGTCCTTTCGTCGTCGAACGGCCTTTCGGATGCTAGGGGGAAACTTGCCAACCGGCCATTACGCTTTTCCGTGGCCCAGAAATTTGTCACGCGGATTTGCGTCGTGGACATTGTTTTTTGTGATGTGCGTGAGAGCGTGGGTGTAGCGGCGGTGTAGGTGTCGCGCGCAGGGTCGTCCCGGTCGAATCCGGTCCACTGAGGGAGACCCATGCGCAGCATCTACCCGGCGGCGGCGCTCTCGGCCGCCGCCCTGTTCCTCGGCGGCGCGACCGTCGCTTCGGCCGCCCCCGCCCCGGCCGAGGTCTACGCCGAGGTGACGGCCGCCGACATCGCCGACCCGGGCGCGGTGATCGTCGACTCGCCCGCCGAACTGGCCGCCGCCCGGACCGCGGCGCAGGCGATCGCCTGGTACTCGAGCCGCACCGGCAGCACGGCTTACCAGGGCTACTGCGAGAAGGCGGCGCGCCTTTCGTGGAACCGCACGACCCACCACCCGAGCGCGATCGAGCACTGGCAGTCCTCGGACGGCGCCCGCCACACGACGGGCACCCCGCCGAAGGGCGCGTTCGTGTTCTGGAACATCTCGGCGTACGGCCACGTGGGCATCGCGGACGGCAGCGGCGGGGTCTGGGCGACGAGCGTCAACGGCGCGATCGGCCACGCGAAGCAGAGCTACTTCGGCAGCTACCTGGGCTGGAAGCCGGGCAACAGCAACTGAGCACGGCCTCCGGACGCAGTGAATGACTCATTCCTGGCACTGGACGCAAGGAATGGAGTCATTCACTGCGTTCCGCCCGAGCCGGGGTCAAGCGCGGGCCGGGGTCCGTTGCCGCTGAACCTGCTTCAGCAGCTCCAGTCCCGTCGTTTCCCCTTGCCGGTTCCCGGTCTCCCGGAACACCCGCAACGCGCGATCGCACACCCCGCGCGCCTGCCTCGGCTCGCCCGCCGCCAGCAGCGTCCGGCCGATGCCCAGCAACGCGTACGCACTGCACCGCTCGTCGTCCAGCTCCTCGAGGATGCTGAGCGCCAATCGCAAGCACCTCAACGACTCCGGCAGCGCTCCCCGCTCGCGGTGCAGCGTTCCCAGCTCCGTGAGGACCTTCGCCTCGCGGTGCGGGTCCTCGATCTCCCGCGCCAGCTCACGCGCCCGGCACAGCCACGAATCCGCCTCCGTGAAGGAACCCAGCGACGCATACGTCGTGCCCAAGGAGTTCCGCACCTGTGCGACGCCCCGGCGGTCGCCGGCCCGCTCCAGCCCCGCCAGGGCCCGGCGGTAGAACCCGAGCGCCTCCCGTGGCCGGTCGCCGATCCGCGCCACCGTGCCGAGTCCCGCCACCGCGAGCGCCTCCCCGCGCACGTCGCCGAGCGACGCGAACAGCGACGCCGAACGCTCCATGTCGCCGGCGGCCGCCGCGTATTCGTCGTGGTACAGACGGACCTGGCCGAGGCCCCGGTACAGAACTGCCGCTCCCGCAACGTTTCCGGCCGCCTCGACCGCGGCCAGCGCCGTCAGGTGGCCACGGCGCCAGTCGTCGTACGCGCCGCGCAGGTCGTAGAACGGGACCGCCGTCGCCGCCAGCTGCCAGGCCAGCTCGTCCAGGCCCGCGTCCGCGGCCAGCTGGACCGCGGCCGCCAGCAGCTTGCGTTCCGCGGTGAACCAGCCCAGCGGGTCGGCCACCAGCCCGGCCGTGGCCACCGGCGCCCCGACCGCCGGCCCGGTCATCGCGCCGAACGCCGGGGGCAGGCCCGCCGCGGCCGTCTTCGCCAGCGCCAGCACCACCGTCAGCACCCGGGCGAGGGTTTCGCGCCGCGCCGAAGCCGGCTCCTCCGCCAGGAGCTCCGCCGCGTAGCACCGCAGCAGATCGTGCAGCCGGTACCGCGGGTTCCCGCCGGAATCCCGCCCCGCCAGCGCGACGAGGTTCGCGTCGACGAGCACGTCGAGCACCTCGTGGGAGCCGTCGCGGTCCAGCAGCGCGTCGACCACCCAGCTCGGGAAGTCCTGCGCGCCCAGCACCGCCGCGCGGCAGAACGCCGTCCGCGCGTCCGCCGGCAGCTGCCGCAGGCTCAGCTCGAAGCTCGGCCGGACGCCGAGGTCCCCGACGCGCAGCTCGCTCAGCCGGCTCGACTCGTCCGCCAGCCGGTCGTGCAGTGTGCGCAGGCTCCACGCCTGCCGCCCGGCCAGCCGCGCGCCGGCGATCCTGATCGCCAGGGGTAGGTAGCCGCAGCAGCGGACGATCGCCGCCGCCTCGGCCGGCTCGCCGACGACCCGGTCGACCCCCGCGACCCCGGCCAGCAGCCGCGAAGCCTCGTGCTCGCCGAACACCGTCAGCTCGACGTGCTTCGCGCCCGCCAGCTCCGGCATCCGCCCGCGGGTCGTCACCAGCACCGCGCACCCGGCGTCCCCGGGCAGCAGCGGGCGGACCTGCGCGGCGGTCGCGGCGTCGTCGAGCACCAGCAGTACCCGCCGCCCGGCCAGCCGCGAGCGGAACAGCGCGGCCCGCTGGCCGAGCCCGGCGGGGACGGTGTTCCCGGTGACCCCCAAGGCGTGCAGGAAGTCGGCGAGCACCTCGGCCGGGTCGCGCGGGGCCCCGGTGCCGGCGAGGTCGACGTACAGCTGCCCGTCGGGGTACCGGTCCGCGAGGCGGTGGGCGACGTGCATGGCCAGCGCCGTCTTGCCGGTCCCGGGTGCCCCGGTCAGGACGACCGGCGCCGGGCCCGCCGCCGTTTCCAGCTCCCGGACGTAGTCCTCGCGGCCGGTGAAGTCGGGCAGGTCCGCGGGAAGCTGCCGCAGCGGCGGGGGTGCCGCCGGCGGTGCCGCGACCGGCTCGCCCGCGAGGATCGCGGCCTGCACCGCCCGCAGCTCGGGCCCCGGTTCGACGCCCAGCTCGGTGACCAGGCGCTCCCGCGCCGTCGCGTACGCCTGGAGCGCCTCGGCCCGCCGGCCCGCGCCGGTGAGCGCGAGCAGGTACTGCTGCCAGAGCCGTTCCCGGTACGGGTGATCGGCGAGCAGGACGGTGAGCTCGGCGATCGCCGGGTCGTGCCGCCCCAGCCGCACCTGCAGCGAAAGCCGTTCCTCGACGGCGGCCAGCCGGTTCTCGGCGAGCCGCCCGAGCTCGGCGTCCCACGCCGGCGCGGTCGGCAGGTCCTCCAGGGGATCGCCGCGCCACAGCGACTCCGCCTCGGCGAGCAGCTTCAGCGCCGCTTCGGGCGCGGACGCCCGCGCGGCGTCGGCGACGAGCCGGGCGAACCGGTGCGCGTCGACGTCGCCGGGGTCGACGACGAGCGAGTAGCCCGGGCCGTGGGTGCTCAGCACGGACCCCTCGGGCAGCAGCCGGCGCAGGCGCCACACGTAGGTCTGCAGGTTGGCGGTGGCGGACGTCGGCGGGTCACCCGGCCAGATCGTGTCGACCAGCTGCCCGGGCGGGACCGTCCGGTTCGCGTTGAGCAGCAGGTGGGCCAGCAGGACGCGCTGCTTCGCCCCGCCGAGCGGGACCGGCCGGCCCCCGACCGTCACGACCAGCGGTCCGAGCAGGTGAAACCGCACTTCAGGACCCATCGAGCACCCCGTTCCCGCGGCCGCCCCCAGGCGGAACCAAGCAGCCGGGACTGTAGCGGGACGATGCCGCGTCCCGTGAGGAGATCGCCCACATTCGAGACAGCCGGCCAGAACTTGCCGCCCGCTGCGCCGGTCGGCCCACGACGAAAGTCGCGTTCTGGATCAACCGACTATCGGCGGGTTCCGGAGATTCACCCACAACAGTGACGGTAGGTGCGTCCTTCACTACCCGTCACCGCGAGACCCCGGTCCGCGGGCAGGAGGTTGATCCTAAAGTGCGTATCGCCCGAACCGGCGTAGTCGTCTCCGGTGTTTTGCTCTCGGCACTCGCGGCCGCGGCGCCGTCCCTGGCCGCCCAGCCGGCCATCATCGACGGCAGCAATGCCGACTCGCTCCACTCGGCGGCCCGGATGTTCGCCGGTGGCCAGGAGATCTGCTCGGCGACGATCATCGCGCCCGACTGGATCCTCACCGCCCGCCACTGCACGCAGGGTGCCGACGGCCAGCCGATCAGCTTCCACGTCGGCGACCTGGACCAGACGAAGGGCACCACCGTCAACGCCACCTCGGTGCACGAGGCGCCGGACTCGGACCTCGCGCTGGTGCAGATCGACCAGCAGGTGCAGACCGAGTACGCGCCGCTGGGCAGCGAGGGTGACGTCAAGGTGGGCGACCAGGCCGAGGTCTACGGCTGGGGCGCGACCTGCACCGACAAGCCCGAGATCGAGTGCCAGTCGCAGCTGCTGAAGGTGGCGAAGGTCAGCGTCTCCTCGATCGACTGCCCGGACGGCGCGGCCGGCGTCTCGGTGTGCGCGAACCGCGGCGACGGCATCACCGCGGGCGGCGACTCCGGCGGCCCGATGTACGCGAACGGCAAGCAGGTCGGCGTGGCCTCGACGAGCGACCGCCAGTCCTACACGGCCTACATCAACATCACGAAGTACCGCGACTGGATCTCGTCCACTGCGGGCGTCTGAGCCACCCCGGCGAGGCAAGCCCCGGGTCGTCCACAGGCCCGGGGCTTGCCTCGCCGATGAGAGTGAGTGTACAGTCACTCACATGACCAAGCGCGGTGCCACCCTCTCCACCTCGGACGCCCGGCGGGACGTCGTCGTCGACGCCGCCATCGCCGAGTTCGCCCGGGGCGGGTACCACAGCACGCCGATCAGCGCCGTGGCCGCGAAGGCCGACATCTCCCCCGCCTACGTCTTCAAGTTGTTCCCCGGCAAGGTTTCCCTCTTCGTCGCCGCGCTCGACCGGTGCTACGAGCTCGTCGTGCACGCGCTCTCGAACGGGGCCGCCCGCGCCGAGGGTGCCGATCCCGACCGGATCCTCTACGAGATGGGCGGCGCCTACGCCGAGCTCATCGCCGACCGGAACCTGCTCATGCTGCAGGTGCACGCCCAGTCGGCCACCGACACCCCCGAGATCGCCGACGCCGTGCGCCGCGGGCTGGCCAAGGTGACCGACTTCGCCCTGACGCGCTCCGGCGCCGCCGGCGAGCAGGTCCAGCGGTTCATCGCCTACGGCCAGCTCTGCCACCTGATCGCCACCCTCGACCTCGACGAGCACACCGGCGACTGGGCCGCCGTGCTCGCCGCCGGCATCCGCCACCCCGGCAAAAACTGATCCCGGCCAGCAAGTCCCTTTTGCTTGCCCATTGAGTGATTGACCAGTCACTCACGCCCCGGAAGGAACCCATCATGACCACCACCACCGAGATCGTCCTCCCCGGCCTCGTCGAGCCGGCCGGCCTGCGCGTCGAGCACCGTGAGCTGCCGCGGCCCGGCGCCGGCGAAGCGCTCGTCCGGGTCGAGGCGAGCGGGATCTCGTTCGCCGAGCAGCAGATGCGCCGCGGGAAGTACTACGACCAGCCGCCGTTCCCGTTCGTGCCCGGGTACGACGTCGTCGGCACGGTCCTCGAAGCCGCCGACCCGGCGCTGGTCGGGCGGCGCGTGGCCGCCATGACCAAGATCGGCGGCTGGAGCAGCCACCTGGTCGTCCCCGCCGCCGACCTGGTCCCGGTGCCGGCCGGGCTGGACGCCGCCGAGGCCGAGACGTTCGTGGTCAACGGCATCACGGCGTACCAGATGCTGCACCGGATCGCGCGGGTGCAGGCCGGCGGCACGATCCTGGTCCACGGCGCGAGCGGCGGCGTCGGCACCACGCTCGTCCAGCTCGCCCAGGCGGCCGGGATCACCGTGCTCGGGACCGCCTCGGCCCGCAACCTCGACGTCGTCACCGCGCTCGGCGCGACCGCCCTCGACTACCGCGGCGACGTCCCGGCCCGGGTGCGCGAGCTGGCACCCGGCGGGGTCGACGCCGTGTTCGACCACGTCGGCGGGCCCGGCATCGTCGACTCGTTCCGGCTGCTCGCCCCCGGCGGGACGCTGGTCGCCTACGGCAGCGCGTCCACCAAGGACACCGGGGGCAACCCGAAGCCGGCCGTGCTGAAGCTGGTCGCCCGGCTGCTGTGGTGGCAGGCGCTGCCGAACCGGCGCCGGACGCACTTCTACAACGTGTGGGGCGGCAAGCGGAACCTCGCCCGGTTCCGCACGCGCCTCACCGAGGACCTGACGGCCGTCTTCGCCCTGGCGGCGAAGGGACAGCTCAAGGCCCAGGTGGCGGCCCGGATCCCGCTGACCGAAGCCGCGAAGGCGCTGACGCTGGCCGAATCCGGCACCGTCACCGGCAAGGTCGTGCTCGTCCCCTGAACGCACCGAAGGCCACCACGGCGAGCGTGGTGGCCTTCGGGAAACGCGAAATCAGTCCGTGCCGAACTCCATCGCCGCGCTGTCGAGCAGCTCGTCGTCGTCGGTCTTGCCGCGCGAGGCGATCACCTGGGCGCCGCCCTCGGGCATCGCGCCGATCAGGCCGGTCGAGGCCGCCTGGGCGGCGCCGATCAGCTTCGGGTGCGAGTTCCCGCCGACCATGCCGATGCTCGCGTACTGCTCGAGCTTCGCCCGCGAGTCCGCGATGTCGAGGTTGCGCATGGTCAGCTGGCCGATCCGGTCGACCGGGCCGAACGCCGAGTCCTCGGTCCGCTCCATCGACAGCTTGTCCGGGTGGTAGCTGAACGCCGGGCCGGTCGTGTCCAGGATGGAGTAGTCCTCGCCGCGACGCAGGCGCAGCGTCACCTCGCCGGTGATCGCGGTGCCCACCCAGCGCTGCAGCGACTCGCGCAGCATCATCGCCTGCGGGTCCAGCCAGCGGCCTTCGTACATCAGGCGGCCGAGCCGGCGGCCGTGGTTGTGGTAGCTGGCGAGGGTGTCCTCGTTGTGGATCGCGTTGACCAGCCGCTCGTAGGCCGCGTGCAGCAGCGCCATGCCCGGCGCCTCGTAGATGCCACGGCTCTTGGCCTCGATGATGCGGTTCTCGATCTGGTCGGACATGCCCAGGCCGTGCCGACCGCCGATGGCGTTCGCCTCCAGCACCAGGTCGACGGCGGTGGCGAACTCCTTGCCGTTGAGCGTCACCGGCCGGCCCTGCTCGAAGCCGACCGTGACGTCCTCGGTGGCGATCTCCACCTCGGGGTCCCAGAACGCGACACCCATGATGGGCTTGACGATCTCGATGCCGGTGTCCAGGTGCTCCAAGGACTTCGCCTCGTGCGTGGCACCCCAGATGTTGGCGTCGGTGGAGTAGGCCTTTTCGGTGCTGTCGCGGTAGGGCAGCTCGTGGGCCACCAGCCACTCCGACATCTCCTTGCGGCCACCGAGCTCGGTGACGAAGTCGGCGTCGAGCCAGGGCTTGTAGATCCGCAGGGAGGGGTTGGCCAGCAGGCCGTAGCGGTAGAACCGCTCGATGTCGTTGCCCTTGTAGGTGGAGCCGTCGCCCCAGATCTGGACGTCGTCCTCGAGCATGGCGCGCACCAGCAGCGTGCCGGTGACCGCGCGGCCGAGCGGGGTGGTGTTGAAGTAGCCGCGGCCGCCGGAGCGGATGTGGAACGCGCCGCAGGTCAGCGCCGCGAGCCCCTCCTCGACCAGGGCTTCCCTGCAGTCGACCAGCCGCGCGATCTCGGCGCCGTACTGCCCGGCCCGCCCGGGCACCGAGTCGATGTCGGGCTCGTCGTACTGGCCGATGTCGGCGGTGTAGGTGCAGGGGACCGCGCCTTTGTCGCGCATCCACGCGACCGCTACGGAAGTGTCGAGGCCACCGGAGAAGGCGATACCGACACGCTCGCCGACGGGCAGGGAAGTGAGCACCTTGGACATGCGAATGATTATGCACGCCCATGCATCGTCGTGCAATCCGGGGTGCCCGGGCTCACGGAAATGACTTTGACGCGGGTGGTTCGGTGAACGCATGGGCCGGATGCACGCCGACGAGCACGCCATCGACGCGGCACTCGTGCGGCGGCTGCTGCGCGGCCGGTCCCCGGAGTGGGCGGACCTGCCGCTCACTCCCCTGGCCTCCGGCGGCACGGTCAACGCCGTGTACCGCCTGGGTGCCGGCCTGACGGTCCGGCTCCCCCTCACCGCGGGTGGCGCCGGCGACGTCGCGAAGGAACGCCACATCCTGAGCACGCTCGACGGACTGCCGGTGGCGGTGCCGGTGGTCGCGGCGGTCGGCGAACCCGCCGAGGGCTACCCGTGGCCGTGGGCGGTGCACACCTGGCTCGACGGCGAACCGGCGGTCGAGGGCCGGCCCGCCCCGGCGCGCGAGCTGGCGGAGTTCGTCGTCGCGCTGCGGGCGCTCCCCGCGGACGGTCCGCCCGCCTACCGCGGGAAGCCGCTGTCCTCAGTGGACGCCGGCGTCCGCCGCGCGATCGCCGAGCTGACCCGCACCGACGAGCCGTTCGACGCGGAGGCCGCGCTCGCGGTCTGGGCCGAAGCGCTCGGCGCTCCACAGTGGACGGGGCCGCCGTGCCGGCTCCACTCCGACCTGATGCCGAGCAACCTCCTCTTGCGCGACGGCCGGCTCGCCGGCGTCCTCGACTGGGCCACCGCGGGCGTCGGCGACCCGGCGTGCGACCTCATCCCCGCGTGGAACCTCCTGACCGCGGCCACGCGCCCGGTCTTCCGCGACGCCGTGGGCACCGACGACGCGACCTGGGCGCGCGGCCGCGGCTGGGCGCTGGCGATGGCCGTGATCCAGCTGCCGTACTACCGGCACACGAATCCGGTCATCTCCGCCAACGCCCGCCACGTGCTCGCGCAGCTCAGCTGCCGACCGGTTCCCCGAGCTTCCACAGCACGGCGTGGGAGTTCCGTCCGGGCGCCGAACACGACCCCGTGACCTCCCAGTCGGTCAGCCCGTAGCCGTGGCACGAGGCGTTCTCGACGGGCGGCAGCGGAAGCACCGAGAGCTCGCCGGCGGTGGTCCAGACGACGGATTTCGTCCAGTCGAGCTCGCCGAGCACGACACCGGCCGGGCTGACGGCGGTGAACCGGCTCGGCGCCCCGTCCGGGGTCGGGAGCACCAGGAGCCGGCCCGCCGGGTCCCAGCGCGCCACCCGCGTCGTGCCGTCCTTGCCGGTCACCTCGCCGAAGATCGTTCCGTCGGCGGTGATCGCCAGCGCCGAGCTGGCCGCCCAGGTGGTGTCGAGCACCGTGAGGTGTCCCGCCGAGTCCCACTTCGCCGCGTGCGAGCCGGCCGAGCCGACCGCCGTGCCCGCGTCGTCGATGTCCGCCAGCACTCTCGCGCCGGTCATCTCGACGAGGTTGCCGGCCGGGTCCCAGTACAGCGGGGTGTCGAAGCGCCAGCCGATGACCGCGCCCGCCTCGTTCATCGCCCGGACCCGGCCGAAGCCGAGCTCGGTGACGGTGCCGTCGGTCTCCCACCGCACGGCCGTGTCCGGCCCGGGCGCGCCATAGGCGAACCCGGCGATCACGCCGTGGTCGTTGATCGCCGCCGCCTCGGTCGACGGGTGGTAGGGGAAACCGGGCAGCAGCGGAAGTGCCGCGGGCACGCCGGAAGCGTCCCAGCGCGTGGCCCGCCCGGCGAGCACGGTGGCCATCGAGTTCCCGATCGCCACCCCGGCTTCGTTGATCGCCACGGCCGTCACGGTGTCGTAGCCGTCCAGCGGCCGCAGCTCGGAGATCCGGCCCGCCGCGTCCCACCGCGCCGCGTGCTGGTGGAACGCCGCGTCGTACGCCTCGCCGAACACCGTCCCGTGGTACGTCACCCGCAGGCCCACGCTGGTCAGCCCGCCGGGCAGCGTGCCCAGGTCGACCGGTCCCGGCACTTCGTCCGCACTCGCCGGCACCGCGGCGAGCACCGTCACCACCGCCGCCGTCGCGAAAACACCTCTGAACATCCCCTGTTCCTCCCCTGTCAGGCTGGTTCCGGGGTGTTCACGCGCGACGGCGGCGATCGGTTGAGTCAGCCCGGCAGGAGCGCCGGGGCCGCGAGCCGCGTGGCGTTGGCGGCCTCGTCGTCCGGGGCCTCCTGCGCCGAGCGCTCCGCCTCCACCCGCGCGAGGTAGTTCGCGACCTCGCGCTCGACCCGGTGCGCGTCCCAGCCCAGCAGCGGGGCGACGAGCCCGGCGACCACCGGGGCCGCCGTCACGCCGCGGTCGCGTTCCTCGATGGAGATCCGCGTCCGCCGGGTCAGGATGTCCTCCAGATGCAGCGCACCCTCGTGCGAAACCGCGTACACCGCCTCGACCTTCAGGTACTCCGAGGTGTCCGTGATCGGTTCACCGAGCGACGGCTGCTCCTCGACCAGCTCGACGAGGTTCCAGATCCGCGTCCCGTACCGCTGCAGGAGGTGTTCGACGCGCGGCAGCGGCAGCCCGGTCTTCGTGGCGACCGAGAAGCGGTCGGCCCACAGCTCGTGGTACCCCTCGGCGCCGACGATCGGCAGCCGGTCGGTCCACGACGGCGGGGCGGGCCGGCCGAGCTCCTCGACCACGACGTCGACGGTGTCCGAGGCCATCACCCGGTAGGTCGTGTACTTTCCGCCGGCCACGATCACCAGGCCCGGCACCGGGTGCGCTACCGCGTGCTCCCGGGACAGCTTCGTCGTCGCGGCGGCCTTCGCCGCGAGCAGCGGACGCAGGCCCGCGTAGACGCCCTCGATGTCGTCGTGCGTAACGGGAGTGCGCAGGACGGCGTTGAGGTGCCCGAGCACGTAGTCGACGTCCGCGCGGCTCGCCGCCGGGTGCTCCCGGTCGAGGTCCCACTCGGTGTCGGTGGTGCCGACGAGCCAGTGCTTGCCCCACGGGATGACGAACAGCACGCTCTTCTCGGTGCGCAGGATCAGCCCGGTGTCGAGGTCGATCTTCTCCCGCGGCACCACCAGGTGGATCCCCTTCGACGCGCGGACGGTGAACGGCGCGGGGATCCCGGCCGCCTCCGCCATGTCGTCGCTCCACACGCCGGTGGCCGCCACGACGGTCTTCGCGCGGACCTCGATCTCGGCCCCGCTTTCCCGGTCGACGACCTTCGCGCCGACCACACGTTCGCCGTCGCGAAGCAGCGACGTCACGCGAGCCCGCGTCAGCACCGAAGCGCCCTGCTCGGCGGCCGTCCGCGCGATCGTCATCGTGTGGCGGGCGTCGTCGACCTGGGCGTCGTAGTACTGGATCGCGCCGATCAGCGCGTCGTCGGCCAGGCCGGGCGCCACCTTGGCCGCCCCGCGCTTGGACAGGTGCCGGTGCCGCGGCAGCGCCCGGGCCCCGCCGAGCGTGTCGTACAGCGTGACGCCGGCGCCGATGTAGCCGCGCTCCCACACCCGGTGCGTCAGCGGCACCAGGAACCGGACCGGCCGCACCAGGTGCGGGGCCAGCTTCTGCAGCAGCAGCCCGCGTTCCTTGAGCGCTTCGCGCACCAGCTTGAAGTCCAGCTGCTCCAGGTAGCGCAGGCCGCCGTGGATCAGCTTGGACGACCGGCTGGACGTGCCGGCGGCGAAGTCGCGGGCCTCGACCAGCGCGACGGACAACCCGCGCGAGGCCGCGTCGAGCGCGACGCCGGCACCGGTCACTCCCCCGCCGACGACCAGCACGTCGACCTCTTCGCGGGCCAGCTTCCGCAACGCCTCGGCGCGGTACTGCGGGGAAAGTGCGGTCACGGTGTTCCTCCTCGTCATTTCAGAGCCTCACTCCACGTCGACCCAGTCGAGCGTGCGGCCGACAGCCTTCTGCCAGCCCGCGTAGCCCTCGGCGCGCTGTTCTTCCGTCGACGACGGCTGCCAGCGCTTGTCCTCGTTCCAGTTCTGCTCCAGCTCGTCGGTGGACTTCCAGAAGCCGACGGCCAGCCCGGCCGCGTAGGCGGCGCCGAGCGCGGTGGTCTCGGCGACGACCGGCTTCGACACCGGCACGCCGAGGATGTCCGCCTGCAGCTGCATGCACAGCTCGTTGGCCGTGACCCCACCGTCGACCCGCAGCACGTCGAGGGTGACGCCGGAGTCGTTCTGCATGGCCTCGACGACGTCGCGGGTCTGGTAGCAGATCGCCTCCAGGGTCGCCCGGGCGAGATGAGCGTTGGTCGTGGCGCGGGTGAGCCCGACGATCGCGCCGCGGGCGTCCGAGCGCCAGTACGGCGCGAACAGGCCGGAGAACGCCGGGACGAAGTAGATGCCGCCGTTGTCCTCCACCTGGCGCGCCAGGCTTTCGCTCTGCGACGCGCCGCTGATGATGCCGAGCTGGTCGCGCAGCCACTGCACGGCCGAGCCGGTGACGGCGATCGAACCTTCCAGCGCGTACACCGGCTTCTCGTCGCCGAACTGGTAGCACAGCGTCGTGAGCAGGCCGTGTTTCGAGCGGACCAGCTCGTGGCCGGTGTTGAGCAGCAGGAAGTTGCCGGTGCCGTAGGTGTTCTTGGCCTCGCCGGGCCGGAAGCAGACCTGCCCGACGGTGGCCGCCTGCTGGTCGCCGAGGACGCCGGTGATCGCGACCTCCGCGCCGAGCGGGCCGTCCGCGCGGGTGGTGCCGAAGCCGGCGTTCGACGACGGCTTGATCGCGGGCAGCATCTGCCTCGGCACGCCGAAGAACGACAGCAGCTCGTCGTCCCAGTCGAGGGTCTCGAGGTCCATCAGCATGGTGCGCGACGCGTTGGTCGGGTCGGTGACGTGGACGCCGCCGTCCGGGCCGCCGGTGAGGTTCCAGATGAGCCACGAGTCGGTGGTGCCGAACAGCGCGTCGCCCTTTTCGGCGTCTTCGCGCACGCCGTCGACGTTTTCGAGGATCCACTGCAGCTTGCCGCCGGAGAAGTACGTCGCGGGCGGGAGGCCGGCCTTGCGGCGGATGACCTCACCCTGGCCGCCGCGCTCCAGCGCCGAGGCGATCCGGTCGGTGCGGGTGTCCTGCCAGACGATCGCGTTGTGGTACGGGCGGCCGGTGCGGCGGTTCCACACGACGGTGGTCTCGCGCTGGTTGGTGATGCCGAGCGCGGCCAGGTCACCCGCGGTCAGGTTTGCCTTGTTCAGCGCGGTCGCGATGACCGAGCGGGTGCGTTCCCAGATCTCGGTGGCGTCGTGCTCGACCCAGCCCGGCTTGGGCAGGATCTGCTCGTGCTCGAGCTGGTGGCGGGCGATCTCGTTGCCGCCGTGGTCGAAGATCATGAAGCGGGTGCTGGTGGTGCCCTGGTCGACGGCACCGACGAAGTCCGGCATGGGTCGTGCTCCTTCTCAGGCGGTGGTCTCGAAGTCCTTGGCGGGCATGGCGTCCAGCGGTTCCCCGGCGGGCAGGTACCGCTCGATGAAGAACTTGTAGATCGCGCCGCCGACGATCGCGCCGAGGACCGGCGCCACGATCGGGATCCACCAGTAGGGGAAGCCGTACTGGTCGGACCACGCCGTGTCGTAGCCGGTCAGCCAGGAGGCCAGGCGCGGGCCGAAGTCACGGGCCGGGTTGATCGCGTAGCCGGCGTTGGTGCCCCAGGCCATGCCGATCGCGACGACGAGGAAGCCGATGACGAGCGGGGCCAGGTTCGCGCCCGGCGAGGTGTTGCGGAGGTCGGTGATGGCGAAGATCACCAGGACGAGGATCGCGGTGCCGATGATCTGGTCGCGGAAGGCGCCCCAGTCACCCACCGGGAGCGTGCCGTTACCCGGAAGGGTGGAGAACACCCCCTGGGTCTTGATCGTGAGACCGGGGTCCTTGGCGTTGAGCACCTCGGTGTAGTTCCAGCGCACGAGCAGCGCGGCGAGGAACGCGCCGGCGGTCTGCGCCAGGGCGTAGGGGGCGACCTTGCGCCATTCGAAGCCCTTGAAGACCGCGAGGGCGACGGTCACGGCCGGGTTCAGGTGCGCGCCGCTGATCCGCGAAGCGACGTAGACACCGAGCGTGACGCCGAGCCCCCAGGCCCAGGCGATGCTGTCGTGGTCCCCGATGCCCGCGGCGGCGACCTGCGCCACCACCCCGCACCCGAACAGGATGAGGATCATCGTCCCCACGAACTCGGCGGCCATCTCGCCGGCGAGTCCGTGGGCCTTGAGGTTTCGCACCATTGCTTTCCTCCACAAAGGACCGTTCTTCCCCCTGATGGGTGAAAGCTAGGTTCGCCGGCCGGGACGGTCAACGGACGGCGGTCGGCATTGTCGAACGACCGGAGTGGATGTTCGACATTGTCGAATCAGGGCCGGTCGGGCTAGGGTCGCGGGCGTGCCGGGTCCGATCCAGTCCATCGAGCGCGCCGCCGCGATCCTGCGCCTGCTGGCGCGCGGCTCGGGCCGGCTGGGCGTCGGCGAGATCGCCGAGTCGCTCGAGCTGGCCAAGGGCACCGCGCACGGGATCCTGCGCACGCTGCAGGGGGTCGGGTTCGTCGAGCAGGACCGCGATTCGGGCAAGTACCAGCTCGGGGCGGCGCTGCTGCACCTGGGCACGAGCTACCTGGACGTCAACGAGCTGCGCTCCCGGGCGATCAACTGGGCCGACGCGCTGGCCTCGCGCAGCGGCGAAGCGGTCCGGATCGGCGCGCCCCTGGAGGGCCGGGTGCTGGTCGTGCACCACGTGTTCCGGCCGGACGACAGCCTGCAGACCCTGGACGTCGGCACGCTGCTGCCGCTGCACGCCACCGCGCTCGGCAAAGTGCTGCTGGCCTACGACACGACGTTGAAGGCCACACCGGAGTCGTACACGCGCCGCACGCTGGCCACCCAGACGGCGATCAAGCGCGAGTGTGCGAAGGTACGCGAAGCGGGTTGGGCGGCGGAGAACGGCGAGATGATCGCCGGCGAGGCGGGCATCGCGGCCCCGATCCGCGGCCACGGCGGCATCGTGGTCGGCGCGATCGGCGTGTCCGGCGCGGTGGAGCGCATCTGCGAGCACGACGGCAGCCCCGACCCGAAGCTGCTGGGCCACGTCCGCGACGCGGCGCGCGCGGTCTCCCGCGACCTCGGCGCGTCCCGATGGTGAAGGAGGTGCGGGTGCCCGACGACCTCCGAAGCGAGCGCCCGGCCCAGCGGCAGCGCACGCCGGCGGCGGCCGGCCCATGCCGGCGCCCCGCCCGCCCGGCGGCCGCGGCCGAGCTGTGCGCCCGCGACCACGCGCGGCTCGAGCACCCCGCTCACACTTTCGCCGGGCGCGCCCAGCCGCCGCTCTCGCCGCCGGCCGTCGGCGTTGCCGGCCCGAGGAAGGTGAGCCCGTGGTCCAGCGGTACGTGATGTCCATCGACCAGGGCACCACCTCCACCCGGTGCATCCTGTTCGACGCCCGCGGCCGGCTCGTCTCGGTCGTGCAGCGGGAGCACCAGCAGCACTTCCCCCGGCCCGGCTGGGTCGAGCACGACGCCACCGAGATCTGGCGCAACGTCAGCAGGATCGTCCCGCAGGCCCTGGCCGACGCCGGGGCCACCGCGGAGCAGGTCGTCGGCCTCGGGATCGCCAACCAGCGGGAGACCACCGTCCTCTGGGACCGGCACACCGGCAACCCGATCGGGCGCGCGATCGTCTGGCAGGACACCCGCACCGACGCCATGCTCGAACAGCTGGCCCGCGAGCCGGGCGCCGACCGCGTCCGGCAGCTGTGCGGCCTCCCGCTGGCGACGTACTTCTCCGCGCCGCGCGTCCGCTGGCTGTTCGACCGCACGCCCGGCCTGCGCGAACGCGCCGAACGCGGCGACGTCCTCTTCGGCACCATGGAGAGCTGGCTGATCTGGAACCTCACCGGCGGCGCCGAAGGCGGCGTGCACGTCACCGACGTCACCAACGCCTCGCGCACCATGCTGATGAACCTGCGCACCCTGAGCTGGGACGACGAGCTGCTCGACTTCTTCGACGTCCCGCGCGCGATGCTGCCGGAGATCCGGTCCTCGACCGAGGTGTACGGCACCACCAGCCGCGTCGTGCCCGGCATCCGGATCGCCGCGGCCCTCGGCGACCAGCAGGCCGCGCTGTTCGGCCAGACGTGCTTCGCGCCCGGCGAGGCGAAGTGCACGTACGGCACCGGCAGCTTCCTGCTGCTCAACACCGGTTCGACGCCCGTGCTCTCCACCCACGGCATGCTCACCACCGTCGGGTTCAAGATCGGCGACGAGCCCGCGGTGTACGCGCTCGAAGGGTCGATCGCCGTCACCGGGTCGCTCGTGCAGTGGTTCCGCGACGGCCTGGAGCTGATCGGCAGCGCGCCGGAGATCGAGACCCTCGCCCGGACGGTCGAGGACAACGGCGGCTGCTACATCGTGCCCGCCTTCTCCGGGCTGTTCGCGCCGCACTGGCACAGCGAGGCCCGTGGCGTGATCGCCGGGCTGACGTCGTACATCACCAAGGGCCACCTGGCGCGGGCAGTGCTGGAGGCGAGCGGCTGGCAGACCCTCGAGGTCGTCGACGCGATGAACGCCGACTCCGGCCTGGCCCTGAAGACGCTCAAGGTCGACGGCGGGATGACCGCCGACAACCTGCTGATGCAGTTCGTCGCGGACGTCCTCGACGTGCCGGTGGTCCGTCCGATGGTGGCGGAGACGGTGTCGCTCGGCGCGGCGTACGCGGCGGGGCTGTCCGTCGGGTACTGGCCGGACCTGGAAGGCCTGCGGCGCAACTGGCACCGGGCCGGGCAGTGGCTGCCGGCGATGGACCCGGCCCGCCGCGACACCGAGTACGGGCATTGGCGCCAGGCGGTGGAGCTGACGTTCGGCTGGATGCGCCCGGGCCCGGCCGCCGTCCCGCCGGGGTCCGACCTGGTCGAGGTGCTGCTGGCCGACCACCGCCGGTTCGAGCAGCTGTTCCGGGACCTGCGCAACACCGAGGCCGACCGGCCGGCCCTGGTCGCGGAGCTGGCGGCCCTGCTGGTCGCCCACGCGACGGCCACCGAGCGGATCGTGCGTCCGGACGAGCCCGGCGCACCGTTCGCGGACGACCTCCTGGCGGTCCTGGAGGCCACCGACTCCGAGAAGGCGTTGCTGCGCTTGGAGAACGTGGTGGACGCGCACGTCCGCGGCGAGGAACGCGGGCTGCTGAACGACCTGCGCCGCACGATGTCCACATCGGACCGCACGGGGCTGGGCCGGGCGTTCGTCGCGGAACGCCGCCGCCAGCTCGACCTCGGCTGCGGCGACGCCGACCACGTCCGCGACCTCGGCGACCGCCTGACGCTCTAGCCGGCCCCACTCGGCACCGTCGCGAATGACTCATTCGGGACCTCCGGCGCCGCGAATGAGTCATTCGCGAC
>NZ_JBEZHS010000050.1:0-48882 GCF_040650695.1 Amycolatopsis sp. NPDC048633
CGGTTGACAATGGTGAAACCAACCCTTGAGGACCCCGGGTGCCGCAGTGGCACCCGGGGTCCTTCGTGATGTGGAGGTGGAATGATTCCTGACCAAGAAGGACCGGCCACGCCCAGCGCGGCCGACAAGTTCGACGACGAGCACTACCCCGCGTACACCATGGGCCGGGCCGCCGACGTCCTCGGCGCCACGCAAGGCTTCTTGCGCAGCCTCGACGAGGCCGGCCTGATCACCCCGCAACGCTCCGCCGGCGGGCACCGCCGCTACTCGCGGCACCAGCTGCGCCTGGCCGCGCGGGTGCGGGAACTGGTCGACAGCGGCACCGCCATCGACGCCGCGTGCCGCATCGTGTCCCTCGAGGACCAGCTCCACGAAGCCCAGCGCCAGAACACCGAACTCCGCGCCGGCGACTGAGGTCCGACCCGCTCGGCACGCGGCCCCGGCGCCGCGTGCCGATCTGCCGGTCCCGTCCCGGAACCCGCCGGAGCGGTGAAAGTTACTTGCTGACGCTCGTCGAGAACTTGAGCGAACGGCCGGCCTCGGCGCGGAAGGTCGAGCCGTTGTCGTTGCTGTAGGCCTCTCCGCCACCGGGATACGGGCTGGAGTCGTTGTACGCCAGGCCATAGCAGCCCGTGGTGGTCGCCGAGCGGACCAGCAAGCCGTACCTCTGCCCGGCCACGACGGAGACGTCCGGCGCCACCGTGACGTTGCGCGGTGACCAGCCGATCCGCGCGGCCGGCACCACCGTCGAACTCAGCGCGTCACCGGTCGGCTGGAACGCGTCGGTCGCCCGGTAGACGCTGATTTCGAGGCCCGCGTCCGGGTTGCCGGCCTGGAAGCTCGTGTACGAGACGGCGGACAGCCTGCCGGTCCGGCCGGGCACGAACGTCTGGAACCGGGCCACGCCGGAGCCGACGTCGCAGTACGAGCGGAACCCGCTCACGCCGTCCGCCTGGTCGGCGTCCGGCGGCGGGACCTGGTGCCCGGCGGCGCCGGTCGACAGGGTGAGGGAGAACGAGTTCTGACAGCTGAGCGGCTCGATCGCCCCGGTGGCGGTGAAGCTCAGCGGGGCCCAGAAGTAGTTCGCCAGAGCCTCGTTGCGTTGCGCGTTGTTCCAGAGGTCGCTGGCGTAGAGGTACGTCGTGCCCGACGTCGTCGGGATCGCCGAGACGAACGCCGGTTGCCCGCCGCACGAGTCGGTGCTGATCTTCACCGGCGCCGACCACGGGCCCAGCGGGCTCGAAGCCGTCCGGTACGACGTCCCGGTGCCCGCGCAGTACCCGCAGTTCGGGTCGGAGTAGGTCAGGTAGTAGACGGTGCCGCGCTTAAACAACGCCGGTGCTTCGGTCTGCTGCTGACCGAGCCGGGTGTACTGGCCCGTTCCGGTGCGGTAGTCGCCCGAAAGCCGCTCCACGACGAGGTCGCCGTTGCTGCGCCAGTCGGTGTAGGCGAGGTACGCGGTGCCGTCGGAGTCGACGAAGACGTCGTGGTCGCCGTTGTTCACCCCGCCCGCCGGGGCGTTGTTGTTCACCGCGAGTGCCGGCACCGGTGCTTCGGTGAACGGCCCGGCCGGCGACGGGCTGGTGAGCACCCGGAAGCCGACCTGGTTGTCGTACACGTTCACCCAGAGCACGTAACGATGGGTCCGCGCGTTGTAGCCGACGTGCGGCCGGAAACAGCCGTAGGTGGCCCCGTCGCAGCGCGTCTGCCAGACGCCGGTGGGTTCGAAGAGCCGGCCCCGGTCGGTCCAGTGGACCAGGTCGGGGGAGGTGTAGACCTTGAACCCGCAGAACGGCGAAGTCGTGGCCTGCCAGGCGAACCCGCAGTCGTAGCTGGTGCCGTAGAGGTAGTACGTCCCGCCGAAGAAGGCGATCTCTCCGTCGTGGGCGTCCACCGAGTCACCGTTCGTGTCGAACCGGATGACCTGGTGGCCCTGTGCGTCGAAGTTGGTCACGGTCGTGGTGAACGGTGCCGCGCTCGCGGGGAGCGCCAGGGCGAGCATCGCCACGAGCGCGACGACGAAGACGAGCGGGCGAAGATTCCTCATGGTGGTCTTCTCCCTCGCTCATCCTCGATGTATGAAACGATTCAACGACGCAACCTACGTGACCCGGGTCACGGTCGTCAAGGCTCGTGACAGACTTCGCGCATGGATGAGCACGCCGCGGCGGACCTGATCGCCCGGGCCCGTGCCGAGACCGAGCGCCTGGCCGGCGCGCTGGCCCGGCAGCGGGACGGGATCGTGGCGGCGTCGGAGTTCACCAGCAACGACGACGAGCACGATCCGGAAGGCGTCACGATCGCGTTCGAACGGGCGCAGGTCCAGTCCCTGTTGCGGCAAGCGCAGGACGACCTCGTGGACCTCGACCGCGCCGCCGAACGCGTGCGCGCCGGGGTCTACGAAACCTGCGAACGCTGCGGGGGACCGATCGCGGAAGGCCGGCTCGCCGCCCTCCCGGCGACGCGGATCTGCATCACCTGCGCGAACAAGGCCACGCGCTGAGCTGATCGAGTGTCTTCTTGCGCGTCATCCGGACAGGATCGGCGCCATTCCTTGTTTCCCCGCGACGGAGGTTGTAGAAAGTCCCACGGCTATTTGAAACGTTTTATAGCGTCAGGAGACGTTCATGCGCCGGTCGGGAACCTCGATGAAGAGACGGGCCGTCGTCGTCGCGCTCGCGCTCGCCGCGGCGGTCGTGCCCGCCACGGCCGCGACCGCCGAGCCCGCGCACGGCGGCCCGCTGCCGCCGACGTCGCTGCGTGCCGACGGCCAGGTGTCGAACGTCCTGGCGGCCAGTCCACAGCCGACGTTCGCGTGGGCCGTGAACGACTCGGGACGCGCGGAAACCCAGACGGCGTACGAAATCCGCGTCGACGGCCCGCGGTCCCACTGGGACTCCGGCCGGGTGCCGTCGCCGAACTCGGTCGACGTCGCCTACAGCGGACCGGCGCTGGACAGCGACCGCACCTACCAGTGGTCGGTGCGGACCTGGAACAGCCAGGGCCGGCCGTCGCCGTGGTCGGCGCCCGCGAAGTTCGACACCGGCCTGCTCCGGCCCGCCGACTGGTCGGCCTGGTGGCTGCAGGTCGACGACGGCGCGCTGGTCCGGGGCAGCTTCGACGTCACCAAGCCGGTCGCCCGCGCCCGGCTGTACTTCGGCGCCCAGGGCGTCGCCGAGCCGCACCTAAACGGCGCCCGCGTCGAGCCCGACCGGGTCCTCGACTCCGCGGTGACCGACTACGCCGCCCGCGTGCTCTACCGCGACCTCGACGTCACGAACCTGGTCAAGCCCGGCCGCAACGCGCTCGCGTTCATGGCCGGGAAGGGCCAGTACACCGGCCGTCCCGCCCTCGTCGCCCAGCTGAACGTCACCTACACCGACGGCTCAACCGCGCGCTTCGGCACCGGAACCGACTGGAAGGCCCAAGCGGGCCCGGTGACCGGTGACGACTTCTACTACGGCGAGACCTACGACGCCCGCAAGGAGATCGCGGGCTGGGACACCGCCGGGTTCGACGCCGGCGCCTGGCCCGCCGCGCACGCCGTGGCCCCGGCGGCCCACCGCCGGAGCCTGGCGCAGGGCAAGCCGGTGACGGCGTCGGACACGACCACCTGCTGCGGCTGGTCCCCGGCGGCCGCGGCCGACGGCATCGACGGCTCGATCGACGCGTCGGAGGGCTACCACTCGGCCATCGAATCCAGCGCCGACAGCACGAAGTGGGCGCAGGCCGACCTCGGTTCGGCGCAGAAGATCGGCTCGGTGGCGCTGTTCCCGGCGCGGCCGACCAACGATACGGCCGGTGACGTCGTCGGCGCCGGCTTCCCCGTGCGCTACCGGGTCCAGGTCAGTGACGACCCGGCGTTCGCCACCGCGACCACCGTCGCCGACCGCACGGACGCCGACCAGCCCAACCCGGGCACCGCGGCCGTCACCCTGCCCGCGAACGTCACCGGCCGGTACGTGCGGGTGACCGCGACGAAGCTCGCCTGCGCCGGCACCAGCTGCACCTTCCGGCTGGCCGAGATCGGCGTGTACGGGCCGAACCCGGCGGTGGTCGACAGCGGCGTCACGCAGCTGCAGCCCGACACCACCCCGCCGACCCGGGTCGTCGCGAACTTCCAGCCGGTGAAGGAAACCCGGCCCGCGCCGGGGGTGCGCGTCTACGACTTCGGCCAGAACCGCACCGGCCAGGCGACACTCCGGGCCGCCCAGCCCGCCGGAACGACGGCGTCGCTGAAGAAGGGCGAGATCCTCGACGCGAACGGCCGCGTCACGACCGCCAACATCAGCTTCAACGGCTCCGAACCGCCGCGCCAGACCGACCACTACACGTTCCGCGGCACCGGCACCGAGACCTACCTGCCGCACTTCAACTACGCGGGCTTCCGCTACGCCGAGCTGACCGGCGTCCCCGACGACGCCGCCGTCACCGTGACCGCGCAGGAGATCCACACCGATGTCGCTTCAGTGGGCCGGTTCGACACCTCGGACGCCGAGCTGAACAAGATCCAGGCCGCCGTCACACAGACCCAGCTGAACAACCTCGAGTCGATCCAGATGGACTGCCCGACCCGGGAGCGGCACGGCTGGCTCGGCGACGCCGCCGACTCCGACCAGGAGGCGATGGCCAACTTCGACATGCAGGCGTTCTACACGAAGTGGCTCGGCGACATGGTGACCAGCCGCAACGCCGATGGGAGCCTGCCGTCTGTCGCTCCGGTCAACGGGCGTACGGACTGGCTCACCGACCCCGCGTGGGGCACCGCGTACCCGCAGATCATCTGGGACTCCTACACCCAGTACGGGAACACGCAGCTGCTCGCGACGCACTACGACCACGTCAAGGCCTGGGTCGACTACCTCGGCACGATCAGCGACGCCGACCACGTCGTCGTCAACCCGCCGACGTCCTGGGGCGACGACTGGCTCTCGACGGTCAGCACCCCGCACGGCTACTTCCAGACCGGCTTCTCCTACTTCGACGCCACACTGCTCGCGAAGATGGCCGGAGTGCTCGGCAAGAAGGCCGACGCCACGAAGTACAACGCACTCGCCGGGCAGATCGCGACGGGCTTCCTGAAGCGCTTCTACTCCGCCGAGACCGGCGTCTTCGGCACCGGGACGCAGCTGTCCTACGCCCTGCCGCTGGTGTTCGGGCTCGTCCCGGCCGGGCGCGAGCAGTCCACAGTGGACCACCTGGTGGCCGACATCGCGGCGCACCAGAACCACGTCACGACCGGGTTCGTCGGCACCACACTGGTGTTCCAGGCTTTGGGTACGTACCAGCGCAACGACGTCGCCCTCGCGATCGCGCAGCGCACCGACTACCCGAGCTTCGGCTACATGGTGAACCAGGGGCCGGGGACGATCTGGGAGAAGTGGGACAACTCCTCGGCGCCGGACGGGACGTCGTCGAAGGACCACATCGGACTCGGCGGCGCGATCGGGCAGTGGTTCCAGCAGCAGCTGGCCGGGATCCAGCCCGGCACCCCGGGCTGGCGCGAGTTCACGCTCGCGCCCGCCGTCGCCGGGAACCTCACCCACGTGACGGCGCAGCAGCAGACCGTGCGGGGGACCGTGGTGAGCTCTTGGCGGCGCGACGGCAGCACGCTCACCTACCACGCGACGGTCCCGGTCGGGGCGAAGGCGACGATCCGGCTGCCGCTGCTCGGCGGCAAGCAGTCGTCGGTGCGCGAGAACGGCCGGACGATCTTCGCGGACGGCCACGCGGCCCAGCCCGACCCCGGGCTGACGGTCGGCCGGGCCGACGACGAGACGCTCACCCTGACCGCGGGTTCGGGCGACTACACGTTCACGGTGACCCCGCCGCGCACGCCGTTCACCCGGCTCGCGCTCACGACGGGCACGCCCGCCGCGATCACCGCGGGCGGCCGCGGCGACATCCCGGTGGTCGTTTCCGGGCGGTCCACGGTGGACAAGCGGGCGACGCTCAGCGCGCAGGTCCCTTCGGGTTGGACGGCGACGGCGACTCAGATCCCGCTGACTCCGGCCACTTCCGAGACACCGGGGAGTGTGCGGATCACCGTGCCCGCGGGGGTGAAGAGCGGTCTGTACCCGGTGACGCTGACCGTGAAGACGCCTCGCGGGGGAGAGGCGAAGACGACGGTGAACGTGCCGGTGTTCGGCAGCTGGGCGAGCGGGACGACGGCTTCGGCGTCGAGCGAACACGCACCGAACGTCGTCAATGGTGCTACGCGGACTTACCTCGCGTCGAACGCGATCGACCACGACCTGGCGACGTTCTGGAACGACGACACGGACAGCCAGTACCCGGACACGCTCACCGTCACGGCCCCGGCCGCGACCGCGCTGACGGGTGTCGGCTTCGCGTCCAACCCGGACGGCGTCCCGACGGACTTCACGGTGCAGACCTGGGACGGCGCGCAGTGGGCCGACCAGGTCCACGTGACCGGCAACGCGGCGGTGTACCGGTGGATCCCGTTCCCGGCGCCGGTGACCACGACCCAGGTGCGGGTGGTTGTCGCGGCTGCGCAGAACAGCTTCTCGAGGATCGCGGAAGTGACGCCGTGACGCAGGTGCGAGCCGACCGGTTCGCCTCGGCTGACCGTGCGTGAGGCTTCGCGCCCTCCGAACGGCTAGCGAGTTCCCATGCGATGCCGCCGGCCTCGGCCGGCGGCATCGCACCCAAGGCGGCCTGGGACCGCCGGACCCGAGCGCGTTGCCGGACCGCCGTCGACGAACCTCAGGCGCGCGACACTAACCGGCCCGGAACTCGTAGGTTCCGGAGCCGACCTGGTACCTCGCATAGCCGTTCCGCGTACCTTCCCACCTTGAACCGGCCGGAGCGGCGACCTTGTCACCCTGGCGAACCGGCACGAAGACCTCACCCGTCGCGCCGACGGGCACGCTCACCCGCAACGTGAAGCGGTTCCGGTCCCGAGTCCAAGCCGAGCGGACCTTACCGAGCGGAGACTCGACCTCGGCGGAAGCATTTCGCAGGTCACCCACAGGGGAGGGCTGGAACTTGACCTTCGCATACCCCGGCGCCGCGGGCTCGATACCGGCCACGTTCTGGTACAGCCAGTCGTCGACGGTGCCCATGAACGCGTGCTGGTGGGACCGCGACGTGGCGGGCCACTCCTCCCACATCGTCGTGGCGCCCAGGGTCTGGAACCAGTAACCCCAGCCGGGGTACGCCGGGTTCGTCGCGACGCTGTAGGCGAGCTCCGAGTTCCCCGTGTCCGTGAGCACCGGCAGGATCAGCTTCGTGCCCAGCGCACCGGTGTTCAGGTGGACGCCGCGCCCCTTGATGTCGCCGACGAGGTTCGCGACGACGCCGGCGCGGGCCGCTTCCGGCACGATGCCGAGGCTCAACGGCAGCAGGTTGCTGGTCTGGCGATATCCGGCCGCGGGGTCGTCGTAGTACGCACCCTTGGAGGCGTCGAAGAACTTGGTGTTGAACGCGTTGGCGATCGTGCCCGCAAGGCTGTCGAAGCGCGCCGCGTCGTCGTTGTGCCCGAGGGCACGCGCGATCGCCGCCATCGTCGTGGTGGTCTTGTGGATGTAGGCGGTGCCCGCGAGCCGCGCGCCCTCGGGCGGCTGCGCATAACCGGGCGCGAGCCAGTCGGCGTAGCTGCCGCCCGTGTAGATGTAGCCGGTCTGCGCGATGTTCTTCTCGAAGAACCCGAGCCACGCCTTCATCGCCGCGTAGTTGTCCGCGAGCGGCTGGAGGTCGCCGTAGTACCAGTAGAGGTCCCAGTCGACGAGCACGAAGCTCGCGGACCAGACCGGGTCGATCACCTGCTTGGCGCCCACGGTCCCCGGCACGGTCTGGCCGATGTTCCCCTCCGGCGTCTGGTCGTCCCGGTGGGCGCGCATCCAGTTCTCGTAGAAGTTCCGCATGTCGAAGCTGGCGATGGCCGAGTCGGCCGCCAGGAAGGCATCCGCGGTGTAGGGCCGCTTCTCGTACATCGGGGTGTCGGTCGGCACCGAGTGCAGGTTGTCGAGGATCGTGTTCGCCTGCGCGTCGTGGTAGCGGTTGAGCAGGTCGCTCGAGCTGGTGAAGTCACCGGTCTTCGTGACCGCCGTGTGGACGCGCTGCCCGGTCACCGACTCGACGGTGACCCCTGAGGGTGCGGTGACCTGGACGTACTGGAACCCGGCGTAGGAGTAGCTCGGCGTGAACGTCTCCCGCCCGCCGCCCTTGAGGACGTAGGTGTACTTCTGCAGCTGCATCCCGAAACCACCGACGTTGTCGACGGTGCCGTCGGCTTTCAGCTTCTCGCCGTAGGTGATCGTCACGGCGGCGCCGGCCGGTCCGCGCACGGCGACCCCGGCCCAGCCCGCGGTCGGGGTGCCGTAGTCGCGGACCGTCGTTCCGGGCGCGGGGGTGGTCACCTTCCCGGCCGGGAGCGTGCCGGTCACCTTGATCGGCGGGAACGACTGCGCCCGGAGCGCACCCGCGGGCGCCGGGACGACGCGGGCGGGGCGCCAGGCGGCGTCGTCGAACCCGGTGTCGTTCCAGCCCGGCTGCTCGAGCCGGGCGTCGTAGGTTTCGCCGAACCACAGCGATTCGGACGTGGTGGGGCCGTCGGCGAGCGTCCAACTCCCGTCGCTGACGACGCGCCCGTTCGTGCCGTCCGCATAGGTGATGTCGAGCTCGAGCTTCAGCTTCGGCTCACCGTGCCACGGCGAGCTGTTCCACTCGTCGGGGTTCGTCATCGCGTAGTAGCCGCGCCCCAGGCTCACGCCGAGCGCGTTGTCGCCGGACCGCAGGGCCTGCGTCACGTCGTACGTCGCGTAGAGGTCCGTCTTGTCGTAGACCGTGAACCCCGGGTCGAGCTCGTGGTCGCCGACGCGCCGGCCGTTGAGGTAGAGCTTGTAGTAGCCGAGACCGGCGATGTAGGCGCGGGCCGACTTGATTCGCTTCTTCGCCGTGAAGTCCTTGCGCAGCAGCGGTTCCGGCTGCGGCGCCGTCGTGACCGAGTTTCCCCAGGGACCCGATCCGTAGGCGGCGGCCACCAGCGCCGCCGGCCACGCCGAGTCGTCGAAGTCCGGCTGCTGCCACCCCGGAGTCTCCGTGTCGGACGACTTCCAGGCGGCGTCGGTGACGAGGTCGACCGGGTCTGTCTTCGACGTCTCGAGGTGCAGCTTGCCGACGAGCCCCGATGGCCCGGGTTGGGCGTTGGCGGCCTGGATCGCGAGGACGTTCCGCCCGGGACGCAGCTCGGCCGTGAGGTCGACGTCGACGGCCGTCCGCCACGAGTCGGTGACCTGGGGCGAGGCGGCGACCTGCTTTCCGTTGACGTGCAGGATGAGGTTGTCGTCGGCGGTCAGCTGGAAGTGGGCCGCCGTGACCTGGGCGTCGGCGGGCAGGTCGATCGTCCGCCGGAAGTACCGGGTGCCGACCGGCGCGGAGTCCGCCGGATTGCCCTGGGGGTACCAGATCCAGCTCGCGCCTTGCAGCGAAGTGGCGGCCGGCTCTGCGCGCGCCCCGATCCAGTCGCCCTGGAAGTCTTTGCCGTCCAGGAACGCGGTTTCGAACCACGCGGCCTCGCTCCACGCCGACGTCCGCCGGTCGGCGTCCCAGACGCGGACGCGCCAGTAGTACCGGGTGCGCGGCTGCAGGCGGGCTCCGGCGTACTCGACGTCGAACGACTTCGCCGACGGCACCCGGCCGCTGTCCCACACATCGCCCGCCCGGCCCGGCGCCGACGACACCTGCACCTCGTACGCCGACTGCCGGGCACCCGGCCGGTCCGAGTCCAGCACCCAGCCGAGCCGGGGCTTGGTGACGTCGACACCGAGCGGGTCCTCCTGGTGCTCGACCGTCAGCGTCCCGGCCTGCAGGCCCCTGGCCCCGGCCGGGTCGGCCAGCACCGGAGCTGATCCCACGACAGGCATGGCCAGCACGACCACCAGCGCGGCCGAGATTCCCGCCATCCGCGATCTCATCGCACTTTCCTCCGTCGTCGCAGGTGAGTGGTCTTGAATCGTTTCAATTCATGGAGATGGGGAAACGATATAGCGCTTCCCTGGAAGTGACAATGGCCGCGCGGTCAGGGGTGCGGCTGTCCGGACGAGAGGATGCCGCGGACGAGGACGTCGATCGACCAGGCGAACCGCTCCTCGCCGGTGCCGGACATGATGTCCTCCCGGGCCGCGTGCACGCGGGGGTGCTGGTCCGCCGACACCCGGTTGATCGCCTGCCTGACCGGGCTGTCCGGCGCGGCGGGGTCGACGCCGTAAGCGTGTCCCGCCGCGATCGCCGCCATCGACATCGACATCATGTCGATGGCCCACGCCGCGGTCGTCGGCTCGACGCCGGCTTCGGCCAGGATCTCGAGGAGGGCTTCGGCGATGCGCAGCGCGTTGGGTCCCACGGCGACCGTCTGGAAGGCCAGCTGGGCGAGGGTCGGGCTCTTCGACAGGACTTCCGCGTAGGAGCGAAGGAGCCGTTCGAGGCGGCCGCGCCAGGGTTCGCCGGTCTCGCCGACGGTGACCTCGTCCAGCGCGTGGTCGAGGACCAGCGCCTGCAGTTCGCTCAGGTCGTCGACGTAGGCGTAGAGCGAAGCCGGGCCGGTGTCGAGAGCCGTGGCGATCTTGCGCAGGCTCATCCCACCGCCGTCTTGCGAGATCTGGCGCAGCGCCTCCGCGACGATCGCGTCGCGGCTCAGCGGCGCCTTCGCCGGCCGGTTGCGGCGGCTCGCCACGGTGGATTCGCGGAAAGGGTCGCGAGACGGCATCAGCCGACGGTATTCGTCACGAACACCGTTCGTCAAATCGGTGTCCCGTCCTTGACGAACGGCGTTCTTAACGAATACCGTTCGTTAGTGACCTTTCGGACGAGGAGAGGCTGAACCCGCCATGCCGACACCCAGCATCGCGATCGTCGGAGCAGGCTTGAGCGGCCTGGTCTGTGCGCGGATCCTCCAGCGGAACGGGAGGGCCGTCACCGTCTACGAAGCGGATGCGACGGCCGCCGCCCGCCAGCAAGGCGGCTCGCTCGACATCCACGCCGACACCGGCCAGATCGCGCTCGAAGAGGCCGGCCTGCTCGAAGCGTTCCGGGAGCGGACCCACGTCGGCGGTGAGGCCGTCCGCGTGCTCGACAAGAACGCACGGGTCCACATCGACCACCAGGAGCCACCCGGCGGCCGCGGCCGCCCGGAGATCGACCGGAAAGCCTTGCGGCAGCTGCTCATCGACGCACTCGAGCCGGGCACCATCGCCTGGGGACACAAGGTCGTCGCCGCGCGGCCCGCGGAACTCGAGTTCGCCGACGGCAGCAGGGCGAGCGCGGACCTGGTCATCGGAGCCGACGGCGCGTGGTCGAAGATCCGGCCCCTGCTGACTCCGGCCAAGCCCGCCTACACCGGGATCACCATCGTCGAGATCCGGCTCTCCGACGCGGCCACTGAACACCCGGACGCGCTCGCCCTGACCGGCCGGGGAAGCCTCTTCGCGCTCTCGGACGACAAGTACCTCGGCGGGCACGGCGGGGACACCATCGCGCTCGGCTGCGGCTTCCGCGTCCCCGAAGACTGGGTCTCCGCCGGCGGGATCGACTGGGAGTCCCCGCCCGCGGCCCGCGAGGCGCTGCTGAGCCGGTTCGAGGACTGGGCGCCGTCCCTGACCGACTTGATCCGCGACTGCGACGACACCATCTGGCCGCGCCCGATCTACGCCCTGCCGATCGGGCTCACGTGGGACGGGGTCCCCGGGGTGACGGCCGTCGGCGACGCCGCGCACCTGATGTCGCCGTTCGCCGGCGAAGGAGCCAACCTCGCGCTGATCGACGGCGCCGATCTCGCCCGGGCGATCCTGCACCACGACGACCTCGGCACGGCGCTCGCGGTCTACGAGAAGACGATGTTCCCGCGGGCGGCCAAGTCGGCGGCGGCGTCGCAAAAGGGCCTCGACACGATGTTCGTCGACGGCCCGCCGCGCAAGATCGTCCGGTTCTTCCGGACGATGGACGTCGTTTCGCGCCTGACCCGGCCGTTCGAGCGCGTGTTCGCTTTAGGGGGCCGGACGAAATGACGGAAAACGTGGCTCTGGGCGCCGTCGAACTGACGGTCGCTGACCGCGACGACGGGCGTGCCCGGCTGGGAGTGCCCGAGCGGGCTTTCGTTGTGTTGCGGCAACGCTGGCCAGGCTCGTCCGCCACTACACGGCCCGGCACGCCGAGTACCAACTGACCGACCACGTCGTCGCGCGCTCGATCTACATCGTGGATCCGGACGGTCACTGCGTCGAAGTCACCTGTGCCCGGCCTCAGGCGGAGTGGCGCTGGCAGAACGGCCGGCCGGTGCTCGTCGCCGATCCCCTCGAACTGCGGGACTTCTCCGCCGAGCCCGGCTGGGACCTGCCCTTCGACGGCCTTCCGGCGGGCACCGAGCTGGGGCACGTCCAGCTCAAGGTGACCGACCCGGACCTGACGGCCACGGAGCCCTTCTACTGTGACCTGCTCGGTTTCGACGTCGAGGGCTACCCGCACGACCTTGCGGCGGACGCGCTGCACATACGAGACCCTTCGGGAAACCTGCTGCGGTTCACCGTGGCCGGAAGCGGGGCGGCCGCAGCGCGGTGACCTCCGGGACCGGGCCGTCGAACCGCTCGATCTCCACGACGGCGTGCTGGCCCGCGCACCCCTGCGACAGCCGGGACGACGGCACGTCCGCCGTCAGCACGTTCGGGTTGCCGTGGGCGCACAGCGGGCCGGCCGGGTGGTCGTCGACCGGGTCGAACCAGGCTCCCGTCGGGAGCTGGGCCACGCCCGGGCGCAGGGCGTCGTCGAGGACCGCGCCCGCCAGGCACGCGCCGCGCGCGGTGAACACCCGGACCACGTCCCCGGAACCGATGCCGCGGGCCGCCGCGTCGGCCGGGTTGAGGCGGATCGCCTCGCGGCCCGCCACCTTGCCCGCGCGGCTGACGTCGCCGGCGTCGAGCTGGCTGTGCAGCCGGGTGCGTGGCTGGTTCGCGATGAGGTACAGCGGACCGGTCTCCGTCGGCGGCAACCAGACCGGGTGACCCGGGCAGTCGTCGTACCCGAACCCGGCGATGACGGCGGAGGTGATCTCGATCCGGCCGCTCGGCGTCCGCAGGGGATGCGCGTCCGGGTCGGTGCGGAAGTCCTCGAACAGCGTGTGGTGCGCCGGCCCCGGCGGGAGCCGCAGTTCGCCGGCCGCCCAGAACTCCGCGAAGGACGGGCTGTCCCGCCACTTGCCGTACAGGTGCTCCAGCCACTGCCGCGGCGATCGCCCTTCGGTGAACGCCGTTTCGACGCCGAGCCGGGCGGCCAGGCCGGAGAAGATCGCGTAGTCGTCACGAGCTTCTCCGGCGGGCTCGGCGATCCGGTGCATCGCGATGAGGTGGGTGTCGCGACGGCCGGAGCCGAGGTCCTCGCGTTCCAAAGCCGTCGTGACAGGCAGGACGACGTCGGCGTGGCGGGCCGTGGCCGTCCAGAACGGTTCGTGCACCACCACGGTGTCCGGCCGGGTGAAGGCGCGCCGCAGCCGGTTGAGGTCCTGGTGGTGGTGGAACGGGTTGCCGCCCGCCCAGTAGACGAGCCGGGTGTCCGGGTACCGGCGGACTTCACCGTTGTAGTCGTAGGAAGTGCCGGGGTGCAGCAGCAGGTCCGCGATCCGGGCGACCGGGATGAACTCCTCGACGGGGTTGACGCCTTGCGGCAGGTGCGGTGTCCGGAGCTCCGGGCCGGTGTCGCCGACGTCGCCCATCGAGCCGTAACCGTGGCCGAACCCGCCGCCGGGCAGGCCGATCTGCCCGAGTATCGCGGCCAGCGCGATGCCGGCCCACACCGGCTGCTCGCCGTGTTCGATGCGCTGCAACGACCAGGTCACCGTGACCAGCGTGCGGTGCGCGGCCATTTCGCGGGCGAGCGCGACGATGTCGGCTTCCGGGATCTCGGTGATCCCGCTCGCCCAGCGCGCGTCCTTGCCGGTGTCCAGGAGGTACCGCTCGAACTCCGGGTAGCCGACGCAGTAGCGGTCGAGGAAAGCGCGGTCGTGTAATCCTTCTTTGACGAGCGTGTGCGCGAGGCCGAGCATCAGCGCGGTGTCGGTCGCCGGGCGGATCGGGTACCAGCGGGCGTCCACTGTGGACGGGATGTCGTCGCGCAGCGGGCTCACGAGCGCGACCCGGGCGCCCAGCCGGGCGAGGTGCCCGGGCGTGCCGTGCTCGGTGACCCCGCCGGGGGTGACGAACACGTTCTTCTCCGGCACGCCGCCGAAGGCCACGATCAGCTCGGTGTGCTCGGCGATCGTCGGCCAGCTCGACGCCTGGCGCAGCACGGCGTGCTCGCCGCCGACGACGTGCGGCAGCAGCACCGAGGACGTCCCGGTGCTGTAGCTGTTGCGAGACGTCGTGAAGCCGCCGATCGTGTTCAGGAACCGGTGCAGCTGGCTCTGCGCGTGGTGGAACCGCCCGGCGCTCGCCCAGCCGTAGGACCCGCCGAAGATCGCCTGGTTGCCGTGCTCGTCGCGGACGCGGCCGAGCTCGGTGGCGAGCCGGTCGAGGACCTCGTCCCACGGCACCTCGACGAACTCGTCGTGGCCGCGACGCTCATCGGGCCCGGGACCGTCTTCGAGCCAGCCGCGGCGGACCGCGGGGCGGGCGACGCGGCTCGGGTGGTCCAGCGCCGCGGCCAGGTTCCCCAGCAGGGGTGACGGCGCCGGGTCGGCCGGGTGCGGGACCACCCGCAGCCGGCCGTCCTCGACTTCGGCGGAGAACGCGCCCCAGTGAGATGTGCTCGGCCTCATACCCCGACGATAGCCACGTCGGCCCGCTCGCGGACGAGACGCACGAGCGTGCCGTAGTCCCGGGCGTCGGCCAGCGGCGAGAAGCCGCGGATCAGCAGGGTGCCGACCCCGAGGCGGACGTAGTCCAGCAGCGAGTCCGCGACCTGCTCGTAGCTGCCGACCAGCGCGGTCGAGTTGCCGGCGGCGCCGGTCGTCTTCGCCACGGCCGTCCAGAGCCGCTCGTCGTGGACCTCGCCGGTGGCCGCGGCTTCGAGCAGCCGCTGTGAGCCGACGGCGGCGCTGGAGTCGCGGATGCCCTTGAAGTCGCTCACGCGGTCCTGGGTGAGCCGGAGGATGTCTTTCGCGCGCTCCCAGGCCTCGGCTTCGGTCGCCGCCGGGATGGGCCGGAGGCTGACGCTGAACGCCGGGGTCCGCCCGTGCGGCGCGGCGGCCGCGCGGACCTGCTCGATGCGTTCGGCGATCCCGGCCAGGGGTTCGCCCCAGAAGGCGTAGACGTCGGCGTGCTTCGCGCCGACCCGGATCGCGTCGGCCGACGCGCCGCCGAAGTAGACCGGGATCCGGTCCGGCCGGACGTCCGAACGGGCGTCGCGGACCTGGTAGAACTCGCCGTCGTGGTCGAACGGCTCGGTCTCGTCCCACGTCTTCCGCACGACCTCGAGGAAGTCGTCGGTGCGGCGGTAGCGGGTGGCCTTGTCGGTGAAGTCGCCGTCGCGGGCCTGGTCGGCGTCGTCGCCGCCGGTGATGACGTGCAGGGCGATCCGGCCGGGGTGGAACGCGTCGAGCGTCGCGAACTTGCGGGCCAGCTGGGTGGGCGCGACGAAACCGGGCCGGTGGGCGAGCAGCACGCCGAGCCGCTCGGTGGCGGCCAGGACCTGGTCGGCGAGCACGAACCCGTCCGGGCTGCTGGCCGACTGGGCGATCAGCACGCGGTCGAACCCGGCCTCTTCGTGGGTGCGGGCGACTTCGCGCAGGTAGCCGGGCTGGACGACCGGGCCTTCCGGCGCGACGATCTCGCTGGCCTGGCGGCCGGCGGCGTAACCGATGAACTCGACAGTCACGGGGTCTCCTGTCCCAGGGCGCGGGCGGCGGCGAAGATGTCGCTCATCCGCCAGCTCTCGTTGGGGTGGGTGCGGCGCGCCCGGCCCCAGCCGGAGTCGCGCCGGTACTGGGCGGGCCAGTCGGTGTCGCGGACAGCCTTTTCGTCCGCCGTGACCGGGGTGCGGCAGTCGGGGTCGACGAACAGCGCGTCGACCGGGCAGTACAGCTCGCACAGGAAGCACGTCTGGCAGTCGCCCTGGCGGGCGATGACCGGGGCTGCCTCCGGGACGGCGTCGAAGACGTCGCTGGGGCACACCTGGACGCACTTGTCGCACTCGATGCAGCGGTCGGCGAGGACGAGTTCGATCATGCGGCGGCCTCCTGCCAGGTGGGGTCGTCGGTGCGCCAGTGCATGCCCCGGGTCTCGGGCCGGCGCAGGGCCGCCGTCTTGACCCAGCGGCCCATGGCCACCAGCGACGCGGTTTCGCGGGCGGTGACGGCCTCGCGGCCGGTGCCGGTCAGGCCGCCCTCGACCACCGTCCACAGTGCATCCAAAGTAGACAAAGACTCTTGGAGACCACGCTCGTCGCGGAACATGTTCTTGTCGTAGGCGTTCAGCTCTTCGCGCACGACGTCGACCACGCCGGTGGTGTCCACAGTGGTCGTCCGGCCGCTCGGGCGGATCCCGGCGCGTCCTACCGAGTGCAGCGGCGCCGTGCCCGCCGAACGAGCGTGGCGGACCGCGGCGCGCCCGGCCCAGGTCCCCGACGACACCGCCCACGCGGAGTTCGGCGAGCCGCCACCGGAGATCGCGCCGACCACCGGCACGCGGCTCGTGACGTCGCCCGCGGCGAACAGCCCGGGCACGTCGGTGGCGCAGTCCGGAGCCGAGACGGTGAGGCCGCCGACCCCGCGGATCGTCCCCTCGCCGAGCAGCGTGACCTCGAACCGGTCGGTGTACGGGTCGATGCCGCGCCGGGCGAACGGCAGCAGGAAGTTCGGCTGCACGATCGGCATCTTCCGGCGCACCCACTCCGGCGTCCGGTCGAGGGTGGTGAACACGGGCCCGCGCAGCAGCGCGGCGCCGAGGTCCCGGTTGCGGTTCCGGCCCAGCTCGATCTCCGCGCCGCCGGCGTCGGTGTAGGTGCCGAACAGGTACGACATCGACCGCGCCATCGTCGAGTAGGCCGGGGCGAGGGTGTAGTAGTTCGAGAACTCCATGCCCGACAGCCGGGCCCCCGCTTCGACGGCCATCAGGTGCCCGTCGCCGGTGTTGCCGCGCGAGCCCAGCAGGTTGGACCGGAACGCCGTCCCGCCGGTGGCCAGCACCACCGAGCCTGCGCGGACGCGCCAGGTGCCGCCGGCCTGACGGCGGACCCCGGTCGCGCCGCCCGCCGAGCCGTCCGGACGCAGCAGCAGCTCCAGCGCGGGGTGGTGGTCGAGGATCCGGACGCCCGCCCGGTGGATCAGGCCGCGCATCGCGCGCAGGTACTCCGGGCCGCGCACGTTGTTGGTCCGGTCGGGCTGCCCGTCGCGGACCGGGAAGGGGTAGTACTTGTCCAAAGTGGGCAGTCGCTCCCAGGTGGTGCGCAGGACGCGCAACGCCTGTTCGGGGTCGGCGAGCCCGCCGGCGTGCGCGTGCCGTTCCGCGACCGCCTGTTCGTGGCGGGCCGGCGGCACGAACCAGTGCGTCACCCCGGCCGTGGCGGTGACGCCGCTGGTGCCGCAATAGCCCTTGTCGGCCAGGACGACGGTCCCACCGGCCTGGGCCGCGGCCAAGGCGGTCCAGGTCGCGGCAAGACCTCCGCCGACGACGAGCACGTCGGCGGTGAGTTCGAGATCGCTGGTCATCGCGTTTCCGCCAGTTCGGCGTCGGCGGCGACCCCGAGTTCGGCGAGCAGCCGGTAGCGCAGCTCCTCGAACTCGGGGTTGCGGCGGGTGCGTTCACCCTCGAACGCGACCCGGTGCTCAGCGGCGAGCGTGCCCTCGCGCAGCGCGACGACCCGGTCGGCCAGCAGGATCGCCTCGTCGACGTCGTGGGTGACCAGCAGGACCGCCGGGCGGTGGACGTCGACCAGGTGCCGGACCAACGCGTGCATCTTGATCCGGGTGAGGGCGTCGAGGGCGGCGAACGGCTCGTCGAGCAGCAGCAGGCGCGGCTCGCGGACCAGCGCCCGGGCGAGCGCGACGCGCTGGGCCTCGCCACCCGACAGAGTCGCGGGCCAGGCGTCGGCGTGGCCGGTCAGGCCGACCTCGGCCAGCGCCCGGGCCGCGGCCTCGCGCGCCCCGGTGCGGGGGAGACCGACCGCCACGTTCTGCCACACCGGGCGCCACGGCAGCAGACGGTGCTCCTGGAACACCACCATCCGCTCCGGCGGGGCGCTCAGCTCACCACTGTCGGGTTCGTCCAGCTCGGCGAGCAGCCGCAGCAACGTCGTCTTGCCGCAACCGCTTTCGCCGATCAGTGCGACGAACTCGCCGGGCGCGATGTCGAGGTCGAGTCCGTTGAGGACAGTGCGCTCCCCGAAGCTCTTGGTCAGCGCGCGCACGCGCACGGCGGTGGTCACAGCTTCACCGCATGGTCGGCGATGGTGATCGGGCCGCTGAGGATCTTCCGCTGGCTCAGCCAGTCGGCGCCGCGCTGCAGTTGCGCGATTCCGTCGTCGTTGATGAGCGACAGCTTGGTCTGGACGTTCTCGGCGGCCATCTTGTCCAGCACCGGCTGCGGGTAGTGCGAGACGGCGTTGCCGATGTCCAGCGCCTGCTTGTAGTTCTGGTTCTGCCATTCGTAGTCGGCCTGGAACGCGCTGATCACCTTGCGGATCGTGTCGGCGTTCTGCTCGGCGTACTCGCGGCGGACGAGGTAGCTGGTGAAGTCGATCTGGAAGTCCAGCTCGTCGCCGTCGACGAAGATCGGCTTGGCGCCGTACTGCACCTCGGCGATCTCGCGGAAGCCCTGCCAGATCGCCCAGGCGTCGATCTTCCCGGCGCCGAACGCGGCGGACGCCTCGGGCGGGTTGAGGTAGGTGACCTTGACGGATTCGCGCGGCACGTTGTACTTCTCCAGCGCCGCAACGAGAAGGAACTCGCCGAGGCCCGCCTTGTTGACCGCGACGGTCTTGCCGACGAGGTCGGTGACCTTCCGGATACCGGTGTGGGCGCCCGCGACGATCGCCGTGGTCCGCGGGGTGGACGCCGCCCAGGCGACGTACACCAGGTCGGCGCCGGAGAGGATCGCCTGGTCGGCAGGGGTGGTGCTGCCGCCGAAGCTGAAGTCCGCGGTGCCGCCGACCACGGCCTGCAGGGTCGGCGCGTGGTTGGGGAACGGCCCGACCCACTCGACCGTGATGCCCTGGTCCTTGAGCGTCTTCTCCAGCACACCACGGGCTTTCGGCACGGAGATCGTGCTGTAGGTCAGGCGCACCTTGCCCTGGGTGGCGCCGCCGGCCGAACCGCAGGCGGCGAGCGGGGCGGACAGCGCGGCCAGGCCGGCAGCGGTCAGGAACGTTCGGCGTGAGAGCGTCATGGGGGTTCCTCAGGCGGTCAGGCGGGCGTAGGTGGGGTGCCAGCGCAGCAGGCGGCGTTCGAGCAGCCGGGTGACGAGGTCGCAGAGGATCCCGATCACGGCGTAGATGATCACGACGAGCACGATCACGTCGGTCTGCAGGAACTCCCGGGCGTTGGTGGCCATGAACCCGAGCCCGGCGTCGGCGCCGAGGGTCTCCGCGATGACCAGGGCGAGCCAGGCTGCGGTCAGGGACAGCCGCAGCCCGCCCAGGATCGACGGCAGCGCGCCCGGCAGGACCACCCACCGGATCTGTGCCGTGCGGCCGAGGCCGACGACGTCGGTCATCTCCAGGAGCTTCGGGTCGATCTGGCGGATGCCGAGGACCGTCGTCAGGTAGAGCGGGACGGCGGTGCCCAATGAGATGAGGAAGATCTTCCCGGCCTCGCCGATCCCGAACCAGACGATGACCAGGGGCAGGATCGCCAGGAACGGGACCGCGCGCACCATCTGGATGCTGCGGTCGAGCAGCGCTTCGGCCACCCGGGACAGCCCGACGAGCAGGCCCAGCGCGAGGCCGAGGCTTGCGCCGATGACAAACCCGGTGGCCGAACGCTGCAGGCTGGCCAAGAGGTTCGTGACCAGCTCGCCGTCGGCGAGCAGGTCGCCCGCCTTGGCCAGGACGCCGCTCGGCGCCGGCAGCACCTGCTTCGGCAGGACACCGGTCCGGGCCAGCAGCTCCCAGAGCGCGAGCACGGCCACCGGCGTCAGCCAGGACACCGCGCGGTAGGGGAACCCGCGGCTGCTCGCGGGCAGGGACGCCGAAGGGACGACCACGGCGCGCGTCACCGCGGATCGAGTCCCGAGTCGAGGTACTCGCTCAGCTTCTTTCCGCCGGGGAACAGCCCCTGCTGGACCCAGGTGTCGTAGGTCTTCTGCAACTGGGCGGCGAGCGCGGCGTCGACCGGGATGCGCTGGTAGGTCGTCTCGTCCGGCCGGACCTGGGTCGCCACGGCCAGGGGCTGGTGCGCGAAGCCCGCGTACCACTTGTCGAACGCGTCGGGGTTGTCCTTCGACCAGGCGTAGCTCTTGTCGACGCGGCTCGCGAAGTCCTGGATGGCGGTGCGCTTGCGCGGGTCTCCCAGGGCTTTGTCCGTGGCCGACAGCACGTTGAGGCCGGAGTTGACGCCGGCGCCGTCGGACAGCACCCGGGCGCCCAGCTCACCACGGGCGCGGGCCGCGTACACGCTCCAGGTGGCCCAGGCGTCGATGTTGCCGGTCGAGAAAGCGCCGTTCGCCTCGGACGGGGCGAGGAAGTTCAGCGTGACGTCCTTGTCCGACAACCCGGCCTGCTTCAGCGCGCCGATCACCAGGTAGTGCGCGACGCTGCCGCGGGTGGTCGGGGAGACCCGCTTGCCCTTGAGATCGGCCAGGGTGCGGATCGGGCTGTCCTTCGGCACCAGGAGGTAGGTGCCCTTGCCGCCGTTGCTCCAGGCCGCGGCGACCTTGATCTTCGAGCCGCCGGCGATCGCGGTGACCGTGGGGGAGTCGTTGGCGCCGCCGATGTCGATCGCGTCGGCACGCAGGGCCTCGTGCAGGTTGACGGCCGCGGCGAACTGCGACCACTCGATCTTGTACGGCAGGTTGTCGAGCAGGCCGGCGGCCTTCAGCCGGGACTGCGTGGCACCCGTCTGGTCGCCGACGCGCAGCACCACCTCACCCGAGGCGTCCGATGTGGACGATCCGCACGCGGTGAGCGTGGTCAGGCCGAGCAGGGCGGCCACGAGCAGGGCGAGCCGGGGTTTCGAAGGCATGCGGGAACTCCCCAATACGGTGTTGTCCGCGGAAGAAGCCGGTGGCGCGGACCAAATGGTCACCGGCGTGTGTCTATTCTGCTCGGCGGCCGGGGAGAGTCAACGCTCCCGGGCGGGTTCCCACGAGCCGGGAAGAATCTACAGTGGACAGTCGTCGAGCGTGACGCCAGTGGCCGCGCGCACGGCGTCGGCGTACTCCCGCAGCGGACGCCAGCCGGGCACGACGAACCGCCCGCCGGGACCGGTGAAGGTCAGCGTCGGCAGGGCGTAGCGGACGTGGTGCTCGAGGTGCTTCGCGCGGCCGCTGTGCGGTCCGGGCGCGGTGATGTCGAGGACTTCCGGACACGGGTTCCGGGTTTCGCGCCAGTCCTCGCGAACGGCTTGGCGGACTTCGTCACTCAGCATGGCCGTGTGCAACGCCGCGAGGTCGAGGCCGGGGATGCCGTCGACGGCGGCGAGCACGCGATCGGTGTCGTCGGCCGGGGTGCCGTGGACGAACGTCGTCTCGCGCAGCCGGCTCAGGACGAGGTCGGCGACGGTTTCCCCTTGGGCCTCAGCGGCTTTCGCGGCCAGGGAAGCCGGCCAGCTCGTCCGTGCCACCCATTCGAGATGCGGTGCCTTCGGGGCACCGGTGTGTTCGGTGACGCCGTCGATGAACTTCGCGTACCAGGCGGCTTCGGCGGCCGGATCCGGCGCGGGGTCTTCGTCGTCGTCGAAGAGGATGCCGAACACCCGGCGCCACCGGGCGTCCGGGAGCTTTCCCCGCAGCCAGCGGAACTTCGGCTCCGACCCCCACGCCCACGGGCAGGCGGGGTCGGTGTACTCGACGACTTCGAGCACCACGGCTCAATCCGTGGGGACGTCGACCGGGGACCAGAGGCTCGGCAGGTTGACCACGATGCCTTCCTGGCTGCTGCGCGCGATGATCACCACGGCCTCTTCGCCGGTCGGGTTCTCTTCGCGGTGCGGCACGTACGGCGGCACGAAGATGTAGTCACCGGGCCCGGCCTCGATGCGGATTTCTTCGTCGCCGTCGGCGAAGACGAACACCGGGTGGCCGGACTTGACGTAGATCGCCGTCTCGGCTTCGCCGTGGTGGTGATCGCCGGAGTTGGTCTCCGGCGCGACGTGGGTCTCGCCCATCCAGACCTTCTGCGACCCCACGGTCTTGCCGGAGATCGCCTCCAGGCGGGTCATCCCGGTCGTCTGGTTCGTGTCGCCGGTCAGGTCCGCGCCGCGGATGTGGCGAAGCGGCTGGTGCCAGAGGTCGGTCATCGGAGTCCCTTCAGGTGGCGACGCGGTCCGCGGCCGCGTCGGTGAGCAGGTCGGCGAGCGTCGTCGCACGCAGGATGGCGTCGAGGCCGGACTCGACTTCGGACCAGAACGGCGCGAGCCCGGCGGCGGTGCCGTGGTAGGCCAGCGCCGGGCGCGGTTCGCCGCGGACGGAGAGGAACTCGCCGTCGACCGCCACCACGGCGTCCCGCACGGTGATCTCCGCCGCGGCCCTGGCCAGCCAGTAGCCGCCTTCGCAGCCGCGCTGGCTGCGGACCAGCCCGGCCTGGCGCAGGTCGCGCAGGACGGCCTTGATGAACCGCGCCGGGATGTCCTGGGTGGACGCGACGGCTTCGCAGGTGATCGGCCGCGTGGTGTCCGCGGCGAGCTCCAGCAGGACCCTGATCGCGTAGTCCGCCCTGGCCGAGATGCGCATGCCCGCCATCATCCCCGGACCAGGGCCGGTGTGCTCGCTCCGGCCCGCAGCCATTCCAGGAACTGGACGACCTCGGCCGCGACGCTGCGGTGGTCGACGTCGTTGAGCACGTCGTGCCGGCCGCCGGCGACGAGCACGAACCGGCCATGGGGCAGCTTCGCCGTGTACGCGCGGGCGGCTTCGGGGTCGGCGACGCGGTCAGCCTCGCCGTGCAGCACCAGGACCGGAACCGCCGGTTCCGCCACCGGACCCACGGCGGGCGTCCGCAGCTCGCCGGGCGCGAACCGGTCATCGCCGTCGAGGAGGGCGCGGTGGACCGGGCACGCGGTCCGCGCGTCCAGCTCGTCCGCCCAGTCGCCCGGCGCGCCGAGGGGTAGGCCGCTCGCGACCACCGCGGCGACCCGGGACCGGGCGGCCAGGTCGAGCGCCTGGGCGGCACCCGTGTCGTGTCCGAGCAGCACCACGGGCGCCGGACCGGCGGTGTCGGCCGCGTCCGTCGTGACGCGGTAGCCGTCGAAGGCCAGCCGTGCACCGAGCCTGCGGTAGAGCGCGGGGTGCTCGCCCCGGCCGGGCAGCAGCACGACGGTGCCGCGGACCGTGACGCCGTCGGCCGGGGCCCACCGGACGGGGGCGGCGAGCGTCATACGGCGGCCGCCGTGGCCGGCTGCCGCTCGCGGCGGGCCAGCTCGGAGCGGACCAGCGGCAGCAGGTGCCGGCCGTAGTCGATCGCGTCGTCCAGGGGGTCGTAACCGCGGATCAGCAGGGTGGTGACGCCGATGTCGACGTAGTCCAGCAGCGCCTTGGCCACCGTCTCGGGCGTGCCGACCAGCGCGGTGGAGTTGCCCGCGGCGCCGGTCGCGGTGGCCGTGGGAGTCCACAGTGCACGGTCGTGCCGCTCGGCCTTCGCCGCCGCGGCCAGCAGCCGGACGCTGCCGACGTTGGTCGGCGTGCCGCCGTCGCGCCATTCGCGGGCCGCCTTCGCCGCGCCGGACGCGGTGATCGTGTCGAGGATCCGCTGCGCGCGTTCCCAGGCGAGGTCTTCGGTCGGCCCGAGGATCGGGCGGAACGACACGCTGATCCCGGGGAGCGTGAGGCGCCCGGCGGCCTTGGCGGCGGCCCGGACGGCGGCGATCTGCTCGGCCGTCTCCTTCAGCGGCTCGCCCCAGAGCGCGAAGACGTCCGCGTGCTTGCCGCCGACCCGGTAGGCCGCTTCCGACGAACCGCCGAAATACACCGGGATCCGGGGATTCTGCAGCGGCCGCACCTGCGGGGTGTAGTCGTCGAGGCGGTAGTGCTTGCCGTGGTGGGAGAACGCGTCGCCGGAGGTCCAGGAGCGCTTGAGGATCTCCAGGTACTCGTCGGTGCGTTCGTACCGTTCGTCCTTGCCGAGGTAGTCGCCGTCGCGGGCCTGCTCGACGTCGCTGCCGCCGGTGATGGTGTGCACCGCGACGCGGCCGCCGCTGAAGTGGTCGAGGGTGGCGAACGCGCGCGCCGCCAGCGTCGGCGCGACGAACCCCGGGCGGTGGGCGATGAGCAGGCCGAGGCGCTCGGTGTGGGCGGCAGCGTAGGCCGCCACCTGCTGGCCCTCCGGCCAGCCCGCGCCGTAGCCGATCAGCACGCGGTCGAAGCCGCCGTCCTCGTGGGCGCGGGCGAACCGCCGGACGTAACCCGGGTCGATGACCGGGCCTCGGGCCGGCCGGGTCTCGCTCGCGTCCCGGGTGCCGATCATGCCGACGAACTCGACGGGCATCTGCTTTCCTTTCGCCGCAAGACAAACGCAGGCGTCAGGGAACGGCACGAGCACCCGCGCTGTCAATTGGGCATCTCCAGGTGTCCATTTGCTGGACGCCGCTGGCCACCGGCGTTCCGGGCGGCTTATGGTCTCGCCGCACCCGACCCTCCGGAGGATCTCGTGACCACGAGCGTCGCCACCGTGCCCTCGCCCGACCTGGGCGCGTTGCCGTCGATCGTCGCCGGGCTGGCAGCGCGCGCCGGTGAGCACGACCGCGAAGGGACTTTCCCCCACGAAGGCGTCGAACTGGTGCACGCGGCGGGATTGCTGACGACGACCGTGCACCCGCGCTACGGCGGTCCGGGCGCGGGCGTGCTCGACACCGCCCGCTTGCTTGCCGAACTCGGCCGCGGCGACCCGTCGGTCGCGCTCGTCACGGCGATGACGCTGTTCGTCCACGCCGGGCAGGCGACCGCGCCTTCGTGGCCTGACGACGTCTACCGCGAGGTGCTGGCGGAGTCGGCGGAGCGGCCGGTCCTGATCAACGCGCTGCGCGTGGAACCCGAACTCGGCTCGCCGACCCGCGGCGGCCTGCCCGCGACGATCGCCCGGCGCACCGCGGCCGGCTGGCGCCTGTCCGGCCGCAAGATCTACTCGACCGGCTCGGTGGGCCTGCGCTGGATGATCGTCTGGGCTCGCACCGACGAGCCCGACCCGCGGGTCGGCGGGTTCCTGGTCCGCGCGGATTCCCGGGGCATCACGATCGAACCGACGTGGGACCACCTGGGCCTGCGGGCGAGCGCGAGCCACGACGTCGTTTTCACCGACGTCCCGGTCCCGGAAGGTGCGACCGCCGGACTGTCCACACCGGACAAGCAGCGACCGCCGGTGCTCACGTTCCCGCTGGCGCTCCCGGCGCTTTACCTCGGTGTGGCGCGCAACGCGCTGGAGTGGCTCACCGGCTTCCTGCGCGAGCGCGTCCCCAGCGGGCTGGGCAAGCCGTTGTCCACGCTGCCGCGGTTCCAGACCGGGGTGGGGGAGATCGCCGCCCGGATCACGGGGGCCGAAGAGATCCTCTTCGGCCTGTCGGCCCGGGTGGACGCCGGCGAACCCGGCACGCACGCGGGGGTGGCCAAGGTGCTGGCGACGCGCCTGCTCATCGAGGCGGTCGAGCAGGCCGTCGCGCTGGCGGGAAATCCGGGGCTGACCCACGCGAACCCGTTGCAGCGGCATTACCGCGACGTGCTGTGCAGCCGCGTCCACACCCCGCAGGACGACGCGGTGCTGTCCGGGCTGGGCCGCTCGATCCTGGGGTGAGTGTTCTGCTCACCGGCGCGACGCTGGGTAGGGTCGGGGGAGTGCCCGAGTCGATCACCCCCACCACCGGTGCCGCCGAGCCCGCCCGGCAGTGACTACGGATCGAGAGAAGGATGTACAGCAGCAACACCGATGCCGACCACGACGGGTTCGTGTGGATGGTGAAGAACGCCGTCGTGCCCCGGCCGATCGCGTGGGTCAGCACGGTGAGCGCGGCCGGCACGCCCAACCTCGCACCGTTCAGCTACTTCGCGCCGACGACCATGGATCCGCCGACCGTGATGTTCTCGGTGTCGGGCCGGAAGGACACCGTGGACAACATCCTCGCGACCGGCCAGTTCGCCGTGACGATCGCGCTGGCCGGGCAGGAGGAGCTCGTCGCCAGGACCGCGGCCGTCGTGGGCCCGGACGTCGACGAGGCCTCGCACGTCGGGCTGGCCTGGGCGCCGGGGGTCGGCATCGCGGTGCCGCACCCGGCGGGCGCCGGGCCGAGCCTGGAGTGCGAGCTGGTGACCGTCCAGGACTTCAAGGGCTCGAAGCTGGTGTTCGGTGAGGTGCTCGGCGTCGCGGTGGACGACCACCTGCTGCGCGAGGACGGCCGCCTCGACCAGGACGTCTACCACCCCGTCGGCCGCCTCGGCGGCGCCACCTTCACGAGGGTCGACAACTGGGTACGGCACACGATCCCGTCTGAGGACGAGTTCTTCTCCGGGTGACCCCGGTTCAGCCCCGGTACCACTCCTGCGCCAGCAGTTCGTAGGACCGGACGCGGTCGGCGTGGTCGTGGGTGATGGTGGTGATCACGAGCTCGTCGGCGCCGGTCGCCTCCTGCAGCTGCCGCAGCCGGGCCGCCACCGTCGCGGGGGAACCGGCGAACTGGGTGTCGACGCGGTCGGCGACCAGGGCGCGGTCCTCGTCGCTCCAGACGTGCGCGGCGGCTTCTTCCGGGGTGGGAAAGCGGATCGCGCCCTCGGCACGGCGGATGCTGCGGACCCACAGGCCGTAGCCGGTGGCCAGTTCGCGGGCGGTGACGTCGTCCTCGGCGACGACGACGTCGGCCGACACGGCCACGTAGGGCCGGGGGAGCGCCTCCGATGGCTGGAACGCCTGCCGGTAGCCCGCGACGGCTTCGAGCACGCTGGACGGGCTCACGTGGTAGTTCGCGGCGAAGCGCAGCGAGTTGAGGCCGGCCACGGACGCGCTCTGCCCGCCGCTGCTGCCGAGGATCCAGACCTCGACCTGCGCGCCTTCGCCGGGCACCGCGTGCGCGTCCAGCCCTTCGGCGGACCGGTAGGTGCCGGCGAGCAGCGCGAGGATGTCGTCGACCTGCTCGCCGTAGTCGGGCGACTCGGCGCCGGGCTGTTGCAGGAGCCCGAACGTCAGGCCGATCCGCGACGAGCGGGCGAGGGTGCCGAAGTCGGGCTTCTCGGGGATGAGCAGGCCGTTGCCCGCCTGGGTCGCCGGTGGTCGTGGGGCCGCGGCGGCGTACTCGCGGACGAGCTGCTTCCCGCTGCGGCCGAGCCCGAGGTCCAGCCGTCCCGGGTGGAGTGCTTCGAGGAGACCGAACTCCTCGACCACGGCCAGCGGGGTGCGGTGGGCGAGCTGGACACCCGCGGACCCGAGCCGGATCCGGCTGGTGGCCCCGGCGACGAGCGCGATCAGCACCGGCGGCGAGGCACCGGCGACGCCCGGGTTCAGGTGGTGCTCGGCGAACCAGTAGCGGTGATAACCGAAGCGCTCGGCCTGCCGCGCGAGGTCGACCGTGTTGCGCACGGCTTCGCCCACGCCGGACCCGGAGCTGATCGGGACGAGGTCCAGCACCGACAACGGGACTTCAGGCATGACGGTCCTTTCCGGCGGGCCACGGCGGGCCGGGGAGCTCCCGGCGGAGCACGGGCGCGATGTCCGACTGGAACAGTTCGAGGGTGTCGCGGTGCTGGCGTGCGGTGAGCCCGTCACGGTCGGCGTGCAGGTGCATCACCACGTGCCCGAGTTCCTTGTGGTACCGCAGGACTTTGTCGGTGATCTGAGCCGGGCTGCCGATCAGGGCGGAGCTGCGCTCGACGAAGTCTTCGAGCGTCCGGAACACCGGTTCCAGGCCGAGCCGGGTCTGCAGGGCCAGCCGGCTCTCGAAGATCGGCCGGTAGACCTCGAGCGCTTCCTGCGACGTCCGGGCGGCGTAGTAGCCGGCGGTTCCGGCGCCGACGACGAGATCCGCCGGGGCGTGGCCGTGGTGGACCCACCGCTCGCGGTAGTGGCGGACCAGCTCCGCGTACGGCTCGACGGGATTCGTGACGTTCGCGGAGAAGAGCGGATCACCCCACTTCGCGGCCAGGTCGACCGACTCCCGGCTGGTCGCGCTGCCGTGCCAGACGCGGATCGGCCGCTGCAGCGGCCGCGGCCAGACCTCGGCGTCGGTCAGCGACGGCCGGAACCGCCCGGACCAGGTGACCTTGTCCTCGCGCCACAGCTTGCGGAACAGCTCGTAACCCTCGGCGTTGCGGTCCCACTGGTCGTCCGGCGTGACGTGGAACAGCTCGCGCTGGGCGGCGCCGTTGCCCTTGCCGATGATCAGCTCGAGCCGGCCGCCGGAGAGGTTGTCCAGGGTCGAGTAGTCCTCGAACGCGCGGACCGGGTCGAGCAGACTGAGCGTCGTGACGGCGGTGAACAACCGGATCCGGGCCGTCCGGGCGGCGATGTGGCTGAGCACGACCGGGGGCGAGGAGGAGATGAACGGCCGCTCGTGCCGCTCGCCGACGCCGTAGCCGTCGAACCCCAGTTCCTCGGCCAGTTCGGCGTTCGCGACCACCTCGCGCAACCGGTCGTGGGTCGGGGTGAGAACGCCGGTGACCGGGTCCGGGACGTGGGTGATCAGGGTGATGAGCAGGAACTTCACGCGGCCGCCCCTTTCGTTCCCCGGCCGGGATCGCTTCAGTGTGCGCCGGAACCGGTCCGTCGTGCGGGGACGGCCAGGGAGTGGGACGGCGGGAGAATCGTTGCGGTGAAGGGAATAGTCAGGAACCGAGCAGCCGCTTGCCGACCGAGCCGGCGACGCGGCCGTCGACGAGGACCCACGCGGCTTCGTGGGTGCCGAGCCGGGACACGGCGGCGGCGCGACCCTCACCGATCCCGATGGCGGGCAGCGGACCCGTGACGTAGCCGGCGATCGGGTCGGCCGGGCGGGCCACCCCGGCCCGGACCATCAGGCCGAGCTCGCCGACGTCGAGCGCGCCGGTCACCTCCGCTACCGACGGTGGTCCCGGAACGCCCGGCCGGTCCGGGCCGACCGGCCACAGCGGCCCGGCGCCGGGATGCCGGTCGGCCAGGGCGAGTGCCTCGCCGACCGAGGCCGTGGCCGCCAGTCCGGGTGCGGGATTCGGCCACGGTCCGGCGAGGTCCGCCACGGTCGGCTCGTCCTCGCGGTCGTCGAGGAAGCCGAGGCGCCGGAGCCAGTCGTCGTCGTAGTACTTCGACAGGTACGAGCGGCCGGAGTCGGGCACCACGACGACGATCAGGTCGTCCGGGCCCAGCCCGGCGCCGACCCGCAGCGCGGCGGCGACGGCCGTGCCGGCGGAAGCGCCGAGCAGCAGTCCTTCCTCCCGGGCCAGCCGTCGCGCGGTCAGGATGGACTCGCGATCGCCGATCGCCTCGACCCGGTCGACGACGTCTTGGTGGTACGACTGCGGCCAGAGGTCCTCGACGGTGTCCGGGTGCAGGTAGTGCCCGATGCTCTCGACCAGGTAGGGACTGCCGTCGCCGCCCGAATAGACCGAGTGCTCGGGATCGGCCCCGATCACCCGCACCCGGCCGTCGCTGACCTGCTTGAGGTGGGCGCCGGCCCCGCTGATGGTCCCGCCGGTGCCGACGCCGGCGACGAAGTGGGTGACCCGGCCGCGGGTCTGCCGCCAGATCTCGGGCCCGGTCGTCGCGGCGTGGGCGGCCGGGTTGGCGGGGTTGTCGTACTGGTCGGCGAGCCAGCCGCCGTTCTCTTCGGCGATCCGGCGAGCGACCTGCGAGACATGCGCCGGGTCCTCGCGCGGCACGGCGCCGGGGGTGACCACGACGTCGGCGCCGTAGGCCCGCAGGATCGTGATCTTCTCCCGGCTGCTCTTGTCCGGCAGGACGACGGTCAGCCGGTAGCCGCGCTGGGCGGCCACGATCGCCAGCCCGATCCCGGTGTTACCGGACGTGCCTTCGACGATCAGACCGCCGGGCGGCAGGGCACCCGAGCGCTCCGCGTCGAGGACCATCGAGAGCGCGGCGCGGTCCTTGACGCTCCCGCCCGGGTTGAGGAACTCGGCCTTGACGTAGATCCGCGGCCCGTCCGGCGGCGCGATCCGGGCGAGCCGGATCAGCGGGGTCCCGCCGATCGCGTCGAGCACGGAGTCGAACGCGTCGACGTCATCGGAGGCCATGCGGCACCACCTCGGGGTTCGGTTGTTCCCCAGCTATCCAGGCGGACGCGGCCGGCGCACGCACTACCAGTTCGTGGGAAGAGTGCGGGACTTGCCGTCCAGATCGTGGGACAGTGGATTGCCCACTGGGTTTACGAGGCGTCATTCCTTAAAGTTCCCGATCATCACTCGATCGGCTGAATCCTGAAGGTGCCGTGCCCGACCCCACGCTCTTGCCCGCCGGTGTGACCCCGGCCGCGGCGCGCTCACTTCCGGCCGCTTTGTGGCGTGCCGTCCGGTCCGGGTGGTGGACGTCCACCTGCGCCGCCCTGATCGTGCTCATCGTGCTGCTCGCCGCCGCCGCGGACCTGTTCGTGCTGGTGGAAGGGCAGAGCCTGGTCCCGGACATCGGCACGCTGGGGCCGACCGGCCTGCCCGCGGGGACGCTCGGGGGCGTGAGCGGCGCGCACTGGTTCGGCGTCGAACCGCTCACCGGCGTCGACCTCTTCGCGCTCGCCGCGCACGGGGCGCGGACGTCGCTGCTGGTCGGGCTCGGCGCGACCGTGCTGGCCACCGCGCTCGGCGTCGTCATCGGCATCAGCGCCGGCTACCTCGGCGGCTGGTGGGACCGGCTGGTCACCTGGACCGCCGACGTCATCCTCGGCTTCCCCTACCTGATCTTCATGATCGCGCTCGGTGCGGTGCTGCCCGTCGACTTCCCGCGGCAGTTCACGTTGGTCGTCGTCCTCGGGCTGTTCGGCTGGCCGCGCGTCGCGCGGATCTTGCGGGCGCAGGCGCTGACGCTGGCCAAGCGCGACTTCGTCGCCGCGGCGCGGGTCATGGGCGGCGGGCCGTGGCACGTGTTCACCAAGGAGCTGCTGCCGAACCTCTGGGCGCCGATCATCGTCGTGGCCAGCCTGAGCATCCCGTCGATGATCGGCAGCGAAGCCGCGCTGTCGTTCCTCGGCGTCGGCGTGCTGCCGCCCACCCCGAGCTGGGGCCGCACGATCAGCGCGGCCATCGACTTCTTCGAGACCGACCCGATGTACCTGGTCTTCCCCGGCCTGCTGCTGTTCCTCATCACGCTGGCGTTCAACGTCGTGGGCGACGCGATCCGCGACGCGCTCGACCCGCGGTCCGGGGGCGCGGCCTGATGCGCACCGTCCGCTTCGTCGCGACCCGGTTCGCCGGGATGCTGCTGGTCCTGCTCGTGGTCGCCTTCGTGACGTTCGTGGTGTTCTACGTCCTGCCCGCGGACCCGGCGCGGATGGCCTGCGGCCGCCCGTGCTCGCCGGAAAGCCTCGAGCTGGCGCGGGAGTTCATGGGGTACAACAGTCCCTGGTACCAGCAGTTCTTCGAGTTCCTCGGCGGGATCTTCGGCGGCCGCACGTTCGGTGTCGGGGTCACCGCGATCCACTGCACCGCACCGTGTTTCGGCTACGACTTCCAGAACAACGTCGACGTGCTCAGCGAGATCGGCAGCCGGGTCGGGGTCAGCTTCTCGGTGGCGCTGGGCGCGGCCGTGATCTGGATCGTCCTCGGGGTCGGGCTCGGCGTGCTTTCCGCGCTGCGCCGCGGCACCGCCGTCGACCGGATCACGATGGCCGCCGCGATGGCCGGGGTGTCCATGCCCGCCTACCTGGCCGGGATGATCGGCATCACGATCTTCGCGTTCGCCCTCGACGTCGTGCCGAAGAACGGGTACGTGCCGCTGACCGAGGATCCCGCGCAGTGGGCGTGGCACCTCGTGCTGCCGTGGCTGGTGCTCGCGTTCCTGCACGCCGCGATCTACGCCCGGCTCACGCGCGGGCAGATGCTGGAGACCCTCGGCGAGGACTACATCCGGACCGCGCGGGCGAAAGGCCTCACCGAGCGCAAGGTGGTGGGCCGGCACGCGCTGCGCAACGTCCTGCTGCCGGTGATCACCGTGTTCGGCGTCGACCTCGGCTCGCTGCTGGCCGGGACCGTGATCACCGAGCGGATCTTCGGCATGGCCGGCGTCGGGCGGCTGCTCGTCGACGCGATCTCGTCGCTCAACCTGCCGGTGCTGCTCGGCGTGACGCTGTTCTCGGCGTTGCTGGTCACGCTCCTGAACTTCCTGGTCGATCTCTGCTACGGCGCGCTCGATCCGCGAGCCCGCCTCGTCTGAAGGGGAACTCATGAAACGGGGACACTGGCAGCTTTTCGGGGGTTCCGGGTGGCGGAGCCCCCGGCCCGGGGCGAAGCCCCGGTTGTCACTGCGGCTCGCCGCGGGGGTGACGGCCGCCGTCATGCTGCTGACGGCGTGCGGCGCCAACGACACACCGGCCGCCCAAGGCGGCTCGGTCAAGCCGGGCGGGAACCTCGTCCTGCTCAACGACGCGCCGTCGATCACCTGGGACCCGGCGAAGAGCTCCAACCTCGTCGTGACGACGCTCGGGCTGATCCACCGCCGCCTCACGTCGTGGGACGTCGCGCCGGGCAAGGACACCACGGTCGTGCCGGACCTGGCCACCGACACCGGCCGCCCGAGCGACGGCGGCAAGACGTGGACGTTCACCCTCAAGGACGGCCTGAAGTACAGCGACGGCACGCCGATCACGGCGGCGGACGTCAAGTGGGGCCTGGAACGTTCGTTCGCGCCCGCGTTCTCCGGCGGTCTGGCCTACCACAAGGACCTGCTCTCGCCGGGCCTGGCGTACAAGGGCCCGTACGACGGCAACAAGGAGCTCGACTCCATCCAGACGCCCGATGCGAAGACCATCATCTTCCACCTGGCGCGGCCGTACGGCGACTGGAACTGGGTCGCCAGCACCCCGGCGTTCACCCCGGTGCCCAAGGGCAAGGGCGCCGAAGCGAACTACGGTGACCACTCGATCGCGTCCGGGCCGTACCAGCTGCAGAGCTACGAGCGCGGCAAGTCCGCGAAGCTGGTCCGCAACCCGAACTGGGACCGCGCCACCGACCCGACGCGCCAGGCCAACGCCGACACCATCACCTTCGAGCTCGGCCAGGACACCAGCGTCATCTCCAAGCGCCTGATCGACGACACCGGCAACGACCGCAACGCCTTCGGCATGTCCTTCGCCTCGCCGGCCCAGCTGGCGCAGATCCAGGGCAGCGCGTCGGCGAAGTCCCGGCTCGTCACGTCGGAATCCGGGGCGCTGTCGTACCTTTCGCTCAACGTCCAGCGGGGCAACCTGACCAACCCGAAGGTGCGTGAGGCGTTCCAGTACGCCGTCGACAAGGCCGCCTACCAGGTGGCCAGCGCGGGCAACGCGCAGCTCGCCGGCGACGTCGCCACCACGCTGATCACGCCGGGTCTGCAGGGCCGCGAGCAGTACGACCTCTTCCCGGCGCCGCCGTCCGGCGACCCGGCGAAGGCCAAGCAGCTGCTCGCCGAGGCGGGCTTCCCGAACGGGATCGACGGGCTGGTCCTGGCCACGCACAACGAGAACGGCTACCCCGAGAAGGCCGCGGCGATCCAGGCCGCGCTGGCGCGGGCGAACATCAAGGTCACCATCAAGCCGCTCGACTCGGACACCTACACGTCCGAAGTGGACACCAAGGGCCTGTCGGACTACGACCTGACGCTCACCTCGTGGCAGCCGGACATCCCGTCGGCCAACGCGAACATCCAGCCGCTGTTCCAGTCGACCGAGATCGGCAACGGCGGGTACAACGAGTCGCGCTACAGCAACCCCGACGTCGACCGGCTGATCGCCGAGGCGCAGGCCACCATCGACCCGGCCGAGGCCGGCAAGAAGTGGGCGGCGCTGGACAAGAAGATCCTCGCCGACTCGCCGGTGGTCCCGCTGCTCTACAACCGCAACTCGTTCCTGCACGGCTCGAACGTCGGCGACGTCCAGATCGGCAAGTTCCCGGCCTACGTCGACTACCGCAAGTTCGGGATCGTCTCGTGACCGGAGCCGGGCTCCTGCGGCTGCACGACGTGGCGGTCTCCTTCGGGGACGTCGAAGCCGTCCGTGGCGTCGGCTACGAAGTCGCCGCGGGCGAGGTCGTCGCGGTGGTCGGGGAGTCCGGCTCCGGCAAGACGGTCACCGCGATGTCCCTGCTCGGCCTGCTTCCGCCCACCGCCCGGGTTTCCGGGCGCGCGGAGCTGGCCGGGCGGGACCTCTACGCGATGGCCCCGGCCGAGCTGCGGGAGGTCCGCGGCGGCGAGGTCGGCATGGTGTTCCAGGAGCCGATGAGCGCGCTGAACCCGGTGTTCACCATCGGCGACCAGCTCGTCGAGGCGATCCGCACGCACCAGCCGATCCCGCCGGCCGCGGCCCGCGAGCGGGCGGTCGAGCTGCTCGGCCTGGTCGGGCTGCCCGCGCCGCGCCAGCGGTTCCGGTCGTACCCGCACGAGCTGTCCGGCGGCCAGCTGCAGCGCGTCGTCATCGCGATGGCGGTGGCGAACGAGCCGAAGCTGCTGATCGCCGACGAGCCGACCACGGCCCTGGACGTCACCGTCCAGGCCGAGATCCTCGAGCTGCTGCGGGACCTGCGGTCCCGGCTGGGCACGGCGATCCTGCTCATCACGCACGACATGGGCGTGGTCGCCGACCTCGCCGACCGCGTCGTGGTGATGCACGACGGCCGCGTCGTCGAACATGGCGACGTCGGTGCGATTTTCACCGCGCCCACCGAGGACTACACGCGGCAGCTGCTCGGTTCGGTGGTGTCGCTGAGCAGCGCGGCCACGACCGGCCTCGAACGGGCGCTGTCCGCGGACATCGAGGTCTCGCCCGGGCACGTGGCCGCGACCGAACACCCGGCGGTCGAGTCGGTCCCGGACGTTCCTGCCGTAGCTCCGCTGCTGCGGGTGGAAGACCTCTCGGTCACCTACCGCGGCCGGTTCCGGGCCATGAGCGTCCACGCCGCCGCAGGCGTGAGCCTGCACGTCGAGCCGGGGGAGATCCTCGGCCTGGTCGGGGAGTCCGGCTCGGGCAAGAGCACGGTGGCCCGGGCGGTCACCGGCCTGCTCGCCCCGACCGCGGGCGCGGTCCACATCGGCGACGCGGACATCACCCGGGTCCGCGGACGGGCCGCGAAGGCGCTGCGGCGGCGCATCGGCGTCGTGTTCCAGGACCCGCTGTCCTCGCTCAACCCGCGGACGACGGTGGGGGAGAGCGTCGCGACGCCGCTGCGGCTGCACCACGCCGCCCGGAAGTCCGAAGTGGACAGCCGGGTCACCGCGCTCCTGGAGGCGGTCCAGCTGTCGCCGTCGCTGCGCACGCGCTACCCGCACGAGCTGTCGGGCGGGCAAAGGCAGCGCGCCTGCATCGCGCGGGCCCTGGCCCTGCGCCCGGACCTGCTGGTCGCCGACGAGCCGACCAGCGCCCTCGACGTCACCATCCAGGCCCGGATCCTCGACCTGCTGCGCGACCTGCGGCACGAGTTCGGCTTCGCGTGCCTGTTCATCAGCCACGACCTCGCGGTGATCGAGCAGCTCGCCGACCGGGTCGCGGTGATGCACCGCGGCCACGTCGTCGAGCAGGGGGCCACCAAGGACGTGCTGACCGCGCCCGCGCACGCCTACACCCGCCGCCTGCTGTCGGCGGCGCCGGTCGCCGATCCCGACGCCCAGCGCCGCCGTCGTGAAGCCTGGCGGCTCCTGCGTTAGGTCACCGCAGCGCTTCGGCGATCGCCAGGAGCGTGGCGATCGGGTCGTCGCCGATCGGGTAGACGCCGACCTGGTCCGCCCCGGCCTCCAGGTGGCTCCGGAGCTCTTTCGCGACCGTGCCGGGCTCGCCGTGGGCGACGAGCGCGTCGATGAGCCGGTCGCTGCCGGAGCCGGCGAGATCGTCGTCGGTGAAGCCCAGGCGCCGCAGGTTGGCGGCGTAGTTGGTGACGCCCAGCGCGGTACCGGGAGGCTGGGACCGGGCGAGGGCGCGGGCCCGCTCCACATCGGTTTCCAGCAGCGCGAAGTGGCCGGGCAGCAGCAGCTTCCCCGGACCGAGGACGGCCCTCGCCCGCCGCGTGTGCTCGGGCGTGACCAGGCACGGGACGGTGCCGGCCGTGCGGTCCCGGGCCAGGCGCAGCATCCGCGGTCCGAGCGCGGCCAGCACGATCCGCCCGGCGGGTACGCCGGCCGCGGTCAGATCGTCCACATAGGACGTGAGCCGGTCGTACGGCGACGCGTATTCGGTGTGGACTTCGCGATGGCCGATCCCGGCGCCCAGCAGGAACCGGCCGGGGTGCTTGGCCTCGATCCGGTGGTAGGAGCGGGCGACGGCCGCCGCTTCGGCGGTCCAGGCGTTGACCACGCTCGTGCCGACGACCAGCCGGGTGGTGGCGTCGAGCAGTTCCTCCGCTTGGGCGAGCTCGGCCGGCGGTGAGGCGTCCAGCCAGAGCGTGCCGTAGCCGGCCCGCTCGAGTTCGCGGGCCGCGGCCGGGGATGCCTGGTGTTCGCGCAGGTGCGCGCCGAGAGTTCCGGGGTCGATCGTCATGGGAAGACTCCAGCACCGCCCGGATCGTGGAACCAGCCCCGGCGCCCACGCGCAGCGATAACCTGGCGCTATCGCCGGGAGGAGGAACGGTGGAGCTACGCGCGTTGCGGTACTTCGTCACGGTCGCCGACGAGCTGCACTTCGGCCGGGCCGCCGAGCGGCTGCACATCGCCCAGCCCGCCGTCAGCCAGCAGGTCGCCCGGCTGGAACGCGAGCTGGGGGTCCGGCTGCTCGACCGCTCCCCGCGCCACGTCCGGCTCACCGCGGCCGGGCACCGGGTGCTCGGCGCGGCGCGCGAGGCGCTGGCGGCGGCCGACCGGGTGCGGACGGCCGCCGGGGCGTCCGGGGGCACCATGCGCATCGGCACGGGCGCCGGGTTCACCACGCGCCTGGAACGCGGCATCGACGCGCTGCGCGAGGCGTCCCCGACGTTCGACGTCGTCCTCGTCGACCTGCCGATCGCCGCGCGCCTGGACGCCCTGCGTCAGGGCGAGATCGACCTGACGCTGGCCAGGGGAGTGCACTCGGCCGACGAGCTCGAAGTCCTGCCGACGTGGACCGAACCGCTGGTGGCGCTGCTGTCCCGGCACCACCCCGCCGCCGGCCGGCCCGTCGTCGGCGTCGCGGAACTGGCCGGCGGGACCCTGCGCGTCCCGTCGCGGGAGCACGACCTGCCCCTGCACGACGCCGTCACCTCCGCGCTGCGCGACGCGGGGGTCCGCGCCCCGCTCGGCCGCCCGCCGGGGACGCTCCAGGACACGATCGTCGAGATCGGCACCGACCCGCACAGCTGGGCGCTGCTGCCCGCGGACCAGCTCGCCGAAGTCCGCTCGGCCCGGGTGCGCGCGGTTCCGGTGGAACCGCGGCTGACGATCACCGGCAGCGTCATCACCCCACCCGACCTGCCCGGCCGGTGCGCCGCGGCCCACGTGGCGGACTTCGGCGACTGACGTCAGGCGTCCAGCCCCAGGTGTTCGCGCAGGGTCGTGCCGGTGTACTCGGTGCGGAACGAGCCGCGCTCCTGCAGCAGCGGCACCACCGTGTCGGCGAACTCGTCGAGCCCGCCGGGGGTGACGTGCGGGACGAGGATGAACCCGTCGCTCGCGTCGGCCTGGACGAGGTCGTCGATCGCCGCCGCCACGGTCGAGGGTGCGCCGATGAACGTCTGGCGCCCGGTGACCTCGACGATCAGGTCGCGGGTGGAGAGGTTCTTCGCCTCGGCCAGCTGCCGCCATTCGCGGGCGGTGGCCAGCGGGTCGCGGTACATGCGGACGCTGGCGCGGCCGGGCGCGATCGTGGACCCGTCGACCACGGGATCCGTCGACGGCAGCGGGCCGTCCGGGTCGTGGTCGCTCAGGTCGGTGTTCCAGACCTGCTCCAGGAACTTGATCGCGGTCTGCGCGCTGACCTGCTGCCGCCGCACGACGTGGGCGCGTTCGTGGGCGTCGGCGTCGGTGTCGCCGAGGACGAACGTCGCCGCGGGCAGGATCACCAGCTGCTCGGCGGTCCGGCCGTACTTCGCCAGGCGGCCCTTGACATCGGAGTAGAACGCTTGTCCGGCTTCGAGGGTGCCGTAGCGGCTGAAGATCGCGTCGGCGGTGGCCGCGGCGAACTCGCGGCCTTCTTCGGAGTCGCCGGCCTGGATGATCACCGGGCGGCCTTGCGGGCTGCGCGGCACCGGGAACCGGCCCTCGATGTCGAAGTGCGCGTCGTGGTGGGAAAACGCGCCCGCGGCCAGGTCGCGGAGGAACTCGCCGGTGCTCTGGTCGGCGGCGATCTCGTCGCCGCGCCAGGAGTCGAACAGCTCCCAGGCGGTGCGCAGGAACGTCTCGGCGCGCGCGTAGCGCTGGTCCTGGGGGAGGAACCCGGCGCGGCGGAAGTTCTCGCCGGTGAAGGCGTCCCACGACGTGACGACGTTCCAGGCGGCGCGTCCGGCGGAGAGGTGGTCCAGCGAGGCGAACTGGCGGGCCACCTCGAACGGCTCGTTGAAAGTCGAGTTGATCGTTCCCGCCAGGCCGAGGCGTTCGGTGACGGCGGCCAGCGCCGACAGCACGGTGAAGGTGTCCGGGCGGCCGACGACGTCGAGGTCGTAGATCTCGCCGTTCTGCTCGCGCAGCCGCAGGCCTTCGGCGAGGAAGAAGAAGTCGAACTTCGCGCGCTCGGCGGTCTGCGCGAGCTTGACGAAGGAGCTGAACTCGATGTGGCTGCCGGCTTCGGGGTCGCTCCACACGGTCGTGTTGTTGACGCCGGGGAAGTGCGCCGCGAGGTGGATCTGCTTGCGGGGCTGGGACATCTCGATCCTCCTCAGACGGCGGTGTAGCGGTTGGCGGGGCGGGACAGGCCGAGCAGCCCGCGCAGGGTGTCCGCCTCGTAGTCGGTGCGGAAGGCCCCGCGGGCCCGCAGCGCGGGGACGAGTCCCCGGGTGATGGCGGTCAGGTCGTGCGGCACCGCGCCCGGCCGCAACCGGAAGCCGGAGAGCCCGGCGCCGTGCCAGTCGAGCAGCAGATCGGCGAGGCCGGCCGGGGTGCCGGTGAAGACGTGGGCGTCGGAGGAGTACTCCGTGCCCGCCAAGTCGTCGAGCCGGGCCTTGCGGTCCGCGGCGGCCCGCTCGGTCTCGCCGAGGAACACGACGACGTCGCCGAAGACGTGCAGCGTTTCGCCGCCGCGCCCGGCCCGGTCCTGCTCGTCGCGCACCGCGGCGACGATCGTGGCGGCCTGCTCGCGGTCGAACGGCGTCACGTGGACGACGTCGGCGGAGCGGGCGGCGAGCCGGTAGGGGATGGGGGCGTGGGCGAGTGAGGTGACCAGCGGCTGGCCCTGTGGGGGCCGCGGGGTGATCGACGGGCCCTTGACCTTGAACCAGCGGCCTTCGAAGTCGATGTAGTGGAGCTTCTCGCGGTCGACGAACCGGCCGGTGGCCACGTCGCGGATCTCGGCGTCGTCCTCCCAGCTGTCCCACAGCCGGCGCAGCACCTCGACGTAGTCCGCGGCCTCGTCGAACAGGTCCGCGAGCGGGCTGGGCCGGTCGGGCTCGTGGGAGTCCTCCAGGCGGAACTCGCCGAACTCGCGGCGGCCGAAGTGCCGGTTGTCGTCGGCGCGCCCGGCGACCTGCACGCGGACGCCGGCCCGGCCGCCGCTGACGTAGTCGAGCGTCGCGATGGCCTTCGACAGGTGGAACGGCTCGGTGTGGGTGACGACGGCGGTCGGCACGAGCCCGATGCGGGAGGTGAGCGGGGCGACGCGGGCGGCGATGAGCACGGCGTCGAGACGGCCCTGGACGATGTCGGTCCGCTCGCCGGGCCGGTCGAGGTAGCTCACGGTCTGCAGGGCCAGCGAGTCTTCGAGGGTGACGAAGTCCAGCTTGGCGGCCTCGGCCTCGCGGACCAGGTCGGTCCAGTAGGCGGCGGTGAGCAGCTCGGCCGGTCGCGCACCGGGTTCGCGCCACGCGGCGGGGTGCCAGCCGGCGCCGTCCAGCGCGACGGCGATCCGTGGTCCGTTTCCTGATGCCATCCCGGCGTTCCCTTCGCTCGGCCCGTGTCCGCAGTGTGCGCCGGGTTCCGGGTGGCGGGCAGGGATGGCCAACCACTGGGACGAATCGAGGTCGTGGCCGGTGACGGGAATATCCATCAGGCGTGGCGACGCCGCACGTCAAGCCCCGAAAATCCCGCGCAGCCGGGCCGAGACCTCGGCCGCGGCCCGGTGCCCGGCCGTTACCGCCTGCCGGATGGTCGAGGCGGGCCCGGTGACTGCGGCAGCGCCGCGGAGAGTTTCGGCTGGGGCGATGCCGTGGGAGATCAGCACCGGTCCGGGCGCGTCGAGCCAGCCGTCCGGCAGCAGGATCCGGTCGGTCGTGATCGCGCGGACCTCCGTCGACAGGAAGATCCGGACGCCCGGGGCGGACCGGAGCCGGGGGACGGCGAGGATCTTCGCCCGCCGCCCCGACTCGGGGGCGATCTCGGGTTCCGCGCCGACCAGGACGACCACCACGCCCCGGCTCGCCAGGGTGTCGGCGGCGGCCATCCCCGCCGCGTCCACGCCCCAGATGACGCACGTTCCGGGATCGGGCGCGCCCGAGGACAGCCAGGCGCGAAGCGTGTGCACGCGCGGCAGCCGACGCCTTCGACGTCCGGGACGACCGGGACACCGCCGGTCGCGTCGACCAGCGTCGTCGCGGCCGGTTCGTACCGCTGCCCGAGCACCGGGGTGACGCCGAGCCGGGCGAGTTCGGCGGCCGACCAGGTGAGGAACCGGGGGAACTCGGGGGTCGCTTTCATCCGCGCGGCCAGGGCCATCGCGCCGCCGAGTTCGTCGTGTTCGTCGACCAGGGTGACGTGCGCGCCGGCCAGCGCGAGCTCGCGGGCCGCGGTCAGCCCGGCCGGCCCGGCGCCGGCCACGGTCACCTCCGGCCGGTTCGTGATGAGCGGGATCGGCGGGCGGGCCGGGTTGACCGAGCAGCCGACCGGGCCGTCGCGGAGGTCGTCGATGCACACGTTGCACGCGATGCAGGGGCGGTAGGAGGGTGCGTTTCCCAGTGCGGCCGCGGCGAAGGCGGGGTCGGCGTGCAACGCGCGAGCCAGGCTGACGAAGTCGGCGGTGCCGTCGGCGACCAGGCCGGCCGCGACTTCGGGGGAGTTGATCCGGCCCGCTATGCCCAGCGGCAGCCCGAACGCGCGGTAGCGCCTCGCGAGGTCGCGCAGGAACCCGGGCTCCCACTCGCCGGACTGGACGATCCATTCGCCCGCTTCGTAACTACCGGCGGAGATGTCGAGGAAGTCGAGCCGGTCCACGGACACGCGTTCGATCACCTTGTAGGTGGCGTCGGCGTCGAGACCGTCCTCGACGCCCTCCAGCGCCGAGAAGCGGATGCCCAGGGTCGTGTCCGGGACCCGCTCCCGGATCGCGGCCAGGACCAGGTTGAGGAACCGGACGGGGTCGGCGAACTCGTCCGTGCGGCGGTTGCAGCGCGGCGACAGGAACTGGTGCACCAGGTAGCCGTGTCCGGAATGGACGGACAGGACGTCTACCCCTGCCGCGACGCAGCGGGCCGCCGCGTCCGCGAACGACGTCACCAGCCGGTGGACGTCGTCGGTGGTGAGTTCGAGCGGGAGCTCACCACCGGCGACTTCACACGGCACTGGCGACGGGGCCACGCACGGCTGCCCGCTGACGCGGCTCTGCGCGGTGCGCCCGCCGTGGTTCAGCTCGCAGCCGACGAGCGCGCCCTCGGCGTGCATGCGCGTCACGAGGTCGGCCAGGGGCGGGACGCACGAGTCGTCGTGGGCGCCGAGCTGGTGCGTCCGCCCCTTTCCGTCGGCTCGGACGTAGGTGGCTTCGGTGAACACGAGGCCGACTCCGGCGCGGGCGCGTTCGAGCAGGTAGTCGGCGTACCGGGCGGTCAGGTGCCCGTCGGCGTCGCCGTAGTTGCGTTCCATGGGCGCGGACACGAGCCGGTTCGGCAGGGTGATCCCGCCGAGGCGGAGGGGCTGGCCGAGCAAGGGCGCTCCTCGAGGCTTGACACCGCCGCCGGCGGCGCTCAGGATCTTCGGTACTAACCGGATAGTTCATAACGCTGGGCGCGACGCGGAGGAGGTGCCGGTGGCCGTCCGCGTCGCGCTGCCGCGCTCAGGTGACGACGATCTTCCCAGTGCTCTGCGGGTAGATCGGGTCGTTGTAGAAGAACTCGCCCTTCTTCGTGAAGGTGTGCTTGAAGGACTGGCCCGGCATCAGCGTCCCGCTGTCGAACTCGTACTCGAAGAACGACACCGCGCCGTGGGCGGAGACGTTGCCCGCCGGGTTGACGAACGTGATCTCCGTGCCCACCGGAACACTGAGGTTCTGCGGCGCCATGGCCGTCTGCGCGACCGTGTTCTCCTGCGCGCCCGGTGCCCCGGCGGCGGCGTCCCAGACGCGGCCGAGCGTGACGGTGTTGCGGGCGGCCGCCGCGGTGACCGCCGCGGCGCGGATCTGGTTGCGCTTCGACGGCGGCGTGGGCGCGGCGGCCGGCGCGACCTTCCCGCCGAGCTTGAACGCCCAGAGGTGGTCGCCCTTCGGGATGTCGGGGTAGGGGAGGCCGTTGCCGCCGGCGAAGACGGCGAGGTACTGCTGGCCGTCGATCTCGTAGCTGATCGGGCTCGTGTGCACGCCCGCGCCGCACTGGAAGTGCCACAGCTCGCGGGCGTCGGTGTCGTCCATGCCGATGAGGACGCCGTCCGGGCCGCCCTGGAACATCACCCCGCCACCGGTGGTGAGGATGCCGTTGCCGTGGGCCAGCGACCACTGGCTGTCCTTGCTCCACACCAGTTTGTTGGTGCGCGGGTCGACCGCGGCGAGCCCGCCGGCGAAGTACTCGCCGTAGGGCCGGGCGGTGTTGACCCGCCCGCCGACGGTGTTGGAGTAGGCGGAGTTGATGAGGCCGTAGCCGACGTAGACCCAGCCGGTCTCGGGGTTGAACGAGACGTGCGACCAGTCGGCCCCGCCGCCGGCGCCGGGGAAGATGATCGTCGCGCGGTCCCAGTGCGTCGCGAACAGGCCGCCGGTGGGGTAGAAGGGCACCGGCCGCGTGGCGTTGTCCAGTCGCGGCTCCTGCGGGACGAACGGGTCGCCCTTCGGGAACGGTTGCGTCGGCGAGGTCTTGTGGCGCGGGTCCTGGGGGACCGGGCGTTCTTCGATGCCTTGGACGGGTTTTCCGTTGGTGCGGTCGAGGATGTAGTACATGCCGACCTTGCTGCCGTACACGAGGACCTTGCGCAGCCGGCCGTCGATCCGGAGGTCGATCAGGACCGGCGACATCACGTTGTCGTAGTCCCAGATGTCGTGGTGCACCGACTGGAAGTGCCAGCGGCGCTTGCCGGTCTTGGCGTCGAGCGCCACCAGGGAGTTGGCGAACAGGTTGTCGCCGCCGCGGGTGGAGCCGTTGGTGCGGGGGTAGGGGTTGCCGAAGGTCCAGTAGACGGTCTTGAGGTCCGGGTCGATCGCCGGGTGGATCCAGCAGACCGCGCCGCCGGTCTTCCAGCTGTCGCCTTCCCAGGTGTCGCCGCCGAACTGGTCCGGACCCGGCACCGCCCAGAACGTCCAGGCGATCTTGCCGGTGGCCGCGTCGAGCGCGTACGCCCGCCCGCGCGCGCCGGCGGTGCTGCCCTGCATGCCGACGTAGATCAGGCCGTCCCAGTAGACGACCGCGCCCGCGAGCGTCCCGGTCGTGCCGCCGCACTGCCCGTTGGCGGGGTCGCACGGCTCCGGGGTGCCCTGGCCGGGGTCTTCGGTCAGCAGCGGGGTCTTCCACACCACGGCGCCGGTCTTCTGGTCCAGCGCGTGGAGGATGTTGGCGCCGGAGGTCGAGAACACCTTGCCCTGCCCGAGCGCGACGCCTCGCATGTTGGTGCGCTCGGAGCCGACGTTCGCCTTCCACTTGACCGCGCCGGTCCGCCCGTCGACGGCGTACACGTTCTGCTGGGTGGTCTGGACGTACAGGACGCCGTCCTGCGCCACGATCGTGCTCTGCTGCGCGCTCGAGGTGTCGCCGCCCTCGAGGTTGACGTGCCACGCGCCGCCGAGCCGGTCGAGCGTGCGGCGGTTGATCTGGCTCAGCGGGGTGTGGTTCTGGTTGCCGAGATCGCCGCCCACCTTCGGGAAGTTCGCCCCCGGCGCGCCGAACGAAGCGGGCTGCTTCGGGGTGTCCGCCGCGGCGGGCTGGGAGCCGAGCACGGTGCCCAGCACGGTCGCTCCCGCCGCACCGGTCAGGAATTTCCGACGATCCATCGAATTGCCCTCTCTTCATTGAGGAACAGCGCTGCGAGGAGGTGAACGAGCCGAAGCTAAGTGGTCCGCCTGGTGGTACGCATGACCCGAGAGACGGTTGAGCTTAAAACGCCTGAGTGCTCTCTCGCAAGGGTTCGCGGATTGCGTTCCGCCTCTTGTTCCGCATCGGGGCCGGGGGTACTGTCCGGAACGCTAGGCGGGTCGATCGGTCCGCTAGGTGGACCTGTCGGTCTCTCTGTCCCGTTGCCGTGAAGAGGAGCGTCAGCATGTCGTCGGTTCTGGAATCCGTTGCCGCCGAAGAACTCGTGCCCGTGCTGCCGAGCTGGTCGGAGCCCGTGGCCGAGTGTTACGAGACCCGCCCGGAGGTGACGGCCTACGCCGCTGACGGGGCGCCGTGGAACGCCCGCTGACGCCGGCGGAGTTCACCGACGCCCTGCTCGGCCTGGAGAAGCGCTACTGGGCGCACCACCCGTTCCACCTCCGGGTGCACGAAGGGGGTTGTGAGCCGGCCGAAATCCGCCGCTGGGTGGCCAACCGCTGGTACTACCAGAAGTGCCTGCCGCAGAAGAACGCCGCGATCGTCGCGGCCTGCCCGCTGCCCGAAGTGCGACGCGAGTGGGTGGGCCGCATCGTCTTCCACGACGGCGAGCGTGACGGCGAAGGCGGGATGCAGCAATGGTTGCGCCTCGCCGAGGCGGTCGGGCTGAGCCGGGCCGAGGTGCTCGACGAGCGGCACGTGCTGCCCGGCGTGCGCTTCGCCGTCGACCGGTACCTGGACTTCTGCCGGACCAAGCCGTGGATCGAAAGCGTGGCCGCGGCGCTGACCGAGCTGTTCTCCCCGGACCACATGGCCGACCGCGTGACGGCGTGGCGCACGCACTACCCCTGGATCGAGCCCGCCGGGTTCGCCTACTTCGACCGGCGGATCCCCGCCGCCCGCGAGGACAGCAGCCGCACCCTCGAACTCGTGCTCGCCCACTGCCTGAGCCGCGCTGAGCAGGAGGCGGCGATCCGCGCGCTGGCGTTCAAGTGCGACGTGCTGTGGGGCGTGCTCGACGCGGTGGACTACGCGGAGCGCTCATGAGCGTCACGACCGGCGACCGGCCGGGCCTGCGCCGGGGGGTCCGGCTGGGGTTCGACTCCGTGCGCGGGCGGCCGGTGCTGCTGTTCCCCGAAGGGGTGCTGCTGCTCAACGAAACCGCCGTCGCCGTCGTCGAACGGTGTGACACGCTCCGCACGGCCGGGGAGATCGTCGAGGACCTCGGCGCGTCGTACGCCGGGGTCACCGAGGGCTCGGTGCTGCGAACCCTGGCGGATCTCGAAGCACGTGGCCTGATCGGCAGCGGATCCGGCGTCTCCCCGGCGCGGCCGGCTTCCGTGGTGGCGGGGGAGACCCCGTCGTCACCACGGGCGCCGGTTCCGCTGGGCCTGCTCGCCGAGCTCACCTACCGCTGTCCCCTGCAGTGCGGCTACTGCGCCAATCCGCTCAACCTCGGCGACTACCGCGACGAACTCGACACCGGGACGTGGACTCGAGTGTTCGAGCAGGCCCGCGAACTCGGGGTGCTGCAGGTGCACCTGTCCGGGGGCGAGCCCGGCCTGCGCCGCGACCTGCCCGACCTGGTCGCCGCCGCACACCGGCTGGGGATGTACACCAACCTCGTCACCAGTGGTGTTTCGTTGTCCGGCAAGCGGATCGCGCAGCTGGCCGACGCGGGGCTCGACCACTTCCAACTGTCCCTTCAGGACTCCGAAGCCGCGCCGGCGGACGTCATCGCCGGCCGCCGGGCGCACGAACGCAAGCTGGCCGTGGCCGAGGCGGTGCGGGAAGCCGGCCTGCCGCTGACGATCAACGTCGTCCTGCACCGGGCCAACGTCGACCGCATCCCGGCGATCGCCGACCTCGCCGCGCGGCTGGACGCCGACCGTCTCGAACTCGCGCACACGCAGTTCTACGGGTGGGCCCTGCGCAACCGTGCCGCGCTCATGCCCAGCCGCGAGCAGGTGGACCGCGCGACCGCGGCCGTCGCCCAGGCGCGGGAAGTGCACCGATTCGAGATCGTGCACGTCGCGGCCGACTACTACGACCCGCGCCCGAAGCCGTGCAACTACGGGTGGGGCGCCCGGCAGCTGGTCGTCACCCCGACCGGGGGCGTGCTGCCCTGCCTGGCCGCGGAAACCCTGCCGGACCTGGAGATCCCGTCGGTCCGGACCCGGTCGCTGTCGTCGATCTGGTACGAGTCGAGCGCGTTCCGGCGGTTCCGCGGCACCGACTGGCTCCCGGACCCGTGCCACAGCTGCGCGCTCAAGGAGATCGACTTCGGCGGGTGCCGCTGCCAGGCCTTCCAGCTGACCGGGGACGCCGGGGCCACCGACCCGGTGTGCGAGCTGTCCGAGCACCACCAGCTCGTCCTGGACCAGGTCGGCGCGCACGGACCCGAACCGGTCGTACCCCGGCGGATGTCGTGAAGGTCCGGTTCCTGGGGACCGCTGCCGGAGGTGGCGCACCCCAGTGGAACTGCGGCTGCCGGGTCTGCGAGCACGCTCGTCGTGAGGGGGTTTCCCGGACCCAGGACGGCCTGGCCGTCAGCGGCGACGGTGCGTCGTGGTACCTCGTCAACGCGTCGCCGGACCTGCGGACGCAGCTGCTCGCGACGCCCGAGATCCGGCCGCCGCCGGGCACCCGCGACACGCCGATCCGCGGGGTCCTGTTCACCAGCGCCGAGCTGGACCACACCCTGGGTCTGCTCGGCCTGCGCGAAACCACCGCGCTCGACGTCTATGCCACCGCTTCGGTGCATGACGCGCTGAAGACCGCGTTTCCGATCGAAGCCGCGCTCGGGGGCTACACCCGCGTGCGCGAGCATCGGGTCCGCGACGGCGAACCCTTCGACCTCGACGGCGGCCTGCGGGTGACCACGGTCGTCCTGAGCGGGAAACGGCCCCGGTACGCGGCCGCGCTGCCCGCGGGCGAGTGGGTGAGCGCCTACCGGTTCGAGACGTCCGGCGGTGTCTTCGTGTACGCCCCCGGACTGTCCACATGGCACACCGAGCTCGTGACCGGCGCGGACGTCGTCGTGCTGGACGGCACGTTCCTCACCGAGGACGAGCTGGGGCCGGACCGCCCGGCGTCGGGCATGGGGCACCTCGCGATCCGCGAAGTGCTGCCGCTGCTCGGCGCGCACCCCGGTCCCCGTTACGTGTTCACCCACCTCAACAACACCAACCCCCTGGTCCTGCCCGGCGCACCCGAGCTGGCGGAGCTGGCCGAGGTCAACGCTTCCGTGGCCGCCGACGGGCACCTGCTCGAGATCTAAGGATGGAAGACCCATGAAAAGACGATCGGCGACGGTGCTGACCGCGCTCGCCAGCGCGATGGCGGCCGCACTGACCACCATGCTGGCGTTCGGCCTGCCCGCGTCCGCCCACGACGGCGGGAAGACCGGCGCGACGGAGCTGGGCGACCCGGACTACGGCGTGTGCCGGGGCCTGGACTCGCGGTGTTACCACAACTGGGGCAACTTCGACCTGTCCAAGGGCGTCAAGGTCCTGGTGTACACGCGCACCCCGGGACCGCGGCACGCCAACCTGGGCCCGGCGCTGGCGCCCGGGCTGAACCCGCCGCTCACCGACGCGAACGTCGCGCAGAAGGCGATGGTGCGGCTCGGGCAGGAGAACGGGTTCGCCGTCGACTGGACCGAGGACGTCACGCAGCTGGCCACCCCGAACGCGTTGTTCAAGTACAACGCGGTGGTCTTCCTGAGCACCAGCCGCGACACGCTCGACGACGCGGCGCAGACGTCGCTGCGGCAGTACATCCGCGGTGGCGGCGGGTTCGTCGCGATCCACAACGCGTTCGGCACCGAGTACAACTTCCCGTGGTACGAAGGCCTGCTCGGCGGAGCCAACTACTACGACCACGGCCCGGCCCAGCCCGGGGTCGTGCAGACGGCCGACCGCAATGACGTCTCGACGAAGGGGCTGCCGAACCGGTGGGCCTTCACGGACGAGTGGTACAACCTGGTGCCGTTCCCCACGAACGTCCGGATCCTGGCCAAGGTCGACGAGAAGACCCTGGCGAAGGGCGTGAAGGGATCGATGGGACACCCGGGCCACGGCGACAACCACCCGGTGGCGTGGTGCCAGTACTACGACGGCGGCCGGTCGTGGGTGACGACGCTGGGCCACGAGGCCTGGGCGTTCACCAACACGACGACGGCGGATGGCGCGGCGTACTTCCAGTCGCTGATCGTGAACGGCATCAAGTCCGCGGCCGGCGCCTCGCCGTTCTGCCGCTGACGGCCGGGCCCGAGACTGCATCGCCCGGACCCGCTCCCGGCGCCAGCACTCAGGCCGGCCACAGCCGTGAAGGCCACCTTGAGGGACTCTAAGTCCCACAAGGTGTGCTTACAAAAATG
>NZ_JBEZHS010000051.1:0-46296 GCF_040650695.1 Amycolatopsis sp. NPDC048633
TTGTTTTTGTATGTGTAGTGTCGGGCCGACCCGTATCGGTGTTAATATAAATGGGCGGACCCGCCCGCGCGCTTACCCACCCCCCCCCCACGTCGAGGGGTGGGCGGTCAGAGCTCCAGGTTCAGGGACAGCTGGCCGAGGTCCTTGCCGGAGGGTGCCACCCGGAGCCCCGCCGGGGGAGCGGACATCGTCGCCACGCACGCCGGGCAGGGGGCGACCTCCGACGTCGTCAAGTCGACCGCCTTCCAGCTGCGGGACTCGCGCTCACCGCACGCCGAACGGCGGTAGCGGAGGTCGCCGGCGCGGGTCATCAGGTGGGCCAGCGGCACTTCTTCGGGCAGCACGCCGACCAGGTACCAGCGTGGCGCGCTCACCGCGGTGGTCGTCATGGCCGCCAGTCTCCGTCGCGGCCGGCGGGACTCGCGCGCATTTGCCGATCTTCGGCGTGGCGGCTCGCCGTCAGGCCGGCAGGTACCGGGTGATGTACATCAGCCCGCGCTCGTCGACCACCGACGGGTCGGGCGCTACGCAGGCACGCAACTCGGCCAGCACCGCGCCGGTGTCGAGGCCCGCGCCGATCAGCACCAGCTCCGTGCGCCGTGGCGCGCCGGACGGCCACGGTGACCGCTCGAGCTGGACGAACCCGCCGACCGTGTGCAGGTGGAAGCGCGCGTCGGCGGCGAAGTCCGCCTGGCCCTTCATCCGGTAGAGCCCGGCGGGTCGCCGTTCGAGGAACTCGACGAACGCGCGGGGAGCCAGCGGTGTCCCGGCGGTGAAGGTCACCGTGTCGTACCGCGCGTGCAGGTGCTGCGAGTGGTCGTGGTCCTCACGCAGGTCGTCGAAGGACAGCTGGCCGGCGCGCTCGCCGCGGGGTTCGGGGTCGAAGAACAGCCGCGGGTCGACGCGCCCCTGCGAGGTGACCAGCAGCGGACGGCCCGGCGCGAGCTCTTCGACCGTCGCGGTGACCTTGGCCAGTGCCTCGGCGGGCACCCGGTCGGCCTTGTTCAGCACCACCAGATCGGCCAGCCGCAGGTGGTCGGCCAGCTCGGGGTGACGCTCGCGGGCGGCCTCGAACTCGGCGGCGTCCACGACCTCCGCGAGCCCGCCGTAGCGGATGTCCGGGTTCTCGCTGGCGATCATCAGCCGGATCAGGTCGCGCGGCTCGGCGATCCCGCTGGCCTCGACGACGATGACGTCGATCCCCGCCTCCGCCGAGGAAAGCCGCCCCAGCATGGCGTCGAGGCCGCTCGTGTCGACCGCGCAGCACAGGCAGCCGTTGCCGAGCGAGACCATCGTGTCGACCTGGCCGGCGACGGCCAGCGCGTCGACGTTCACGCTGCCGAAGTCGTTGACCACCACGCCGACCCGGGCACCGTCGCGGTTGGCGAGCAGGTGGTTGAGCAGCGTCGTCTTGCCCGCGCCGAGGAACCCGGCGACGAGGACCACGGGGATCTTGCGCACGAAACGACTCTAACTCCGTGGCCGGCGCCGGCCATACACGGGTGAGCGCCGCCGGAGTAGGCCGTTCGCCGAATACCCTCGAAGAGACGCAGGTGTCCGCTGGGAAAGAATCACGCCGATTCGACCGTCCAAAGTGATCGATTGACGGAAAATGCGCTGCGACATGTCCGGATAACGCTTGGTAGCAGTTATTTTCGCGGCGTTTTCCCTGGCTGCGGCGGAATTCGGAGATCGGGTCGAACGTCGTTCACGTCCGGTGGATTGCGTTCGCGGGAACGTCGGGTACTGTCCCCCGCCTGGCCGGAGGTGCTGCTGTCACAGGGACTTCCGGCCTGTCCCGTTGTCGGCGACCATCGGAGGAACGGTGAACCTTTCCGTCGGGCTGCAGATCACGATTTCGGAGAGTGGGGTAGCGCCGTGACGGTTACACCCGAGCGGGTGAATTCCGCGCTGCCGATCTACCAGCGCGTCTCGGGAGAGCAGAGCGTCAATTCCGCGGAAGCGGAGGAGTTCCTGGACCGGATGTTCGCCGAAGGTGCCGCCGAAGAGGGCGATCGCTTCGAGACCCGGCTGGCGGAGGTCCGCGCGGAAATCGCCGAAACGGGCACCTACCGGCACACCGCGGCCGAGCTGGCGTACGGCGCGCGGGTCGCGTGGCGCAACTCCGCCCGCTGCATCGGCCGGCTGTACTGGCGCAGTCTCCGGATCCGCGACCGGCGCCGGGTCACCGACCCGGCCGCGATCGCCGGTGAGTGCGTCGCCCACCTCCGCCAGGCCACCCGCGGCGGCCGGATCCGGCCGACGATCACGGTGTTCGCCCCGGACGCGCCCGCCGGGGCCGGGCCGCGGATCCACAACGAGCAGCTGATCCGGTACGCCGGGTACCGCTTCGAGGACGGTTCGGTCCTCGGCGACCCGCGCTACGCGGAGTTCACCGAGCAGGTGCGAAGACTCGGGTGGCGGCCACCGGAGCGAAGAGGCTCCTTCGACGTCCTCCCGCTGCTGATCGAGGCGGACCCCGGCGATCCACGGCTGTTCACGCTGCCCGCCGACGCCGTCCTGGAGGTCCCGCTGACCCACCCCGACCACCGGTGGTTCGCCGGGCTCGGGCTGCGCTGGCACGCCGTGCCGGCGATCAGCAACATGCCACTGGAGATCGGCGGCGTCACCTACCCGGCCGCGCCGTTCAACGGCTGGTACCTCGGGTCCGAGATCGGCGCCCGGAACCTGGCCGACGAGCAGCGCTACGACCTGCTCCCGGTCGTCGCCGAGCTGATGGGCCTGGACACCGCGTCCGAGCGGACGCTCTGGCGCGACCGGGCGCTGGTCGAGCTGACGCTCGCGGTGCAGCACTCGTTCGACGCGGCCGGCGTGACGATGGCCGACCACCACACCGAGTCGCGGCGGTTCCTGTCCCACCTCGACCGCGAGGAGCGGTCCGGCCGCCGGTGCCCGGCCGACTGGAGCTGGATCGTCCCGCCGCTGTCCGGCGGCCAGACCCCGGTCTTCCACCGGTACTACGACCCGCCGGATCCCGCGCAGCGACCGGCCTTCCTTTCACCGGACTGAGTCGGACGGACGGGCCGGAACCCACGGAGAGCAACGTGGCAGCGCCCGTATGGCGGATCGTGCCCGACCCGCGGGGCAGTACCGGGCGGCAAGGCCGACAATGGGACGTATGACCGCAGTCCTCGTCGCCTACGCCGGGCGCCACGGCGGAACCCGGCAGATCGCCGAGGTCATCGCCGCCGAGCTCGGCGAAGCCGGCCTGAGCGTGGACGTGCGCGACGCCGCCGACGTCGCCACGGTCGGCCACTACGCCGCGGTCGTCGTCGGCAGCGCCCTGTACTACCACCGGTGGCGGCCCGCGGCCGTCCGGCTGCTGGAGCGCAACGCCCGCGCGCTCGCCGAGCGCCCCGTCTGGTTGTTCCACAGCGGGCCGTGCGGCCCGGGCGCGGCCACCCACCAGGTCAGCCTGCCGGCGAACGTGGCGCTGCTGGCCGCCCGCATCGACGCCGAGCGCACCGTCACCTTCGGCGGCCGGCTGGACCCGGCGACCGTGCGCGGCCTGATCCCGCGGCTGATGGCGTCGGGGCAGCGCGCGGGCGACTTCCGTGACTGGGACCGGATCAAGGCGTGGGCCCGCGACGTCGGCCGCCGGGTCCGCACGCGCGTCGCGCTCTGACTCTTGCCCGCGCCCGGTGGTGGGTGCTAGACCAGCCCTGAGGTCTTCCGGTGAAAAACCGACGGGACGGGGCAAACGTGACGGATCGGCAGGCGGCACCCGGAGCAGGCAAGAAAGCGCTTACATCCGATCAGCGCAACGCGTTCCTCGCGGCGCTGCTCGGCTGGAGCATGGACTCGTTCGACTACTTCCTCGTCGTGTTCGTCCTGGCCGACATCGCCAAGGACCAGTCCTTCGGCGCGACGGCGACGCAGCTGGCGTTCATCACCACGGCGACCCTGGTGATGCGCCCGGTCGGCGCACTGGTGTTCGGCCTCTGGGCCGACCGGGTCGGCCGGCGGATCCCGCTGATCGCCGACGTCCTGCTGTACTCGGTGGCCGGCCTGCTGTGCGCGTTCGCCCCGAACTTCACCGTGCTGCTCATCCTGCGGTTCGTCTACGGCGTCGGGATGGGCGGCGAGTGGGGCCTGGGCGCGGCGCTGGCGATGGAGAAGATCCCGGTCGCGCGGCGCGGGTTCTTCTCCGGCCTGCTGCAGGTCGGCTATTCGATCGGGTACCTGCTCGCGGCGCTCGCGTACCTGCTGTTCCACTCGGCTCTCGAACTCGAGTGGCGCTGGATCTTCGTGCTGAGCATCTTCCCGGCGCTGATCACCCTGCTGATCCGCGCGCGGGTGCGCGAGTCGGAGGTCTGGGAGACCACCCGGGAGAAGCTGCGGGTGACCCGGACGTCGGTCAAAGACGTGCTGCTGAACGGGAAGGTGATCCGCCGGTTCGGCTACCTGATCCTGCTGATGACCGCGTTCAACTGGATGAGCCACGGCACCCAGGACGTCTACCCGAGCTTCCTCAAGGCCCACGACAACGGCGGGGCCGGCCTCAGCGCGGCGACGAGCACGTGGATCGCGGTGCTCTACAACGTCGGCGCGATCATCGGCGGCCTGACGTTCGGCACGCTGTCGGAACGCCTGGGCCGCCGCCGGACCATCGTGACGGCCGCGGTGCTCGGCCTGCCGGTGATCCCGATCTTCGCGTTCGACCACGGTGCCGGGATGCTGGCGCTGGGCTCGTTCCTGATGCAGATCATGGTGCAAGGCGCGTGGGGCGTGATTCCCGCGCACCTCACGGAGATGTCGCCGGACGCGATCCGCGGCTTCTACCCGGGCGTGACGTATCAGCTGGGCAACCTGCTGGCGGCGCTGAACCTCCCGATCCAGCAGGCGATCGCGGAGTCGCACGGGTACACGTCGGCGCTCGTGTGGACGGTGGTGCCGGGGCTGATCGCGGTCGCCGTCCTCACCGCGCTCGGCAAGGAGGCCAAGGGGATCAGGTTCGGCGAGTCGGCGGTGGCGACGGCACCGGCGGCGAAGTAGCGCACCCGGAGCTGGACCCGCCGTTGAGGGTGATCACCTGGGGCACGGTCACCGAAAGGTCGTCAGCCTGGTCAGGAGATCGAGCCACTCGACCGCCTCGGCCGGTGTGGCGTGCAACGGCAGCGTCTCGTCCAGCCCCACCGCGTCGATCGCCCGGCGCACCACCGTGGTGCAGCCCGCGATCGCGAACGGGACGCCGGCGACGCGCGCGTCCCCGGTCGCTCGGACGAGCACCGCCAAGCCGCGGGCGGAGCAGTGGGCCGCGCCCGTCAGGTCCAGGACCAGACCTCGCGGCGCCAGGCCGATCTCCTCGGTGAGCCGGGACCCCAGCCGTCCGCTGCCGGCCAGGTCGATGTCCCCGCGGACGGCCAGGACGCTGACCTCGGCGGTCGTCGTGACCGCCATCGCCATCGCCGGCTCGGCGCGCGGGTTTGCGTAGTGGCGGGCCAGCAACGCGTCGATGTCCAGGCCGGCGGGGTAGGGCACCGCGTCGATTTCGCGGGCCCACGCGCGCAGCGCCGCCAGCACCTCGCGGTGCCGGGGGTCGTTCTCGGGCCAGGCCATACCTCTTACATCGTTCCCGGGGCCCCGGGCGCAACAGCGACGCCGGTCACGGGGTGACGAGACCGGCCTCGTAGGCGAAAATGGTCAGCTGGACCCGGTTGCTCACGTCGAGCTTCGCGAACGTCCGGGTGATGTGCGTCTTCACCGTCGCCTCGCTCAGGAACAGCTCCGCCGCGATGTCCGCGTTCGGCTTGCCCTGGGCGACCGCCGTCACGATTTCGCGTTCGCGGTTGCTGAGCAGCTCCAGCTTCGCCTGGGCCCGCGCCCGCCGCGGGTTGGCCCGCGCCGCCACGAACTGGCCGATCAGCTGCTTCGTCGTGCGCGGCGACAGCATCGCGTCGCCGTTCGCGACCACCCGGACGGCCTCGATGATCTCCTGCGGCGAGCCCTCTTTGAGCAGGAATCCGCTGGCACCGGCCGCGAGCGCTTCGAAGACGTACTCGTCGAGGTCGAACGTCGTCAGGATCAGCACCTTCGGCGCCCGCGGCTGGGCGAGCACCGCCGCCGTGGCGGTGAGGCCGTTCATCCGGCGCATCCGGATGTCCATGATCACGACGTCCGGCGCGTGCCGCGCCACCTGCTGGGCGGCTTCGTCGCCGTCGCCCGCCTGCGCGACCACTTCCAGGTCGGGGGTGCTGCCGAGGATCATCGACAGCCCGGTGCGGACCAGCGGGTCGTCGTCGACGAGCAGTACGCGCACGCTCACCCGCACAGCCTAGGGCGCGGGCGTCACCCAGGGGAGCGAGGCCCGCAGCACGAACGTCCGCTCGTCGACCGGCCCCGCGGCGAGGGTGCCGCCGAGCAGCGAGATCCGCTCGTTGACGCCGGTGAGCCCGGTGCCCGAGCCGGGCGAGGGCACCGGGTGCGGTGGCCGCGCGTTGACGACCTCGATCAGCAGCCCGGCACCCGGGGCGCCGCGCACCGACACCTCCGCGGGCGCTCCCGGCGCGTGCCGGAGGACGTTGGTGAGCGCCTCCTGGAGGATCCGGTAGGCGGCCGTGCCGAGCGGGGCCGGCGCCGTGGCGGCCTGGTCGAGCAGGACGGTGAGGTTGACGGCGAGCCCGGCCTGCCGGGCGCCGGTGACCAGGTCGGGGATGTCGGCCAGCGTCGGCTGGGGTGGTTCCGCGGGCCCGTCGGACGGCCGGTCCGCGTACCCCGGTCCGCGCAGCACGCCGATCACCTGGCGCAGGTCGTCGAGCGACTGCCGGGCGGTGGTCCGCACGGTCTTGGCCGCCTCCGCCGCGTCCGGGGTGGTGCCGCTGGTGACCTCGAGCGCGCCCGCCTGCAGCGAAAGCAGCGACAGCCGGTGCCCCAGGACGTCGTGCATCTCGCGGGCGATCCGCGCCTGCTCTTCCCGGCGCGCCACCTGGTCGCGCAGGGCCGCCTGCTCGGTGCTCACGCGCCGCGTCTCAGCCAGGCTGTGCCGGACGATCCCCACGGTCAGCGGGATCGCCGTGTACACCGCCGCGGTGAGGATGACGCCGATCAGCTCGGCGCCGGACGTCCCGGTCGAGATCCAGGCCTCCGAGAGGGACAGCTGCGCGTCCCGGCCGACGTCGCGCCACACCGCGAGCCCGGTCGCGGCGAACACGAGCGTCGCCGCGCCCCAGCGCCACCAGCCGGTGAAGTAGGTCGTGAGCGCGGCGAGGGCGATCAGCGCGGCCAGCGAGTCCGCGCGCAGCAGCAGCGGCGGCACGATCGCGATCCCGGTGACCACCAGGGGCCAGCGGTGCCGCCAGACGAGCAGGACCGCCGCGCCGATCCCGAGGAGCCAGCCGAGGATCGCGCCCGCCGTCGGCCGGAGGTCGTCGCTGCCGGCCACGCTGATCTCCAGCGCCAGGTTCGCGATCCCGCTCACCAGGCTCGCCGCGACCGCGAGCACAGTGCACGCCAAGCCCAGCACGGACCGTCCCATGGGGAAAGAGTACGGGCGGCCCCGTCCGCCTTTCCGCCGGTTCGCACGAGCGGCGGTGACGACTTTCGTCGTACGGGGTCGAGGCCTGAGGACGACGCGGGGCCGGCCGCCCCGCTGGTTTCCTGCTCGCCGTCAAGCAAAGGCGAAAGGAAATCCCCGATGACCGACTACACCCCGATCCAGCAGTACCCGGCTCCGCAGGCCGCGCCGCCGCGCAACGGCCTCGGCACGGCCGGCTTCGTGCTCGGTCTGGTCGGGCTGGTGTTCTCGCCGATCCCGTTCGTCGGCGTGGTCGCCTGGCCGCTGGTGGTGCTGGGGCTGATCCTGTCCGCGGTGGGCGTGGCGCGGGTGCGGGCGGGGAAGGCCACGAACAAAGGGCTTTCGATCGCCGGCGTCGTCGTGTCGGTGCTCGGCCTGGTGGTGAGCATCCTGTGGGTGGTGGTGATCGGCAAGGCCATCAGTGACGTGAACGACCAGGCCACCCAGCGCCACACCATCACCTACTCGGTGACCGGGGACTCGAAGACCGCCGACGTCGACTACAGCACCTTCGAACCGGCGGATTCGGTCAAGAGCGAGACCGGCGCGGCCGTGCCGTGGACGAAGACCGTCGAAGCCACCGGCTTGTTCATCGGTGCGTTCACCGTGACCACCGGCGAGGACGGCGGCTCGGTGACCTGCAAGGTCGTCGTCGACGGCAAGGAGGTCAAGACGGCGACCGCGTCCGGGGAGTACGCGGTGGCCAGCTGCACGGGCTTCTGACGGCCACGCCGTCAGGGGAGGGGTGGGTGGGACCCGGCGAGGGGGCGGGTCCCACCCACGGGGTCAGCCGCAGTGCTCGAACTCGCTGTCGAAGGCGCTGCCGCCGGTGGCGCCGCCCCACTTCACGCACTTGCCCGCCGCGGCCGCCTCCACCGGGCCGGCGAACCAGGAGAACGAGCCGGAGTCGGTCTGCCGCGTCGAGCCCTTGACCTCCAGGTAGGCCGAAGTCGCCGTGGGCGTCCCGGCGGCCGTGCTCTTCATCGCGGCGACGCAGTTCTGGCCGTTGGCCGCGTTGTAGGACAGGTAGACCGTGCCGGCCGTGCCGAGCGGCTTCGAGTCGAGCACGCTGAAACCGCCACCGCAGGCGGGAGCGCCGAGCGCGGCTTCGGTGACCGTGGCGTAGCGAATCGTGTCGTTGGCGTGGAGCTCCGGCCCCGCCTCGAACAGCACGCCGGCCGAGGACTGGGACAGCTGCACCATGTCGGAGTACGCGGCGTCCTGGCCCCACACGAGCAGGCTGCCCGCGGTGCCCGTCCAGTTGGCGCCTTCGTCGAACGACGAGTGCACCCGCAGCTGCTTGCGGCGGTCGCAAGTGGACGGTGCGGCGAACAGGATCCGGTTGTACTTGCCGCCGGTGTCGGTGGCGCTCATCCGGGCCGTCGAACCTTCGACGGTCGGGGCGACGAGGTCGGTGGCGAAGGCGAACTTCGAGCTGAAGGTCGCGCCGCCGTCCGAGCTGATCGCGAAAGCCCGGTTGTGCGTGCCGTCCAGCAGGCACTTGTTCCCGTCGTTCGCCTGGTTGCGCGCGGCGGCGTAGATCCGGCCGTCGATGAGCTCGGTGACGCTGATCTCCTGCGGGTTCATCGTGCTCGCGGCCGGCTTGTCGGTGGCCCCGAGGTGCCAGCTGGTGCCGTTGTCGTCGCTGTAGACCAGCGCGCCGATGTCCGAGTAGCTCATGCCGGCGACCAGCCGTCCCTTGTGGACACCGCGGGTGAGCACGATCCCGTGCGACGGCCCGGTGGCCAGCCAGCTCGGCGCGGCCGGGAACCCGAGCTCCGTGGTCAGCACCTTCGGCGCACCCCACGTCTTCCCGTTGTCCTCGCTGATCGACACGCGCGGGACGCGGCCACAGGCCGGGTTGGTGTAGCACTGCATGGTCGAGAGCAGCACGACCCGGTTGCTGCCCGGGATGACGATCGGCGCCGGGTTGCCCTTCGTGTCGCCGTTCGCCTTGATGACGGTCTGCAGCGCGCTCCACGTCTTGCCGCCGTCGGTGGAGCGTTTCAGCACGAGGTCGATGGCGCCGAGGTCGTTGCAGACGCTGGCGCCGCCGTTGCGGCCCTCGGCGAACGCGAGCAGCGCGCCGTCGTTGGCCTTGACGATGGTGGGGATGCGGTAGCAGTCGTGGCCCTCGGTGTTCTTGGTGAACACGAGGGTGCTGGCGACGTCGGCCTGCGCGGTGGCGGTGCCGATGGAAGCCGGGACGGCGACGGCGGCGCACCCCAGCAGCCCGGCCAGCAGGCCTCCGGCGATTCGGGTGATCTTCACGGTTCTCCCTCAGGTCGTTCTACGTCCTACGTCTCGGCGACAGCGTCGACCCGACCCGTACAAGACCCGTACAACCGCGCGTATAACGACCTATACGCGTCGGGGGGAAGAACGTCAGGTGAACGCGGCCAGCGTCCCGTACCCGGTCGCCAGCACCAGAAGCGTGGACAGGAGCCCCAGGAGCAGCGCGCGGCCGCCGCCGCGCAGGAGCGGGCCGAGCCGGACGGCGCACCCGAGGCCGAACAGCGCGCCGGCGAGCAGCAGCGTCGACGCCGTCTTCGCGACGTCGAGCGCGAAGGCCGGGACGAGCCCGGTGCTGCGGACGGCGACCATCGTCAGGAACCCGAGGACGAACAACGGCACGAGCGGCGTGTGGCCGCCGCGGCGGGTGCGTTCGGTGGCGCCGACGATCGCGACGACCGGGGCCAGGAGGACGACGCGGCTCAGCTTGACCACGATCGCGACCGCGACCGCGGCGGCGCCCGCCGGCCCGGCCGCCGCGACGACCTGCGCGACCTCGTGCACCGAGATCCCGGCCCAGGTTCCGGTCCTGGTCGCGTCCAAGCCGAGCGCGTGGGCCAGCAGGGGAAGCACGCCGAGGGCGAGGCTGCCGTAGCAGGTGACGAGCGCGACGGCGGTCGCGACGTCTTCGTCGTCGCGCTCGACCACGCCCTCCATCGCCGCGATCGCCGACGCGCCGCAGATCGAGAACCCGGTGGCGACCAGCAGGGCGAGGCCCCGCGGCACCTTGGTGAGCTTGCCGAGGCCGAGCGTGCCGAGGAACGTGACGGTGACGGTCAGCACCACCGCGGCGAGCGTGCCCGGGCCGAGCGCGAGCACGGTCGGGATGGCGAGCTGCAGGCCGAGCAGCACGACGCCCGCGCGCAACAGGCGTTTCGTGATCCGCGCGACGGCCTTCCGGTGTTCTTCGGTGAGCACCGGGGTGCTCCCGGCGACGATGCCCAGCACCACGGCGACGGTCAGCGCGCCCGCGACCGGCCAGACCGAGCTGAGCGCGTACGCCGCGGCGACGCCGAGCCCGGTGATCGCGAGGCCGGATGTCTTCGCCGCTGTCAGTGCCATGTTCTCAGCGTCGCCGTGTTCGCGCTTCCGCGGTAGCCGTCCGTGGGTGGGGAGGTCATAGACTGGGGCTATGACCGGACCGGACCTGGACTCGCTGCGCCTGCTGGTGCTCGTCGACGACCTCGGCAGCATCGGCCAGGCGGCCGGGGCGCTTGGCATCGCCCAGCCGTCGGCGAGCAAGCGGCTGTCCACTTTGGAACGACAACTGGGACTGTCCCTGGTGGACCGGACCCGGCGCGGCTCGGCGCTGACCCCGGACGGCCGGGTGATCGCCGGCTGGGCGCACCGCGTGCTGAGCGAAGTGGACGGACTGCGCACGGGCGCGGAGGCGCTGCGGACCCAGCGCGGCGCGAAGCTGCGAGTCGCGGCGAGCATGACGCTGGCCGAGCACTTCGTGCCCGCGTGGATCGGCGAGGTGAAGCGGATCGAGCCGGACACCTACGTCGGGCTCGAGGTGGTGAACTCCGAGCACGTCGCCGACCTGGTCGCCGGTGGCCGGGTGGACCTCGGGTTCGTCGAGTCGCCGGGGCCGTGGCCGGGCCTGTCCACGCGGCGGGTCGCGACGGACCGGCTCGTCGTGGTGGTCCCGGCCGGTCACCCGTGGGCGCGCCGGCGCCGGCCGCTCACGGCGGCCGAGCTGGCGGCGACGCCGCTGGTGGTGCGGGAGCCGGGTTCGGGGACGCGCGAAACGGTCGAGGCGGCGTTGCGCCGGGCCGGGGTGGGGTCGGTGACGCCGTTGCTGGAACTGGGATCGGCGTCGGCGGTGCGGAACGCGGTGATCGCCGGCGCCGGGCCGGCGGTGATCAGCGAGCTGGACGTGGTGCGCGAGGTCGCGGGCCGGCGGCTGGTGCCGGTCGCGGTGGCCGGGGTCGAGCTCGGCCGGGTGCTGCGGGCGGTGTGGCCGGCGGGCCGGCGCCTGGCGGGCCCGGCGGCGGAGCTGCTGACGCTGGCGGTCAAGTCCGGGACGGCTTGAGGTCCGTCGATCCTCGGTCACCGGGTTGCCCTCGATCGAACGGCGATATATCGTCGTAGTGTCGGCGATACGGCGAGTCGAGGAGGCAGTCATGGAGATGAGCGCGGGAGCGGGACGCATGTTCGGCGGTTTCGGGGGCGGCGGTGCGTCCGGCGGCCACGGGCCCGGTCTGGCCGGACACCACGTCCACGGTGGTTTCGGGCACCCGGGGCCCGGCCGGTCGGAGCACGGGGAGGGGCCCGGTGGCCGCCCGGATCATGGGCACGGCCACCACGGTCCCGGCGGTCACGGTCATCCGGACTTCGGCCATGGTCTGCCGGGGTATTTCGGGCCACCTGACCACGGCCTCGACATTCCCGGTCACGAAGACTGGGACGCTGGGCCCGGGCTGGCGCGCGGCGGGTTCCCGCCCCACCCGCCGCTCCCACCGCTGCCGCCGGGTCCGCCGGGTGGTCCCGGCTTCCCCGGTGCCCCGGGTTTCCCCGGCGGCCCCGGTTCCTTCGGCGGTCCCGGTGGCTGGGGTGGCGGGGCCGGGCCGTTCCAGCGGGTGCGGGAGTTCCGCGGGCGCGGCCCGAGCCGTCCGGTGCGGCCGGCCGTGCTGGCGCTGCTCGCCGAGGAGCCGATGCACGGCTACCAGCTGATGCAGGAGATCCGGCGCCGCACGAACGACCGGTGGCGGCCGAGCCCCGGCTCCGTCTACCCGATCCTGCAGCAGCTGGAGGACGAGGGCCTGGTCCGCACGGCCGAGACCGGCGGCCGCCGCGTCGCCGAGCTCACCGACGCCGGGCGGGAGCACGTCGCCGGCCGGGAGGCGGAGTTCGCCGCCTTGTGGGCCGAGCCCGAAGAGGAGCCCGGCGCTGACCGCTTCGCCGCGCTCTGGCACGCACTCGGGGAGCTGTCCGGCGCCGCGGCCCAAGTCGGCCAAAGCGGCACGGACGCGCAGGTGGCCGAGGTGAAGAAGATCCTCGCCGACGCACGCCGGCGCGTCTACGCCGTGCTGGCCGACGCCGGCCTGGAGGACGAGGACTGACCCGCGCTGGATGCCGCGAATGACTCATTCGCGGCATCCAGCGTCCCGAATGAGTCATTCGCGACCTCGCCGGGCGGATCGTCCACATCGGACGGTCCGCCCGCCGGGTAAGCTCGGGCCGCATGGAGGAAAAGGACTTCGCGGCGCACCTGACCGCCACCATGACCGGCAGCGCGCTCACCATGCTGATCGGCCTCGGTCACCGCACCGGGCTCTTCGAGGCGGCCGCCCGCGGACCCGCCACCAGCGGCGAACTGGCCGGGCGAGCCGGGCTCCGGGAGCGGTACGTCCGCGAATGGCTCGGCGCGATGGTCACCGGCGGCATCTTCACCCTCGAAGCCGGGCAGTACACCTTCCCGCCCGAGCACGCGAAGTTCCTGCTCGGCGAGACGACGTCGAACCTCATGCCGTCGCTGCTGACGCTCAGCGCGTTCACCGGCATCCTGCCCGACCTGGAACGCTGCTTCGCCGAAGGTGGCGGCGTCCCGAGGTCGGCGTACGGGCCCTACCTCGAAACCCTCGGCGCGAAGACCGGCGACAGCTGGAAGCACGTCTACCGCGAACACCTCGTGGACGGCTTCTTCGGCGCGGTCCCCGGCCTGAAGGACCGGCTCACGGCCGGGGCGCGCGTGCTCGACCTGGGCTGTGGCACCGGGAACGCCATCGCCGTGGCCGCCCGCGCGTTCCCCGCGTCGCGGTTCACCGGCCTCGACATCAACGCGAGCGTCGTCGAGCAGGCGCGGGAGACGGCCGCAGGGCTGCCGAACGCCGAGTTCGCCGTCGGGGACGCCGCGGAGCTGGCCGGCGAGTTCGACGTCATCACGGCGTTCGACGCGATCCACGACCAGGACCGCCCGGACGTCGTGCTGCGCCGGATCCGGGGCGCGCTCGCCCCGGACGGCCTGTTCTTCATGGTGGACACGAACTTCTCGAGCCACGTGGCGAACAACGTCGGCAACCCGCTGGCGGCCCTGTGCTACTCGATCAGCCTGATGTACTGCACGACGACCTCACTGGCCGAGGGCGGGGCCGCGCTGGGCGCGATGTGGGGAACCGAAACGGCGAGGGACATGCTCGCGGACGCGGGGTTCGGGCACGTCGACGTGCTCGGGTCCCCGCGTCCGCAGAACTGCATCTACGCCTGCCGGCCGTGAGTCACTGCTGGTACGGCGCCGCCGCGGCCTTCGCGGCCGTGACGAACGCGCCCTTGTTCTTCGGCCAGAACGTGCTGTCGACACAGGTGTAGCGGGGCAGGAAGCCACCGCAGGTGCCGCTCGAACCGCCGACCTCGAACGTCACGCTGGCCACGCCGAGCGTGCCGTAGGTGTAGTCGTCGGTGGTGCCGCTCGTGTCGTAGCCGACGGTCTCTTCGTTGGTGCCGACGAGGTAGCCGTTCGACGCCGCGTACTTCGCGCCGAGCTTGCGGTACTGCGCGTCGTTCGGCGAGGTGGCCTGCGTGAAGCCCCAGGGGATGATGATGTCGTTGCCGTAGCTGTGCAGCGTGATCATCGTGCCCTTGGCGGTCGACGGCGCCGGGTCGTTGTTCCCGGTGCCGCGCTGGTCCGGGAAGATCGAGCGGGCCAGCTTCTCCAGCGCCTGCGTCTCGGGCTCGGAGCCGGCGCTCGCACCCTGGTAGGTCTCGGCGCAGGCGGAGTTGGAGTCGCCGCCCCACTTGAAGGTCGAGTTGCGGTTGAGGTCGATGCCGATGTTCGTGCCGGTGCAGCCGCCGCGCGTGTTGTTCGCGTTCTTGCGCTGCAGCTTCGGCGAGTTGCCGCCGGAGGCGACGATGTCGACGCCGTCCGGGTTGGAGATCGGCACCACCCACACCTCGGTGGTGTCCAAAATGGACTTCGCGGTGGCGTCGGTGGCGTAGCCGTCGGCGAGGTAGTCGATCCACCGCCAGGCGAGCTCCCCGGTCGACAGCTCGCGCGCGTGGATCTGGGCCATGATGAAGAACTTCGGCTTCGGCGACGTCGTCGAGAGCGTGCAGTCGCCGGACTGCTTCTTGGTGAGGCAGATGGCCTGGATGTCGTGACCGCCCTGGCCCTGGGCCTTCTTCCACGACTGGCCGATCGTGTACTTCGTGGCCAGGTCCGGGTGCGCGGCGGCGACGGCGGTGAGGTGGTTCTCGTGCGCGGTGACGGTGCGGTACCCGCCGTAGAAGGTGTCGGCCGCCAGGGAGTTCGCCTGCGCCGGGAGTTCTTTGTAGACGGTGTCGAAGAACGACGGCCGGTAGCCCAGGGCGCGCAGCTGGTTCGCGACGGCCTGCCCGCCGACGACGTAGGCGGCCCCGGCGTCCCCTTCCTCGACGTCGAACCCGGCGTTTTCGAGGGCGTGCGCCTGGGCGGCGGTCGCCGGGACGCGCCAGAACACGGGGGTGTCGGCGGCGGGCTGCGCGGCCGCGGTGCCGCCGAGCAGCGCGGACAGCACGACACCGGTCGCCGCCATGGCGAGCCGGGACAGGGACCTTGACGCCATCGGGGGATCTCCTCACGGCCGCACGGATGGAGTTCCGGCCCGGGGCTCTCGGTCACCGGACCGGCACGCACAGTGTGTCGGTCCGGGACAAACCCGCCATACCCCCGAAAGTCGCGAAACCGGTCGCGCTCCGCCCCGCGGCGCCGCGCTCACTATGCTCGGAGTGGTCAGATCCGCTCCTCGTCCGGGGGTACCGCTTGCCGATCCACGAACTCGTCTTCCGGGGCAAACGCCTCACCAGCGATCACGCGCTGGTGATGGCGATCGTCAACCGCACCCCGGACTCGTTCTACGACAACGGGGTGACCTACCTGGAGGAGCGCGCGCAGGCGGCCATCGGCCAGGCGATCGAGGACGGCGCGGCGGTGATCGACATCGGGGGCGTGCCGGCCAGCCCGGGGCCCGAGGTGACGGCCGCGGAGGAGATCGCCCGCGTGCTGCCGACCGTGGAGTGGGCCCGCGAGCACTTCCCGGACGTCGTGATCAGCGTCGACACCTACCGCGCCGAGGTCGCCGACGCGGTGTGCCGGGCCGGCGCGGACCTGATCAACGACAACTGGGCCGCCTACGAGCCGGAGATCCTCGACGTCGCCGCGGAGCACGGCGCCGGGTACATCTGCGCGCACGTCGACGGCCTCGACCCGCGCACCGACCCGGTGAAACCGCAGTACGACGACGTCGTCGCCGCAGTCGTCAAGGACACCACCGAGCTCGCCGAACGGGCGGTCGCGAAGGGCGTGCCCCGCGAAGGCGTGATGATCGACCCCTGCATCGACTTCTCGAAGAACACCTACCAGTCCCTGACCATCCTGCGGAACGTCGACAAGCTGGTCGGCACCGGCTGGCCGGTGCTGATGGCGCTGTCCAACAAGGGCGTGGTCGGCGAGACGCTCGACGTCGCCATGGGCGACCGGGTCACCGGCACCCTCGCCGCCACCGCGCACGCGGCCGCGCAGGGCGCCGCGATGTTCCGGGCGCACCAGGTGCGCGAGACGCGGCACGTGACCGAGATGATCGCGAGCATCGTGGGCACCCGCCCGCCCAAGAACGCCGTGCGGTGGCTGTGATCCGGCAGATCTGGCCCCCGGAGCGCACCCGGGAGATCGGACCGGACGACCTCGAAGCCCTCTACCGCTTCCCGGACGTCGCGAAGTGGCTGGTCGTCAACTTCGTGTCGAGCACCGACGGCGCGATCACGGTGGGCGGCCGGTCCCGGCCGCTGTCCACCGCTCCCGACCGGATCGTCTTCAAGCTGGGCAGCGACCTGGCCGACGTCGTCCTGCTCGGGGCGGGGACCGCGGTGATCGAGGAGTTCGACGGCGTCCACCCGGACGCCGCGACGGCCGAGCGCCGCCGCCGCACCGGCTTGGCGCCGGTCCCGCCGATCGCCGTCGTCACCACGGGCCGCGGCCTGCCGCCGGACGCACCGGTGCTCACCCGGGCCGCGGTGCCGACGATCGTCCTCACCTGCGAGCGGGCGCCGGCGGACCTGCGTGCCGCCTGGCAGGCCGCGGGCGCCGAAGTGGTCGTCGCGGGCGAGGACGCGGTGGCGCTCGACGTCGCCGTGGCCGCCCTCACCGAGCGCGGTCTCCGGCGGATCGACTGCGAAGGCGGGCCGAGGCTGTTCGCGTCCCTGGCCGAGGCGGGCCTGGTCGACGAGTTCCGGCTGACCGTCGCGCCGTACCTCGTGGCCGGGACGGCGGACCGCGCCGCGGTGGGCGGCGCGTTCGACCCGCTCGAGCTGGAGCTGGCCACGGTCCTCACGGACGGTGCGAGCCTGCTGACCCGGTACCTGGTGCCGTGACGAGCCGGGGCCGGCCACCTCGGTGACCGGCCCCGGCTTCGCGAATCCTTACTTCTTCAAGCCGTGTTCGATGGACTCGATGATGCGCGGCCGCAGTTCGGCCGCGCTGATGATCGCGTCCACCGAGCCGACCTCCACCGCGCGCTGGATGCTGTGGACCCGGTCGAACTCCGCCGCCACCTCGCTGACCTTCTCCGCGCGCACCGACGACTGGAGCTCCGCCAGCTGAGCGCTCAAGGCCGCACGGGTGGTGGCGTCGGCCGTCTGGAGCCGGGACTGCAGCTCCGTCACCCGCGGGTCGTTCGCCGTGCGGGTGTTCACCTCGCCGGCGAACACCACCGCCGCCGCCGGGGCGCCGCCCAGCACCGAGGCGAACGAACCCTCCAGCGCCAGCACCGTCATGTTCGGGTTGAGCGCCTTGGAGAACACCACGAACGCGCCGCCGTGGTAGCGCGAGATCACGCAGAACACGATCGGGCCCTCGAAGTTGACGATCGCCCGGCCGATCTCCGCGCCGTACTCCAGCTGCAGCTTGCGCAGCGACTCCGGCGAGCCGTCGAACCCGGAGAGGTTCGCCAGCACGACCAGCGGCCGGTTGCCCGACGCCGCGTTGATCGCCCGTGCCGTCTTCTTCGACGACCGCGGGAACAGCGTGCCCGCGGTGTAGGTGTCCGGCCCGTCGGTGGGCGGGAACCCGCGGCGCGGCACCGAGCGCGACTCGATGCCGACCAGGCAGACCGGGCGGCCGCCGATGTGCACGTCCTGCACCGCGGACGTGTCGGCGTCGGCCATGCCCGCCCAGCGCTCCAGCACCGGGTGGTCCTGGTCCGACAGCGCGCGCATCACCGTGCGGATGTCGAACGGCTTCTTGCGGTCCGGGTTGTGCTCGACCGAGAAGATCTCGCCGACGGTCGTGAAGTCGGTGCCGGCGATCGCGTGCGGGAACGGGGAGACGTCGCGGTCGATCGGGTCGTTCGTGCCCACCTTCCGCGGCCCGGCCTCACCCGGCACGACGTACGTGTGGTCGTAGTGCGACATCAGCACTTCGCGGGCGGTCGGCAGGTTCGGCGCCCAGTACTGCGCCTGGCCGTTCGGGCCCATGACGCGGTCGTAGCCGCCGATGCCGAAGTTGTCCTCGGCCGACACGCCGCCGGAGAAGTCGAGGGCCTGCTTGCCCGTGAGCACCATCGCCGAGTCCGGCGTCATGATCAGGACGCCCTTGGTGTGCATGAGCATCGTGGCTTCGGCGTTCCAGTACGGCTGGGCGCCGACGTTGATGCCGTTGACCACGATGTTGATCTCGCCGCCGTCCTGGGTGAACGTGACGATCCGCTTGAGCGCCGCGGCGACCCAGTCCATGTTCTCGGTGCCCGAGGACATCGAGATCCGCGCGCCCGAGGACAGCGCGAACCACTCCAGCGGCACCTGCATCCGCTCGGCCAGGTCAAGTGCGGCGATAACGCGCGAGCACTCCGGTTCCGACAGCGCGCCCAGCGACTTCGTCGGGTCGCCGATCAGCACGACCCGGGTGACGCCCTCGGGGTGCCGCTCGGTCGGCGTCGTCACGACGCCCGCGACGATCGCCGCGGTGTTCTTGCCCTTCGGCCGGTCGACCGGCACCAGCGCACCGGCACCGTCGAAGTCGTGCTCGGCGAACGTGCCGGTCGGCCCGGACAGCAGCCCGGTCAGCTCGTACGGGTAGACCGTTCCGCGCCGCGCCGCGCGCAGCACCTTCAGACGGTAGTCGTCGAGCGGCTGCACCGGCTCGGTCGACGCCGGCCCGACGTGCAGCCGCGCGCCGTGCCCCGGGTCGAAGGTGATCCGGACGGCGAGCTCGGTCAGCTTGCCCGCCTCGGTGCGCCGGCGGGCCAGGAACTGGACCTCCTCCAGCCCGGCGCCGACCGACGTCGGCAGGATGCGCTGGACGAGCGTGTTCAGCTCGTCGGTGGTCAGCTCCGTCTGCGGCCAGACGTACATCATGATCCGGTTGGTGTCGAACCGCTTGTTCTGCGGCCGCTGCGCCTGGATGTTGCGGATCGCGTCGAGGCAGGCGGTGACCGCGTCCTCGAGCGCGGGCAGGGCGACCAGCCGGCCGTCGGCCTCGCGCAGCGGGGTCAGGTCGCGGACCTGGCCCATCGCGATCAGCCGCTCGTCGGCCGGGTTGCTCTTCGCCACGGCCTTGAAGAGGTAGATCTCCTCGTCCGCCGACGGCAGCCGGGTGAGGTCGAACTCGTGCAGCCGCTGCAGCTGCAGCCGCTGCGCGATCTGCGGGTGCAGGCCGCGGATCAGCCGGTCCTCGGTGAAGGCGGTGGAGCCACTGCCGTCGCGCCGGAACGTGAAGTGGTGGTGCATCACCGCGCCGCCGGTGCCGGCCACGGTGAGCACGACCCGCTGCACGCTCGCCGGCAGCGGGTGCTCGGCCAGCAGCGCGCCGAGCCGCTCCGCGGTCGCGTCCACCTCCGGCTGGTCCTCCCAGCGCAGGTAGAGGTCGGCGACGACGCCGTCGGTGGCGACCTCGCCGAGCGCGCGGATGGCGTCGGGCAGGGCGGCGATGTCGACGGCGGTGGTGACCAGCGGCAGCACGCCGTCCGGGGTGTTCAGCTGGGCGGTCAGCAGCCGGCAGCCGGCGAGGTCGCGCACGGTGACCGCGGACAGCCTGCGGTTGCCGTAGTAGCGGCGGGTCAGCACCTCCAGCAGCGGCGCGTGGTCGCGGCCGGGCCGGCCGATCCGCTGCCCGATCAGCCGGACGAGGGGCTGCGAGCCGGTGATCATGGCCTGGATCCGCTCGGCGCGGTCCGCGGCGTCCGGGTGCTGGTCGAGGTAGCGCAGCTCGGTGCGGACGGCGGCGTACACCTCGGCGCGGTGGCGGCGCAGCAGCGGCTGGGCGAACCAGCGGAACACCACGCCACGCGCCAGGTCGGACACCGCGGGGAAGCGCACCTGCGTGGCTTCGACGAGGTGCTCCAGGGTCAGCCCGGCACGGTCGCTCAGCGACTCCGCCGGCTGCGCCCCGGCCAGCCACAGCCGCAGCAGCTCCGAGACGACGGCGACGTCGGCCGAAGTCCGCTGCTGCGCCAGGAAGATCCGGAAGACCGCGGACTCGAGTTCGGGGGTGCGCTCCAGGTCGGCGACGCCGTAGTGGGCGAGCACCTTGGTCAGCTTGGCCTGGAAGCCTTCGGTGACGCCCGCGCGCTCGACGTCGAGGCTCTGCAGGTAGCTGTGGAAGAACTCGCGCGAGCTGTGCACCGCGCCGTTCGGCACCGCGTCGAGCTCACCGCCCGGGGTGTTGCGGCTCAGCTCGGACAGGTCGGCGAAGACGGTGAGCAGCTCCAGTTCGCCTTCGACCGGCCGGCCATCCAGCTCGGCCCGCGCGGCGACGTAGCCCGACAGGACGCGCTTGCGCTCCGACGGGTCCACGTCGAACCCGAGCAGCAGGCTGCGCAGGTCCTGGAGACCGCGCTCGACGCGGTCGGCCGCGGACACGCCGGCCGGCACCGGCGGCAGCTCGATCTCGACGGCCTCCGTCTCCTCGGCCGCCTCGTCCTCGGCGCCGTCGGTCAGGGGCTCCAGGCGCATCAGCGGCGCGCCGGTCTCGACCTGGCTGCCGACCGACACCGGGCACTCGCGGACGCGGGCCCGGAACGGTGCGCGCAGCACCGTCTCCATCTTCATGCTCTCCAGCACGAGGATCGGCGCGTTCGCTTCGACCTCGTCACCGACCGACAGCGGTGTCGCGACCACCAGCGCGGGCGCGGGGGAGCGGACGACGCCGCCTTCGTCGCGGCTGACGCGGTGGGTGACGCCGTCGACCTCGACGAGGTGGATCGGGCCGTGCGTGGCCGCGATCAGGCGGAACCGCTGCCCGTTGACCCGGATCTGGCCGCTGTGCGCGTCGAAGCGGTCGATCTCGATGTCGGCGTGGTGCACCTCCGACGTCCCGGCCGAGATGCCGATGCGGAAGCGCTTCTGGCCGATGCGGGCCACGCCGACGCGGTAGCCGACGCCACGGAGCTTGAGGTCGAGCGGGCGGCCGGTCTCGTGCTGGACCTGCGGGCGGCCGCCGTGCGCGGTGGCCAGCAACCGCTGGACGGAGATCTCTTCCTCGTCCTCGTAGGCCTCGATGGCGGCCGCGGCGAGCGCGACCGCGGAGTGCCGGTGGGTCACCAGGCGGCCTTCGGCGCGGACGCGGTCGATCCAGCCGGTGTCGGCGCTCGCGTCGATCACCTCGGGCTGGTCGAGCAGGTCGAGCACGAAGCTCTTGTTGGTCGCGCCGCCCTCGATGATCACGGTGGTCTCGGCCATCGCGCGGCGCAGGCGGCCGAGCGCCTCGTCGCGGTCGCGGCCGTAGGCGATGATCTTGGCGATCATCGAGTCGAAGTCGGCGGGGATGGTGTCGCCCTCGCTGACCCCGGTGTCGACGCGGATGCCCGGCCCGGCGGGCAGCGCCAGCCGCGCGATGCGGCCGGGGGAGGGGGCGAAGTCGCGGTCGGGGTCCTCGGCGTTGAGCCGGGCTTCGACGGCGTGGCCGAGCTCGGCCGGCTGGGCGCCTTCGAGCTTGCCGCCGCCGGCGACGTGCAGCTGCAGCTTGACCAGGTCGGTGCCGGTGGTGATCTCGGTGATCGGGTGCTCGACCTGCAGGCGGGTGTTGACCTCGAGGAAGGCGAACAGCTTCTCGCCGGGGTGGTAGAGGAACTCGACGGTGCACGCGCCGCGGTAGCCGACGGCGACCGCGAGGCGCTCGGCCGACGTCTTCAGCTCGGCGGTCTGCGCCGGGTCGAGGACGGGGGAGGACGACTCCTCGATGATCTTCTGGTTGCGCCGCTGCACCGAGCAGTCGCGGACGCCGAGCGCCCACGCCGTCACGCCGTCGGAGATCACCTGGACCTCGACGTGCCGGGCGCCGGTGACCAGGCGCTCGAGGAACACGACGCCGGAGCCGAACGCGCGCAGGGCTTCCTGGCTGGTGCGCTCGTACGCGTCGGCGAGGTCTTCGCCGGAGGCGACCATGCGGATGCCGCGCCCGCCACCGCCCGCGGTGGCCTTGAGCATCAGCGGGTAGCCGATCCGGTCGCCGGCCTTCAGCGCGTCTTCGAGGGTGGCGACCTCGCCGCGGCTCCACGGCGCGACCGGCACGCCGACCTCTTCGGCGATCAGCTTCGCGCCGATCTTGTCGCCGAGCTTGCGCATCGCGTCCGCGCTCGGCCCGACGAAGGTGACGCCGACCTTCTCGCACAGCTCGGCGAAGGCCGGGTCCTCGGCGACGAAGCCCCAGCCGACCCACGCGGCGTCGGCCTTCGTCTCGACGAGGGCCTTCTCCAGCTTGGCCAGGTCGAGGTAGGGGCGGGCCGAGGCCGGACCGAGGTCGTAGGCCAGGTCGGCCTCACGGACGAAGGTGGCGGTGCGGTCCGCGTCGGTGTAGAGAGCGACCGTCTCGATCTTCGTACCGGTTTCCGCCGACAGATCCCGGACGGCGTGGATGAGCCGCATCGCGGCCTCTCCGCGGTTGACGATGGCGACACGATTGAACACCGGTTGAGCCTCCCAAGTACCCACGCACAGAAGGCGACGCACCTGTCCTGGGGCGTCGCCTGCACCTGTCTACACCCTGCTGGATTACCGCCGGGTAGACCAATGTCCGCGATGACGCATGCCAAGGCGGTTGCTTTGTGGGAACCCCACAAAAAGCGACCGGGGCCACACTGCCACGGACGCTTTTCTCGCGAGGACTGCCACAAAGCACGGTGCGCAGCTTACGGCGCGAACCAGTAGGGAAACATCCGGTGGCGCGGAGATAAGGGGTGGGGTTAGGAGGCCAGGAGTACGTCGGACTCCAGCACCTGGCCCAGCTCGCGGCGTTCGGCTTCCGACAGGGGCACGGCGGCGACGCTGCACCGGCCGTCCGGGCCCGGGGCCGTCGTGATCGCCAGCACCGGTTTTCCGTCGATCTCGCGCAGGGTCACCCGGCCGCCGCAGGAGAGGTCCACGGTGATCCCGGGGCGATCGCGGTGCCTGCCCAGCCAGCGGCTGACGAAGTCGAAGGTCATCGCGGTCTCCCCTTCGGTACGAACACTCCCCTTGACGCACAGGTGTCGTGGGTTAATGCCCCGGATACATCGCGTTCACACCCGATCCGGGTCGAAAAGTCGGCCATGATGGCGGGATGAAACTGGGGCAGCTGGCGTCGACGGCGCGGGACCTGTTCACCGCGAAGCTCGTCTACGGGGATCCTGTCGAGCGCGACGGGACGATCGTGATCCCGGCCGCGGCCGTCTTCGGTGGTGGGGGCGGCGGCGCGGGCGACACGGACGCGCTGCCGGTGCGGGAAGGTGCCGGGTTCGGGGTGGTCGCCCGGCCCGCCGGCGCCTTCGTCGTCCGGGACGGCGCGGTGACCTGGGTGCCCGCTGTCGATCGCACCCGGTTGGGGCTCGCCACCGCCGTCACCGTCGTCGTGCTGGCCCGCATCCTTTCGCGGCGCGCCAAGTCCTGACCCGACGCCGTAAGTTCACCGCCGGTTCCCGCCGGCGTTCTCGTTCACGGCCTAGCGTCGGGACGTCTTTCGATGCGGAGGTACGCATGAGTTCTGGGGACTTCAGCCGGCGCGCGCTGCTGCGCGCGAGCGGCGTCGCGGCGGCCGGGGCGGCTGGGGCGGCCTTGGGGATGCTGCCCGGGGTCGCGTTCGCCGACCAGCCGGGCGGCACCGGCAGTCAGACCCGGACCGTCACCGGCACCCTGAAGCCGGACGTCCCGGACTGGTACTACCTGCCGGTCGACGTCCCGCGCGGGGTGCGGCAGATCGACGTCGTCTACTCCTACGACAAGCCCCAGGTGCCCGCCGGCACCCGCGGGAACGCCTGCGACATCGGCATGTTCGGCCCGGAGGGCCACGAGCTGGGCACCGCCCGCGGCTTCCGCGGCTGGTCCGGCGGCTTCCGCGACCGGTTCTCGATCAGCGCGTCCGAGGCGACGCCGGGCTACCTCGCCGGGCCGATCAAGCCCGGCCGGTGGCACGTCATCCTGGGCCCGTACACCGTCGCGCCGCAGGGCCTGAACTTTCAGGTGGACGTCACGCTGACCTTCGGCCCGGACGCCGCGCCGTTCAAGCCGAACCCGGCGCCCGAGTCCGCGCCCGCTCGCGAGCGCGGCCGTGCCTGGTACCGCGGCGACGGCCACCTGCACACCGTCCACTCCGACGGCCGCCGCACCCCGGAGCAGCTGGTCGCCGACGCGCGGGCCGCCGGGCTCGACTTCGTGGTCTCCACCGACCACAACACGTCCAGCTCGCAGCTCGTGTGGGGTCGGTACGCCACCGACGACCTGCTGATCCTCAACGGCGAAGAGGTGACGACGCGGTCCGGGCACTGGCCCGCGATCGGCCTGCCCGCCGGCACGTGGATCGACTGGCGCTACCGGGCGGCCGACGCGGCGGACTTCCGCCGCTTCACCGACCAGGTGCACCGCGCGGGCGGCCTGGTCACCGCGGCGCACCCGTTCGCCAACTGCTTCGGCTGCACCTACGAGTTCGCGTACGAGATCGCCGACCTCGTCGAGGTCTGGAACGGGCCGTGGACCCAGGACGACGAGGCGAGCGTCATCCACTGGGACGGCCTGCTGCGCGGCGGCCGGTTCATCCCGGCGATCGGCGACTCCGACGCGCACAACCCGGACCAGCGCGTCGCGCTGCCGCACACCGTCGTCCTCGCCGACCGGCTGCGCCGCAAGGAGCTCCTGGCGGGGCTGAAGGCGGGGCGGTCGTGGCTGGCCGAGTCGTCGGCGGTCCAGCTGGACTTCACGGTCTCCGGCGGCGGTCGCACGGCGGGCATCGGCGAGCGGCTGCCGGTGGGTACCGGGACGCCGGTGACGGTGCGCGCGGTCGTCGGCGGCGCCCCGGGAACGACGGTGACGTTCCTCGACCAGCTCGGCCCGGAACACACCGAGACCATCGGCGACTCGGGGGCCGCGACGGTGACGTGGACGACGTACCCGCGGTACTCGCGGTGGGTCCGCGTCGAGGTGCGTCGCCCGTCCGGGGGCCCGAACACGACCCAGCCGAACGCCATGGTGGCGATGTCCAACCCGATCTTCCTCGGCGCCGGTCACTGAACCTCCACCCGGTGCGCCGCGTCCTGCCTTTGACAGACTGGGGCGAACGGGTGAAGGCGAGGCAGGGTGCGCGGGTGTGGCCTGAAGGTGGCCCTCTTCTTGGGTGCGGTCGTGGTGCTGACCGCGGGGGTCGTCGTGGTGGCGGTGCTGATGCGCGGCTCGGTCAAGACGCCGGGCTGCACGGTGGCGGTGCCCGGGCAGGACGGGTACACGTTCACCCCCGAGCAGATGGACAACGCCGCGCGGATCGCGGGCGTCGGGGCCAAGCTGGGGCTGCCGCCGCACGCGGCGACGATCGCGCTGGCCACGGCGTTGCAGGAGTCGAAGCTGCAGAACCTCGAAGGCGGTGACCGCGACTCGGTCGGGCTGTTCCAGCAGCGGCCCAGCCAGGGCTGGGGCACGGTGGCGCAGCTGCGCGACCCGGTCTACGCGGCCACGGCGTTCTACGAGAAGCTCGAGAAGCTGCCGGGCTGGGAGACGATGCCGATCACCGAGGCGGCCCAGGAGATCCAGCGCTCGGGAGTCCCGGACGCGTACGCGCAGTGGGAGTCGCAGTCCCGCGTGATGGCGGCGGCGTTCAACGGCCAGTTCCCGGCCGCGCTGACCTGCCGCAACCTGACGTTGGCGGCCCCGGGCGACGTGGCGACGGCGGCCACCGGCGAACTGGGCACGGCTCGCCTGAGCGGCGCCCACCCGGCGGCGCAGGGGTGGACGTACGCGAGCTGGCTGGTGGGCCGCGCGGAGGCGCTGGGAGTGGACAAGGTGAGCTTCGCCGGGCAGACGTGGACGGCGGAGTCCGGGGCCTGGGCCCAGGACGCCGCCGCCGGTCCGGATCTCTCGCTGCACCAGGCCCCGGCGGCCCAGCCGAGCGAGTAGCGCCCCAATGTGGCCTTGGTTGCGCTCAACGCACCGAAGGGCCCCTTGGGTGCGTTGAGCGCAACCGAATGTGGCCTTGGGTGCGTTGAGCGCACCGAATGTGGCCTTCGGTGCGTTAGACGCACCCAATGTGGCCTTCGGTGCGTTGAGCGCAACCAATGTGGCCTTGGGGCGCTACGGGACCAGGCTCGCGTCGGCCGTGACCCGCGTCGACTGGGCCCAGCGGACCGCCGGGCCCATCGCCCAGCCCGCCGCCAGGAACACCGCGCCCAGCAGCAGCCACCCCGGCAAGCCCCAGCCGATCACCACCGTGCTCAGCAGCACCGGCCCGATCGCACGGGCCACCGACACCCCGGTGCCGAAGAACCCCTGGTACTGCCCCTGCTGGTCGGCCGGCGCCAGCGCGAAGCCGATCTCCCACGTGCCCGCCGACTGCAGCATCTCGCCGAACACCTGCACCACCGCGCCCACCACCAGCACCGCGAACGCGATCCACGGCGACGTCCCGAACGCCGACAGCGCGAAAGCCACGCAAGACGCGAAGAGCAGCACCCCGGACCGGCGCACCATCCGTGCCGCCGTGCCGATGCTCGCCAGCCGTCCGGCCACGCGCACCTGGAGCAGCACCACCACGACCGTGTTGAGCACGAACAGCGCGGACACCGTCCAGCCCGGCGCAGTGGTCCGCTCGACGATCCACAGCGGGATCGCGACGCTCAGCAGCGGCATGCGCAGCAGCAGGACCGCGTTCAGCAGCGTCACCAGCGCGTACGGCCGGTCGCGCAGCACGGCCAGCTTCGGCTCGCCGGTCCGCGGGGACGACGCCCGGGGAACGGCCGGGAGCCGGTGCAGCAACACCGCCGTCACGACGAAGCTGGCCGCGTCCAGCACGAAGACCGTCAGGTACGCCGGCGCCGTGTCGGCCGAGAGTGCGAGGCCGCCCAGCCCCGCGCCGATCGCGAGCCCCGCGTTGCCCGCCGACTGCAGGTGCGCCCGGACGCGCGTCCGCCGTTCCGGGTCGGCCAGCGCGGCCAGCAGCGCCTGGCGGACGGCGGCCAGGCCGGTCTGGCAGCTGCCGTAGAAGCACGCGGCGAGGACGAACAGCAGCGGCGTGCGGACCAGCAGGAACGCCAGGACCGACGCGCTGGTCGCCAGCGCCAGCAGCACCGCGGACCCGCGCGCGCCGTGGCGGTCGGCGAGGTGGCCGAGCGGGACGCCCGCGACCGAGCCCACCGCCCAGCCGAGCGTGAGGCCCAGCCCGACCTGCGCCGGGGTCAGCCCGACGATCCGCGTGAAGAACAGCACCGAGCAGGTCAGGAACGCGCCGTCGCCGAGCGAGCCGGCCAGCTGGGCGGCGGCCAGCAGCCGGCCGGGGCGAGCGGGTGCGGGGCGGTCCACAGTCAGCGTCATGCCGGTAACGCTAGATCGACACTTGGCCCGATCCCAGATCCAATTCCTTTGAATCGGATTGGGCCAATGTAGGCTCGCCGGATGGACTTTCACGTCAGCCTGGCCGGGCGCGGCGACCTGTCCGTCCGGATCTACCGGCAGCTGCGCGACGCCGTGCTGGACGGCAGGCTCCGGGCGGGGGAGCGGCTGCCGCCGACGCGGGAGCTGGCGCGGCGCCTGGCCGTTTCGCGCAACACCGTCGCGGTCGCCTACGACCGGCTGACCGCCGACGGGTTCCTCACCGGCCGCGTCGGCGCCGGAACGTACGTCAGCGGTTCCCTGCCGGCGCCGAAGCCGCGTAAGGCTCCTTCGGCGCGGGGCCCGCAGCCGAAGGCGATCTGGCGGTCGCTGCCGGCACCGGTCGCCACGGTGCCCGATGTGCCGGAGTACGACTTCCGCGTCGGCATCCCCGACGCCGCGTTGTTCCCGTTCGAAACCTGGCGGCGGCTGCTCGCGCGGGAGCTGCGGGCCGCGGCCGGGTTCGTCCACTACGTCGACCCCGGTGGGCACCCGGGCCTGCGCGCGGCGATCGCCCGGCACGTCGGCGTGTCGCGCTCGGTGCGCGCCGACGCGGACGATGTGCTCGTCACCCAAGGCGCGCAGCAGGCCCTCGACCTGCTGTGCCGGGTCCTGCTGTCACCGGGTGACCGCGTGGCCGTCGAAGAGCCCGGCTACCGGCAGGCGAAGCTGCTCTTCGCGTCCCACGGCGGCGAAGTCGTCGGCGTCCCGGTGGACGGCGAAGGTCTCGACGTCGCCGCGCTGCCGGCGCGGACGAAGCTGGTGTACGTCACGCCGTCGCACCAGTTCCCGCTCGGGACACCGATGTCCCTGGCCCGCCGCACGGCGCTACTGGCGTGGGCCGAGCGCGCGGACGCGGTCATCGTCGAGGATGACTACGACAGCGAGTTCCGGTTCTCCGACCGGCCGCTGGAGCCGTTGCAGAGCCTGGACCGCGGCGGGCGCGTGGCGTACGTCGGCTCGTTCTCGAAGACGCTGCTTCCCATGCTGCGCCTCGGTTTTCTCATCGCGCCGCCGTCGTTGCGGGACGCGTTGCGCCACGCGCGCCAGCTGTCGGACTGGCACGGCGACGTGCCCGCCCAGGCTGCGCTGGCCCGGTTCGTCGACGAAGGCCTGTTCGCCCGCCACATCCGCCGCGCGACAAAGTTGTACGCGGAACGCCACGAGCGGATCACGTCCACTGTGGACCGGCTGTTCGCCGGCCGGCTCCGGGTGGTTCCCTCGGCGGCAGGGTTGCACTTGTGCGCCCTCGCCGAGGAGGACCTGGAGCCGATTGCGGCGCGTGCCGCGGCCGCGGGCGTGGCGGTCCAGACGCTTTCCGATCTGTGCGGCGGTTTCCCGGCGCCGGGACTGGTGCTGGGCTACGGCTCGATCCCGGTGGAGAGGATCGACGACGGGCTCGCGGCGCTGGACAAGGCCTGGGGCTCCGCGTAGTGGTCCGTGCGGCGGCGCGCGGCGATCAGCAGCCCGCCCGCCGACGTCGTCACCGCGGTGCCCAGGATCAAGAGCCAGCCGTGCTGGAAGTCCGTCAGGTCAGGGGTGCCCGCGAAGACCGCCACCAGTACCGCCGTCCCGAGGACCGTCCCGATCTGGCGCATCGTGTTGACCATCGACGAGCCCGCGCCCCACCGCGCCGGGGGCAGCACCGTGCCCACCACGCCCGACAGGCTCGGCATGATCAGCCCGACGCCGATGCCGGTCAGCAGCTGGCCGGGCAGCATCGCTCCCACGTAGTCGGGTGCCGAACCCATGCGCAGCAACCAGATCAGCACGCCCGCGCCGAACGAGACGCCGCCGAGTGCGACCACCGGGCCCGGGCCGAAGCGGTGCACGAACCGGCCGCCGAGGATCGACACCGGCACCACCATCAGCGGCCCCGGGGCCAGGGACAGCCCGGCCACCAGGATCGAGTCGTGCCAGATCGACGTCAGGAACAGCACGTTGCCGAACAGCATCGCGGCGAACCCGGCCGCGAACACGCCGGTCGTGACGCACGCCAGCCACAGCGTCGGGACGCGCAGTGCCGGCAGGTCCAGCACCGGTACGGCGTGGCGCGCCGAGCGCAGCGGCACCCACGCCAGCGCGACGGCGGCGACCACGAACGCGAGCAGCACCGGCGACGCGCCCCAGCCGTGGTCGGGCGCTTCGACCAGCGCGTAGGCCAGCGCGCCCACGCCCACCAGGAGACCGGTCGCGCCCAGCAGGTCCGGGACGCCGGTGGTGGTGTCCCGCGACTCGCGCAGCACCCGCGGCCCGGCCAGCAGCGTCAGCGCGCAGATCGGCAGGTTCACCAGGAAGACCCAGCGCCACGACGCCTCGACGAGCAGGCCGCCGACGGGCGGCCCGAGTGCGGCGGCCGCGGCGCCCACGGAAGCCCAGACCCCGACCGCCATCGGCCGCCGGTGCGCCGGGAACGCGGTCAGCAGCAGCGCCAGCGACGTCGGCATGACGAGCGCGGCGCCGATCGCCTGCACCGCGCGGAAGGCGATGAGCACCGGGATGGACGGCGCGGCGGCGCACGCGGCCGAGGCGAGGGTGAACACGACGACGCCGAGCAGGAACAGCCGCTTCCGGCCGTACCGGTCGGCCAGCCGCCCGGCCGGCGCGAGGCAGGCGGCGAACAGCACGGTGTAGCCGTTGAGGACCCACGACAGCGTGGCGAGGTCGTCGCCGGGGAAGGCGGCCCGGATGCCGGGGAACGCGATCGTGACGATGAAGGTGTCGAGGCTGGCGAGGAACGCCGCGGTCGAGACGACCAGCAGCACGAGGCCGGGCTTCGGCGCGGTGTCGGTCATGGTCCTCCTAGGTTTGAAAAAGCAACCTAGCCGGAGGAGATAGGTCTCAACAAGAGACTGACCAGTTCAGCGCGATGTATCTCACGAGCCGGGCGTTCAGGCAGCCGCGGCTCGCTTCTCGGCCCGGGCCTTGAGTGCGGCGAGTGTGTGCTCGATCGACCGCACGTTGTACCCCGGCCGGTCGGCGCGCCCGGTCACCTTCGGGCCCATGAACTTGCGCACCACCCAGCTGCCGCTCCGGTACCAGTTCTCGGTCACCCGGCAACCCACCGCGCTCGGCGCCAGGACGTACTCCCACCGCGACACCCGCGAACCGAGCGGCGTCCGCACGTCGAACGCGAACCGGCGGCCTTCCTCGAACCGCACCACCCGCACCCGGGTCCACCACCGCAGGGTGCCGTTCACGTTGCGGCCGCGGAAGCGGGCTCCCAGCGCCGGGCCCGTGCCGTCCAGCCAGCGGCCGCCGATGTTCTCCGGGCTCAGCTCACCCATCCGGGGCAGGTCGGTGACCCACGACCACACCGTGCCCGGGTCAGCCTGGACGTCGATGCTGCGCGAAATCGTCGGTTCCACGCCTCGACGGTGACAGCGCCGCGACGCACCCGGCAAGGGCCGGCGGCGTTGTCCGCAGCCGAGAAGAGCCGCCCTGAAAAAACTCCCCTCGGGAACCGGGTTGCCGAGCGTGCGTTCTGGGTATCCCGCGCGCGGAGAAGTGTCTACACGGAGGGTGCGGTGGTCAGGGTGATCCCGATCGAGGTGGTGGGAATGGCCGTCCCGGTGCCCGGCGAGGCGCCGCTGATGCTGCTCCGGGAGCCGGAGGGCGCCCGCCGCTGGCTGGCCATCATGATCGGGTACGGCGAGGCCGAGGCTCTCGTGCGGGCCCGCGAGCAGGTCGAGCAGCCGCGCCCGGGCACGATCGAGCTGCTCGGCGATGTGCTCGCGGCGTTCGGGCAAGGCGTCTCGGCGGTCGAGCTGACCGAGGTGCGGGACGGCATCTTCTACGCCGACCTGGTGCTCGCGGACGGCACCCGCGTATCGGCCCGCCCGAGCGACGCCGTCGCGCTCGGCCTGCGCCAGAACGCGCCGATCAGCGTCGCCGAAGAGGTGCTCGACGTCGCGTCGGTGCAGCTGGAGGTCGAGCAGGAAGCCGAAGGCCCCGCCGCCGACGTCCTGGACACCGAGGCCGAGGTCGCCCGCTTCCGCGCCGAGCTCGACGGCCTGCGGCCCGAGGACTTCGACGACCGGTAGGGAATCATCTCCCGTACGGAGGCGACGGGAGAGCGATGCCGGACCCGGCCCGCGCGTCGGTGCGCACCTGGCTGTACCGGATCGCGATGAACGCTGCGGCCGGCGCTGCTCGCGGCGCTGCAGACGCTGCCGCCGAAAGCAGCGCGCAGTGCTGATCCTTCGCGAAGTCCTCGACTTCAGCGCGGTGGAAGTGGCCGGCTTCCTGGAGGCGACGCCCGCGCCGGCCTCGGCGGCCTGATGGCGGACGAAGTTCCCGAACCGGACGACAAGGCGGTCGAAGCGGTCCTCGACCGCTACGTCCGGGCGTTCGAAGCGGCCGACGTCGCCGGTCTCGTCGAGCTGCTGACCGACGACGTCGTGCTGGAGATGCCGCCGGTGCCGCTCTGGTTCCTCGGCCGCGACGGCTACGGCCGGTTCCTCGAGCGGCTGTTCGCGATGCGCGGCCCGGACTGGCGGATGACGCGCACGGCCGCCAACGGCCGGCCCTGGTGGCGTACTGCCGCGACGACGCCGGTGTCCGCCGGCTGCACTCCCTGCAGGTGTTCACCGTCGACCAAGCACGCGTGGCGCACCACGTCGTGTTCGCCGATCCCGCCGTGCTGGGTCTGTTCGACCTCCCCGCGACTCAGCCTGCGGCGCGGGCCTCCGACGGGCGGCCGTAGGCGCCGCCGTCGTTGCTGCGCTGCAGCAGGCCTTCGTCGACGAGGTAACGGCGCAGCGTCGCGTGGTCGTCGTGGACCATCGACAGCTTCTCGCGGACGTCCTGCTCGGTGTAGAGCCGGCCCGGCTCGAACCGCTCGGCGAGGTGGGCGAGCAGCAGCTGCCGCCGCTTGCCCGAGTGCGGGATGGTGACGAGCCTGCCGTGGCGGAACAGCCCGTCGAGCGGGTCGGCCGGAGCCTTGGCGAGCGCCTCGCGGAACACCTCGGGCACGGCTCGATAGGTCTCTCCGTCCGCGGTGACGAGCCCCGCGTCGACCAGCCGTTTCACGAGTTTGGTGCTGTCGGCCGGGAGCCCGGCGCAGATCCGGGCAAACAGCTGCAGACGGGCGGGATCCGCGAGGGCGGAGACCAGCGCTTCCGGTGAGGCCATGGCCGGGGAGCCTACTCGAAGTCCTTTGTGGCCGTCCCGAAAATTCGACAGGGTCAACTGTTAAGTCTAGGCTGTCGATATGGCTTCGAAGACGGTTCCCGCTCCGGCGGTCGCGGCCGCGCAGACGTTGCGCGTGCTCGTCGGCCGGCTGCGGCGGCAGATGATGGACGCGACGGCAGTCGGCGACCTGACCTCCGCGCAGGCCTCGGCGCTCGCGCGGCTCGCGAAGAACGAGCCGTCGACGGCGAGCGAGCTGGCCGGCGCGGAGCGGGTGCGCCCGCAGTCGATGGCGGTGACGGTGGCCGCGCTGGAGAGGCTCGGCCTGGTCCGCCGCGAGGACGACCCGGAAGACGGCCGGCGTCAGCTGATCTTCTTCACGCCCGAGGGCCGCGCCTACGGCCAGGGCGCCCGCGCCTCGCGGCAGGAGTGGCTGGCCAAGACCCTCGCGCGGCGGCTCACCGAGGACGAGCTGGCCGTGGTCAACGAGGCGCTGGCCCTGCTCGGCCGCGTCGTCGAACCATGACGACCCGGGAACGGGTGCGCGACGGCTTCGACCGGAAGCTGCTCGCCCCGCTCATCTCGGGCGCGGTGCTCAACCCGGTCAACTCGACGATCATCGCGGTCGCGCTGGTGCCGATCGGGGTCGCGTTCGGGCAACCGGCGTCGGCGACCGCGTGGCTGATCTCCGCGCTCTACCTGGCCACTGCCGTCGGGCAGCCGGTGGCCGGGCGGCTGATCGACCGGTACGGCCCGCGGCGCGTGTTCCTCCCGTCGACGGCGCTGGTCGGGCTGGCCGGGGTGATCGGCACGCTCGCGCCGAACCTCGCGGTGCTGATCGTGGCGCGCGTCGTGCTCGGCTTCGGCACGTGTGCCGGCTACCCGGCGGCGATGCGGCTCATCCGCGACGAGAGCGACCGGACCGGCCGGGACAGTCCCGCGTCCGTGCTCACGGTGCTGGCGATCTCGACCCAGACGATCTCCGTGATCGGCCCGGCGCTGGGCGGCCTGCTCATCGGCGTCGGCGGCTGGCGCACCACCTTCGCCCTCAACATCCCCATCGCGCTGGCCGCCTTCGTTCTCGGCGCCCGCCGGTTCTCCAAAGCGGCCAAGGCCGTGCCGAAGGGCTCGCCCGGCCTCGACTTCTTCGGCATGGCACTGTTCGCCGGCTCGCTCGTCGCGCTGCTGCTGTTCCTGATGCACCCGGGCGCGGGGGACTGGTACCTGCTCGCCATCGCCGTCGTGGGAGGCGCGGGCTTCGCCGTGCGCGAACTGACCCACGCCCAGCCGTTCATCGACCTGCGGCTGCTCGGGCGCAACGGCCCGCTGCTGCGCACCTACGGCCGCGCGCTGCTGGCCTACGTCGTCGCGTACAGCTTCCTCTACGGCTACACGCAATGGCTCGAGCACGGCCGCGGCCTGTCGGCGACCGAAGCCGGCTTGGCCACCCTGCCGCTGTTCGCCACCGGGATCCTCGTGTCGCTCCTCACCGGGCGCCGCGAAGCGGTCCGCGGCAAGCTGGCCGTCGCCGCGATCGGGCAGCTCGCCGGGTGCGCGCTGCTGCTGACCCTGGACTCCTCCGCCGCCGTCTGGCTGCTCGTGGTCGTCGCGCTCGTGGCCGGCGTGCCGCAGGGGCTCAACAGCCTCGCGCTGCAGAACTCCGTGTACCGCCAGGCGAACCCCGACGACATCGCCGCGTCGGCCGGGCTGCTGCGCACCTTCGGCTACCTCGGCGCGATCGTCTCCTCCGCGCTGCAGGGCGCCCTCTACGGCCCGGTCGCCGACACCGGCGGGCTGCACGACCTCGCGCTGGTGCTCCTCGGCATCGGCGTCGTGTTCCTGCTCTTCACCGTGTTCGACCGTTCCCTGTCCCGAAGCACCACCCGACCCGAGAAAGACGAGACCGATGCCTGACCAGAACACCACCCTGGACCCGAACCGCACGGCGCTGCTCGTGATGGACTACCAGGAGGGGATCGTCGGGCAGCTGCCCGACACCGAGCCCCTGCTCGACCGCGTCGCCGGCGTTGTCGACGACGTCCGCGCCCGCGGCGGCCACGTCGGCTGGGTGCGCGTCGCGTTCGAAGACGCCGAGTTCGCCGCGATCCCCGAGACGAGCATGTTCGCCGCGTTCGCGGCCTCCGACCAGGTCCGGGCGGCGATGCGCGCCGACGCCCCGGGAACGCAGATCCACCCCCGGCTCGCGCCGCGGCCCGACGACGTCGTCGTGCGCAAGATCCGCGTCGGCGCCTTCACGACCACCGACCTCGAGCAGCAGCTGGAGAAGCACGGGATCACCACGCTCGTCCTCGCCGGGATCAGCACCAGCGGCGTCGTGCTGAGCACCGTCCGTGAAGCGATGGACCGCGACTACCGGATCGTCGTCCTGCGCGACGCCTGCGCCGACCGCGACCAGGCGACGCACGACTTCCTGACCGGCACGCTGTTCCCCCACACCGCCACCGTCGTCGACGTGGCCGGGCTCGGGGGCCTCTGGGCCGTCCAGTAGGTTGCGCTGCGTGCTCCATCCGCCCGTGACCGTGCCCGGCGAGGTGCTGCGCGCGTCGATCGTGGACCGGCTGTTCGCCCGCGCGGACGACGACCGGCCCCTGTTCACCCACCAGGACCACACGCATGCCGCCGAGCACACGCTGACGTGGGCGGAGTTCGCCGCCCACGTCCGCGTGGTCGCGGGCGGGCTGCGCCGGGTCGCGGAGCCGGGGGAGCGGGTCGCCGTCCTCGCCGGGCAGGAGCTCGCCTACCCGCTCGCGTTCTTCGGCGTCCTGGCGGCCGGCATGATCGCCGTCCCGCTGATGGCGCCGGGGAACCGCGCGCAGGCCGACCGGCTCGGCGGCGTCCTGGCCGACTCCGGTGCGCGCGTGTGGCTGACGTCGTCGGCCGCGGCGGCGCGGGTCCGCGAGTTCGGGGCGCCCGGCGAGCTGCTGGTGGCCGACGAGCTGACCGGGCCGGGTGCCGATCCGGTGCCGGTGGCGCCGGAAAGCCCGGCGTACCTGCAGTACACGTCGGGGTCGACGCGGGAGCCGGCCGGCGCGGTGATCCCGCACCGGGCGATCGTCGCGGCGTGCTGGCAGGGCAGCCACGCCTACGCCGTGGACGAGGACACGACCTGCGCGGGCTGGATCCCGTTCTTCCACGACATGGGCCTGATCCAGCTGCTGTGCCTGCCGGTCTTCGCCGGCGGGCGGGCGGTGTTCATGGCCCCGGCCGAGTTCGTGCACCGGCCGCGGCGGTGGCTGCGGCAGATGTCGGACTACCCCGCGGTGTTCACGGCCGCGCCGAACTTCGCCTACGACCTCGCGGCCGACGCCGGCCCGGGGGACGACCTCGACCTTTCGGACGTGCGGGTCGCGCTCAACGGCAGCGAACCCGTCCGGCCGCGGACGGTCGAGCGCTTTCAGGAGGTCTTCGGCCCGCACGGGTTCCGGCGTGAGGCGCACTGTCCGTCCTACGGGCTCGCCGAAGCCACCGTGTACGTCGCGAGCGCGGGGCCGGAAGGGCCGCGTGGTGCGGTGTTCGACCGCGACGCGCTCGCGCAGGGCCGGGCCGTCGAAACCATCGATGGGCAGGAGCTCGTGTCCGTCGGCCGTCCGGTCGGGCAGCAGGTGCGGATCGTCCACGAGGGACACGAGCAGCCCGACGACGCGGTCGGCGAGATCTGGATCCACGGCCCGAACGTCGCGACCGGTTACTGGGGCCGCGGCGACGCGGCCGCGTTCGACGCCACGCTGGACGGCACCGGCGGCTGGCTGCGCACCGGCGACCTCGGCGTGGTGCACCGCGGCGACCTGTACGTCACCGGGCGGCTCAAGGACCTCATCGTCATCGACGGCCGCAACTTCCACCCGCAGGACATCGAGGTGGCGGCGGGCGAAGCCCACCCCGCGGTCCGTCGTGACCGCGTCGCCGCGTTCGGGATCGCCGACGAGGACGGCGAGGGCGCGATGGTGGTGGCGGAATGGGCGCGCGACGCTGACGCGGACCTCAAAGAGGTGACCCGCGCGGTGCTGCGCGCGGTGTCACGCGAGCACGATCTCACCCTCCGTGCGGTACATCTGGTCCCTTCCGGCGGACTTCCGCGCACATCGAGTGGCAAGGTCGCCCGGTCGGCGGCCAAGGCACGTTATGGTGACGTCCGTGGGTGATCACCGCGCCGAGGTCACGAAGGTCGTCTCCGACACCTTCCGGCTGGACCCGGCCCTCGTCGAGCCCGACGCGCCGCTGGAGGAGCTGGGCATCGACTCGAAGGGCCGGATCAAGCTCCTCGCGGCGCTGGAGGTCTATTACGGGGTGACGATCGACCTGGACGAGCTGGAGCGGTTCACCGACGTGGGATCCGTGGCGGACGTGCTCGCGGAAGCACTGGGAACTGAAGGACCTGAGGAGAGGCGCTGAAATGAGCGGCGGGGGGTACACCGCGACGACGGAAGCGTTGTCGACGGCGTCCAAGACCATCGGGGACCTGGCGGAGCACCTGCTGGACGACAATCCGGACCTGGAGACCCCGCAGGTGACCGCGGAGGGCTTCGGCCGGGCGCACAACGCCCACGCGGCGAAGTACACCGCCGGCGCGCAGGCGCTGTGGGCCGCGGTTTCCGGTTACAGCACCACGCTGGGCTCGTTCGGCACCAACCTCGGCACCGCCGGGTCGAGCTACGGCGCCAACGAAGACGACCAGGCGGGCGTCATCACCAACGCCGGGGGCTCGCTCTGATGGCCGACAAGAAGAAGTGGTCCGACGTCAAGGCGATCCTCGACGACCCGAGCGTCCCCGCCGGGCAGAAGAGCGCGCTGATCAGCAGCTGGCTGCGGGAGAACCCGCCCCCGCCGCCGTTCCTGGCCGACCAGGAACCGGACGACATCAAGCAGAAGCGGCAGGAAGCCGAGAAGTACGCCGGCGCCTACAACGCCAACCCGCTCTTCGCCGGGCAGTCGGTCGACGAGGCCTACGACAAGGCCAAGTCGAGCGGCGACCAGAACTCCTACAACGAAGACCAGGAGAAGAAGGCCGTCGACGACGGCAAGGCCAAGCTGGACGGCGCCAAGCCGCCCGCGGCCGCCGACGGCGGGGGCGCCAGCGGGACGAAGACGTCCGACGAGATCTTCGACGCCGCCGCGCCCGCGCTGAAGCTGTTCGAGACCTTCGGATCGCTGCTGGCGAAGGTCCCCGCCGACTGCCGCGGCAACACGCGCGCGATCGACATCGACAAGGACATCCGCGTGCCGTTCGACGAGCAGCGCGGGATCAGCTTCGAGAACTTCGTCGAGGACGCCGCGCACTTCAAGACCGGCTCCGAGACGGTCGACCAGACGCTGGAGGACACCGGTTCCCAGCTCGGCAGCCTGTACAAGACGTGGAGCGGTGCCGGCGCGGACGCGTCGTCCGACACCTACAACGACAAGATCCAGCCGAAAGCGGCGAAGCTGTCCCAGACGCTCGGCAACGTGAGCGAAGCGACGCTGACCACCTCGACGACCGTGTTCCAGCTGTGCAAGGGCAAGGCCGACGCGGTCATCGGCATGTACACCGACCTGGTCGGCAAGGCCGACTACACGATGGCGCAGAAGGTCATCGCGGTCGCCAGCGGTGAGCACGGCAACGAGCAGGACCTCGCCCAGATCGCGGGCTGGATGGACCTCAACTTCGGCACCAACCTGGTCAAGACGCTCAACGACCAGGGCTGCTGCGACGGCGACGAGATCAAGAAGCACGGCCAGGACCTGGCCAAGCAGTGGATCCAGAACCAGTTCAACCCCGACATGTGGGACCGGCTGTACCAGGGCTTCGCGAAGACCTGCAAGGACACCAAGGACCTCGTCGACCAGGCGTACGACGCGCTCGACAAGGTCATGGGCAAGGTCAAGAACGAGTTCGAGGGCGTGAGCATGCCGGGCGGGTCCGGCTCGGGCGGCCCCGGCAGTGGCGGCCCGGGAACGGGCGGCGGCGCGGGCGGCGGCCCCGGCGGCTCGGGTGGTTCGGGCAGCGGGTCGGGTACCAGTGGCTCCGGTTCGGGCTCGGGTTCCGGGTCGGGTGCCGGTGGGTCCGGCTCTGGTTCGGGTTCAGGTGGCTCGGGGGCCGGCGGGGGCGGCGGCCCGGTCCCGTCGATTCCCGACGGCAGCTCCGGTTCCGGGGTGCCCGGCGGCGGAGCGGGCTCCGGCGGCTCGGGTACCGACCTGCCCAGCGGCGCGGGCGGCGGCTCCGGCAGTGGTTCGGGCAGTGGTTCGGGCAGTGGTTCCGGGGGTGGTGGCGGTGGTCCGATGCCGTCGATCCCCGACGTCTCCGGTGGCGGGTCCGGCTCGGGCAGCGGCTCCGGTTCGGGTTCGGGTGCCGGCGGTGGGGGCCCGATGCCGTCGATCCCCGACCTGTCCACGCCCTCCGGTGAGGGCGGGGGTTCCGGCCTCGGCTCGGGCGGGGGGTCGGGTTCCGGCTCCGGTTCCGGTGGTGGTTCGGACGACACGTCGCCGTCGTCGGTGCCGTCGCCGTCCGAGAGTGGCCAGGCGGAGGCCGCCGCGGCCGCCGAAGCGGCCAAGAAGAAGGCCGCGGACGCGCTGAGCCAGTTCAGCGGCCCGGGGATCGAGACCGAGTCCGGTGACGGCGCCGGTTCGGGCTCCGGGGGCAGCGGCCTCGGCGGTGACGAAGGCAGCGGTGGCGGGTCCGGCTCCGGTTCTGGTTCCGGGTCCGGTCTGGGTGGCGGTTCCGGTTCGGGTGGTTCGGGCTCCGGTTCCGGTGGGTCCGGCGACGACGGCAAGGCCGCGGCCGAGCAGGCCGCGGAGGACGCGAAGAACAAGGCCGCCGACGCGCTGAAGGAGTTCAGCGGCGAAGGCATCAAGACGGACTCCGGCGACGGCGCGGGCCTCGGCGACACCGGCACCGACACGGACGGCGACGGCAAGCCCGACAGCCCGCTCGGTGCGGACAAGGACGGCGACGGCAAGCCGGACAGCCTGCTGGGCGAGGACAAGGACGGCGACGGCAAGCCGGACAACCCGCTGGGCGAGGACAAGGACGGCGACGGCAAGCCCGACGGCCTGCTCGGCGAGGACGGCGACGGCAAGGACGGCGACGACACCCCCGACACCCTGAAGGTCAAGCAGGGTGACAAGACCTTCGAGATGACCGAACCCGACCACGACGGGAAGATGGACATCAAGGTCGGTGACGGGACCGACGCCACCAAGGACTTCAAGCTCGACTGGTCCAAGGACGCCGACGGTCCACAAGGGACGGACGACGACACGTACTGCCCCGGCCCCGACGGCAAGATCCACATCGAGGACGGCGGCGTCAAGATCACCGCCGAGCGGCCCGACGGTCCGGACGGCCCGACCGTCGTCACCGTCGACGACGGCAGCGGTACCCCGACGACCTACACCCTCGGCGAGGACGACAAGGCTTCGGACGCCCTGGGCGACACCCCCGACAAGAAGCTCGACGACGACCTGCCCACCCACCGCGGCACCCTCGAAGACCTCGCCTCGCACGACGGCGGCGGTGCTGGTGGCGGGGACGGCCACGGCGGGGGCGGATCTTCCGCGGCCGGCATCGGCGGCGGCTCGCACGGGGGCGCCGGCCTCTCGGCGGCCGGCCTCGACCCGGGCGGCGCGGGGAGCGGGCTCGGCGACACGCCGACGTCTCCCGGTGTCCACAGTGGCGTCGGCGCCACGCAGGCCCAGCCCGCGTTCGCCCCGGCCGGCGCGTCGGCCGCGTCCGGCGGCCAGTCCGGGATGTCCGGCATGGGCGGGATGGGGGCCATGGGCGGCGGTGCCCACGGTGGCGCCGGGGGCGGGGACACCGAACGCCGGTCGTCCGCCTACCGGATCGACGGCGCCGTCTTCGACAACCTCGGTGAGCCCGGCCGCCGGATCATCGGCTCCCTCAACGACGACGAAGACCCGCCGTCCGCCCGGACCTGGTAGGAGGACGCATGAGCGAGATCGACGCGATGAAGGCCGAGCTGGACGGTCTCGTCCGTGAGCAGTCCGAGCGGCGGGTCCTGCGCGAGCAGCGGGGCGAGGAGATCAAGGCCCGGTCGCAGGAGTACATGACCAAGCAGGTCCAGGCGGCCGAGCGGTACGTCCAGCACGTGCGGGAAATGGCGCAGCGCAAGACGAAGTCCGGCTGGAGCACCGACCGGGCCGGCGCGGAACCGCCCTCGGCCTTCGACTCGGACGCTTTCGGCGACGAGCCCGGCGCGGCGGCGCCGTTCGCGCTGTCGCCGGACTCGCGGCCTTCCGCCCGTGACGAAGGTCCTCGGCGCGCCCGCCGTGCGCGCACGGCCGAGGCCGAGGACGACTTCGACAACAACCCCTGGTGACACCGTCCACAGTGGACGTCACGGCCGCCAGAGGTCGACGGCGATTTCGCGCAGCCGCTCGGTGAACGTCCCGGCCGGGCTCGCCCGGTGCAGCAGCCGGCGGAGCTCGGCCTCGAACTCCGCGCGGCGCTCGCCGAACAGGTGGGGCGCCGCGCTGGACAGTGAGAAGACGCCGGCGACGACCTCGTCGGCGGTCCGCGTCACGACCCGGCCCGGGACCTCGAACCGCCGCGGCCCGCGCAACCCCGCGGCGCGGTAGATCTCCGTTTCGCCGCCGGCGGTGCCGTTCGGCAGGGTTCCCTGCCCGGCGCGGCGCACCGAGCCGAGGTACGCGCGCACCAGGTCGGTGATCTTCGCGTGCGGCACGGATCCTTCGACGCCCTGGTGCGTCGTCGCGTGCACGTGGGCGCAGCAACCGCCGGGCTCCAGCATGTCGCGCACCGCGGCGGCGACCCGCGCCCGGTCGAACCAGTGGAACGACTGAGCGAAGGTGACCAGCCGGAACCGGCCGAGCCCGGCGGGCAGCTCCTCGGCCCGCCGGTGCACCCAGCGGCAGTGGCCGATCCCGGCGAGCTCGGCGAGGCGGGCCGCTTCGCCGAGCATGGCGGCATCGGCGTCGAGCCCGACCGCCTCTTCGAACGAGCCGGCCAGGAGCAGGGTGAGCGACCCCGGCCCGCAGCCGACGTCGAGCAGGCGGCCCGAGCCGTCCAGCGCCAGCTCGGCGGTGAGCGCCGCGGCGAGCTCCGGGGGATAGCCGGCGCGCCCCCGCGAGTAGTACTCGGCACTGCCCGAATAGAGGGACGGATCCCACTCCCACGCGTCAGTCACGGCTTCAGCGTAGATACTCGGGTGTCATGGACTCCGCGAACTGGTGGCGCGACGCCGTGGTCTACGAGGTCTACGTACGCAGCTTCGCCGACGCGGACGGGAACGGCACCGGGGATCTCGCGGGCCTGCGCTCGCGCCTGGGCCACCTGGCCGACCTCGGCGTCGACGCCGTGTGGACCACGCCGTGGTACCGCTCGCCGATGGTCGACGGCGGCTACGACGTCGAGGACCACCGGACCCCCGACCCGCTGTTCGGCACCGACTCCGACGTGCTGGACCTGGTCGCCGAGGTGCACCGGGTCGGGCTGCGGCTGCTGATCGACGTCGTGCCGAACCACACCTCCGACCGCCACCCGTGGTTCCGCGCCGCGCTCGCCGGCGGGCCCGAACGCGCGCGGTACCACTTCCGGCCGGGGCGCGGCGCGGACGGCGAGCTGCCGCCCACCGACTGGCGCAGCGTCTTCGGCGGGCCGGCGTGGACGCGGGCCGCCGACGGCGAGTGGTACCTGCACCTCTTCGCCCCGGAGCAGCCCGACCTCAACTGGGACGACGCCGGGGTCCGGGCCGAGTTCGAAGACCTGCTCCGGTTCTGGTTCGCGCGCGGGGTCGACGGCGTGCGCATCGACGTCGCCCACGGCCTGCTCAAGGACCCGCGGTTCCCCGACCTCGGCGCCGAGGACGAAGAGATCGCGCAGCCGCCGGATCGCCCCGCGCACCCGCACTGGGACCTCGACGGCGTGCACGAGATCTACCGCTCGTGGCGCAAGATCGCGGGTGAGTTCGGCCCGGACCGGGTGTTCGTGGCGGAGGCGTGGGTCGACCGGCCGGACCGCCTCGCGCGGTACGTGCGCCCGGACGAGCTGCACACGGCGTTCAACTTCGACTTCCTGCTTGGCGACTGGGACGCGGTCGCGCTGCGCGCGGTGGTCGACCGGACCCTCGAAGCCCTGCAGGCGGTCGGCGCGCCCGCGACGTGGGTGCTGTCCAACCACGACGTCGTCCGGCACGTGACGCGGTTCGCGCCCGGCGGCGACCTCGCTCTGGGCCGGCGGCGGGCCCGGGCGGCGCTGCTGCTGATGCTCGCCCTGCCCGGCGGCGCGTACCTGTACCAAGGCGAAGAGCTGGGGCTGGAGGAGGTCGAAGACCTGCCCGAGGCGGTGCTCGCCGACCCGACGTGGGAGCGGTCCGGCCACACCCGCCGCGGCCGCGACGGCTGCCGGGTGCCGCTGCCGTGGTCGGGGACCGAGCCGCCGTTCGGCTTCGCCCCCGGCGGGACGCGCACGTGGCTGCCGCAGCCGCCCCACTGGCGCACGGCGACGGCCGAGGCCCAGGCGGCCGACCCGGGCTCGATGCTGCGGCTGTACCGGGCGGCGCTCGCCGAGCGCCGGGCGCACCCGGCGCTGGGGGACGGGACGTTGACGTGGCTGCCCGCGTCTCCCGGGGTGCTGTCCTTCACGCGGGAGCCGGGGTTCGGGTGCGTGGTGAACCTGTCGGAGGAGCCGTGCGACCTGCCGGAGAGCTCGCGGGCGCTGTTGTCGAGCGTGCCGCTGGAGGGCGGCCGGCTGCCGGTGGACGCCGCGGTGTGGCTCGTCAGGAGTTGAACCGATGTCACCCGTCCGGGTTGAGTGAACCGGTGTGAAACCGGGAGCGGCGGGGTATCCGGTCGCGTTCGTTACCGCTCTTCGCCGAGCCGGAGGTCGTCCGATGCCCGTCCGCACCCCGCGTCCGCCCGCCACCGATGTCGTGGCCATGGCGCTGAAAGTCCTGGTGGCCCAAGGCATGACGGGTGCGGCCGCGCAGGCGGCCCTGATCGCGATGGCGCAGGAGCGCGGCGTGGCGGTCCGCAACTGCGCCGCGCTCGTCGTGGCCGCCGTCGACGGGAGAATGGGCTGATGGCCGTCGCCGGGGGATTTTCGCGCGCCGGGACCGCCGGTACCGCCGACACCGGCGGCGGCGTCCTGCTCGCCGTCGGGCTGGTCGTCGCCTTCTTCACGTGGTGGTCGTGGTGGACCGTCGCGGGGATCGCGCTGACCGTCGCCGGCGTGCTGTGGCTCACGGTGGCGAACCGGCACGAGTAACCGGCCCGGGACGGGGAAAGCCTCATCGACCATCCGATGAGGAGAGGCTTTCCGTGCCTGACAAAGTTGAAGACGTCATCGACCTGCTGAAGCGGCAGCACCGGGAAATCCGCGCGATGTTCGCCGACCTGGAGACCGCGGAGGGCGACCGGCGGACGGAGGTGTTCCACGACCTCGTGCGGCTGCTGGCGGTGCACGAGACGGCCGAGGAGCTGGTCGTGCACCCGGAGATCCGCGACCTCGAACCCGCGGCCGGAGCCGTGGTCGACGCGCGGCTGGACGAGGAGCACCGGGCCAAGGAGCTGCTGACGACCCTGCAGAAGATGGGCCCCGGGGCGGAGGGGTTCGACACGCTGCTCGTCCAGCTGCGCGACGACGTGCTCGCGCACGCCCGCCGCGAAGAGCGGGCGGAGTTCCCGCTGCTGCGTGCCCACCGGCCGCCGGAGCGGCTGCGGGCGATGGCGGCCACCGTCAAGCTGGCCGAAGCGGTGGGACCGACCCGGCCGCACCCGGGCGTCGAGAGCGCGAAGGCGAACCTGCTGCTGGGCGCACCGGCGGCGATCATGGACCGGGCGCGCGACGTCCTCCGCGCGGCGCTCGGGGGTTGAGCGAGCCCGCCTGAGTGGGTACCCCGCCGGCATGGCAGACGTCCCGGCCCGCAAACTGCGCCGTTACCAGGAGATGCGCGACTTCGGCCGGACCGCCGAGCCGGCCGGCGGGGGCGCGGGCGGGCCGGCCGGGCACCGGTTCGTGGTGCAGCGGCACCGCGCCCGGCGGCTGCACTACGACTTCCGGCTCGAGCTCGACGGCGTCCTGGTCAGCTGGGCGGTGCCGAAGGGGCCGACGCTCGACCCGAAGGCCCGCCGGCTGGCCGTGCACGTCGAGGACCACCCGATCGAGTACGCCGCCTTCGAAGGGGTGATCCCGCACGGCGAGTACGGCGGCGGGGACGTCATCGTCTGGGACCGCGGGGTGTGGCGGCCGGTGGACGCCGACCCGGCCCGCGCGATCGAGGACGGCACGCTGCACTTCGACCTCGACGGCGAGAAGCTGGCCGGGCGGTTCGTCCTCGTCCGCACGAACCGCGGGGAGAAGGACCAGTGGTTCCTCCTGCACAAGGAGGACGAGCACGCCGAAGCCGGCTGGGACGCCGAAGACCATCCGCGCTCGGTGAAGAGCGGCCGCACGAACGACGAGGTGGCGGCCGCACCGGACGCGCTGTGGCACGGCGACCGGCCGGCCGCGGAGGCCGAGGAGCCGGTGGGGTTCACCGCCGCGACCGGCGACGAGCTGGCGGCCCTCGACGACCTCGGCGCCAAGGGCAAGTGGTCGGTCGCCGGGCGGGAGCTGTCGCTCACCAACCTCGACAAGGTCCTCTTCCCGGCGGCCGGTACCGGCGAGCCGGTGACGAAGCGGGACCTGATCCGGTACTACGTCACCGCCGGGCCGGTCATGCTGCCGTACCTGGCGGGCCGGCCCCTCAACACGAACCGCTTCCCGCAGGGCGTCACCGAACCGGGGTTCTGGCAGAAGGAAGTCCCGAAGCACGCGCCCGGCTGGCTGACGACGTGGCGCAACGAGCGTGCCGAGGCGGGGGAGAGCCAGCGCTACGTCGTGGCGGACAGCGTCGCGACGCTGGCGTGGCTGGCGAACTACGGCGCGCTCGAACTGCACGCCTGGACCTCGCGCGCGGCCGACGTCGACCACCCGACGTGGGTGCTGTTCGACATCGACCCCGGCCCGGACACGTCGTTCGCGGAGGTCCTGGAGCTGGCGCGGCTGCACCGCACGGCGCTCGAGCACCTCGGCCTGACCGGGCGGCCGAAAGTGACCGGGCAGCGCGGGATCCAGGTCTGGGTGCCGATCGCGCCGCACTGCACCTTCGAGCAGACCCGGGCGTGGGCGGAGACGGTGTCGAAGACGATCGGGCGGGTCCTGCCGGACCTGGTCAGCTGGGCCTGGTCGAAGGACAAGCGCGGCGGCCGGGCCCGGCTCGACTACACGCAGAACGTGCTGAACAAGACCCTGGTCGCGCCGTACAGCGTGCGGCCGCGCCCGGGCGCGCCGGTGTCGGTGCCGCTGGAGTGGGACGAGCTCGATGACGACGGCCTCACACCGGACCGGTGGACGATCCGGGACGTCCCCGCCCGGCTGGCCGAGCGCGGCGACCCGTTCGCGGTGCTGCTCGGGACCGAGCAGAAGCTGCCGGGCTTGTAGCAGGTGGCCGGGGCCTCATTACGCGGCGGCCGGCGGTGCTCGTTTTGGTGTTTCTGGCCTAACAAGTCTTCTCAACACACCATCAATCACACTC
>NZ_JBEZHS010000052.1:0-45428 GCF_040650695.1 Amycolatopsis sp. NPDC048633
GGTGGGGCGCGCTGACGCTGGTCGTCGCGGTCGTGCCGTTCCTGATCGTCGCCGAACAGGGTCAGAAGACGTGAAGGTCCAGCGTTCAGGTTCGGTCTTGGTCGCGCCGGCCCGCTGGACGCGTGTACGGCGGTCTGAGGGGCCGGGAGGGGCCTCGCTCAGTCTTCGGCGCCGATCGCGAAGGCCTGCTCGGTGTCGGCGCGGGAGTAGGACCGGAACGCGATGTGCGTGACGGTGTCCAGCACCCCCGGCACCTTCCCGATCCGGCCGGGGATCAGGTCGGCCAGCTCCTCGTGCGCGGACACCTGGACGGTGGCGATGAGGTCGACGTCCCCGGCGCACGAGTAGACCTCGCCGACGCCGTCGATGTCGGCGATCGCCTGCGCCGCGTCCGGGATCGCGTCCGCCTCAACCTGGATCAACACGATCGCGGTGATCACCTGGGTCCTCCAAGACTCGTCTGCGGGTGTCGACCGCGATCCTAGGCCGCGGTGTGCGCCAGCCAGTGGTCAGCCAGGGCACGGTCACCGGTGATGGTGACGTCCGCGGCGGGCCGTCGCCGGGTGAGGACGAGCAGCAGGTCCTGGAGGGGGCCGGTCAGCGTGACGTCGGCGGGGCTCGTGCCGCGGGTCCACCGGACGCCGCCGGGGTCGCGGGTGATCAGCCAGCCTTCGTCTTCTCCGGAGCGGAGCTGGAGGGTCTGGCCGGTGCCGCACAGCTCGGCGAAGCCCGGCCGGAGGCTCGCCGTGACCGGTTCGGACAGCACCTCCAGCCACTCGCTGATCGCGTCGGCCGCCAGGTCCGGGGCCACTTCGATGGCGGTTCCGGTCGTGAGCGCCGCGTCGGCGTGGTGGATCGTGGTGTCGTGGAGCATCCGGCGCAACCAGAACTTCGCCGGCTGCTCGCCGAAGAACGTCCAGACCGGCGTTTCGCCCGCGTCCAGGACCGTCTTGGCGAGGTCGTCGGCGCCTTGGCGGAGCCAGTCGGCCCAGGCATCCGGGGCGCCGGGGTCGGCGTCGAGCGGGTCGGGGACCGGCGACGGCCCGGACCGGACGATGTCCGCGGACCAGCGGTGGGCCTGGCCGATGTGGCCGACGAGCACCCGCAGCGGCCAGTCCGGGCAGGTCGGGACGCGGGCGTCCGGGTCGGCGCCGGTGACGGTCTCCGCGAACACGGCGGTCCGGGCGTGCAGTGCCTCGGCGAGTCTGGTGGTGTCCATGGCCGTACCGTAGGAATTCCACCCGGCTGGAGGTTCGACCGAAGGTGACCGAAGACACACTCGGGATCGGCGACCTCGCGCGGCGGACGGGGGTGCCGGTCCGCACGATCCGCTTCTACTGCGACGAGGGGCTGCTGGAGCCCGCGCGCAGCGTCGGCGGCCACCGCCGCTTCGACTTCGGGGCGGTCGACCGGCTGGTCCTGGTCCGGCGGCTGCGTGGCCTCGGGCTGGGCCTGCGCTCGATCACCGGCGTCCTGACCGGCGCCCGGTCCCTGTCCGACGCGGTGGCCTTCGAGCGCGCGGCGCTGGACCGTGAGATGGCGACGCTGGCTTGGCGGCGATCGGTGCTCCGCGCGGTCGAAGAGGCTTCGCCGGCCGACCGCGCGACCCGGCTCGAGCTGCTGTCCGCGGTGGAGGACGGGTTCTCCGCGCACGAGGCGCTGGTCCGCCTCTGGCACCCGATGGCCGCGGGCGGGGTCCCGGCCGACACGGTCCGGATGTTCCTCGACATCAGCGCGCCGCGGCCGCCGGAACAGCCGACGACGGCGCAGGTCGTGGCGTATGCGGAGCTGGTCCTGCTCGCGGCGGACCGGGACCTCGCGACGGGCCTGCGGGAGAGCACGCTGGTGGACCACGACAGCATCCCCGACCTGGCGGCCCTCCACGCGGAGGTAGCGGCGGCGTGCGAGCTGGCGTTCCCCCAGGTGGCGGCCGGGGCGAGGCCCGCGCCGGGGGCGGCGCTGGACCGGTTCGTGGCGGCTCACGCCGCTTCGCTGGGGACCGGGGACTCGCCGGAGTTCCGCCGGGCGTTGAACCACCGGACGGCGGCGGATCGGAACCCGCGGTTGCGGCGGTACTGGCACCTGGCGGGGGAGATCACCGGGGAAGCCGCGCCGATGGGGGTCACGCACACCTGGCTGCTGGACGCTTTGGACTGCTCGGTCGCTTGAGGCCCGCTGGTGGCGGCAGGTCCGGCGAGTGTGCGGTAGCGCCGGCTGCCCGGACCGGCGGTGGTGGGCCGAGCTCGCCGGTCGCGCCGGGTCCGGCGAGCGAGCGTGCCCCGCTTCACCTCAGCTCACGTGCTCCAGGGAATGCGCTGTCGAGACCAGGTCCAGCCATCCCAGCCACCCGGCCACCGCCGCCGGCTCTGCCCAGGGCCTCGTGGTCCTCACCAACCTCACCCCCGGCCGGGCCAGCCAGCGCAGCAGTACCCCCACCTCCTCCGGTGGCGCGCCGTTCAACGGGCCCGGGTCCGGCAGCACCGTCTCCGCCGACGCCACCAGTGCCTCCACCACCGGCATCGGCGGCACCCCGCGGCGGGCCACCCCCGCCGAGGCCAGTCGGCCGTAGCGGATCACCGACAGCTCCCAGCCGCCGTTGCCGTCCGGGGCTGCCGCGATCAGCTCCGCGATCGAGGCCAGCGCCGTCTGCCGGTGGGCGCGGCCCAGCGCGCGGATCAGCCCCGCCAGCTGGTCGCGGTGCCGGGCCGCTTGCTCGAAGTGCCGGCCCTCCGCCAGGCGCTCCACCTGGGCCGCCGCCACGTGCAGCGGGCGGCCGTCGAGGCCCGCGATCAGCCCCGACACCGACTCGACCGCCGGGACGTACGCCTCCACGCTCTGCCGCCCCGCGCACGGCGCTCCGCAGCGCCCCAGCTCCGCCAGCACGCACGGGGTCCCGTTGGCCGTCCGGGGCGAGATCCGCTGGGTGCACGTCCGCAGTCCCGACGCCCCGGCCAGCGTGTCCGCGGTCGCCCGGGCGTCCGCCTGGTTGCGGAACGGGCCCAGCACCCCCGGCCGCGGCAGCCGGACCACCGACAGCCGAGGGAACGCCTCCTCCGTCAGCCCGATCCACCAGCCCTGGTGCCGGTTCTTCGACCGCCGGTTGTAGGCGGGCCGGTGCGCCGCGATCAGCCGCAGCTCGCGCACCTCCGCCTCCAGCGCGTGCGCGCACACCACGTGGTCGACGCGCTCGGCCAGCGCCACCATCTCGCGGATCCGGCTCCGCCCCTCCGAACCGGTGAAGTACGTCCGCACGCGCCGCCGCAGGTCCTTCGCCGTGCCGACGTAGAGGACCTCCTCCTTCGGCCCCTTGAAGAGGTACACGCCCGGCGCCGACGGCAGGTCCGCCGCCAGGTGCCGCTTCGCCCGCTGGGCCACCGTGACCTCGGGCAGGTATCCCATCAGCTCCTCGAGCGAGTGGACGCCCAGGTTGCCGACGCGCTCCAGCAGCCCGTGCAGCACGTCGACCGTCGCGCGCGCGTCGTCGAGCGCCCGGTGCGTCGGGCGGGTCCGCGCCCCGAACAGCAACGCCAGCGCCGTCAGGTTGTACCGGCCCACCTCGTCGCGCGGCACCACCCGCCGCGCCAGCCGCACCGTGCAGACGACCGTCTGCTTCGGCCACACATAACCGTGTCCTTCGCACGCCGCCCGCATGTGGGACGTGTCGAACCCCGAGTTGTGCGCCACCAGCACCGTTCCGCCGATGAACTCCAGGAACGCCGGCAGCACCTCCTCGATCGGCGGTGCGTCGTAGACCATCGCCTGCGTGATGCCCGTCAGCGACACGATCTGCGGCGGGATCGCCATCCCCGGGTTCACCAGCGTCGCGAACTCGCCCAGCACCTCGCCCGCGCGCACCTTCACCGCGCCGATCTCCGTGATCCCCGACGGCCCCGGCGCGGCCCCGGTCGTCTCGAGGTCGAACACCACGAAAGTCGTGTCCCGCAAGGGAGTTCCGAGCTCGTCGAACGCGAGCTGTGCCTGGATCGAACGCATGTGCGGAGAGTAGGGGTGACCACCGACATTTTTCGGGGTCCGGGGTGGCGCCGCTGGTCGTAGCCGGTCCGTGTGGCGCGCGGCGCGCGATACGGGGGTGGGGCCTACCCTGGACCAATGCACCCGCAGCCGCTCGTGCCGGAGCCGCCAGGGGACCACAGTCCCTCGGGCGTGGCTTCGCGCGCCGAGCAGGCGGAAGAGCCCGAGGACGCCGAGGCCGGACGGCCCGAGCCCGCCACCTGGCCCGCGCTTCCCGAGCCCGTCCGCGACCGGATCGCCGAGCTCTCGGCGGCCGCCGTCGCCAAGCTGCCCGCCACGGACGTGCCCCGTCAGCTGCGGCCCGTCGCCAAGTTCGCCCCGGCCAAACGGGCCAAGCTCGGCGGCGCCGCCCTGCTCGCCGCGCTCGGCGAGTCGTCCCAGTTCCGGACGGCCGTCATCGAATGGCTGCGCGAGCACCGCACCGACGCGCTCGACCCCAACGCGGCCGACTCGGTCGCCGCGGCGGCCGCCGCCGTCCTGCTCGGCGAGTCCGGCGCGGCCGGGCGCGTCCGGCTCGTCGCCAAGAACGCCGAGGAAAACGCCCTGCGCGCCGAACGCGACGCCGCGCTGTCCCGCAGCCAGCGCCTCGAAGGCGAGCTCACGCAGCTGCGCGTCGAGCTCGCCGAGGCCAGGAACGCCGCGGAGAACGCGCGGGGCGAGCGCGAGGGCGAAGTCGAGAAGCTCTTGAAGCGCCTTCGCGAGCAAGGCGTCCAGCTCCGCCAGGCCAAGGACGCGGCCGAAGTGGCGTCCGCCGAGACCCGGCGCGGGTCCGCTGCCCGCGCCGAAGAGATCGCCGCGCTCACCGCCCAGCTCGAGCGCGAACGCCAGCGCGTCGCCAACGAGCGCGCCCGTGCCGAACGCGCGGTCTCCGACGCCGAGATCGCCCGCCAGTCCGCCCGTGAGGCCCGCGAGGCCGACGAAGTGCGGCTGGCGCTGCTCATCGACACCATCGACGGCGCGGTCACCGGGCTGCGCCGCGAGCTCGCCCTCGGCGCCCGTGGCGCGCGGCCCGCCGACATGGTCCGCGGCGCGAGCACCGGGAGCGGCCAGGGCGGCAAGATCGCCGACGTGTCCACGTTGGACCGCTACCTGGCGCTGCCGAACGTGCACCTGATCGTCGACGGCTACAACGTCACCAAGACCGGCTACCCCGAGCTGGCGCTGGCCGACCAGCGCGACCGGCTGATCCACCAGCTGTCCGCGCTGGCCGCGCGCACCTCGGCCGAGGTGACCGTCGTCTTCGACGGCGCGGGCGTGCTGTCGGTCCCGGCTTCGGTGCCCCGCGGGGTGCGGGTGCTGTTCTCCGACCGCGGGGTCCTGGCCGACGACGTGATCCGCAACCTCGTCGCGGCCGAGCCCGCGGGCCGGCCCATGGTCGTCGCGACGTCCGACCGCGCGGTGGCGGACTCCGTGCGGGGCGGCGGCGCCCACCCGACGCCGTCCGCGGTGCTGGTCAGTCGCCTCTCCAGGGTCTGACCGACGGAAATTGTCGGTGGTGGCGCCTACCGTCCTCCTCAGTCAGTCCCGGCGTGAGGAGGAGCACATGAACGACACCCCCGAGCTGTCCGAAGTGGACGTCTCGCACATTTCGGTTTCGGACATCGAAGAGGTCGTGGTCGACTGCGACCGCTGCGTCGTCCGCGGCATCTCCTGCCACGACTGCGTCGTGACCGTGCTCCTCGGCGCGCCACCCGCCGTCGTGTGGGACGCCGACGAGCGCCGCGCCCTGGACGCGTTCGCCGACGCGGGGATGGTGCCCCGGCTGCGATTGGTCGAAGGACCCGTCTCGCACACCGCCTGAGGCGCCCGTTTCGTGTCGGCGCGCCGAGTGGTCGATCGGATCCGATGAACGGTAGGTAGCCGAAATGGACCTCGAAGAAACCCCAGCGTGTAACGCCCATCACATGTTTTCTCCGACGCTGGTCCGATGGTGTTTCGCGGCGCTACGGAGAGTTTTTGCCCCCGGGGTGGTGGACGTGGTGGCGGACTTTTCGTAACCTGTCCGAGATCTCGTGGCCCCCGGCCGTCGATGTAGGCGGCGACGCGAGATCGCCGCCGGACGCAGCTTTGTCGGGAAGCTGGGAACCGGAACCACCATCGCGTGCTGAACCTGTTGCAGCAGAACACGGCTCGCACGCGGTGAGGGACAGCGGCGAAGAGGAACCCCCGACCTCTTCGTGGCCCGGTCCCCCTCGGCGGCCGAGACGCAAAGGAGACCCGCGCGACCGTGCAGTCGCATCCAGTAAGGCGCGTGGTTTCAGGTGCCCTCGCCGCGGCTTCGGTGATCACCCTCGTCACCGTCGCCCAGCCGTCGGCCATCGCCGCCCCCATCCCCGTACTCCAGGCTCCGCCCACCGGTTCGGACGCCCTCGCCAAGTACCGCGACCTCGCGGCCCAGGCCGAAAAGCTCAACGAAGACCTGCTCAAGGCCCAGGACGACCTGAAGGCCAAGCAGGGTGAGCTCGACAAGGCCACCGGCGACGTCAACGCGGCGAAGGACCAGGCCGCGTCGGCCTCCGAGAACCAGAAGAAGTACCAGTCCCAGGTCGACAAGTTCGCCGGCGCGTCGTTCACCAGCGGCGTCCAGCTGAACAAGCTGTCGGCGCTGCTGGCCGGGACGTCCACTCAGGACTTCCTCGACCGCTCCTCGGCCCTGGAAGTCATCGCGACCGAGAAGAACGGCGCGATGGGCAACCTCACCGGCGCCGTCCGGCAGGCCACCGATGCCGCGAACAAGGCTTCCGACGCGGCGAAGCGCGCCACTGACGCGCGCGACGCGGCAGCGAAGCTGACCGATGACATCAAGGGCAAGCAGAAGTCGCTGAACGACCAGATCGACCAGCTCAAGGCGGCCAACAAGAGCCTGAGCGCGATCGACAAGGCCGCTCAGAGCGATCGCGGCGGTTCGCCCACCGGTCTCAAGGCGCCCACCGCGGCCGCCCAGACCGCGCTGGACGCGGCGCTGAGCAAGCTCGGCCGGCCGTACGGCTGGGGTGACACCGGGCCGAGCTCGTTCGACTGCTCGGGCCTGATGCTGTGGGCCTACAAGCAGGCCGGCCTCACGCTGCCCCGGTCGAGCCGCGAGCAGTCCACCTTCGGCGCCGCGGTGCCGAGGGACCAGCTCCAGCCGGGCGACCTCGTGTTCTACTACTCGCCCGTTTCGCACGTCGGCATGTACATCGGCGACGGCAAGATGGTCCACGCGCCCGACACCGGTGACGTCGTGAAGATCTCGCCGCTGCAGAGCCAGTACGCGGGAGCGCGACGCCCGACGTCGTGACCCGAAGCAGTTCCTGAAGGGGCGGTACCGCAACGCGGTGCCGCCCCTTCGTTGTCGGTGGCGGCCGCTAGCCTCTGGGGCGTGCTCAAGACCCTGCTCGTGACCAACGACTTCCCGCCGCGGCCCGGGGGGATCCAGAACTACCTGAACTCCCTCGCGACGCGGCTGCCGGCGGACGACCTGGTCGTCTACGCGCCGTCGTGGGAGTCGCGGACGGGGTCGCACGAGGAGTTCGACGCCGAGGCATCGTTCGAGGTCGTCCGGCACCCGACGTCGCTGATGCTGCCGACGCCGGACGTCCTTCGCCGGGCGAAGCAGATCATGCGGGCGCGCGACTGCGAAGCCGTCTGGTTCGGCGCCGCCGCGCCGCTCGCGCTGCTGGGGCACTCGCTGCGCCAGGCCGGCGCGCGCCGGATCGTGGCGTCCACACACGGCCACGAAGTCGGCTGGTCGATGCTGCCGGGCTCGCGGCAGGCGCTGCGGCGCATCGGCGACACCGCCGACGTCGTGACCTACGTCAGCCGCTACACCCGCGGCCGGTTCGCCGCCGCCTTCGGCTCGATGGCCGGGCTGGAGCTGCTGCCGTCCGGAGTGGACACCGAGCTGTACAAACCGGACCCGGCGGGCCGCGCGGAAATCCGCGCCCGGCACGGCTTGTCCGACCGCCCGACGATCGTCTGCGTGTCCCGGCTCGTCCCGCGCAAGGGCCAGGACCAGCTGATCCGCGCGCTGCCGAAGATCCGTGAGCGCGTGCCGGACGCGGCGCTGCTCATCGTCGGCGGCGGCCCGTACCGCAAGCGGCTGACCGAGCTCGTCACCGAGCTGGACCTCGGTCGCGACGTCGTGCTCACCGGGTCCGTGCCGTGGGCCGAGCTGCCGGCGCACTACGCCGCGGGCGACGTCTTCGCCATGCCGGCCCGCACCCGCGGCAAGGGGCTCGACGTCGAAGGGCTCGGCATCGTCTACCTGGAGGCTTCGGCGACCGGCCTGCCGGTGGTCGCGGGCGACTCCGGCGGCGCGCCCGAAGCGGTGCTCGACGAGGTCACCGGGCACGTCGTCGAAGGCCGCGACACCGGCGAGCTCGCCGAGACCCTCGTGAGCCTGCTGGCGGACCCCGTGCGGGCCCGCAGGATGGGCGAGGCGGGCCGGGAGTGGGTCACCGCGAACTGGCGGTGGGACGTCATGGCGGACCGGCTGTCCGGGCTGCTGGACGGCGACCCGGTGGCCGCCGTCCGCTGAGCGTCACGGCGTGTAGAGCGCCGGGTGCCGCGGATCGTCGACGCGCACGACGACGTCGGCGAGCGAGCCGGGGTCGACCTCCTCCTCGTACCGCTCGTAGGCCGGGACCGCCCAGGCGTCCGGCACCCGGCGGCGCAGGGCGGCGGGGGAGAGCCACAGGTGCACGGCCAGGTCGAAGGCCAGGCCGGCGCCCAGCAGCAGCTCGCCGTCGAGGAGCACGACCCCGCCTTCGGGGAGCGGCACCCGCTCGGCGCGGGTCGCGCGGTCGCGCTCGGCGTCCCACAGCGACGGCAGGACCTCGCCGGACCCGTCTTCCCCCAGCGGGTCGAGCACTTCGCGGCGCAGCGCGCCGAGGTCGAGCCAGTCGGTGTAGCGGGCGTCGGGGTTGGTGCGGCCGTGCTCGAAGCGCAGGGACGCAGGCCGCAGGAAGTCGCGCGCCGACACGCGCAGGGCCGCGCGGCCACGCAGGCGCAGCGGATCGACCAGGGCGTCGGCGAGCTCGGTGGTTTCCGTCGCACCCGCCGCGCCGTCGACGGCGACCGCGATCCGGCGCCGCCCGGTGAGCGCGTCGACGCGTTCGGTCAGCTCGTCGGCCAGGACGGCCGGGGAAATGGGGCGGTAGCGCACGAAGAGAGATCCTGCACCCGGGCCGGGGCCGGGTTTCGTCGTACCCCGGTGGGAGGATGGGGACATGACTTCTTCAGTGGGGAAGACGGCCGATGTGGGGTGGAACATCGGGGTTTCGCGGACCTTGCCGTACGCGGCCGGCACGGTCTGGGACTTCCTGGTCAGCCGGGACGGCGTCGCGATCTGGCTGGGGCCGGGCGTCGAGCTGCCGAGGGAGCCGGGCGCGGAGTACGAGACCGAGAACGGCACGGTCGGGGAGATCCGCGGCTTCGTCGAGGGCGACCGGGTGCGGCTGACGTGGCGGCCGAGCGACTGGGACCACGACTCGACGGTCCAGGTGCGGCTGAGCGGCTCGGGCGCGAAGACCACGCTGCGCTTCCACCAGGAATGGCTTTCGGACGCGGAAGAACGCGAGGAACAGCGGGCATACTGGCAGGACGTGACCGAGCGCGTGGTGGCGGCACTCGCCGAGCGCTGAAGCTGACTGCATGGGGGCGGGCATGACGACGTTGGAAGTGGCCGAGGACTTCGCACAGGACGCGCACCTGTTCGCGGCGATGCTCCGCGCGGGCGGGCCGGTGCGGCGGATCCGGATGCCTCGCGGCCTGGACTGCTACGTCGTCACGGACTTCGCGCAGGCGCGGGCCCTGCTGGCGGATTCCCGGCTGCACAAGGACAACCGGCGCGCGTACGAGCTGTTCGAGGCGAAGCTCCCGGCCGGGGAGACGAACCAGGGCGGCTTCGGCGAAGCGCTCGGGCGGCACATGCTCAACACCGACCCGCCGGACCACTCGCGGCTGCGCAAGCTGGTGAACAAGGCGTTCACCGGGCGGACGGTGGCCCGGCTGCGGCCGCGGATCGAGGAGATCACCACCGAGCTGCTCGACGCGCTGGCCGGGCAGGAGCGGGCCGACCTGCTGCCGGCGTTCGCCGCGCCGCTGCCCATCACGGTGATCTGCGAGCTGCTGGGCGTCGCCCCGGAGGACCGGAACGAGTTCTCCGCCTGGTCGAAGACGCTGCTGAGCTCGTCGACGCCGGAGGACGCGCAGCACGCGGCGCAGAGCATGCTCACCTACCTCACCGCCCTGATCACGCAGAAGCGCGCCGAGCCGGCCGAGGACCTGCTGTCGGACCTGGTGCACGCGAGTGACGACGGCGACTCGCTGTCGCAGGACGAGCTGGTCTCGATGGCGTTCCTGCTGCTGGTGGCCGGGCACGAGACCACGGTCAACCTGATCGCCAACAGCGTCCTGGCGCTGCTGCGGGAGCCGGAGCAGCTGGCCCGGCTGCGCGCCGACCCGTCCCTGATGCCGGGTGCGGTGGAGGAGTTCCTCCGCTTCGACGGCCCGATCCACCTGGCCACGCTGCGGTTCACGGCGGAGGCGGTCGAGGCGGGCGAGGTGACGATCCCGGAGGGCGAGTTCGTGCTGATCTCGCTGCTGGGCGCGAACCGGGACGAGGAGCGGTTCCCGGAGCCGGACCGCCTCGACGTCACCCGGGCGGCGGGTGGGCACCTGGCCTTCGGTCACGGCATCCACTACTGCGTCGGCGCGCCCCTGGCCCGGCTGGAGGCCGAGATCGCGCTGGCCGGCCTGCTGGCCCGGTTCCCGGACCTCGCGCTGGACGCCAAGCCGGACGAGCTGGTCTACCGGTCCAGTTCGCTGGTGCACGGGTTGGAGACGCTACCCGTCCGGCTATGACGTGTGTCACTCGATAGCGGCCGAATGGCCCCTTCGCGCGTGAAAGCGACGAAGTTCGCACGGAGGGTGCGGGCTCCGGTGAGGGGGAGTCACCTTGAGAGTTCCACGCGTGTTGATGGTGCTGGCCGCCGTGCTGATGGCGGTCATGGGCTTCGCGGTGCCGGCGACGGCCGCGAGCTACGACTTCCGCGGCACCGCCGTGGTCGAAGGCGGGCCGTACCTGCCCGGTGAGCCGGTCACCGTCAAGTACACGGTCACGAATGCCGGTGCGAGCAGCGTCTACGTGCCCGCGGGCATCGCCGACGAGCGGAGCGGCACGCTCTTCTGGGTGGACTCGGGCTGGGGGGATCTCGGGCCGAACGGAGCCGGCACGACCTTCCAGGCCGGGGAGTCCCGCGAATTCCTGCTGGCCGGCCACCTCATCGGGCCGCTCGCCGGGGACGCCCGATTCCGGCTGTCGGTGTCGCTGCTGGACGCCGTGACCCCGCCGCTGGCCCCGGCCGACGTCGTCGTGCCTGTGGCTGCGGGCACCACCACGATCGGCGGCCTGGCGTACGCCGACGCGGACGAAGACGGCGTGGCCGACCCGGGCGAGGAGCTCGCCGGCGTGCAGGTGCAGCTGAACTGGACCGAAACCCGCACGACCGGCGCCGACGGCCGGTACTCCTTCGCCGACCTGCCCCCGGGGACCTATGACGTCTACCCGGCCGGCGCGCCCGGCGGCTGGATCGTGGGCGGCGGCAAGAGCGTGCGGGCCGACGGCACGGCGCCGGTCGTCGACGTGCCGCTGCGGGCGCTGCGCCCGCTGTCCGAGACGCTGCACGCGGAAGTCGCGCTGGACAAGGACACCTACCGCGTGGGCGACCCGGCGGTGCTGACGGTGCAGCTGGCCAACACGGGCTCACGCGTCATTTCGGGCGTGTACGGCGCTTGCGACCGCGGTGACATCGGCCGCTCCCTCGACATCACCTCGGCCGGCTGGGGCGAGCTGGACTACTTCGGTGCGGGCGCGACGATCCGGCCGGGGGAGACCCGGACGTTCCAGGTGCCGGGCACGGTCACCGAACGCGCCGGCCGCTGGGGTGTCCTCGAGCAGATCTGCGACTTCACCCGGGACGAGGCCTACCACGAGGGAACGCCCGAGGCTCGCGACACGGCGAAGATCCTCGGCACGGAGGGCACCAGCTGGGGCCGGATCGTCAGCGAGACCGGTGAAGGCGTGGCCGGGCAGCTGGTGACGGCCACCGACATCGACAACGGCCAGGTACTCACCGCGACGACCGACGCCGACGGGAACCTCACCATCGCCGGGCCCACCGGCCGCTACCGGCTGTCGGTCGCCGATCCGTGGGTGCTGGTGGGGGAGCAGCAGGTCTACGTCGCGTCGGAGGCCATGAACCAGAACGGCTGGGTGTTCACGAGGCAGCCCGTCTGAGCGAGCTAGGGTCGGCGGATGGACTCCGCCGACCTGCTCGCCCTCGACGCCCAGCACGTCTGGCACCCCTACGCGCCGATGCCGGCGAAGGTGCCTTCGCTGCTGGTGACCGAAGCAAGCGGAGTCCGGCTGAAGCTCGCCGACGGCCGGGAGCTCGTCGACGGGATGTCGTCGTGGTGGTCGGCCGTCCACGGCTACCGGCACCCCGTGCTCGACGCCGCGCTCGCCGAGCAGGCCGGGCGGATGAGCCACGTCATGTTCGGCGGTCTGACCCACGAGCCCGCGATCGCGCTCGCGAAGACCCTGGTCGACCTGACCCCGGAGGGGCTCGAGCACGTCTTCCTCTGCGACTCCGGCTCGGTGTCGGTCGAGGTCGCCGCGAAGATGTGCCTGCAGTACCAGCGTTCCCGTGGGCTGCCCGAGAAGCGCCGGCTGCTGACCTGGCGCGGCGGCTACCACGGCGACACGTTCACGCCGATGAGCGTGTGCGACCCCGACGGCGGCATGCACTCGCTGTGGCGCGGCGTGCTGCCCGAGCAGGTCTTCGTACCGGCCCCGCCGTCCGGCTTCGACACCCCGCCCGATCAGTCCTATGTGGACGTTCTCGCGGATGCGATCGGTTCCCACGCCGGGGAACTGGCCGCGGTGATCGTCGAACCGGTCGTGCAGGGCGCCGGCGGGATGCGGTTCCACCACCCCGCCTACCTGCGCGCGCTGCGCGAACTGACCGAGGCGAACGACGTCCTGCTGATCTTCGACGAGATCGCGACCGGCTTCGGCCGCACCGGCGCGTTCTTCGCCGCCGAGCACGCGGGTGTGACGCCGGACGTGCTGTGCCTCGGCAAGGCGCTGACCGGCGGCTACCTGAGCATGGCGGCGGCGCTGTGCACGCCGGAGGTCGCGGCGGGGATCTCCCGTGGCGCGCTGCCGGTCCTCGCGCACGGGCCGACGTTCATGGGCAACCCCCTGGCCTCGGCGGTGGCGAACGCCTCGCTGGGCCTGTTCGCCGGCGGTGCCTGGAAGCACGACGTCAGCCGGCTCGAAAAGGGCCTGCTGGACGGCCTGGCGCCGGCGCGCGACCTCGGCTCGGTGGCGGACGTCCGGGTGCTCGGCGGCATCGGCGTGCTGCAGCTCGACCACCCGGTGGACATGGCGGTGGCCACCGAAGCCGCCACCGGGCTCGGCGTCTGGCTGCGGCCGTTCCGGGACCTCGTCTACGCGATGCCGCCGTACGTTTCGACTGACGACGACCTGGCCGTGATCACCCGCGCGATGCTCGCGGTGGCCGAAAAGGCGTGAATTCAGCACATCGGGTGTGACCACGCGCACACCGAGACCCGAAGGTCTCTCACCGTCGCACTCCGTGCCGGTGCGCGGTCCACACCACGCGATCGGCGGAGGTTCCCGGGCGCTGTTCGCCTGAAAGATCCGGGAAACCGAACCGGTCCGTACCGGAACAAACGCGAGAAATGCTTGCGTAGCGGACTTTTCGCGCGGTTTCGGCGATCCTGCGTCCATGATCGAGATCGTTCGCGGAGAGCACGACACCGGACCCCCGGCAGCCCCCAAAAACCTGGAGAACCTCAAGCACGATGTCCTCGCTTCGACAGTCGTCTTCCTCGTCGCCGTCCCCCTGTCCCTCGGCGTGGCTTTCGCCGCCGGGGCACCGCTGCTCTCGGGCCTGATCTCCGCCGTCGTCGGCGGGCTGGTCGCGAGCGTCTTCGGGGGATCGCCGCTGCAGGTCAGCGGCCCGTCCGCCGCTCTCACCGTGGTGCTGGCCGACACGATCGCCACCCACGGCTGGCCCGTCACCTGCGCGATCACCGTCGCCGCGGGCCTGCTCCAGATCCTCTTCGGCTTGACCCGCCTCGCCCGCGCCGCGCTCGCCGTGTCGCCGGCCATCGTCCACGGCCTGCTCGCCGGCATCGGCGTCACGCTCGTGCTCGGTCAGCTGCACGTCGTGCTCGGCGGCTCGGCGCAGGGCTCCGCGCTCGCCAACGTCGTCGCGTTGCCGGCGCAGATCGCCGCGCACCACGACGAGGCCGTGCTGATCGGCGTCGTGACGCTCGCGGTGCTGCTGGCGTGGCCGCGGCTGCCGAAGCTCGTCCGCCGGGTGCCCGCGCCGCTGGCCGCGGTCGCGCTGGGCACCGGCCTGTCCCTCGCGACCGGCATGACCCTGCCGCGCGTCGACCTCCCGGCCGGGCTGCCCGCGCTGCACATCGTGCCGCGGCTGCCCGACAGCGGCTGGGGAGGGTTCGCGCTCGCCGCGCTGACCATCGCGCTGATCGCCGGCCTCGAGAGCCTGCTGTCCGCGGTCTCGGTGGACAAGCTCCGCGGCGGCCCGCGTACCGACCTCGACCGCGAGCTGATCGGGCAGGGCGCGGCGAACGTCGCCGCCGGCGCCCTCGGCGGGTTCCCGGTCACCGGCGTCATCGTGCGCAGCATGACCAATCACGAAGCGGGGGCGCGCACCCGGGCGTCGGCGATCCTGCACTGCGTCTGGATCCTCGCCGCGTGCCTGCTGTTCACCGGCGTCCTGCGGCTGATCCCCCTCGCGGCGCTCGCCGCGCTGCTGGTCTACGTCGGGGCGAAGCTCGTGAACCTCCACGGGCTCAAGGAAGTGCGGCGCCACGGCGACCTGCCGGTGTACGCCGTCACGCTCGCCGGCGCGGTCGCCGTCAACCTGCTGACCGGCGTCGCGGCCGGGATACTGCTGGCGCTCGCGATGATGCTGCGCCGGATGATCTTCTCGGGCATTCACGTGGAGAAGGACGGCGACCGCCACCGCGTCGTCATCGAAGGCGCGCTGACGTTCCTGTCCGTGCCGCGGCTGACCCGGGTGCTCGCCGAGGTGCCCCCGCACGCCGAAGTCCGGCTCGAGCTGCTCGTCGACTACCTCGACCACGCCGCGTTCGACTGCCTGCGCGGCTGGCAGCAGGCCCACGCCGGGCCGGTGACGGTCGACGAGATCGGGCACCCGTGGTTCGAACGCGGCAGCTCGGGCGCGCCGACCGTGCGGCGCAGCGTCGCCGCGCGGGTCGTGCCGCGGTGGCTCGCGCCGTGGTCGGAGTGGCAGGCCGAGCACGTCGTGCTGCCGGCCCAGCGCACGGCCAGTTCCCTGTTGTGCCGCGGTGCTTCGGAGTTCCACCGCCGCACGGCGCCGCTGCTGCGCGACACGTGGAGCGGGCTGGCGCACGGCCAGCAGCCGCACACGCTGTTCATCACCTGCGGCGACGCGCGGATCGTGCCGAACCTCATCACCACGAGCGGCCCGGGCGACCTGTTCACCGTGCGGAACATCGGCAACCTCGTGCCGCCGGCGGACGGCGACGACTCGTCGGTCGGCGCGGCGATCGAGTACGCCGTCGGGGTGCTGGGCGTCGCGGAGATCGTGGTGTGCGGGCATTCCGGCTGTGGGGCGATGAAGGCGCTGCTCGGCCGGGCACCGGACGGCCTGGTCCAGCTCGGCAGCTGGCTGCGCCACGGCGAAGCGACGCTGCGCCGCCGCGCCCGCGAAGCGCCGCTGCTGCTCGGCGGCGACCGGCCGGCCGCCGAGGCCGACCAGCTCGCGCTGCAGAACGTGGTGCAGCAGCTGGAAACCCTGCGCGGGTACCCGGTGGTCGCCGACTCGCTGGCGCGCGGCGGGCTCCGGCTGACCGGGATGTACTTCGACGTCGGTGCGGCGCAAGTGTCCCTTTTGGACGATGCGGCGCGCGGGTTCGTCCCGGCGGGCGCGCTGGAGCACTGACGCCGAGCGCCCCAATGTGGCCTTCGATGCGTTGAACGCACCCAAGGCGGCCTTCGGTGCGTCTGACGCACCCAAGGCCACATTGGGGCGCTGGTGCCGGTGAGCGGAAAGCCTTGTGTAGTACGGGATTCAACTGTCGCGTGACAGGTACTTGATCTTGTGAACGGCAGGTGAACAGTCCGCCTGATTTGTGACGTTCGGGCTAAATGTGGCCAGTTGTTCACTCGATCGGGTGGTGCATAGCGGACATTTCACACGATTTCCGGTTGCATGGTGATCATGAGACCCCTCGCCGTGCTCCGCCACGACCTGCCGGCCTCACTGGTCGTCTTCCTCGTCGCTGTCCCCCTGTCCCTCGGCATCGCCCTCGCTTCGGGCGCGCCGGTCGCCGCCGGGCTCGTCGCCGCCGTCGTCGGTGGCGTCGTCGCCGGTGCTCTCGGCGGCTCCGCGCTCCAGGTGAGCGGGCCCGCCGCCGGCCTGACCGTCGTCATGGCCGAAACCATCCAGACCTTCGGCTGGGCCGTCACCTGCGCGATCACCGTCGCCGCCGGCGCGTTGCAGATCCTGCTGGGGCTGAGCCGGATCGCCCGCGCCGCGCTCGCCATCTCGCCGGCCATCGTGCACGGCATGCTGGCCGGCATCGGTGTCACGATCGTGCTCGGCCAGCTGCACGTCATCCTCGGCGGCAAGGCCCAGAGCTCCGCGATCGAGAACATCGCCGAGCTGCCCGGCCAGATCGTCGCCCACCACGACTCCGCCACCCTGATCGGCCTGCTCACCATCGCGATCCTGCTGCTCTGGCCGAAGCTCCCGGCCGCCGTCCGCAAGGTGCCGGGGCCGCTGGCCGCGATCGCCACCGCGACGCTGGTCTCGGTGCTGGCCGGGATGACGCTGCCCCGCGTCGAACTGCCCGGTGACCTGCTCGACGTCCACCTCGTCCCGCGGCTGCCGGGCGGCGGCTGGGGCGGGTTCGCGCTCGCCGTCGTCACCATCGCCCTGATCGCCAGCGTGGAAAGCCTGCTCTCGGCGGTCGCGGTCGACCGCCTGCACACCGGCCCGCGCGCCAACCTGGACCGCGAGCTCATCGGGCAGGGCGCGGCCAACGTGGTTTCCGGGGCGCTGGGCGGGCTGCCGGTCACCGGCGTCATCGTCCGCAGCTCCACGAACGTCGCCGCCGGCGCGAAGACGCGGGCGTCGGCGGTGCTGCACGGCGTCTGGGTGCTCGTGTTCGTCGTCCTGCTCGCCGGGCTGATCCAGAACATCCCGCTGGCCGCGCTGGCCGGGCTGCTCGTCCACGTCGGCGCGAAACTGGTCAACCCCGAGCACCTGAAGACGGTGCTCGCGCACGGCGACCTGCCCATGTACCTGGTCACGCTCGGCGGTGTCGTCGTGTTCGACCTGCTCACCGGCGTCCTCGCCGGGATCGGGCTCGCGCTGGTGCTGATGTTGCGCCGCACGCTGTGGTCGGGCATCTACGTCGAAAGGGAAAGCACAGGGCGGGAAGGCGACACCTGGCGCGTGGTCGTCGAAGGTGTCCTGACGTTCCTGTCGGTGCCGCGGCTGTCGAAGGTGCTCGGCGCCGTCCCGGCCGGGGTGCCGGTGCGGCTGGAGCTGGTCGTCGACTACCTCGACCACGCGGCGTTCGAAAGCCTCACCACGTGGCAGCAGGCGCACGAGCGCGCCGGCGGCACGGTGGACGTCGACGAGGTCGGCCACCCGTGGTTCGGCGAGGGCAAGGCGGGCCGCCCGACGCGGTCCCGGCTGGCCGCGAGCCGGGCGGTGCCGCGCTGGCTCGCGCCGTGGTCGGAATGGCAGGCCGTGGAAGGCATCCCGGCCCAGCAGACCCGCCGCGGCGCGACCGAGTTCCACCGCCGCGCGGCCCCGCTGCTGCGCGACACGCTGTCCGGCCTCGCCGACGGCCAGCGCCCCCGCACGCTGTTCATCACCTGCGGCGACTCCCGGATCGTGCCGAACCTGATCACCACCAGCGGCCCGGGCGACCTGTTCACGATCCGCAACATCGGCAACCTCGTCCCGCCGGGACAGGCGGACCCGTCGATGAACGCGTCGATCGAGTACGCGGTCGGCGTCCTGGGAGTGGAGGAGATCGTGGTGTGCGGTCACTCGGGCTGCGGCGCGATGGCGGCCCTGGCCGACGGCCCACCGCCGGGCCCGCTGGCCGTCTGGCTCCGGCACGCGGAGCCGAGCGCGCACCGGACGGGCGCGGCGACGCTGGACGGAGCGGTCCCCGACCGCGACGGCGACCGGTTGGCGCTGCACAACGTGCTCCAGCAGCTGGAGCACCTGCGCGAGTACCCCTCGGTGGCCGCGGCCGAGACGGCGGGGAAGGTGCAGCTGACCGGGATGTACTTCGCGGTCGGGACCGCGCAGGTGTACTTGTTCGACGCGGCGGAGCGGACGTTCCGCCCGGCCGGGGCGCCGGTGGTGGTGCCGGGGGCCTGAGGTTCGCGCGGGCCGGCACAGCCGCGCCCGGCCCGCGCCCCGGCCCCGGGCCTGGCCCGCGGCCGGGGTCTGGCCCGCGCCTCGGGCTGGCCCCGCACTTCGCGCCCGGCCCGCGTCCCGGGCCTGCCCGCGCCCCAGGCCTGCCCGCGGCCGGCGCCTGGCCCGCGCCTCGGGCTGGCCCCGCGCTTCGCGCCCGGCCCGCGCCTCGCGCCCGGCCCGCGCCCCGGCCTGGCCCGCGTCCGGCCCGGCCCGGTCGGAGATTCGTCGCCCGGGGCCGCACCTGGGCCGCGGCCCACCAGCCCCGACCGCGAACCGGCCTCGACCAGGGAATCTTCCGTCGCCACCCCGCTCCATCCGGTGCCCGCGGTGCGCGCCCGCCGGTGGAGTCACTAAGTTGATGGCCCGTGACCATGCTGGTGATGACGGGGACCGGGACCGGGGTCGGCAAGACGATCACCACGGCGGCCATCGCCGCCTTGGCGGTGGCCGGTGGGCAGCGCGTCGCCGTCCTGAAACCCGCGCAGACCGGTGTCGGACCCGATGAGGCCGGCGATCTGCAGGACGTCGTCCGGCTCGCCGGGGACGGCGTCACCACGCTCGAGCTGCGGCGGTACCCCGACCCCCTGTCGCCCGAGGCCGCCGCGCGGCGCAGTGGCCTTCCCGCGCTCGATCCCGGGGAGATCGCGCGGGCCGCGTCCGACCTCGACAGCGGGCACGACCTCACCCTGATCGAAGGCGCCGGCGGGCTGCTGGTGCGCTTCGACCGCAGTGGCTCCAGCCTCGCCGACGTCGCCTGGTCGCTCGGCTCGCTCGTGATCATCGTCGCCGAGGCGGGCCTCGGCACGCTCAACGCGACCGCGCTCACCGCCGAGGTCGCCACGAAACGCGGGCTGACCGTCGCCGGCGTCATCATCGGCTCGTGGCCCGCCGAACCGGACCTCGCGGCGCTGTCCAACCTCGAAGACCTGCCGGTCGCGGCCGGTGCGCCGCTGCTCGGCGCGCTGCCGGCCGGGCTCGGGGAGGCGTCGCCCGACGAGTTCCTGTCCGCCGCGCGGGCCGGGCTCTCGCCGTGGTTCGGCGGCGAGTTCGACCCCGAGCTTTTCGCGGGATGCGCTTCCGCCGGGAAGTGACCTGCGTCGCTGTCGTCCCGGGGTGCCTTCGTGCACGATGAGGGACGCTTCCACCACGATCAAGGAGACGCCGTGACCGCAGTCCCGGACACCGATGTCCTCGCCTACGCGCGCGAGCACGTCCTCGAAAACGGCGTCGGCCTGGGGGAAGCCGAAGTCCTCGAGGTGCTGCGGCTGCCCGACGACCGGCTGCCCGACCTGCTCGCCCTGGCCCACGACGTCCGGATGCGCTGGTGCGGGCCCGAGGTCGAGGTCGAGGGCATCATCAGCCTCAAGACCGGCGGCTGCCCGGAGGACTGCCACTTCTGCTCGCAGTCCGGCCGCTTCCCGACGCCGGTGCGCTCGGCGTGGCTCGACATCCCGAACCTGGTCAAGGCCGCCCGGCAGACCGCCGAGACCGGCGCGACGGAGTTCTGCATCGTCGCCGCCGTCCGCGGCCCGGACAAGCGGTTGCTCGCGCAGGTCCGCGAGGGCGTGAAGGCGATCCGCGAGGACGGCAACGACATCCAGATCGCCTGCTCGCTCGGCATGCTCACGCAGGAGCAGGTCGACGAGCTCGTCGAGATGGGCGTGCACCGCTACAACCACAACCTCGAGACGGCGCGCTCGCACTTCCCGTCCGTCGTCACGTCGCACACCTGGGAAGAGCGCGCGGACACGCTGCGGATGGTCGCCGAGGCGGGCATGGAGGTCTGCTGCGGCGGCATCATCGGCATGGGGGAGACGGTCGAGCAGCGCGCGGAGTTCGCGGTGCAGCTGGCCGAGCTGAGCCCGCACGAGGTGCCGATGAACTTCCTCATCCCGCAGCCGGGCACGCCTTACGAGCACTACGAAATCGTCGAGGGCAAGGACGCCCTGCGGACGGTCGCGGCGTTCCGGCTCGCGATGCCGCGCACGATGCTGCGCTTCGCCGGCGGCCGTGAGCTGACGCTCGGCGACCTCGGCGCGGAGCAGGGCATGCTCGGCGGCATCAACGCGATCATCGTCGGCAACTACCTGACCAACCTGGGCCGGCCGGCTTCGGCGGACCTGGAGATGCTCGACGAGCTCAAGATGCCCATCAAGGCGCTCAGTGACAGCCTCTGACACTGCCTTTTGCGTCCACTGTGGACAGCCGGCGGACGGCGGCGCGGACCACCCGGCGTGCCACAACCCGAGGACGGCGCTGGAGCCGCCGCGCTACTGCACGTTCTGCGCGCGGCGGCTGGTGGTCCAGGTGAGCCCGCTCGGCTGGACGGCCAAGTGCAGCCGCCACGGCGAGACGGCGAGCGGCTGATGTCGGCCGCCGGAACGTCATGAACGACTCTTTCATGGCGTCCGGCGCGCTGAACGAGTCGTTCATGGCGTCCGGTGCAGTGGGTACGGCCGCGACCGCCCGCCGAACCCGGTTGCGACACGTCGTACGCCTCACCGCGCTCACGCACCGACCGGTTACCCTCGGTCGCAGCACGCTTGCCGGGGCTCCCGGCCCGGGGCAGAGCCCCGGTTGGCACAGTCGCAGGAGGGAGTCCGGGTGAGTGAGTCGTCGGGGCCCGCGCACCGGCCGTCGGCCGTGGCCGGCCCGTGGTCGGTGCCCGTGCTGTTCCGGGAGCGGCGGCCGCGGGTCGTCGTCAAGGCCGACCTGCTGCCCGCCGTGAGCGTGCTCGGCACCCTCAGCCTGCTGAGCTTCCCGCTCGCCTTCGCCTGGTCCCGCCTGGCCCCGCCGGAACGCGTGCGCATCATCGGCACCGACGGCACCCAAGGCGCTCTGGAGCTGGAGAGCTGGCACCGCTTCGACGACCTCGCGGTCTTCGGGCTGATGACCCTCGGGCTCGGGATCGTGGTCGGCATCGTCGTCTGGCTGCTGCGCGAGCGCCGCGGGCCCGTCGTGTTGCTCGCCGCGGTCCTCGGCGTCGCCTTGGCGAGCGCTCTCGCCATGATGCTCGGCGTCGGCTGGGCGAACAGCCACTACGCCATCAGCAGCGCGCCCGCGCTCGGCTCGGTGATCGAACTGGCGCCGCGGCTGGAGTCGTGGTGGGTGCTGCTCACCGGCCCGCTCGGCGTGACCGTGGCCTACAGCCTGCTCGCCACCTGGAACGGCCGCGACGACCTCGGCCGCCGTCTCGGCTGAAGCACGTCCCCGGTCGAGCACTGTCCCCTAAGCTGGTGCCTCGATCACAGGGGGTTCAGTGACTGAAGACATCGAGGTCTCGCGGCACAACGCCGTCCGTTTCCCGGGCATCAGCCCGCGCGCCTACGAGCACCCGGTGGACCGCGGCGCGCTCGCGACGCTGCGTGCGGTGCCCGGGTTCGCTCAGGTCGTCAAGGCCGTTTCAGGGTTCTACAACGAGCGCGGCGAGCGGCTGATGGCGCTCGCGTCGTCGATCCGCGTCGGGCCCAAGCAGTACCCGGAGCTCGACCGGCTGCGCCACGAGTGCGCCGAGACGCTGGACCTGCCCGCCGTGCCGAACGTGTTCGTCTACCAGGACCCGCGTGCCCAGGCGTCGGCGGTCGGGATGGACGAGCCGTTCATCCGGGTCAGCACCGGGCTCGTCGAACTGATGGGCCACGAGTCGCTGCGGTTCGCGATCGGGCACGAGATGGGTCACGTGCTGTCCGGGCACACCGTCTACCGCACGATCATGGTGCGCCTGATCGGCCTGCAGATGTCGCTGTCGTGGACGCCGGTGAGCGCGCTCGGCATCCGGGCGATCATCGCGGCGCTGCGCGAGTGGTACCGCAAGGCCGAGCTGTCGTGCGACCGCGCCGGGCTGCTGTGCGGCCAGGACCCGACGGCCGCGTTGCGCGCCCAGATCCAGATCGCGGGCGGCGTCGACCCTTCCCGCATCGACATCCCGTCGTTCCTGCAGCAGGCGAGCGAGTACGAGTCCGTCGACGACATCCGCGACAGCTTCCTCAAGCTGCGGTTCGTCGAGACCGAGACGCACCCGTTCGCGGTGGTCCGCGCGGCGCAGCTGCAGAAGTGGGCGGCGTCGGAGGAGTACCGCGCGATCCTGGCGGGCGACTACCCGCGCCGCGACGACGACGCGCCGACGTCGGACTGGAAGGACGACCTGAAGTCGGCGGCGAAGTCGTACAAGGACTCCTGGAGCTCGTCGGCCGACCCGCTGACGAAGGTGTTCAGCGACGTCGGCGAGGCGGTTTCCAGCACGGCGGGCAAGGTGTGGAGCAAGTTCGGCAACGGGAACGGCGACAGCGCCTAGTCAGTTGAGGCTGGCGGGCTTGCCGAGGTCCGTCAGCTCGCCGGGCGGCAGCGGCACCGCGCCCAGCGTGTCGAGGAACCCCGCCTCCCGCGTCAGCAGCCGGCACGCGATGCGGAGCCGGCGCAGGGGGTGGCGTTCCTCCAGCAGCCACTGGCGGTCCTCCAGCGGCAGCAGGCAGTCCACGGCCAGCTGGTAGGCCAGCTCGGCCAGTTCGGTGTCCGCGTCCGGGGCGTTCCAGTCGTCGCTGCGCCACGCCGTTTCGCAGTAGCGCCGGTGCGCCGTGCGGGCGACCGCGGCGAGGCGTTCGGCCATGTCGCCGGACGGCGCCACCGGGTCGTCGTCGACCCATTCGACGGAAGCGATCATGTACGGCGCCGACACGCAGTCGAGGTCGGTCAGCCGGAAGCGGCGCCGGGCCTGCGTCACGACGTCGAACCGGCCGTCCGGCAGGCGCTTCGCCTCGCGCAGCACCGTGCTGCAGCCGATCTCGTACACCTGGTCCAGACCACGCACCTCGCGGGTCAGGGACGACCGCAGGGCGACCACGCCGAACTCGCGCCCCGGCACCGTGCCGCCGACGAGGTCCGCCATCAGCTGCCGGTACCGCGGTTCGAAGATGTGCAGCGGCAGCTTGGTCCCCGGGAGCAGGACCGTCTGCAACGGGAACAACGGCAGCAAGGTCGTCGTCGCGTCGCTTTCCGATTCCGGCTCTGTCACGCGTCAACCGTAAGGGGAGAACGCCTCCGCCGCAGGATGGTCACCGGTTCGGCGGCTTGAACACGGCGAACGGGTCGGTGATCTGCATGCCCTTGCCGGTGAAGGAGAACAGTGCCGCGGGGCGCCCGCCCGCGCGGCCCGGCGCGGCGGTGTCCCCGGTGGGAACCAGCAGGCCGCGCCGGGAGAGCACCCGCTGCAGGTTGGTCGCCGAGACGCGGTAGCCCAGGGCCGCCGAGTACAGCCGGCGCAGCGCGGAAATCGTGAACCGGTCGGGCGCGAGCGCGAACCCGACGTTGGTGTAGGAGAGCTTCGAGCGCAGCCGGTCGCGGGCGCGCAGCACGATCGCCTCGTGGTCGAAGGCCGTCCGCGGCAGCTTCGCGACGTCGTGCCACTCGGTGTCCTCGGGCACCTCGGGGTCGACGTCGGAGGGGACCAGGGCGAGGAACGCCGTCGCGACCACGCGCGGGCCGGGGACCCGGTGCGGGTCGCTGAACACCGCGAGCTGCTCGACGTGCTCGATCTGGCGGACGTCGACCTTCTCGGCGAGCTGGCGCCGGATCGACGTTTCGACGTCCTCGTCGGGCCGCAGCCGCCCGCCCGGAAGCGACCAGCGGCCGAGGTGCGGGTCGAGCGCGCGGCGCCACAGCAGCACCCGCAGTGTGTCCGAGCGCACTTGAAGGACCGCTCCCAAAACCTCGTGGGCCAGGGGGGTCTGGGTGTTAAGATGACTTCGCACGGTTTTCGATTATAAGGCGAAAACCGGAGACAGGTCCAGGAGGGCCAGATGACCACCACGTTGGTTCCGGAAGGTCTCACCCCGTTCGGCGGGGTCGAGGCGAACGCGGCCTGGGCGGAGGAGGTGCGGCGCCTGGCGAAGCAGCGCGACGCGGTCCTGCTCGCGCACAACTACCAGGTCCCGGAGATCCAGGACATCGCCGACCACGCCGGCGACTCCCTCGCGCTCAGCCGCATCGCGGCGAGCAGCGACGCGTCCACCATCGTCTTCTGCGGCGTGCACTTCATGGCCGAGACCGCGAAGATCCTGGCCCCGGAGAAGACCGTCCTGATCCCCGACGCGCGGGCCGGCTGCTCGCTCGCGGACTCGATCACCGGCGCCGAGCTGCGGGCCTGGAAGGCCGAGCACCCGGGCGCCGTCGTCGTCTCCTACGTCAACACCACGGCCGAGGTGAAGGCCGAAACGGACATCTGCTGCACGTCCTCGAACGCCGTCGACGTCGTCGCGTCCATCCCCGCTGACCAGGAGGTTCTCTTCCTGCCGGACCAGTTCCTCGGCGCGCACGTCAAGCGCGTGACCGGCCGGGACAACATCCACATCTGGGCCGGGGAGTGCCACGTCCACGCCGGGATCAACGGCGCCGAGCTGGCCGAGCGCGCGGCCGCGAACCCGGACGCGGACCTGTTCATCCACCCCGAGTGCGGGTGCGCGACGTCGGCGCTCTACCTGGCCGGCGAGGGTGCCGTGGCGCCGGAGCGGGTCAAGATCCTCTCGACCGGCGACATGGTCCACGAGGCCCGCGACACCAAGGCCAAGACCGTTCTGGTGGCCACCGAGATCGGCATGATCCACCAGCTCCGCAAGGCCGCGCCGGGCATCGACTTCCGCGCGGTGAACGACCGCGCGTCCTGCCGGTACATGAAGATGATCACGCCCGCCGCCCTGCTGCGGTGCCTGCGTGACGGTCTCGACGAGGTCCACGTCGACCTCGAAACGGCGTCCCGGGCGCGCGCTTCGGTGCAGCGGATGATCGAGATCGGGCAGCCTGGCGGCGGAGAATGACCACGCCGGTTAATGACCCACGGGCGAAAACCCCGGTTTGGGAAGCTCGCGCGGATCTGGTCGTGATCGGCAGCGGCGTCGCGGGGCTGACCGCGGCGCTGCGCGCGCAGGCCCTCGGGCTGCACGTCCTGGTGGTCACCAAGGCGGCGGTCGAGGACGGCAACACGCGCTGGGCCCAGGGCGGCGTCGCGGTGGTCCTGGAAGACCAGCACGACCTCGAGGACTCGGTCGCGAAGCACGCGGAGGACACCTTCACCGCGGGCGCCGGGCTGGTCGACGAGGCCGCCGCCCGCTCGATCCTCGACGGCGGCCCGGCCGCGGTGGCCCGGCTCCGCGCGGACGGTGCGAGGTTCGACTCCACGGGTGACGGCCTGCTGGCCCGGGCCCGCGAGGGAGGGCACAGCGCGTTCCGCGTCATCCACGCGGGCGGCGACGCCACCGGCGCCGAGGTCGAGCGCGCCCTGGTCGCGCAGGCCGGGCAGGCGCGGGTGCCGGTGCTCGAACACCACATCGCCGTCGACGCGCTGCGCACGCCGGACGGGCGGGTCGCGGGCGTCACCGTGCTCGACCGGAACGGTGTTCCGGGTGTCGTCCGGGCGCCGGCCGTGCTGCTGGCCAGCGGCGGGATCGGGCAGCTCTACCAGGCGACGTCGAACCCGGAGATCGCCACCGGCGACGGGCTCGCGCTCGCGCTGCGGGCCGGGGCGACCGTGGCCGACATCGAGTTCGTCCAGTTCCACCCGACGGTGCTCTACACGCCGGGCGCGCGCGGCCGCTGCCCGCTCGTCACCGAGGCGGTGCGCGGCGAAGGGGCGACCCTGGTCGACGGCGCCGGCGCTTCGGTCATGGCGGGTGTGCACCCGCTGGGCGACCTGGCGCCTCGCGACGTCGTGTCGGCGGCCATCACCCGGCGGATGGCTTTGTCGCCCGGCGGGGTCGACGACCACGTCTTCCTCGACGCGACCGGGATCGCCGGGTTCGCCCAGCGGTTCCCGACGGTGTTCGCGGCGTGCGGGGCGCTGGGGCTCGACCCCGCGCACGACCCGATCCCGGTGACCCCGGCGGCGCACTTCTCGTGCGGCGGCGTGGTGACCACTGTGGACGGACGCTCTTCGGTGCCCGGCCTGTACGCCGCCGGTGAGGTGGCGCGGACCGGACTGCACGGCGCGAACCGGTTGGCGTCCAACAGCTTGCTCGAAGGTCTTGTCGTCGGGCAGCGCGTCGCGGAGGCCGTCGCGGCGGACCTGGCCGCGGGTCTCTTGGCGGACCCTTCGCGGGGGCGGCTGTCTTCCTGGACTGTCGCGCCGGCCGCGGACCGGGACGCGCTGCAGCGCGTGATGAGCCGGTACGCGGCGATCGGCCGGGACGCCGACGGGCTCGCCGCGGCGGGCTCGGTGCTCGACTTGTCGACACAGGACAGTCCGCTGTGGACACACGCGGCCGTCGAAGACGCGGCGCTCACCTTGGCGGCGCAGGCGTTGCTCGCCGCGGCCGTCCGGCGCACCGAGTCGCGCGGCTGCCACGTGCGGACCGATTTCCCGGCGCTGGACGACAACTGGCGCCGCAGCCAGCTCATCCGGCTCAGCCCGTCCGGCCAGCCGGTGCTGGCCGACCCGATCCCCCTGGAGGGCGTGGCATGACTTTCCCGATCTCCGAACCGGTCCGCCGCCTGATCGCGGCGTCCGGCCTCGACGTCGACGACGTCACGCGCGTCGTGACGACCGCGCTCGGCGAGGACCTGCGGTACGGCCCGGACGCGACGACGGCGTCGACGGTGCCTCTTGAAGCGACCGCGGTCGCCGAGCTGACCCCGCGCGTGGACGGCGTGGTCGCCGGGCTGCCGGTGGCTCTGGCCGTGTTCGACCTGGTGCTGGGTTCCGGGTACGAGGTGCTGGCCGGGCGTGAGGACGGCGAACGGCTGGTCGCGGGGGAGCCGGCGCTGGTGCTGCGCGGCCCGGTGCGCGGGCTGCTCACGGCCGAGCGCACGGCGCTGAACCTGCTGTGCCACCTCTCCGGCGTCGCGACCGCGACCGCCGCCTGGGTGTCCGAAGTGGACGGTACCGGGTGTGCGATCCGGGACTCCCGCAAGACGTTGCCGGGGCTGCGGCTGCTGCAGAAGTACGCCGTCCGGTGCGGCGGCGGGGTGAACCACCGGCTCGGGCTGGGCGACGCGGTGCTGATCAAGGACAACCACGTCGTCGCCGCGGGTTCGGTGACCGCGGCGCTGGAGGCGGCCCGGGCGCACGCGCCGGAACTGGCCTGCGAGGTGGAGGTCGACACGCTTGCGCAGCTCGAAGAAGCGCTGGCGGCGTCCGCCGATGAGGTGCTGCTGGACAACTTCACGCCGGAGCAGTGCCGTCAGGCGGTGGCGCGCCGCGACGAGGTTTCCCCGAAGACGCGGCTGGAATCCTCTGGTGGGCTCACCCTCGACCGTGGTAAGGCCTACGCCGAGTCCGGTGTGGACTATCTGTCCGTCGGCGGGCTGACCCATTCTTCACCCGCGTTGGATCTGGGCATGGACCTTCGCTGAACGGCTTTTCCCGGGTAAACTGGCGGTGGCGGAAGTTCTTGTCCGCCACCGTCTTTTCGTTCGGGGGTTCGGGTGCGGTTACCGGCGGTGCTCGCGGTCGCGGGTCTCGTGGCGGGCACGGCCGTGTCCGGCGCGCCGGCGGCGTTCGCCCAGGGCCAGTGCGCGAACCCGTCCGGCACCTACACCGGCGAGGTCCCGTGGGGGCAGCGGCTGGTCGACCCGGCGCGGCTCTGGCCGCTGACCCGGGGTGAGGGTCAGCTGGTCGCCGTGATCGGCACCGGCGTCGACGGGCAGAACACCCAGTTCGCGCCCGGGCAGCTCGAAGGCGGCGCCGGCACCGAACGGTCGGACTGCGACGGCCGCGGCACGATCGCGGCCGGGATCGTCGGGGCGCAACCGGACGCGTCGACGACGTTCGCCGGCGTCGCGCCCGGCGCGCACCTGCTGCCGATCCGGTACACGGAAGGCTCGGGCTCGTCGGCGTCCGACGGCGGCGGTGGCGACCCGGGCGCGCTGGCCGGCGCGATCGACACGGCGGTGGACCGGCACGCGAGCGTGATCTTGGTGGCGGTACCCGCGGCGTTCGACAACCCGGCGTTGTCCGGCGCGATCGCGCGGGCGCGTTCGGAAGGCGCGGTGGTGGTCTCGGCGGCGTCGGCGACCCAGCAGGGCGCGCGGTCGTACCCGACGGCGACGCCCGGGGTGCTGTCCGTCGGATCGGTGAACCCCGCGGGCGAGCCGGTGCAGACGGAGGCAGGTGACTACGTCGGCGTCGCCGCTCCGGGAGCGGAGCTGGTCAGCACGTCGGCGGGCGCGGGCGGCGCGGTGGCGCACCGCTGGCCGGTGACCGACCCGGGACTGGCGGCGGCGTACGTCGCCGGCGTCGCGGCGCTGGTCCGGGCGTACCACCCGGACCTGACCGGCGACCAGGTCGTCACGCGGCTCGAACTCACGGCGCACCGCCCGAGTTCGGGCAGCCACGACCCGCGTCTGGGCTGGGGAGTGCTGGACGCGTACGCGGCGGTGTCCTCGACGTTGCCGGCCGACGTCTCACCGCCGGGCGCGGTTCCGGCTTCGGGTTCGGCAGCCGCGGTGATCCCGGCGGCGGCCCCCGCGCGTCCGTCTTCCGACGTCGCGGCGGGCACGATCGCACTGGCCGGCGTGGCTCTCGCGGCCGCGGCGGGAGTGGCGGTGGCGGCGGTCCGCCGGGCCCGCCGACGTGGCTGGCGCCCGTCCCGCTTCACCCCGTAGGTCGTGTCGACTCCCCCATCACGCGAGTCGACCCTTCAATCACAAGTGATGCCCTCCAGACACGAGTGATGCCTGCTCAATCACGCGAGATGCCCCGCTGATCACGCGAGTTACGTGCCCAATCACGCGAGTCCCGGTTCTGAGCACGCGAGTTCGGTGTACCGGAACGGCGAACTCGCGTACCTGGACGGTCGGGTCGCGTACCTGGAGGGTCGGCTCGCGTGATCAGGCGCGGGATTCGTGTGATTGAAGCCGGAACTCGCGTGATTGGGGAGCGATCTCGCGTGATTGGGAGGGCATCTCGTGTGATTGGGGGGTCGACTCGCGTGATTGGGGGGTCGACACCTAAGCCGGGACTGGGCGGGTTGAGCCGATTATCGCCACCGCGTGGCTTGCCCTGGCCACGTGGATCGTGAAGTCCGCGCCTTCGCGGCTGAAGCGGGCGATCAGCTCGCGGGGGGTGCTGCGGTCGTGGGTCTGCCAGCCTCGCTGTTCCAAGGTGGGGATCACTTCGGTCAGGCGGCTTTCCGGGTCTCCCGGGTGTTCCAGGCGGACGCCGTACTGCCAGCAGAGCAGGTTTCCGGGGCGGGTGGGGTCGCAGTCCAGCTCGCCGTTCACCGTCGGGGCCGCCGCGTCGCCGAACACCGCCGCGACGCCGTCGATCACCTCGGTCAGCTCGCCTGCCAAGCGGTCCAGGTCCGAAGACGAAGAAGTCATCGCAGCACACCCCCGTTGTTCAGGAACTCGACGCCGTTCTCGAGGATGCCATTCGGGTCGAAGGTGCCGTTCGCCGTGGTCGGCCCACCGGTGATGACGCGGTACATGTTCGTCCACGACTCCGAACCCGGCTTCAGCACGTCACTGTGCGACGACAGCCCCCACAGCTGCGACCCGTCGGCGCCCCGCCCGGTCTCCAGCTCCGTGACGCCCGGGAACGTGTCCGGGTCCGCGCCGTGCCCGATGCCGGTCCACTCCAGGCCCCACGCGTTGCCCTGGGCGATCTCGATCGGGTCGAGCGGCGCGGTCATCGAGAACCGCTGGACGCCCGCCTGGCTCGCCGGCAGGTCCGACGGCGACCACACGCCGTGGCCCATGCCCGCCGACTCGACGTGCAGGACGCGGTCGACGTCGAGGCCCTGCGTCTCGGCCAGCCCGACCGTCGCGCCGCCGTAGCTGTGCCCGATCGCCGTCAGCGTGACGTCGGAGCCCGCGTGGCTCGCGATCTCGCCGCGCAGGTCGTCAGTGAAGTGCTTGAGGTCGGGCGCCATCGCCTGCGCGTAGCTCGCGTCCGGCCCCTGCACCACCGGGTTCTGCGGGAAGACGCCGTCGGCCCAGACGACCATCGCCGTGCGGCCGGTCGGGTCCGCGGCCACCAGGCTGCGCCCGAGGCCGGCGTAGGCGTCGAAGTTGGACATCTGCGTGTTGACGCCGGGGACGAACAGCCCGACGTCGCGCGTCCCCGGCTCGATGTACCCGACGAGCTCGGCGATCCGGCCGTTGCCGGACGGGTCGAACTTCAGGATCTGCCGGTTGTTCGCGAGGATGTCTTCGTACAGCTTGATCCGTGACTGCGACCGCGCGATCTCGTCGGCGTCGGTCAACGAAGCCAGCCGTGCGCGCTCCGCCGTCAAAGCGTCGGAGACCTTCGCCCGGTTCTGCTCGATCGCCTGCCCCCACGCGCCGGTGTCGGCCGAACCGCCGATCCCGGCGGGGTTTCCGGCGGACGGCAGGGGATCTTCGGGCATCAGCGCCCGGTACATCGCGGCGACCTGCGTGTCGGCCCGCCGGTACCCGGCCGCCGACTCGGTCAGTCCACTTTGGAGCTTCTTGGCGCGCGAGACGCCGTCGCCGAGCTTCTGGCCCAGCTCGGTCATGGTCTTCTCGAACGTCTTGGCGGCGGCCTTGGCCGCGTCGACCTGCCCGAACGCGGCGGCCGGCACCTTCTCGCCCGCGACAGCGGACTGCGCGGTGGAAAGCGTGTCCGCTCTCGTACCGAATTCGGCCGCCGAAGTGTCGAGGCGGGCCGGGGCGACGCGATAGCCGGCAGCCGTCACGGCCCGCCTCCGTTCTCAAAATGAGTGATTCAGTACGCTTCCGGCTCTTCGCCGATCACCGGAGGCGCGACCGGGGCCGACTGACCCCAGACGTTCTCCGTCTCCACCAGCCACGCCGGGATCCGGCGCCCGGACCCCATGTCGCCGCCACCGCCCATGCCCATCGGCATCATGGGCATCATCGGCATCGCGCCCTTGGCGGCCGCCGCACCCGCGGCTCCGGCCGCGCCGCCGGCGAGCCCGCTGAGCGCGTTGCCCGCGCCGCCGTCGCCGGCCAGGCCCGAGTGCGCCGCCGGGCCGTCGGCGCCGCCGCCGATCCCGGCGCCACCGGGCACTCCGCCGCCGATCGACGGCGCGTCACCCCCGCCGATCGGGATGCCGCCACCGGCACCACCCTCGACGCCGGCACCGCCGCCGCCGAGCTTCGTGCCGGACCCGTCTTCCTTGCCGTCCTTGGGATCCTTGCCGGTGGCCCACGACGGCACCTTCGGCATGATCGAGCCGAACCGGCCGAACGCGGCGGCCGAAGCCGCGGCGAGCCCGGCGGTGAACATGTCGCCGAACAGCGGGTTCGACGTCGGCACGGTGCCCGGCTGCTGCGGCGTGCCCGTCGACGGCAGCGGGTGCCCGTCGGTCGGGGTGACGACGACGCCGGGATCGGTGACGCCGTTGCCGACGAGCCCGGGCGAACCCGCGCTCCCGGCACCGCCGCCGGCCGGCGGGGCGGTGGGCGTCTGCACGGCGTTCGGCGACGCCGGGATCGCGTCCTCGGCGGTCGTGTACTCGCCGGCCAGCTGGGTCATCACGACGATCGCCCGGCCGTGCGCCGACCCGGCGGCGTTGGCGGCGGACTGCTGCGCCTCGACGTTCGTGATGGCCTGCTGGCGCTGCTGCGCCGCGGCCTGGACGACGGCGGGCGAAGAGTCCGGCGGCAGCAGCGGCGGGTTCACCGCGAGCGCGACGTCGGCGGGGGAGACGTCCGGCACCGAAACCGGCGGCGGCATCTCCTTCTTGGCCTTGACCAGCGCGTCGGCGGCGTCGTCGAGCATCACGTTCATCGCCTCGGCGGTCTGCGCCACCTTGGAGATGCCGTTCGCGAGGTCGACGATCATGTGCTGGTACTGGTCGGCGGCGCCACCGGTCCACTGGTCCTTGAACTCGGTGAGCTCGGAGTTCAGGTTGTGGGACTGCTCGTGCAGGTGCAGTGCGGCGGACTTCCACTTGTCGGCGGCGTGCCGCGCGCTGTTCGGGTCGCCGGCCTGAAGCATCGCGTACAGCTGCTGGTGGCTGTACGCGGCGAAGTTCGTGTGCGCGGTGTTCGTCATCCCTTGCGGCTCCCGTCCGAGTCGCCCAGGCCGAGCAGGCCGAGCACGGGGTCGAGCAGGCCGGTGACGGCGCCCGAGGTGTGGAGGTCCCCGGCGACCGCCTCATCGGCGTTCTGGTAGCCGTCGGCGACCGTGGTGGTGACGTCCTGCGCGAACCCGATCGCGCTGCGGACCTGGTCGAGCAGGCCCTGCATCTCCGAGACGGCCGCGCGGTGGGCGTCGGCCAGCGACCCGGCCTCGCCGAACTCGCCGAACAACAGCGGCTCTTCGCCGAGGGTGAGCAGGAAGTCGTTCGGTTTGGCCATCGCGTGGATCTGGGTCTCCAGCTCCCGCACGAAGTCCTTCAGCGATTCCAGGTGGACGTAGTACGACTGGTCGTGCATCGGGTCCCGGCTCTCTCGCACGTGGGATATGAGGGAAAGCCGGTCGGCCGGTGCGAGCGGGGGGTTTCCCGCACCGGCCGACCGACGTCTGGGCGCGGATCAGCCCGCGAACAGCCCCTGGTTGCGGTTCTCCAGCGACTGCTGGAGGTCGTGGGCCTCGCCGACCTTGCCGCCGAACTGCGCGATGATGGCGACGATGTCCGCGGTGGCCTGGCGCAGCCGGGTCTCCGACTGGCGGGCGGCGTCACCGGCGGAGCTGCCGGAGGCGTACCAGGTCGCCGTGATGGGCTGGAGGTTCTGGTGCAGCTGCTCCAGCTGCGAGGTGAGGGCCTTGGCCTTGGCGGCCAGGGACGCCGAGCTGTGCTGCAGCGCGGCGAAGTTGATTTCGACGACGTCGGCCATCGATCTGTCCTCTCAGGTCAGGGGTTGAGGCGGGGGATCACGCCCGAGCCCTCGAGGGAGTTCCCGACCCCCTGGAAGCTCTGGTGGACGTCGGCGTCGCCGCGGCCGTAGTTCTGGTGGCTGGTGTGGACGAGCTGCGACATGGTGTCGAGCTCCTTCACGGCCACCGTCATCTTCTCCTGGAGCCGGCGCTGCAGGTCCCAGAACGCCACGGCCTGGTCACCCTTGTAGTTGCGGAGCGCCTCGGTCAGCTCGGACTCCAAGCTGGCCATCGTGGACTTGGCGTTCGTCGCGGTTTCCTCGAAACCCTGGACGGCGCGCGTCATGGCAGCGGAATCTGCCTGGAATCCCGGACTGGACATGGACGGGCCACCTCCTTCCTGAAGCGAATACCCCTGGCGCGGTGGTCCGCGCGGTGTGAATGTCACGCTAGGAAAGAGGAAGGTGTGGTCAAACGGCACAACTGCCGGTCGTACTGACGGCACTTATACCCACAGGGCCACGGTAGGGGCCGCCCCACCCCCGGACGGGGGCGCGCTCCAGTGCCCGTGACCGCCGCTCCGGCCAGGCTGTATGCCATGGCAGACAAGGGAAATCCGCTGGTCACGCTCCGGTCGTGGCACCGCCCGCTGGTGGTGCTCGCCGGGGTGATGGGGGTGCTGTGCGCGGCGTCGGTGCTCGGGGTGCTGGTCGATGATCGCACACTGGTCAACGCCCCGATCTGGCTCAAGCCGTTCAAGTTTTCGGTCTCGATCGGTGCGTACGCCCTGACGCTGGCCTGGCTGCTGACGCACGTGCGCCGCGGCCGGCGGGCCGGCTGGTGGTTCGGCACGGTCTTCGCGGTGGGCATCGGCCTCGACGTCGGGCTGATCGTGGTGCAGATGATCTTCCGCGGCACCACGCTCCACTTCAACAAGGCGACGCCGGCCGACGTCGCGATCAACAACGTCGTCGCCGGGGGTGCGTACGCGGCCTGGCTGATGACGGCGGCCGTGGTTGTCCTGCTGCTGTTCCAGCGCCTCCCGGACAGCGCGCTGAATTCCGCGCTGCGCTGGGGGACGGGCCTGGCCCTGGCCGGGATGGGCGTCGCGATGCTGATGTTCTCGCCGAGCCCGGCCCAGCAGGCGGTGCTGGACGCGGGTGGCAAGCCGTCGACGTTCGGCGCGCATTCGGTCGGCGTCGAGGACGGCGGCCCCGGGCTGCCGGTGCTCGGCTGGAGCACCGTCGGCGGAGACATGCGGATCCCGCACTTCGTCGGCATCCACGGCCTGCAGGTGCTCCCGCTGGTCGCGTTCGGGCTCCTGCTGCTGGCCCGCCGGTACCCGCTGCTCGGCTCCGAGGTCGTCCGCCGCCGGCTGGTCCGGACCGCGGGCCTCGGGTACGCGGGGCTGCTCGTGCTGCTCACCTGGCAGGCCCAGCGCGGCCAGTCGATCGTCCACCCCGACTTCTGGACCCTCACCGCGGCGGGCGGGCTGATCGCCGTGGTCACGGTGTCCGCGGCCCTGTCGCTGCGGGTCCGGCCCGCGCGGGCGGACTTCTCTGCCGAAATTCTGAGATCCGCTCGGTAGACCGGGAGCCCCCGGACGTAAGGCGGTCGAGATGGTCCACCCGCAGGCACTGCTGGACGAGCTGGGGCGCGCCCCGGAGGTTCCCGCGTTCGAACACGGCTCGCGCGTCACGTCGCGTCGCGAGCTGCGGGAGCTGATCGGCCGGTTCACCGCGGGCCTGCGGGCGGCCGGGCTGGGGCCGGGTGACGGCGTCGGCATCGCCACCGCCGTCACCGCGGAGGGGTTCGCCGCGATCATCGCCGCCCAGGTGCTCGGCTGCCGGGTCGTCGGGGTGCGGCCCGGCCTGCCCGTGCCGCAGCTGCGGCACGTCGTCGGGGACGTCCGGGCGCTGGTCGTCGACGAGGCTTCGGAGTCGCCGGAGCTGCTCGGCACCGTCGCCGGGGCGCTGATCCTGCGGGTCGGGCCGGAGCTGCTGGGGACCTACGAAGAACCCGAGCCGTGCGGGCGGCCGGACGACATCGCGACGGTCGTGTTCACCAGCGGCAGCACCGGTGTCCCCAAGGGGGTCGCCTTCAGCTACCGCGCCCTGAGCGAAGCGCGGGTGTGGCGGGCCCCGGTGCCCGGCTCGGCGCACGAACGGCTCGGCGCGGGGTTCGGGCGGTTCCTGTTGTTCGGCACGCTCACCAGCGCGGTGATGCTCGAACAGCTCGCGTTGTGCCTGTTCGCCGGCGGGACGGCGGTGATCCCGGCGGAGCTCCCGGACTTCCCGTGGGTACTACCCCGGCTGAAGGTCACCGCGGCGCTGATGACCGTGCCGCGGCTGCACCAGGTCCTGGACGTGCTGCGCGCCGAGGACGTCGACCTGAGTGACCTGCGGACGCTGATCGTGGCCGGCTCGCCGGTGCCGCCGCACAAGCTGGCCGAGGCGGCCGAGCTGATCGGCCCGGCGATGCACCACGCCTACGGCCAGACCGAGACCGGCATGCTGACGGTCTGCCGGGCCGGTGATGGCCCCGGTTCCGTCGGGACGGCCTGCGACACGGTCGAGATCGAGGTCCGCGACCCCGAAGGCGCGCCGGTGCCGGCCGGGACGGAAGGCGAAATCCGGGTCCGGACGCCATCGGCGTTCGCGGGCTACTGGCGTGACGAGGCGACGACGGCCGAGGTGCTGGAGGACGGCTGGGTGCGCACCCAGGACCTCGGGCACCTCGACGCCGAGGGGTACCTGCACCTGTCCGGCCGCGCGCGGGACGTCGTGATCGTCAACGCCATCATCCACTACACCGGCCCGATCGAGCAGGCGATCGCCGCGCACCCGGACGTCGACCAGGCCTACGTCGTGGCGGTGCCGGACGCGGACACCGGCGAGGCCGCGGTCGCCTTCGTGGTGCCGGTCCCGGGGCGCTCGCCCGACCTGGACAAGGTCCGCAAGGGTGTGGCGGCCGAGCTGGGGGAGGCCGCGGTGCCGGCGCGGTTCAGCGTCGTTTCGTCGGTTCCGGTGGCGCCGTCGGGGAAGCCGGACAAGGCGGCGCTGCGGGCGTCCGTAGTGGACTAGAAGTGGGTAGTGGCCCCGAAGGCCTCGCGGAGGTGGCGCATGTCCGCGAGGTCGTGCGGTTGCGGGGCGTACCCCTGGTGGAAGAAGACCTGCTGGGCGACCGACACGCACGGCACCTCGACGCCGCCGACCTGCCCGGTGACGAAACAGTCGGCGGGGTAAGGAAAAGTGCCGTCGGGGGCGGCTTGGACGGCCGAGCCGTCTTCGGCGAAGACCAGCGGGTGCAGGTCCAGCTCGGTGCGGCCGTCGGAGAGCACGAACCGGACCGGGCGCAGGTCGAGCGTCTCGCGGTAGCCGAGCGCGGCCAGCGCCGTGAGCACGGTGGGTTCCTGCTCCCGGCGGTGCAGCAGGTCGAGGTCGCGGTGTTCGCGGGTCTGGCGGCCCAGGAGGGCATCGATGCCCCAGCCGCCCGCGAGCCAGACTTCGGCCGGGGCCAGGGTTTCGAGCACCCGCAGGACGGTGCGGGCGTCCATCACTTCCCGGCGCGCAGGTCCGTGATCACCTTGGCGACGCGCCGCTGCCGAGTCTCCTCGGCCTTGGCTTGGCCGATCGGCAGCACGAACCGCTGTTTCGCGCTGTAGGACAGGCTTTCGAACCTTTCCTTGGCGGCCGGGTCGGCGGCGAGCGCTTCCGCCAGGTCGGGCGGGATCTCCAGCTCGCGCGGCGCCGTGTCGAGGGTGATCTCGGCCTCGACGTCGTCCCCGGCGGCGACCCCGGCCCGCTCCCGGTTCTCGGCGCTCAGCGGCACGAGGAACCGGCCGCCGCGGCTGGCGACCGTGGTGCGGTAGGAGTGGCCGCCGAGCGTGACGGTGACCGCGGGCTTCTTGCCGGACCCGAGCGCCTCGACGACGTCGGCGGGCACCGGCAGGCCGGTCGCCGTCTTGCCGCCGAGCAGTACCTGCGTGCGGAACTTCATGGAGCGAGTATGCCGCGAGAAGGCCGCACCGGCCGGGTAACCGCGGGTCAGCGGCAGGACTGGGCGACGGCCGGGTCGTGGTCGTACCGCAGGCCGGTGCGGCCGACGGAGTGGACGAGGTTCTGCCAGAACCGGTCGAAGGTCAGCGGCGCCCGGACCGAGTCGAGCATCTCCTGGTTGTGCGGGCAGGCCAGGGTGCGCCGGATCGAGTCGAGGCGTTCCGGCGCGAAGTCGCCCTGCGCGCCCGGCTCGGTGGGCACCGTCCCCTGGCCGAACTGGGCCGCCTCCCAGTCGATGCCCGCGTACTTGTTGTGGCCGATCCGCCGGCCCGCGTACGGCGTGGTGTGCGCGGCGACCGGGTTGGACAGGCCGATCGGGTCGTGGACCCACATGTCCAGCGGGAGGAGCTGGCCGGGCCCGCCGATGTTGAAGAAGGTGACGATGCCGTGGCCGTTCGACGACGGGTAGCGGTGCCAGCTGCCGTCCTTGGCCGGCACGAAGACCGAGGGGCTCGGATCGGTCGCCAGGAGGGCGTCGATCGGGCGGGTGATCACCGTGAACTGGTCGAAGTCCTCGGCGAGGATCGGGTGGACGTGGTGGCTGCCGGCGACGTAGCTGGCCCGCTCGTCGGCGATGCCGAGCGTCTCGTTGATCGGCTCGGCCAGCTTGGTGTAGTCGGTGCGCAGCCAGCCCGCGGCGACCAGCGCCCAGGCGCCGAGCGCGAGGGCGGGCAGCGCGGTCGCCCGGGTGAGCTTGACGGCCATCACCGGCAGCACGAGGCTGAACAGCGCGGGCAGCAGCATCCGGCCGTGCATGAAGTCGCCGCCCACGCGGATCACGTAGAGCGCCAGGGCGATCGCGCCGAGCACGGGCACGGCCACGACGACCGCGACCCGCCGGTCGATCCGCTTCCGCACCAGGCCCAGGCCGCCGGCGAGCACGCACAGGACGAGCGGGACCCACAGGTAGTACGGGTCGGCGAAGTCGCGCAGGTACGCCCAGCCGCGGCTCCACAGCGTGTTGGAAGCCTCCTTGACCAGCGCGGTGTTCGGCGTGAGCAGGCCGTAGTAGCCCATCCGGAAGATCTGGTAGGCGACCGGCAGGGCCGCCGCAACGGCCACCCACGCCACGGCACGCAGCCACCCGCGCCACTCCAGCACCAGCAGGCCGAGGCCCGCGACCGCGCTGAACAGGGCCAGGTCGGGCCGGACGAGCACGCCCAGGCCGATCACCAGCGCGGTGACCCACACCGGGCCGGCCGGGGCGCTGCGCGCGTGCCGGACGAGCAGCCACCAGGTGGCACCCAGCCACAGCGTGATCAGGCCGGTCTCGAGGCCGGAGGTGGCGAAGTCGCGGAACGGCGGCAGGGCGATCAGCACGAGCGCGCCGGCGGGCACCACGAACGTGGGCCGCGCGGTCCCGATGAGCCGCCGGGCGCCGTCGAGGGCGAAGAGCAGGCCGCCGGTCGAGCACAGCAGCCCCAGGATCACCGCGAGCCACTCGAGCCGCAGCCCCGGGATCCAGGCGAACGCCAGCAGCAGGTACGTCCAGAGCGTGCTGGTGTTGGACTCGACGCGCTCGCCGATGTTGAAGACGGGGCCGTTGCCGTCGAGGATCTGGCGGACCGTGCGCAGGACGATCAGGCCGTCGTCGCTCATCCAGCGCCGGTTCCACGCGAGCACCGCGAACACCGCGACGGTGAGCCCCAGCGCGAGCCAGTTCCAGAGCCGTGCGCGCCCGCCGTTCTCGACCGGTTCGGCCGGCGGTGCGGGAGTCTCTTCGGCGACGACCGTACTCATCTGCGGGAAGCTCCTTGTGCCGAAAGGGGAGGCCCGGGTGACGCACGGGACTCGCGGCTCCGGTGATGATCGATCGGCCGCTCGGCGGCAGCTTACCAACCACGCGAAAGGCCCTGGCCGGTGCGTCCGGCCAGGGCCTTTCCCGGTCCCCTAGATGATCGTGATCGCCCGGGGGAGCGGAACCTCGCTGTTGTACGCGAAGTTGTCGTGCCACTTGACGCCGTTGCCGACGAACTTGGCGCCGTCGGAGACCGCGACGTACACATCGGCGGCGGTGCCGCGGGTGAAGACCGCGATGTCGTCCTTGCCGTCGCCGGTGAAGTCCCCGATCGCGGGGATTTCGCCGTCGTAGCCGAACGCGTCGTGCCACTTGACGCTGTTGCCCACGAACTTCGTGCCGTCGGAGAGCGAGACGAACACGTCGGACGTGGTGCCGCGGGTGAAGGTGGCGATGTCGTCCTTGCCGTCGCCGTCGAAGTCCCCGACCGCGGGCAGCTCGCTGTTCCAGGCGAAGCTGTCGTGCCACTTCACGGCATTGCCGACGAACCTCGACCCGTCGGACAGGGCCACGTAGACGTCGGCCGTGCTGCCGCGGGTGAAGACCGCGATGTCGTCCTTGCCGTCCCCGTTGAAGTCCCCGACCGCGGGGAGCTCGGTGCCGAAGCCGAAGTCGCCGTGCCACAGCGCGCTCGCGCCGAACTTGGTGCCGTCGGAGAGCGCGACGTAGACGTCACCGGCGGTGCCGAGGACGAAGGTGGCGATGTCGTCCTTGCCGTCGCCGTTGAAGTCGCCGACCATCGGCGTCTCGCTGTTGGCGGCGAAGTACTCCTGCCACATCACTCCGTTGCCGTCGAACTTCGTCCCGTCGGAAAGGGCGACGTAGACGTCACCGGTGCTGCCGCGGGCGAACGTCGCGACGTCGGCCTTGCCGTCCCCGTTGAAGTCGCCGGACAGCGGGATCTCGGCGCCGACCGCGAACCGGTCGTGCCACTGCACGCTGGTGCCGGTGAACTTCGCCCCGTCCGAGCCCGACACGAAGACGTCGCCGGCGGAACCGCGGGTGAAGGTGGCGATGTCGGCCTTGCCGTCACCGGTGAAGTCGGTCAGCGACCGCGCTCCGGTCTTCGCCGTGAACGGCGCGCTCATCCCGCCGGTGGAGGCGACGACGAGGTACGACCACGTCTTCCGGGACGTCGCCGAATGCAGGAGCGTCGTCCCCGACGTCGAGCCGATGAACAGCTCGGCGGCGGGGACCGGGGCCCCGTTGGGGCTGGCGTAGACCGAGTAGGTCGCGGTGCCGGCGACCGGGGTCCACGACAGCGTGACGCCGTGGCCGACGGCCTTCGCCGTGCCGACGATCGCCTCGTCGCGGATCCAGCCGCTCAGGTCGTCGGCCCGGGCGGCGGTCGTGCCCTGGCGGGTTTCGGTTTCGCCGAGGCAGCCGTGCTGCCAGGACTTGCCGGCCACCGCGGCGAGGGTGCCGTCGGCGCGGAACACCGGGGCGCCGGCGTCGCCCTTGCAGGCGTCGGCGGACCCGGTCAGCGACAGCGTCGTGACGCTGCTCGTCGCGACCGTGAACGTGCCGCTGTGGGCCTCGTTCGGCACCCAGTCGGTGGCCGTCCGGCCCCAGCCGGTGAGCGTCAGCTGCTCGGACGCGCCCGGCACGCCCTCGGCCGCGCTGAGCTTGAGCGGCGTGACGTCGGTGATCGTGGTGTCGAGCCGGACCAGCGCGACGTCGCGGTCGGTGCGGGGGAGCACCGTCGTGACCTTCGCGACGTGGCTCCCGACGGTGACGCTGACCGGCGTGGCCGGCGGGTTCGTGGGGAAGCAGCTCGCCGCCGTGAGGACGAGCCTGGGTTCGACGAGCGCGCCGCTGCAGGCGCGGCCGTCCGTGGTGATCTTGGCGGCGAAGCCGGCGTTCGTGGCCGCGGCGCCGGGGACGGCGGCCGCGGGGCCCGCGGCCAGCAGGCCGGCCACGATCACCGCCGCCGAGATCGTTGCGGTTCTTCGGGGGGTCGTGCGCATGTGTCTTCCGTTCTAGCCGGTGAGCTTGCAGGAGTCCGGTGCGGCGGTCACGTGGAGCTCGGTGTTCCAGCCCGAGCCGACCGTGACGCCCATGCCGTCCGGACCCGAGGGGGCCCAGGTGTCGGTGTTGTCGGAGTGGCGGTACCAGCGCAGGACCGGGCCGGGCTGGCCGGTGAACGGGCTGGTGCCGCTGCTGCCGCGGCCGTACAGGATGTCGGCCCCGGGGGAGAAGATCTCGCTGAACATCTGCCAGCCGACGCCGGCCGGCTTGCTCCGCTCGACCCACGCCGAGGTCGCGAAGTCGTACTGGAAGCGGAACAGCTCGCCGGTCGGCTTCCGCACGTACAGCACGCCGTCGCCGGCGGCGGTGATCGAGTCGAACCGGTCCCAGCCGGTGTCGAGGACGTCGCCGACGCCGTTGACCCACCAGCCGGTGGCGTCGTCCCAGAGGTAGACCTTCAGCCGGCCCTGGTCGTCGATCATGAAGATGCGGTTCTGCTGGTCGACGGTGACCCGGTTCGCGTACTCGGGGGTGAGGTAGCGCGACCAGCCGCTGCCCACGTCGTTCCCGCCGCTCCAGCCCGTGCTGGTCGAGTACACCCAGCGCTTGAGGGTGCCGCTCGGGTTCGGGTCGGCGGAACCGTTGTTGCGGTGGATGTCCCAGATCACGCCGCCCTTGCCGGCCAGCACCCGGCCGGTCCAGCCGGAGCCGATCGCGCCGGCCGGCGTCGTCCAGCTCAGCCCGCCGTCGGCGGCGGAGAAGTGGACGTAGCGCCAGAGGCTGCCGTCGGGACGGGCCGTCCAGATCGGCGCGCCGGAGGTGGCGCACGACACCGGCGTCGGCACGATGTGCTGGTGGATCCAGCCGCCGAGGTCGTCGACCCGGGTTTCGGTGCCGCCCTGGCGGGTTTCGGTGACGTCGAGGCAGCCGTGCTGCCACGAAGTGCTGCTGAGCGCGACGAGCTGGGCGGTCCCGCCGTTCAGGCGGAAGGCCGGGCCGCCCGCGTCGCCCTTGCAGGTGTCCACCCCGTCGGCCGACGAAACCGCCACCGCGGATCCGTTCACGCCGGACACGGTGAACGGCGCGACGCGCGGCCGGGCGGGCACCCAGTCCGTCGCGGTGCGGCCGAACCCGGCCACCTGCAGGGTTTCCCCGGCCTGCGGCGCGGTGGTGGCGACCGCCACCGGCGTGACGCCGGTCGCCGGGGCCGCCAGCTTCGCGAGGACGACGTCGCGCCCCGGGTTGCGGACGACCTTGGCCACCTTCGTCGTGAAGCCGGCGCCGGTGGTCAGGTTGACGTCGCCGACGGTGATGGTGGCGGCCTCGCTCGCCGCGCCGGAGTCGGTCGGCGTCAGGCAGGACGCCGAGGTGAGCAGCCACGACGGGTCGATCAGCGCGCCGGAGCACGCCTTCGTCGGCGTGGTGATCCGGGCGAGGAACGGGTGGGTGCCGGCCGGCACCGCCGCGCCGCCGGACACGGCGACGGCGGGGGTGGCGGCCAGCAGTCCGCCGGCGAGCACGCCGGCGGACAGGACGGTCAGTCTGGTTCTGCGCATCTGGTTTCCTCGCTCGCGGGTCAGGGCGCGGCGGTGAGCTGGAGGAGGGTGGTCGGCGCGTTGTTCGGGTTGGCGCCGATGCCGACCTGCGTGCTGCCGCTCGGGTTGACGTCCACGGTGGAGTGCTGGCCGGCGTCGGTGGTGACCTCGGCCTTGACCTTGTGCCCGGCGCCGCTGGTCCGGCCGTCGCCGCGGATCTCGTAGACGGCGGGGATGCGCAGCTCCAGGTGCCCGGTCGGGGAGAGCACCTTGAAGCAGACGAGGCCGTTGGTGCCGACGTTCTCGGTGGAGCGGACCTGCATCACGCTGACGTTCTCCACCGGCGGGGTCGAGCAGTCGGCGAAGATGATGTGGCCGTCGCCCGAGACGAGGGTGACGTTGTACTGCGCCAGGATCTGGGCAGCGCCGGGGTAGGCGTAGTCCTCGACGAGCGAGGGCTGGGTGTCGTCGGCCGCGGTGGTGTTCGACGCCGCGGAGGCCGTCCAGACGCCGGCGGTGGCGAGCCCGACCGCGACGGCGGCCGCGACGGCGAGCTTCTTGGTGAGCTGCATGGTGTTCGTCCTTCTCGTGCGTGCCGGCGGATCGGGTTCCGGCCGGCGGGTGCGGAGGGTTAGTTGAGGATCCAGCGCTGGTTGGCCGTGGCCGGGTCCCAGCACTGCCAGGCGTTGACGGCGGGGTGCGGCTGCTGGCCGGTGTAGTCCTGGTCGAGGCACTGGCCGCTGCGCTTGTTGACGAGCGAAACGGTGCCGTCCTCGTAGTGCGGCCGGACGGTCCAGGTCTGGTTGGCGCCCAGCGGGGTCCAGCACTGCCAGACGTTGACGGTCGGGTGGGGCTGCTGGCCGGTGTAGTCCTGGTCGAGGCATTCGCCCGAGCGGGCGTTGACGATCGAGACGGTGTCACCGGAGACCCAGGTGACCTTCCACTGCTGGTTGGTCTCGCTCGGGGTCCAGCACTGCCAGGCGTTCAGCGTCGGGTGTGCCTGGCCGTTGGACCAGTCCTGGTCGAGGCACTGCCCGCTGGCCTTGCCGACGATGCCGGCCGCCACCGGCGCGGTCACCTGGGCCACCCAGGCGCCGAGGTCGTCGACCCGGGTCTCCGTGGTGCCCTGGCGCGTTTCGGTGGAGGTGAAGCAGCCGTGCTGCCAGGAGCGGGTGTTGAGCGCGGCGAGCTCGACCTGCGGCCCGTTCTCCCGCAGCGCCGGGCCGCCGGCGTCGCCGAGGCAGGTGGTGGCGTCCCCGCTCGTCGCGGTCACGTCCAGGGCGGTGCCGTTGACGCCGTTGACGGTGAAAGTGGCGGTGCTCAGCCGGTCCGGCACCCAGGTGTCGGCGGTGCGGCCGTAGCCGCCGAGCCGCAGGACGTCCCCGGCGACGGGGGCGCGGGTGGCCAGCGGCACCGGCGCGACGTCGACGATCGGCAGCGCCAGCTTGGCCAGCACGACGTCCCGGTCGGCGGCGGGCACGAGGGTGGTGATCTTGACGGTGTGCCCGGCGGTCCCGGTCAGGTCCGCGCGCCCGACGGTCGCCGAGTAGGGCGTGGCGGGCGGCCCGGCCGGCAGCGGCGCCGGCCCGAAGCAGGCGGCGGCGGTGAGCACCCACTGCGGCGCGACCAGCGCACCGGTGCAGCCGTGGGCACCGCTGATCTGCGCGGTGAAGGCGTAGTCGCCCTGGGCGGCCGGAGTGCCACCGGTGAGGGCATGGGCGGGTGTCGCGGTGAGCAGGCCCGCGGCGGTCAGGACGGCGAAGACGGCGCCGGACTTCCGGAGTGCGCGTGGCATCGATTCCCCTCTGAAATGCGTTTGCGTGAAAACGTGAAGGGGCCGTTTTTGCCGACGCGTGACAAGCCGGTGAGCGATGTCTCGCTCACCGGAAAATGGCGCGTTCGGTCGAATGATGTGAAGACGAGCCCCGTGAGACAGCCGGTTTCCCCCCGACCGGTTTTCCCTCCCCTAGTCGATCCCACCTGACCTGTCCATACGCCGAACGTCGCAACCACCGTGACGGTGGTCGCAACCGCGCTGACCAGGTCCCCTCTCGGGCTTTTGTCCGGTTCCGGGATGGTGCTGGAATCGGCCGCTCGCCCGGTGATCCCATCGGGGAAGTGGGCTCGGTATTACCGAAAGGGGCAGTGATGTACCTCACATTCCGGATGGACGGTATGTTTGGTTAGTGTGTGAAAGCCTGTCGCATCTGCGGCGGCGAAGAGGGGTGAATTACTCGGTTCGCATACCGCTTTTTGGCGTATCCGCAATTCTTTTCGGCTCGGACGCTGAGTGGCTGAGGAGCGATCCCGGTGGATCATCCGCGTCCCGGTGAGTCAGCCCGGCCTCGTGGCGCGGGTGCGGATGGTCCAGGCCGGGGTCTGGAAGCGCTGCCCGTTTGCAGGCTCTGAATGAACTGGGTTTACGGCCGAGTGGCTGGTCGCTTGCGTGGGTTGCGGATGGGTGGCTGGCCGGTTGGGTGGTTGCGGGGCCTGAGGTGCGGAGCGGGGGCTTGCGACCCACCGATAGGCGCGGATTGCTTGGGGCGTGGGTGTAGGCCCGTAGCCGGTGGCTGCGGGCCTTTCCCATGCTCAGGCTGCGAAGGGCAACGGTTGGTGGAGGTTGTTGCGCCTGGGTTTTCGGCGCCTGTCCAGGAACACCGGCGGCAAGAACTCCGGTAGACCGTCGGCAGCGATGCGGACCTGCCAACCCGAACGATGCAACAGCCGATGGTGATGAGCGCACATCAGGACCAGATTGCCCAGCTCGGTCGG
>NZ_JBEZHS010000053.1:0-42537 GCF_040650695.1 Amycolatopsis sp. NPDC048633
GTCGCGAATGACTCATTCGGGACATCCGGCGCCGCGAATGAGTCATTCGCGACCTCCCGGGCCGGCTCCTCAGCCGGTGGGCGACGCCGTGGTCGTGGTCGGGGTGGTCGTCGTCGTGACCGAGGTGACCGTCTGCCCGCACGTCGGGGTCGGCGTCGTGGTCGGGCTCGGCGAGGTCTCACCGGGAGGCGTCGTCGTGGTCGTCGGCGGCGGGGTCGTCGTCGTGGTCGTGCTCGTGACCGTCGTCGTGGTGACCGTCGTGGTCGGCGGCGCGCAAGAGGGCTGCTTCGTGGTCGTCGGCGGCTGGGACGTCGTCGGCGGCGGCGGGCCGGTCGGCGTCGTGGTCGGGACCGGGGGCGGCGGGACCGACGGTGCGGGCGGGCCGGCCGCCGCGTTCGGGGCGCCGATCGGGACCGTGCTGTCCGGCACCTGCATGATCCCGTTGCGGTAGGCCTCGGCCCACAGGATCACGGTGTTCACGTACGTGTCGGAGTTGTTGTAGCGGTAGATCGCGCCGCGCAGTTGGTCCGCGTTCGCCAGGTCGAAGCCGCCGGAGCAGAGGTAGCGGCCGGTGGCCAGGGCCGCGTCGAAGATGTTGTTGGGGTCGGACTTGCCGTCGCCGTTGCCGTCGGAGGCGTAACCGCGCCAGGTCGCCGGGATGAACTGGGTCGGGCCGACCGCGCGGTCCCACACCGGGTCCGTGTCGAGCTCGCCGTGGTCGGTGTCCGGGATCGCGGCGAACGCGCCCTGGCCGTTGAGCTCGGGGCCGAGGATGGGCTCGCGGGTGGTGCCGTTCGCGTCGACGTACCCACCGCGGGCGTGGTTGGACTCGATCCGGCCGATGCTGGCGATCAGGGCCCAGTCGATGTGGCACGCGGCCTGCTCGCGGCCGAGGATGTCGGCGGCGTTCTTGTACGCGGCGAGCGCGGTGGCGGGGATGCCGAGGGGGCCGTCGGGGAGTTCGTACGCCGGGAGCGGCAGCGGGGTGGGGGCGCCGGGGAGGGTGCCGTCGACGGCGATCTGCTGGATGGCGGCGTGGCCGGGGTCGTAGCCCTGGCCGAGCACGGCGTCGCGGGTGTGGTCACCGCTCCCGCCGAGCCAGCCGAGGGTGCCGGCACCGGCCACGAGCGCCGGGACCACCGCGAAGATGCCGGCGATCAGGGGGAACGCGGTGCGGTGGCGGATCCCGAATCTTCGGGTGTGGCTCCCGACTGCGTCAGGCAGTCGCCGCACGCGCATGGCTCGAAGTCCTCCTGGCCGGATCGGTCACCCACCCTCGGGTGACAGCCTGCCGTACCCGGGGCGCGGTTTCACCCCTTCGGGAGTCTGGATCTCGCCGGACGGGGGTTTTCGCTCACCCAGCCCAGTTATCTGTTTACGTGCCGCGAGCGTTACTCGGCACAGTCCCCCGAGGGCCACCCGTTCGTCTTAAGGAGCTCCAGCGTCTCGTCACCGAACGGATTCACCCCGGGACCGACCGCCAGCGAGTGGGCGACGTGCACGTGCAGGCACTTGACGCGGCCGGGCATGCCCCCCGCGGTGACCTGGTGGCCGAGGGGTTCGATCGCGTCGCGCTCGGCGAGGTAGGTCTCGTGGGTCCGCTGGTAAAGCGCGGCGAGCTCGGGGTCGGTGGCGAGCCGCTCGGTCATCTCCTTCATGAGCCCGGACGCCTCGATCGTGCCGATCATCGAGTTCAGCTTCGGGCAGGTCAGGTAGTAGAGGGTCGGGAACGGCGTGCCGTTCTCCAGCCGCGGGCTGGTCTGCACAACCGACGGGTGCCCGCTCGGGCACCGCGCGGCCACGGCCCGCAGCGCCCGCGGCGGCCGTCCGAGCTGCTCCGCGATGATCTCGCGGTCGGCGTCGGTGACGGGCTCGAACCGGTGCTGCTGCGTGCTGTTCACGCACTCAAGGCTAATGCGTGGCCCGAAGCGGGGCTCAGCCGCCGGAGACCTGGTTCCAGAGGTTCTCGTACCAGGAGCCGTCCGGGACCTGCTGCTGTCCCGGCGGGGGCGCCGCGTCCGGGGCCTTGTCCTCGGGCAGCTGGACGATGTACGGCGTCTCGCCCGGCTTGACGTACCGCAGCCGGCGCCGGGCCTCGGCCTCGATCTGCGCCGGGTCGCTCAGCTCGGACTTGCGGCCCTGGAGCTGAGCGACCGTCTGCTGCAGCTGGGCCTGCTGGGCCTGCTGTTCGCGGATCTCGGTGCGCTGGGCGAGGTACGTGCGCAGGGGCACGGCGATGGTGAACGCGAGCGCGCACACCACGATCGCCACCACCGCCGCGCGGCGGGTGGTGGACATGCCGAGCACCTTCGCCGCACCGGACGCGCGTTTCGCCGCCAGGCTCCGGCGTAGCCGGGCCCGAGTCGTGTCCACGTCACCGGTACGGCGCCGCACCGCCTCGGGACGGCGGGCCGGCGCGGGCCGGTTGGCCCGCGTGGCCCCGCCGCCGCCTCGGCGGTTGCGTGTCGTCCTCCCCCGGTCGGCCATGCAGGCTCAGCCCTCGGCGCTGAACCGCGGGAAGGCCAGCTCGCCGGCGTACCGGGCGGCGTCACCGAGGGTCTCCTCGATGCGCAGCAGCTGGTTGTACTTGGCGATCCGCTCGCCGCGGGCCGGGGCGCCGGTCTTGATCTGGCCGACGCCGGTCGCGACCGCGAGGTCCGCGATGAACGTGTCCTCGGTCTCGCCGGAACGGTGGCTCATCATCGACTTGTAGCCGAACGACGTCGCGAGCGAGATCGCGTCGAGCGTCTCGGACAGGGTGCCGATCTGGTTGACCTTCACCAGCAGCGCGTTGGCGGCGCGGCGGGTGATGCCCTCCTCGAGCCGGTCCGGGTTGGTGACGAACAGGTCGTCGCCGACGATCTGGACCTTCTCGCCGATGTCGGCGGTCAGGGTGACCCAGCCGTCCCAGTCGTCCTCGCTCAGCGGGTCCTCGATGGAGACCATCGGGTAGTCGCGGATCAGCTCGGCGTAGTACGCCGACATCTGCTCCGCGCTCTTCTTGCTGCCTTCGAAGGTGTACGCGCCGTCGGCGAAGAACTCCGTCGCGGCGACGTCGAGCGCGAGCGCGACGTCGCGGCCCGGGGCGTAGCCGGCCTTCTCGATGGCCTGCAGGATCAGGTCGAGCGCTTCGCGGTTGTTCGCCAGGTTCGGCGCGAAGCCGCCTTCGTCGCCCAGACCGGTCGAAAGGCCGCGGCCCTTCAGCACCGACTTCAGCGAGTGGTAGACCTCGGCGCCCCAGCGCAGGGCCTCGCGGAAGGTCTCCGCGCCGATCGGCGCGATCATGAACTCCTGGACGTCGACGTTGCTGTCCGCGTGCGAACCACCGTTGAGGATGTTCAGCATCGGCACGGGCAGCACGTGCGCGTTCGGCCCGCCCAGGTAGCGGAACAGCTCCAGCTCGGCCGACTCGGCGGCGGCCTTCGCGACGGCCAGCGAGACGCCGAGGATGGCGTTCGCGCCGAGGCGGGACTTCGCCGGCGTGCCGTCGAGGTCGACCAGCTTCTGGTCCACGATCCGCTGGTCGACGGCTTCGATGCCGACCATCTCCGGGCCGATCTCGTCGAGCACCGCGGCGACCGCGCGCTCGACGCCCTTGCCGTTGTAGCGGCCGGTGTCGCCGTCCCGCAGCTCGACCGCCTCGTGTTCACCGGTGGACGCACCCGACGGGACCGCGGCCCGCGCCAGCGTTCCGTCGTCGAGGGCCACCTCCACCTCGACGGTCGGGTTGCCGCGCGAGTCCAGAATCTCGCGCGCGCCTACCTGCTCGATGAGAGCCACGCCATGCTCCTCGGTGCGTCGTGCCTGCGGTTTCGCGCCCAGCCTAGCCGTCGCCGCAGTTCACCCGTTGGAGGCACGGCCGGTCACTCACTCGTCAGTGCGGACCGCTTGCCAGCCGGGCGGCAGGTCCACGGTCTCGGACGTCTGCTGCCAGAACGTCCAGCTGTTGCCGCCGAGATCGGCGACGGTGAACACCCGGGCGCCGTAGGGCTGGTCCTGCGGCGGGTCGAGCTCGGCCTCGTCGCCGAGCGCCGCCTCGATCCGGGCGTGGACCTCGTCGACGTCGTCGACGTAGAGGATGTTGAGCTGGCCGACCGGCCCGTCGACGCCCTTGGCCGGCCAGTAGTCCGGCCCGACGCCGGCGAGCTGGATCCGCGCGTCGCCCGCGCGCAGCGTCGCCTGGAAGACCTCGCCGGCCCCGTCGCAGAACCGGACCTCCTCGGTGAACCCGAAGACCCTGGTCAGCCAGGCGAGCGCCGCCGTGGCGTCGGAGTAGTACAGGTAGGGCGCCAGGCCCCGGTACGGGCTGCTCATGGCGCCACAGTCCATCACGTCCCGTTCGGAGGCGTGTGCAAGCCCCTCTTCCGAGGTACTGCACCGATGGTTACCGATCCGGCCACAGTCACGGCCGAATGGCTCCCTGGCAGCGGTCACGCGCCGCCCGAAGGGATGGCCTACTTTTGGCCGGATTGGTAACGTGGGATGACCATGACGGACGCCGCAGCTGCTTCGCAGCCTCCCGAGGAGTCGCGGTTCCATGCCTTCCGCCAGGCCGAGGATCTGGTCGGCCAGCGCCGTCCGCTGGACGCCCTGAAGGCGTTGCAGCCCTTGCTGGAATCCGAAACGGACAAGCCGTCGGTCCACCTCCTGGCCGGGCGCGCGTACTTCCACTCCGCGCAGCTGCGGCGCGCCGAGCAGGCCTTCACCCGGGTGCTGGAGCTGGACCCGACCGACCACTACGCCCGGTTCGTCCTGGGCCGGACCCTGCAGCGCCTCGGCCGGTTCGTCGAGGCCCTGGCCCAGATGCGGATGGCGTCGGCGATGAACCCGGTGCCGGAGTACCTCGAGGCGATCAGCGAGGTCAAGGCGCACATCGCGCTGCGCGAGCACTAGCCGCCAGTGCCGAACGGCCCCCACGGTCTCAGACTTTCGGCTGACCCGTCCGGGCCCCTCGGCCGATCCGCGGCACCCCCTCGTCCGGCGAAGCTGGTTCCAGACCGTACGAGGGAGGAACCGGAAATGTCGATCTTCGTCACACTGGGTGCTTACGCCGGCTTGCTGCTGCTGGTGCTCATGGCCGTCACGCCGTTCTTCGCCGACCGCGAGCTCTAAGGCGCGACGCTCGCCTCCGCGTAGGCGTCCGCCGCGCTGAAGACGTCCTGGCCGTACGCGACTCCCGGGTTGTAGAACAGGATCGCGCGCCACCAGCCCGCCGGGGTGCCCAGGTCGTCGCCGCCCGAGCACAGGTAGCGCGCCGCCGTGAAGGCCGCGTCGTCGACGTTCTGCGGGTCCGGCGTGCCGCCGTCACCGTTGGCGCGCTCCTGGTACTTCTTCCACGTCGACGGCAGGAACTGCAGGGGGCCGATCGCGTGGTCCCACGACTTGTCGCCGTCGAGCCTGCCGCCGTCGGTGTCGTGCACCGCCGGGACGCCCGGCGAGCCGTCGAGCGGCGGGCCGATCACCGGCTTCACGACGCGGCCGTTCGCGCCGATCGCCGAGAGGTCGAAGTCTCCCCGGCCGGTCTCGACCCGGCCGATGCCCGCCAGCGTCGCCCACGAGAGGTGGCACGTCGGCTTCTGGCGCTGCATCCACATCTCCGCCCGACCGTACGCGGCGAGCACGCGCACCGGGACGTGCGTCTTGTCCGCGACGCGGGTCGCCCACGCGTCCAGCTCGACCTGGTCGGACACCGCCGGCCGGTCGACCGGGGCGGCGAGCCCGGCGCGCGGCGACTCGGCGCCGGGCTGCGGGCGCTGCTCCGGGATGACCAGCGCCGGTTGCACCGGCGGGGCCGACGCCGGGGCGTCCGGGTCCCGGATGCCGATCGTGAGGACGAGGACCACGCCGGCGACGACGAGCCCGAGCGCGAGTGCCACCCGGCCGACGTACCGCCTGGGCGGGCCCGGAGGCGACGACGGAGGCGTGACGGTCGGCTGAGCGGTTTCGGCCACCCGAACAGGTTACGGAGCCACTCAAGGGGGTCCCCCAACCGCCTGACCAGGCAAGCGGAGGGTAAAAACAGGTCCGCTGCCAGCGACGTCACAGAATTCGTTATCGAGTCGACGCGCAAGGCCCTGACCTGCGGTTACCCTAACCTAACTTCGTAGCCACGTCCTGTTTGTCCGGTTGCATCGTTTCGGGCCGCCCTTCGCCCACTGGACTTACAGGTGAGCCTTACCTAAAAACTTCCTGGACCCAGAAAATCTCAGGAGGCGGACCAGTGGTGTTCTCGAGCGCGTTGATCGGGCTGCGCGAAGGCCTGGAAGCCGCGCTGGTCGTCAGCATCCTGGTGGCGTTCCTGGTCAAGACCGACCGCCGCCACGCGCTGCGCTGGGTGTGGCCGGGCGTCGGCGCCGCGGTGCTGCTGTCGATCGCCTTCGGCGCGGTCCTCACCTACACGACCGCCCAGTTGTCGTTCGAGCACCAGGAGCTGCTCGGCGGGAGCCTGTCGATCGTCGCGGTCGTGTTCGTCACGGCGATGATCTTCTGGATGCGCAAGGCGTCGAAGAGCATCGCCGCCGAGCTGCGCGGGAAAATGGACGACGCGCTGAACGTCGGCCCGATGGCCGTGCTGCTGCTGTCGTTCCTCGCGGTCGGGCGCGAAGGCCTCGAAACCGCGGTGTTCTTCTACTCGACCGTCCAGGCCGCGCAGTCGGACACCGTGCAGCCGCTGATCGGGTTCGCCGTCGGCATCGTGGCGGCGGTGCTCCTGGCGTGGCTGCTCTACAAGGGCGCCGTCCGGTTCAACCTCGCCAAGTTCTTCACGATCACCGGCGTCCTGCTCGTGTTCGTCGCCGCGGGCGTGCTCGGCTACGGCCTGCACGACCTGCAGGAGGCCGCCTTCCTGCCCGGCATCACCACCCTGGCCTTCGACGCTTCGAACGTGCTGCCGGAGACGTCCTGGTACGGCGCCCTGCTCAAGGGGATCTTCAACTACTCGCAGCAGACGACCGTGCTGCAGGCCATCGCGTGGGTCGCCTACGTCGTCATCGTGCTGCCCCTTTTCCTCAAGCCCAGCAAGAAGACCGCGCCGGCGCCCGCCGCCGCGGCCGCCTCGAAGGAGTGACCGTGCGCAAGACCCACAGAACCCCGCTGGCCGTGGTGGCCGGCGCCGCCGTACTGGTGACGCTGGCCGCGTGCGACAGCCAGGGCAGCACCGGGAACGAAACCGGCGCGGCCGGAGGTCCGATCAAGGTCGAGGCGTCCGACTCCGCCTGCACCGTCTCGGCGAACACCGCCGCCGCGGGCAACGTGACCTTCGAGATCACCAACAAGGGCACCAAGGTCACCGAGTTCTACCTCTACGCCGAGGGCGACCGGATCGTCGGCGAGGTCGAGAACATCGCGCCCGGGCTCAACCGGCGCCTGATCGTCGAAGCCTCCGACGCCGGCAAGTACCAGACGGCGTGCAAGCCGGGCATGGCCGGCAACGGCATCCGCGGCGACTTCACGATCACCGGTGGCGCGCCTAAGCAGGCCGACGCCAACGCGCAGAAGGCCCAGGCCACCAAGAGCTACGCCGACTACGTCGCGAACAACTCCGCCGCGCTGGAGGAGGAGACGGGCAAGTTCGTCGACCTCGTCAAGGCCGGCAAGGTCGACGAGGCGAAGGCCGCGTACGCGCGCACCCGCATCTACTACGAGCGCATCGAGCCGGTCGCCGAGAAGTTCGGCGACCTGGACCCGGCCATCGACGTCCGCGAGGCGGACCTCGAGCAGGGCCAGCAGTTCACCGGCTTCCACCGCCTCGAGAAGGACCTCTACGTGACCGGCCTGCAGGCCGACAGCCCGCAGATCGCGGACAAGCTGCTGACCGACGTCAAGGACCTGGTCGCCAAGTCCAAGACCCTCGAGCTGACCGCGCTCGACCTGGCCAACGGCGCGAAGGGCCTGCTCGACGAGGTCGCCACCGGCAAGATCACCGGCGAGGAGGAGACCTTCTCGCACACCGACCTGTGGGACTTCCAGGCCAACGTGGACGGTTCGAAGGGCGCGATCGCCTCGCTGCGGCCGCTGCTGCAGGAGCGCGACGCCGCCCTCGTGTCCACTTTGGACAAGGAGTTCGCGAACGTCCAGGGCCTGCTCGACAAGACGCGCGTCGGTGACGGCTACAAGCTCTACAACCAGCTGTCCCAGGACGAGATCAAGGCGTTCGCCTCGGCCGTCGACGCCCTGGGCGAGCCGCTGAGCAAGGTCGCGGAGGTTGTTTCCAAGTGAGTGAAGACGGCACCCGCGTCTCCCGCCGGAAGCTCTTCGGCCTGGCGGGAGCGGGTGTCGCGCTCGCCGGGGCCGGAGCCGCGGCGGGCATCGGGATCGACAAGGCGACGAGCGGCAACGCCGAGGCGTCGGTGACCACCGTCGACTTCCACGGCGAGCACCAGGCCGGGATCGTCACGCCGGCCCAGGCGAACCTGCACTTCGCCGCCCTCGACGTCACCACCAAGGACCCGGCGAAGCTGCGGCAGCTGCTCAAGACGTGGACCGACGCGGCCCGCCGGATGACGGCGGGCCAGGAGGTCGTGCCGAACGGCGCGGTGGGCAGCGGCGACTACGCGCCACCCGGTGACACGGGCGAGGCGCTCGACCTGCCCGCGTCGCACCTGACGCTGACCATCGGCTTCGGGCCGTCGCTGTTCGACGGCCGCTTCGGCCTCGCGGGGAAGCGGCCGCCGCAGCTGATCGACCTGCCGCTGTTCCCGAAGGACAAGCTCGACCCGGCCCGCGGCGGCGGCGACCTGTGCATCCAGGCCTGCGCGGACGACCCGCAGGTGGCGGTGCACGCGGTCCGCAACCTGGTGCGGCTCGGCTTCGGCGTCACCGCGGTCCGCTGGTCGCAGCTCGGCTTCGGCCGCAGCTCCTCGACGTCGCGCGCGCAGCAGACACCGCGGAACCTGTTCGGCTTCAAGGACGGCACGAACAACATCAAGTCCGAGGACACCGACTTCCTGCGCGACCAGGTCTGGGCCACGGCGGCCGACGGCCCGGCGTGGATGGCCGGCGGCTCGTACCTGGTGGCGCGCCGGATCCGGATGCACATCGAGACGTGGGACCGCGAAACCCTCGACGGCCAGCAGCAGATCGTCGGCCGCACGAAGGGCACCGGCGCCCCGCTGGGCCAGACCGCGGAGTTCGACGAGCTGGACCTCGACGTCGGCGGCGCGGGCGGCGAGAAGGTGATCGCGGCGGACGCGCACGTCCGGCTGGCCTCGCACCAGGCGCTGAACGGCGTGCGGATCCTGCGCCGCGGCTACAACTTCGTCGACGGCTCCGACGGCGTCGGCCACCTCGAGGCGGGGCTGTTCTTCCTGGCGTTCAACCGGGACACGCGGAAGCAGTACGTGCCGATGCAGCAGGCGCTGTCGTCGAAGGACGCGATGATGGAGTACGTCCAGCACACGGGTTCGGCGCACTTCGCGGTGCCGCCGGGTGTCTCGCCGACCGGCTCCTGGGGCGACGCGCTGTTTGCCTAATGCCTTTAGGCTGATCTATGCTCTCTTTAGGCAAAGGGGGCGTAGTGATGGTTCGTGCCGGATTGACCACGGAACGCGTGGTGCAAGCGGGCGCCGAGCTGGCCGACGAACTCGGCTTCGAGCAGGTGACGCCGTCGGAGCTGGCGCGGCGGTTCGACGTCAAGGTCGCCAGCCTGTATTCGCACGTCAAGAACGCGCACGACCTGCGGACGCGGATCGCGCTGCTCGCGTTGGACGAGCTCGCCGACCGGGCCGCCGCCGCGCTGGCCGGCCGGGCCGGGCGGGAGGCGCTGGTCGCGTTCGCCGGCGTCTACCGCGACTACGCCCGGGAGCACCCCGGCCGGTTCGCCGCGGCGCAGCTGCGGCTCGACCCGGAGACCGCGGCGGCGAGCGCGGGCGTCCGGCACGCGCAGCTGATGCGCGCGATCCTGCGCGGCTACGACCTGACCGGGCCGGACCAGACGCACGCCGTCCGGCTGCTCGGCAGCTTCTTCCGCGGGTTCGTCGCCCTCGAAGCCGACGGCGGCTTCGACCACAGCTCGCCGGCGTCCGCCGACACCTGGGCCCGCCTCCTCGACGTCCTCGATTCCCTTCTGCGCGATTGGCCACGACCTTGATCACCACCCCGCTGACCGCCGACCTCGTGCGCGGCGCCCTCGAACTCGAAGACACCCCACGCGGCCTGGTGCCGCACCGGCTGCCCGCCCGCGCGCGGGCGCAGAACACCGACCCGCGGCTCGCGATGGCCGACGCGCAGCCCGCCGGCGTCCACCTGCGGTTCCGTACGACGGCCAGCGTCATCGAGCTGGAGACGCTGCCGACCAAGGTGGAATATCCGGGCGCGCCACCCCGTCCGGACGGCGTGTACGACCTGCTCGTGGACGGCAAGCTCGCCGCGCAGGCCACCGCGCCCGGCGGCGTGCGGTTCGCCGAGCTGCCCGGGCACCTCAAGGACGTCGAGATCTGGTTGCCGCACAACGAGATGACCGCGCTGGTCGCCCTCCGGACGGACGCTCCGGTTTCGCCCGCGTCGTCCCTGGACCGGGTGTGGCTGCACCACGGCAGCTCGATCAGCCAGGGCTCGAACGCGCTCAGTCCCTCGACGACGTGGACCGCGTTGACCGCGTTGTCCGCCGGGGTCGAGCTGGTCAACCTGGGCTTCAGCGGCAACGCGCTGCTCGACCCGTTCACCGCCCGCGCGCTGCGGGACACCCCGGCCGACGTGGTCAGCGTCAAGCTCGGCATCAACATCGTCAACGCCGACCTGATGCGCCTGCGCGCGTTCGGCCCGGCCGTGCACGGGTTCCTGGACACGATCCGCGAAGGCCACCCGTCGGCGCCGCTGCTGGTCGTCTCGCCGTTGTACTGCCCGATCCACGAGCGGACGCCCGGCCCCGGCGACTTCGACCACGAGGCGCTGGCCTCGGGCGTGGTGCGGTTCCGGGCCACCGGCGACCCGGCCGAGGTCGCGGCCGGGAAGCTGACGCTGGAGGTGGTCCGCGCCGAGCTGGCGCGCATCACGTCGGAGCGGCAGGACCCGCAGTTGCACTACCTGGACGGGCTTTCGCTGTACGGCCCGGCCGACTACGCCGAGTTCCCGCTGCCGGACGAGCTGCACCCCGACGGCGCGGCGCACCGGCGCATCGCCTCGCGCTTCACGGAGCTGGCGTTCGGCGGCCCGTTCGCTTGACTTCAAGCTCCCTTGAAGTTGAATGCTTCGGGGTATGTTCACCGAAGCAGAGCTCGCCTACCTCGACGCCCAGCCGCTGGGCCGGCTCGCCACCCGGCAGCCGAACGGAACGCTGCAGGTCAACCCGGTCGGCTTCCGGTACAACCCGGACGAGAAGACGATCGACGTCACCGGCCACAACCTGCGCGGCAGCAAGAAGTTCCGCAACCTGGCGGCCGACGACCACGTCGCGTTCGTCGTCGACGACCTGCCGTCGACGAACCCGTGGCGGGTGCGCTGCCTGGAGATCCGCGGCCGCGCGGAGGCGCTGGCCGAGGTGAACCTGCCGGACAACCACTTCGACGACGCCGTGATCCGCATCCACCCTTCGCGGATCCTGGCGTTCGGCGTGGAGGACTGGGACCGGGAGCCGCTGGAGCTGGCGACGAACATCCGCGACGTCTGAGGTCCGGCGGCCGCCACGGGACTCTGGGGGTTCCCGTGGCGGCCTCGCCGGTTGGCCGGTGTCAGCGGCGGCCGCCCCAAGCCGTGTAGGCCGCGGTGCCCGCGACTGCCAGTACCAGCGCGGTCCAGGTGGCCGCCGCCGTCCCCGCCGGCTGCAGCATCCAGGCCACGACGTGGCTCGTCGTCGAGCCGTCGTTCTGGACGAAGGGCGTTATGCCCGCCCAGACGAGCGGAAGCGTCCAGCCGTACTGGCCGCCCGCGACCGTCGCCGCCAGGCCGGCCAGGCCCAGCAGCCCCGCCGCGTCGCGCAGGATGATCGACAAGTCGACAGTCAGCGTGCCCAGCTCCTGGACCGCCAGCACCGCGCCCCCGGCCGCCAGGCCGATCAGGGCCAGGTGCGCGAACCGCCGGACCGGCCACGGCAGCGCCGCGGTGCGGTCCAGGTCCGGGTCTTGGCCGCTGAGGCCGATCGCCGCCACCGCGATGCCCGCCGTCAGCGTCAGCATGACCGGGATCGGCGACCACGAGTCACGCGCCAGGAACCACACCCCCGCCGTGGCGACCAGCAAGGCCGTGAACGCCGCCGGGACCTGCCGCGAACGCGCGTAGAGCGTCGCCCACCTCATCTCATGGCCCCCGGCACCAGCGTGTTGAGCGGGTCGCCCTGACACGTCAGCAACATCCGGCGCAGCGCGACCATCCGCGAAAACCGGACGTCGTCCGGTAGCGCGCGGAACTTCGCCCACGCATCGTCGATCGGACTGGGCTGACGGGTGGCCCACCCCGCACCGAACTCGGGCAGCGGCTTCAGCTCGCCGGTGAAGTACGCCGCCGCGATCATGCGGCCGCCCACGTCGGTCAGGTCGCCGTAGCTCGGGGGCAAGCACGATGGCAGTCCGGCCCCGGACAGCACCGCGAGCCGCAGCTCGTCCGCGTTCGCCGTGAGCAGGTTGTCGTCGCGCTGGAAGTTGAGGTAGACGACGCCGGGATCGCGGGTGGCCGGGATGGTGAACGAGGTCGGCGCGATCCGCTCTTCGATCCGGGTGGGCGCGCCGGGCAGCTTCGCCAGCATGGCCAGTGCTTCGCGCCCCGGCCCGGCCAGCGCGGCCAGCCTGTCCTCGTGCGCCCGGGTGACGCAGATCGGCCCGTCGCAGAGCTTCTGGGCGGCGACGCCGTCGGGGACCAGCAGCCCGTCGGCGGAAGCCGGGAAGACCGGCAGCGCGATCGCCGCGCCGGCCACCAGCGGCAGCAGGCCGAGGACCCTGGCCCGCACGGAGTTCGCTGCCAGCAGCAGGAATCCCGTCACGGCCAGACCCACGAACCACGCCGCCTGCCCGAGGTTCACCGAAGCCGCCGTCGTCACCAGCGTGCCCCGGGGCTGCCCGAGGGTCGGCGCGAGCAGCCCGAACGGGCTGTAGGCCATCGACAGCACGCTCTCTTCGAGCGACGTCCAGGCCACCACCGACACCACCAGGGTCAGCACGGCCAGCGCGGGCGCGGTCAGCGGGTGCGGCAGGAGCCGCCCGATCGCCAGGCCGGCCCAGCTCCCGGCCACGATGGCGAGCAGGCCGACGAGGATGACCGGCACGAAGATCGCGGACACGAACCCGCCGTGTGCCAGCACCTCCACCAAGCCGACGCCGAACACCAGCAGGAACCCGAGCGCACTCAGCGCCCCCACCGCTCCGGCCAGCCTGATCGCCCGGTGCCAGCCCGGCCGCGACGTCGTGGACAGCAGTTCGACCATGCCGGAACGGCTGTCGCGCATGCCCTGGATCGCCCCGGCGCCGACGGCGACCGGCCACAGGAACACCAGCATGAACCGCAGCCACAGGGCGGTGGTCGTCGTGTTCCCCGTCCACGGCGCCGGCACCTTCCACCACGGCCCGGACAGCAGGAACAGGAGGCCGAGCGCCACCACGAGCAGCGCCAGCCCGGCCCAGGGCGCGATCGAGCGCCGCAGTTCGGTGCGCAGGATCATCACCAAGCCCCCTTGCCCGGTTCGTGGTTGAGCAGCGCCGAGTAGCCACGCTCGATCGGGCTGTCCCCCACGTGCGCCGCGGTGCCGGCCGCAGCCAGCGCCTCCGGCGTCCCCTGGAACACCAGCTTGCCCTCGTCGAACAGGACGACGTCGGAGCACGCCGTGCCGACGTCCTCGACCAGGTGCGTCGAGATCAGCACGCACGAGTCCTGGCCGAGCTCCTGCACCAGCTCGCGGAACCGCACGCGCTGCGCCGGGTCGAGCCCGGCGGTCGGCTCGTCCAGCAGCAGGATGTCCGGGTCGTTGACGATCGCCTGCGCGATCCCGACCCGCCGGACCATGCCGCCCGACAGCGTCTTCATCCGGTCGTCCGCGCGGTCGGCGAGCCCCACCCGCTCGATCGCGCGCTGCACCGCGCCGGGGATGTCCTCTTTGGACACCTCCTTGAGCCACGCGATGTACTCGACGAACTCCCGGACGGTGAACCGCTTGTAGAACCCGAAGTTCTGCGGCAGGTAGCCGATCCGCCGGCGCAGGCCGCGCTGCCCGGTGGGCCCCCCGGCCGGCGCACCGAGCAGCGACAACCTGCCTTCCGCCGGCCGGAGCACTGTCGCCAGCGCCCGGATCAGCGTCGTCTTGCCCGCGCCGTTGGGCCCGAGCAAGCCGTGCACCCCCTTGCCGAGTGACAGGTCCACCCCGTCCACGGCCATCTTCTTCCGGCCGACCCGCACCTTCAGCCCCTCGGCCTGGATTTCCCAGGCGTAGGCCGTGGGCGCGACCTCGGCGGCCCCGACTGCACGCATGTTCTTCCTCCCTAGTTGCGCGCGCCGAGCCGGGTGAACGCGCCCTTGTGCAGGGCGACGACCACCGACGTCAGCGCGAAGATCCCCGCCCACACCGGCAACGCGCCGGTGCTGAGCGCAAACGGTTGCTCATGGGCCACCACGGTGGGCAGCACCAGTCCCGCGCCCCACACCGCGACCAGCGTGTACGCCGCGCGGGTAATGCCGATCAGGCCACCCAGCGCGAGCGTCCCCGTGGTGAAGGCCAGGCTCGGCAGCAGCCAGAGCGCGAGGGCCGTGCCGGTCAGCCACCCGGCGACCCCGAGCACCGGCAGGACGACGACGAGCACCGCCAGCGTCCGCCGCGCGATCAGGTACAGCCCGGCCCGCGGCGTCGCGACGACGACTTCGTACGCCGGATCCAACCCCCGCGCCCACGACACGGCGACGCCCGCCACCGGCAGCATCGGCGCGAAGAGCTGCACCGCCGTCACGTCCAGCAGCGAGCTCCCGATGCGGTCGAACGCCACCGCGAGCAGCGTGAGCAGCACGATCATCCCGAGCCACGGCAGCATCACCGGGGTGACCCACGTGTCGAGCCACCGCCGCCGGCTCCGGTACCGGGCCCGGGGTCGCACGGGCGGCCCGTGGAACGGGACGCCCGAAAGCTCGATCTCGGCGCCGAGCCGGTTCCAGACGACGTCCACCACCGGCTGGACGGGCGCCACCGCGGCGAGCCGCGCCCGGCACTCCCGGCACGTCTCGAGGTGGGCCTCGAGTCCCCACAGCCGGTCGGCCGGGAGGCAGTAACCCGCCACGTACTCGGCGATGAGCTCGTCCGACGCATGGGTCATGACAGTGCCTCCCGCATCGCGATCCGCGCCCGGCGGGCGCGGGTCTTGACGGTTCCTTCCGGCAGCCCCAGCAGGACGGCGGTCTCCCGGACGGTCAGCCCGTCGAGCACCATCGCCTGCAGCACCTGCCGCAGCTCGGGCGCGAGGTCGCGCAGCGCGTCACCGACCTCGTCACCGATCGTCGCCGCCAGGGCGACGTCCTCCGCCGCCGGCACCGGCGCGACGTCGAGGGCCACCTCCACCGGCAGGTCGGCGTGGTGCGCCCGGCGCCGGAACGCGTCGACCAGCCGTCGTGCCGCGATCGTCCACACCCAGCCGACCGCGCTCCCGCCGGTCGCGGCCCCCGCGAAGGAGCCCGCCGCGCGCCAGATGGCCAGGTACGTCTCCTGCATGACCTCGGCGACGACCTGCTCGTCGGCGCACCGGCGGCGCAGGCGCACGGCGAGCCAGGGCGACGTGCGGCGGTAGAGCTCCTCGAACGCCGCACGATCGCCCTTGGCCGCGCGCCGGACGAGGTGCTCCTCGTCGGCGTCCTCCAGTGGCTTCTGTCTCACACCAGGCAAGACGCCGGACGCGCGGAAACGGTTCTCACCCGATTGTGTGCTGCGTCACACCGAGGGCCAGAACTTCCGCCAGCCGTCGGCCTCCAAGGTCGTCGGCTCCAGCCCGGCGTCCCGCGCGGCCTGCTCGGCGGCCCGGAGGTCGTTGGCGAACTGCTTCGCCAGCGCCCGCAGCTCGCCCTCGGGGTCGACGCCCGCGCGCCGCGCCGTGGCCGCGATGCGGAACAGCTGGGCGGCGGCGGCGGTGCCGGCCGGGAAGAGGTCGAGCGGGATGCCCGCGCGCCCGGAACGCTGCCCGAGCTTGCCGGCCAGCGCCACCGCGGGCTGGCCGAGCGCCACGCCGTCCACAATGGACCTGCGCTGCTTCTCCTGCTGCTTCAGCTCTTCCCACTTGAGGTTCTGGTGCTCGACCGTGTGCACCCGGTCGGCGTCGGCGAAGACGTGCGGGTGCCGGCCGACCAGCTTCGCGACGAGCGTGGCGGCGACGTCGTCGATGCCGAAGGGGTCTTCGGGGTCTTCGGCCGCGACCCGCGCGTGGAAGAGCACCTGGAGCAGGACGTCGCCGAGCTCTTCGCGCAGTGCCTCGCGGTCGCCCGACTCGATGGCGTCGAGCAGCTCGTAGGTCTCCTCGACCAGGTACTGCCGCAGCGACTCGTGCGTCTGGGCCGCGTCCCACGGGCAGCCACCCGGCGAGCGGAGCCGGTCCATCACCTCGGCGGCCTCGACCAGCGGCGGCGCCGGCGTCTCGATGACCTCCGCGCCGGTCGCGATGAGCAGCGACGCCGCGGGCTCGTCCCGCGACCCGGCGAGCAGCACGACGTCCCTCAGCGAAGGCGCCTCGGTCACGGCCGGGACCCCGAACACGCTCGCGTCCACGTCGGTGGCCGCGTACACGGCGGTGGCGTCACGCAGGATCTTCAGCGCCGCGGCGGGCAGCGTCGCCCCGCGGACGACCACGACGACGCCCGTGCTCACTGCTGCGTACGGCCGGAACCACCCTGGGGCAGCACGAGGCCCTGGGCGGCGTCCAGGTTCTGGAGGACGTTCATGCCCACAACATCCCACACGCCGTATCGCTTGTTGATCCGCACGTCGTCCTGGTCGAACAGCGGCTGCAGCTGGCGCATTCCGATCGCGGTCTTCGAGGCGTCGTCGAGGGCGGGCGCCTGCTCCGTGGCGACGGGCTTGTCGTCCACGCGCTGGCGGACCACCGCGACGAACCAGGTGCCCTCACGGTTCGGGTAGGGGAAGACCGTGACGCTGCCGGCCGGCGACCCGAAGAGCGGGCTGGCGGCGAGCACGCCGGCCTGCGACGCGGGCACCGCCTCGCCGAGGCCGGTGAGCGGCGGGATCGAGTCGGTGTTCTGCCCCTGCTGAGCCGCCTGCTGCCGCAGCGACCCCTCGTACTGGACGTCGGTGCCGATGCGCTTGGTCGCGGCCGCCGGATCGGCGGCGAACTGCCGGGCGAGGTCGAAGGCCGCCTTCTTCGCGTCGGGCCCCTTGGGGGTGTCGCCGGTCGTGGCGTCCGGCATCGAGCCGATGGACGTGTAGTCGAAGGTGACCGACAGGTTCGGGATGGCCTTCTCGGCCAGCGCCTGGGCGAGGTAGGTGTCGGTCAGCGCCTCGCGGTGGTCACGCGTGCGGGTGACCAGCTCGCTGACCGCCTGGGTCTCGTCGCTCGCGTCCGCGGCCACCGTGCCGTTCAGGGGATCCTTGGCCAGCTGGGCTTCGATTTGCCCGTAGTTGGGCGTGATGCCCTGCTTTTCCGCGGCCGTGGCGAGCAGCTCGTGCAGGACGAGCGAGCTGACGACCGCCCGGCCCAGCACGTCGAGCTTGTGCTCGGCGGCGAGCTTCTTCGCGTACGGCTGCTCGCGGACGGCCTTGTCGATGAGGTTCTGCACCTGGTCGATGGAGACCGACCGGTCGCCGACGATGGCGGCACTGCCGACCTGGCTGGGACCCGAACCGCACCCGGCGAGCAGAAACGCACCGGCAACGACCGCGACCAGCGCGCGAGGGCGCCCGATGATCCGCATCACAGCGCATACCCTCTCACACCATCGCCGCCGAAACGCAACACCCGTGCGGTGTCGCCGGGCGTAACGTCGACGACATGGACCACTGGCTGACCATCGAGGTCTTCGATGGCGAGTCCACGGCTTCCTTGTGGCGGCTCGCCCGCGGTGACGCACTCACCGAAGCAGCACTGACGAACGGCGCGGAACAGTGGGTGTGGCACGAACACCGCTGGGGCGTCGTCCTGGAAATCGAGTTCAAGTCGGAGGAAAGCCGCGACGCGTTCCGCGCGCTGCCGGTCGTGACGGCGGCGTTGGACGCGGTCCCGGATCCGGCGCGGGGGTTGCTCGTGTACCCGGGGCGTGGTGGGGGTGCGGGGTCGCGGATGCCTCGGAACCCGCGGCCGTTGCCCATGGCGGGTGCCGGGGCGGTTCCGGTGCCGGTGGAGTCGGTGAAGATGGGGTTGGCGGCGGCTTCGCCGCCGATGTTCAGCGAAGTCGGCTGAGGAACCCCGGAGCGAACCCCGGCGCCACAACGAGAGTTCCCCCGAAGTGGCGCCCGGTGTCCGCAGCGCGTCACACGGCGGCGGGCTTCTTGGTCAGCTGCGTCAGCAGCTTCGTGCACCAGTCCAACAGCTCTTCGTCCCGCAGCGTCGGCGCACCGATCCGGCCACCCGCCGGTCCTTCGGTCGGCTTCGGTACCGACACCGTGTTCGTCACCGCCTTGAACATCGCCTTCGGGTACAGCCTCTTCAACCGGACCATCTGCGAGTCCGCCAGCGGCAGCGGAGCGAACCGGATCGTGTTGCCCTGGACCGCCACCTCCGTCACGCCCGCCTCTCGGCACGTGTGCCGGAAGCGCGCCACCGCCAGCAACCGGTTCACCGGCGCCGGCGGCTGGCCGTAGCGGTCGATCAGCTCTTCGCGGACCGCTTCCAGGCCCTCGGTGTCCGGCGCCGCCGCGATCTTGCGGTACGCCTCCAGCCGCAGCCGCTCCCCCGGCACGTAGTCGTGGGGGATGTGGGCGTCGATCGGGAGGTCGACGCGGACGTCGGCCATCTCCTCGTCCTCCGCCGGCTCCGCGCCCGCGTGCCTGCGGAACGCGTCGACCGCTTCGCCGACCAACCGCACATACAGGTCGAACCCGACGCCCGCGATGTGCCCGGACTGCTCCGCGCCGAGGATGTTGCCCGCGCCGCGGATCTCCAGGTCCTTCATCGCGACCGCCATGCCCGCACCGAGCTCGGTGTTCTGGGCGATCGTCGCCAGCCGGTCGTGCGCGGTCTCCGTCAGCGGCGCCTCCGGCGGGTACAGGAAGTACGCGTACCCGCGCTCGCGCCCTCGCCCGACGCGGCCGCGCAGCTGGTGCAGCTGCGCCAGCCCGAGCAGGTCACCGCGCTCGACGAGCAGCGTGTTCGCGTTCGAGATGTCGAGACCGGTCTCGACGATCGTCGTGCACACCAGGACGTCGTACTCGTTTTCCCAGAAGCCCTGGATGATCTTCTCGAGCTTGTCCTCGTTCATCTGCCCGTGCGCGGTGACGACGCGCGCCTCCGGCACCAGCTCCCGGATGTGCCGCGCGGCCTTCTCGATCGACGAGACGCGGTTGTGGACGTAGAACACCTGGCCGTCGCGCAGCAGCTCACGCCGGATGGCCGCGCCCACCTGCTTGTCGTCGTACGAGCCGACGTACGTCAGGATCGGGTGCCGGTCCTCGGGCGGGGTGAGGATCGTGGACATCTCGCGGATGCCGGCCAGCGACATCTCCAGTGTGCGCGGGATCGGGGTCGCGGACATCGTCAGCACGTCGACGTGCGTGCGCAGCGACTTGATGTGTTCCTTGTGCTCGACGCCGAACCGCTGCTCCTCGTCGACGATCACGAGACCGAGGTCCTTGTAGCGGATGCCCGTCTGCAGCAGGCGGTGCGTGCCGATCACGATGTCGATCTCGCCGCTGGCCAGCTGCTCCAGGGTCGCGTCGGTCTCGCTCTTGGCGGAGAACCGTGACAGGCCCCGGATCTTCACCGGGAACGAGCGCATGCGTTCGGTGAAGGTGTTCAGGTGCTGCTGGGCGAGCAGCGTCGTCGGCACGAGCACGGCGACCTGCTTGCCGTCCTGCACCGCTTTGAACGCCGCGCGGACGGCGATCTCCGTCTTGCCGTACCCGACGTCGCCGCAGATGACGCGGTCCATCGGGACGCCGCGTTCCATGTCGCCCTTGACCTCGTCGATCGCGGCGAGCTGGTCGTTGGTCTCGGTGAACGGGAAGGCGTCCTCGAGCTCGCCCTGCCACGGCGTGTCCGGGCCGAAGGCGTGCCCGGGCGCGGCCTGGCGCGCGGCGTACAGCTGGACCAGCTCGGCGGCGATCTCCTTGACCGCCTTCTTGGCCCGGGCCTTGGTGTTCTTCCAGTCGGAGCCGCCGAGCTTGTTGAGCGTGGGCAGCTCGCCGCCGACGTACTTGGAGACCTCGTCGAGCTGGTCGGTCGGCACGAACAGCCGGTCGCCCGGGTGGCCGCGCTTGGACGAGCCGTACTCCAGCAGCAGGTACTCGCGGGTGGCGCCGGCGACCGTGCGCTGCACCATCTCGACGAACCGGCCGATGCCGTGCTGCTCGTGCACGACGTAGTCGCCGTTCTTGAGCGCCAGCGGGTCCACCGCGTTGCGCCGCCGGGACGGCATCTTCGTGTTGAGGTCCTTTGTGGACACTCCGGCGCCGGAGCCGCGGCCGGTCAGGTCCGCCTCGGTGAGCACGACCAGGGCGCGCTCCGGCGAGACGAAGCCCTCGGCGAGGCCGCCGCAGGTGACCGTGACCATGCCGGGTGCCGGGGCGCTCTTCAGGCCGTCACCGGCCTGGGTCGCCGGGACGTCGGCGGCCGACAGCTGCTCGACCGCGCGCGCCGCGGTGCCCTGACCGGCGACGACGAGCACCGCCGTGCCGCCCGACGCGGTGTGCGCGCGCAGGTCCGTCATCGCGCGCTCGAGCTCGCCGCGGTAAGCCGGGGCGGCCTCGACCGAGACGCGGTAGACGTCCGGGTCTTCGCTGGTCAGCTGGCTGAGCGTCCACCAGGTGCGCTTCGTGTCCTGTGCGTGGGACGCGATCTCGTCGAGCCCGCGGTAGGCGGACGCGCCGAGGTCGATCGGGGCCTGGCCGCCCGCCGCGGCCGTCGTCCAGGACGCTTCGAGGAACTCCTGGCCGGTGCGGACGAGGTCGGCGGCCCGGGCGCGGATCTTCTCGGGGTCGGTCAGCAGGACGTGGGTGCCGACCGGCATCGCGTCGGTGAGCAGCTCCAGCTCGCCTTCGCAGAGCACCGGGATGAGGGCCTCCATGCCCTCGACCGGGATGCCGTCGGCGAGCTTGGTGAGCATCTCGGCCAGGTGGGCGTCGGCCTCGTACGTCTTCGCCAGCTCCGCGGCCTTTTCCCGGACCGGCACCGTGAGCAGCAGCTCGCGGCACGGCGGCGCGGTGACGCGCGGGATCTCGCCCGGCAGCGACCGCTGGTCGGAGACGGCGAACGCGCGGATCTCGCTGACCTCGTCGCCCCAGAACTCGACGCGGACGGGGTGCTGCGCGGTCGGCCCGAAGAGGTCGAGGATGCCGCCGCGGACGGCGAACTCGCCGCGCTTCTCGACCATGTCGACGCGGGTGTAGGCCAGCTCGACGAGCCGTTCGAGCAGCTCCTCGAACGGCTCTTCCTCGCCGACGACGAGATTGATCGGCTCGAGCGAGCCCAGGCCGGGGGCCATGGGCTGGATCAGGCTGCGGACGGTCGCGACGACCACGCGAAGGTCGTCGTCGCCGGTCTTCAGCCGGTGCAGGACCTCGAGCCGGCGGCCGACGGTGTCGGCGCGCGGGGAGAGCCGCTCGTGCGGGAGGGTCTCCCAGGAGGGGAAGTCGGCGGTCCTCCCGGCGCCGAGCAGGGCACTGAGCGACGCGGTCAGCTCGTCGGCCTCGCGGCCGGTGGCGGTGACGGCGAGGACGGGTTTGGCCCCGCCCTCGTCGGCGGCGAGGGCGGCGGCGACGAGCTGCCGGGCGGCGATCGGGCCTTGCAGCTCGAGCAGCGGCGCGCCGGCGCGCTCGACCACGCCACGCAGGGCCGGGTCGGGAAGGGTGGCGGTGAGGAGTCCGGACAATGGAGCGTCGGTCACGGTCCCAGACTACGTGCCACCCCCGACAGGTTTCCGATCACGGCTGGTCGCGCAGCAGTTCCGCCACCTCCGCGAGCCGCGGCAACTGCTCGTCGAACACCTTCGGGTCGGTGCTCGCGATCCGCAGCAATACGTGCTCCGCTCCTTCGTACTCGCGCAGCCGCGAAGCGATCTCCGGCGCCGACCCCGTCACCTGCATCTGGATGCCTTGAACGAAGTCCGCCGGCATGCCGTAGTTGAGTTGGCAGTACTCCTCCAGCAGCGCGCGTCCGCGGTCGGCGTCGTCCTCCACCAGGACCGTGGCGAACAACGCCGGGGTCACGGGCCGCGACGCCCGCTCGCGGATCCGGGCCAGGCCCGACACGTAGTCCGCCGGATCCGGCGGGTAGGGCAGCCAGCCGTCGTACCGCCGGCCGATGCGCTCCAGCGCCCCCGGCGTGTACGCCGCCAGCCACACCGGCGGGCCGCCCGGCCGCGAAGGCGCGGGATAGGAAGGCAGCGAGTCGTAGTGCAGCACCTCGCCGTGGAAGGACGGCTCACCGCTCCACGCCGCCCGCCAGAGGCCCACGATGTCGTCGAGCCGCGCCCGCCGGCGCTCCCACGGGACACCCACGAACGCGAACTCCGGCTCGCTCCGCCCGGCGAACCCCGCGCCGACCGCCACCGTGAGCCGGCCGCCGCTGAGCAGGTCGAGGGAAAGCAGCTGGTTCGCCGAGAGAACCGGGTCCCGCAACGCCGGGAGCAGCGCGGACGTCCCCAAAGTCACCCGCGAAGTCCGGGCGGCGAAGGCGGCGAGAACCGTGAAAGCGTCCAGCGGAGCCCGGGCGAGGGTGTCGCCCACCCACACGGAGTCGAGGCCGAGGCGTTCCGCTTCCACGGCGACGTCGACCAGCTCGGGCGCGGTCCGCCCGGCGTCGAGGATGGGCTGGTAGGTCGGTACGACCAGGCCGTAGTTCGTCATGCCGTCAGCCTCGCCGCGGCGGGGTATGCGCTCAATTCCTCGCGGGGAATGGCCCGGGCCGAGATGATGGACCCGTGAACTTCGGAACCACGCTCAAGGGTTGGCGCACGCGGCGGCACCTCAGCCAGCTCGACCTGGCGTTGCGGGCCGGGACGACCCAGCGGCACGTGAGCTTCATGGAGAGCGGCCGCTCGCTCCCCGGCCGCGGGATGGTGCTGCGCGTCGCCGAATCGCTGGAGCTGCCCCTGCGTGAGCGCAACGGCTTGCTCTTCGCCGCCGGTTTCGCCCCGTCGTACCCCGAGACACGGCTCGACGACCCGGCGATCGAGCCGGTGCTCGACGGCCTGCGGCGGCTGCTCGACGGCCACCGTCCCTACCCCGCGCTCGTCGTCGACCGCTACGGCGTGCTGGTCGCGAAGAACGACGCGTTCGCGTTGCTCACCGAGGGGGTCGCGCCGGAGCTCCTCGAAGAGCCGGTCGACACGCTGCGGCTCGCGCTCCACCCGCAGGGCATGGCTCCGCGCGTGCGGAACCTCGACGACTGGGCGCGGCACATCCTCGAGCGCATCCGCAACGACCTGGCCCGCACCCCGGACGACCGGCTCGCGCGGCAGCTCGCCGAGCTGGAGAGCTACCTGCCACCGGCGACCGTTCCGGGCCCGGAGCACCTGGGGTTCGCGGTGCCGGTCCGACTGTCCACTTCGGCCGGTGAGCTGCGGCTGATCACGGCGATCACGACGTTCGCGACGGCGGCGGACGTGACCGTGTCGGAGCTGAAGCTGGAGACGTTCCTGCCCGCGGACGCCGAGACCGCGGAACGGCTTCACACCACCGCCGCCGTCAGGTGACCCACCAGCAACTCGGCGCTCGCCCACAGCACCGCCGCGCCCACGCTGCCCGCGGCGAACCGGCGGTACGGCATCGCCGCCGAGCCCGCGACGCGCGGCATCACCGTGCGGACGCCGACCAGGCAGCGCCCGGCGATCACCGCGGGCACGCCGTACCGCGCGACCGCCGCCTCCGCGCGGTCCCAGCGGTCCTGACCGACGCGGTGGGCCAGCCGGCGTCCCCAATGCCGTCCTTCCAGGTACGCGAGCTGGTCGCCGAGGACGGCGGCGAGCACGGCCACCGCCAGTGCGAGTCCCAGGTGGAGCGTGCCCCGCTCCGCGAGGAACCCCATGAGCAGCAACGCCGACAGCGTCGGCAGCACGATTCCGGGCAGCAGCGCGGTTTCCGCCGTGATCAGGATCGCGCAGACGAGGTAGACGACCGGCGGGGGCGCGTCAAGCAGTGGCCGCAGCAGGCTGTCCATGGCTCGCCCTCCCCACCGTCACCGGCAGCGCCGCGCGGTAGACGAACGCGGGCGGCAGGTTCCCCCAGACGACCGGAGTGCGCTCTACGACCGCGAAACGGCTTCGCAGTGAAGCGGCGAAGCGACGTGCGGGTGGCGTCCAGGCCGTGTGGGCGTACGCGAACGTCGTGAACCGGCCGTTCGGGGCCAGAGCCGCCGTGACGGCGTCGAGGATGCGGTGCTGCCGATCCGCGGTCATGGCCGTCCACGGCAGTCCGGAGACGACGACGTCGACGTGGTCGAGAGCGAGGTGCTCCGCCGAGCCGGTGACGACGTCGACCTGCGGAAAGCGCTCGCTGACCGAGGCCGCGAAACGCGGGTTGATCTCGTAAGCGGTCAGGCGCGCTTCGGGGCGAAGCAGCGCGAGGACCGCTTCCGTGAAGACGCCGGTGCCCGGACCGAGTTCGGCGACGCGGGCCGCGCGTTCGAGACCGAGGCCTGCGGTCATCGTTTCGGTCAGCCGCGGTGAGCTCGGCGCGATCGCGCCCGTCAGCACGGGGTGGCGGAGGAATTCCCTGGTGATCGACATGCTTTCGACGCTAGGAACAGCGGGCGTGGCCGCGAATCCGCCGGCTCGACCGTCGTGGTCCTCCCAAGGGAGGACACGGTCGGACCGAAGGGATGACGACCCGGGCCGGGTCCCGGCATTACGTTCGGTGGCGTGGAACGAATCGTCGTGTGGGTACGCAGGCACCGGTGGACGGTGGACCTGCCGCTCTACGCCGTGTTCATTTCCCTCGCGCCCAACTGGGCCGGCACGGGTTCGTGGTCGGTCCGGGCGATCCCGATGTTGTTCCTGCTCCCGCTGCTGGTGCGCCGGCGGTTCCCGCGGACCGTCGCCGTGCTGGTCATGGCGGGGGCGACGGCGGTGTATGCGAACGGGCTCTGGGCGTACGACCGCGGCCGCACCGAACTGTCCATGGCGGTGGTCCTGTTCACGCTGGTCGCGCGCGGCGACCGGCGGTTCGGCGCGCTGATCGCCGGGTGCGTCGTCGTGCTGGACGTCATGTGGGGGTTCACCTGGGGCACGTACACCCAGAACCCGACTTTCTCCATCCTCGGCGTGCTGCCGCTGCACATCGCCGCGTGGGCGCTCGGGGAGTTCTTCCGCACCAAGGAACAGCTCACCACCGAGGAGGAGAAACGCGCCGACGCCCAGACCCGTGCGGCCACCGCCGAGGAACGCACGAGGATCGCGCGCGAGCTGCACGACGTGCTCGCGCACAGCATCAGCGTGATCGTGTTGAACGCCGAAGGCGCGAAGCTCGCCCGGCACCGCGACCCGGCCGTCGTCGACCGCACGCTCGACACGATCGGCCGCACCGGCCGCGACGCGCTCGCGGAGCTGCGCCGGCTCCTCGAAGTCCTGCACGCGGGCCAGGAGGCGCGCAGCCCCCAGCCGACCGTCGCCGAGCTGCGCGGGCTCGTCGAACAGTCGGGGCGCGACGTCACGCTCGAGGTCACCGGCGGCCTCGATGACCTGCCCGCGAGCGCGGCGCTGCAGGCGTACCGGATCGTCCAGGAGGCCCTGACCAACATGATCAAGCACGCCCCGGCCGACGCGACCGGCCGCGTCAGCGTCGCCTTCGAGCCGCCCGAGATCCGCATCGAGGTGACGAACACCGGCGGTCAGGCCGCCCCGGCCCCGGCGCCGGCGTTGCCGTCATCCGGGCGAGGTCTGACCGGCATGCGCCAGCGCGTCGAGATGTACCACGGCGAGCTGTCGGCCGGGCCGCTCCCGGAGGGCGGCTACCGGGTGGGCGCGAGCTTGGTGGTGCGGCCATGAACGTCCGGCCACCGGCCCGCACCAGGCCAACCTCTCGCCCCGCGCCCGCCCAGCTTCCCGTGGACATCGGCACGCGGAACTCCTCCGTCGCGGCCCGGCGAGAAAGCCCCACACCTACGAGCCTGTCGGGCGCAGCCATGACCATCCGACCACCAGCCCACACCAGACCCCGAACGAAATCCGGTCCCACGCCCCGCTTGCTTTCCCCCGGAGCGTCGGCCTGCGAAGTTTCCCCACCACTGCCCGGCGAGCAAGCCCGGCTCGACCCCCACAAGAGCCAGGCGGTACAGCCATGACCACCCGAGTGCTGCTCTGCGACGACCAGGAGCTGGTGCGCGTCGGGCTGCGGATGATCGTCGAAAGCCAGGACGACCTCCTCGTCGTCGCCGAGGCCTCCAACGGCGAGGAGGCCGTCGCCAAAGCCCGGGAACTGCGGCCGGACCTGGTGCTGATGGATGTCCGGATGCCGGTGCTCGACGGCGTCGCGGCGACCGGGCGGATCTGTGCCGAGCTGCCCGATGTGCGCGTCCTGATCATCACGACCTTCGACCTCGACGAGTACGCCTACGCCGCCTTGCGCGCGGGTGCCAGCGGGTTCCTGGTGAAGGACGCGCCCTCGGACGAGATGCTCGTGGCGATCCGGGGCGTGCTGCGCGGCGACTCGATGGTCTCGCCGTCGGTCACGCGGCGGCTGCTCGACCGCTACCTCGCCGACGACCACGACCCGGTCGACGTCGCGAAGCTCGACGTGCTCACCGAGCGTGAGAAGGACGTGCTGGGGCTCATCGCGCGCGGGCTCTCCAACGGCGAGATCGCGGCGAAGCTCTACATCGGCGAGACGACGGTGAAGACCCACGTCGGGCGGATCCTCGGCAAGCTGCGGCTGCGCGACCGGGTGCATGCCGTGGTCTTCGCCTACGAGTCCGGGCTGGTGCGTCCAGGTTCCTGATCACTCCCTTTTATCCACTTGATAGGGAAGGATAGAGTACTTTGCATGACGATATACAAGTCCGAAGCGGGCGCCCGCCTCCTGCGTGAGCGCTACCTCGAGGCGTTGACGAGCTGGCCCGTCCCGCACGACGAAGTGCGCGTGCCGACACCCGAAGGCGAGACGTTCGTCCTGGTCTCCGGCCCGGAAAGCGCGCCGCCGCTGGTGCTGCTGCACGGCTCCGGCAGCAACTCGGCGGAGTGGGCGCCCCGGATCCCGTCGCTGGTGGAGCGGTTCCGGGTGTACGCGGTCGACATCATCGGCGAGCCCGGGATGAGCGCCGAGACGCGGCCGCCGCTCGACAGCGACCGGTACGCGCAGTGGCTGGACGCGGTGCTGGACCACTTCGACGTCTCGCGGGCGGCCTTCCTGACCTCGTCGTTCGGCGGCTGGCTCGCGCTCGACCACGCGATCCGGCGGCCCGAGCGCGTCGCCGCGCTGGCGCTGCGGTGCCCGATCGGCCTCGGCCCGATGAAGAAGGGCTTCATCGTCAAGGCGGTGTTCCTGTCGTTGCTCGGAGAGCGGGGACGGCGGAAGTCCGTGGCCGGAACGGTGGGCGAGCCGGAGACGTCGCCGATCGTCGAACACCAGCTGCTCGTGTCGGCGAACTACCGGTACCGCACCGGCCCGTTCCCGGTCTTCGGCGACGCGGCGCTGGGGAAGCTGACCATGCCGGTGTACGCCGTCGCCGGGTCGGAGGACGCCATGGTCGACTCCGCGACGACCCAGCGGCGACTCGAGGCGGCCGGCGCGACCGTCGACCTGGTACCCGGAACCGGGCACTACATCCCGGGCTCGAACGACCTGGAGTTCCTGAAGGAGGCAGCGGCGAACGGCGATTTCACCGCTTGATGGCAGGATGAGCCTTATGCGGCGTGTGCTGGGTCTCATCGGTGCGGTGTCCCTGCTGGTCGCGGGCTGCTCGGGAGCGTCGAGCGCGCCCGTCCAGAGCGTCCCGCCCGCGTCCACGCCGGCGGCGTCGACCGGGAAGTTCAAGGTCGAGACGGTGGCCGCCGGGCTGGAGCACGGCTGGGACATCGGCTTCCTCCCCGACGGCGGCATCCTCGTGCCGCAGCGGCCCGGCAAGCTCGCGCTGGTCCGCGGCGGGCAGGCCGCCGACGTCCAGGCCGACTTCTCCGACGTCCTCGTGCAGGGCGAGGGCGGGCTGCTCGGCATGGTCATCAGCCCCGACTTCGCGACCAGCCGCGAGTTCATCACGTGCCAGGACCACCAGGACGGCGGCAAGGCCGTCGACATCCGGCTGGTCACCTGGAAGCTGGCCGAGGACGGCGGGAGCGCGACCCGCGTCAAGAACCTGCTGACCGGGCTGCCGGTGAACCCGAGCGGCCGGCACTCCGGCTGCCGCCCGACGTTCGCGCCGGACGGCGCGCTGCTCGTCGGCACCGGCGACACGGCGCGGTCGACGATCGCGCAGGACCGCCACTCCCTCGGCGGCAAGGTGCTGCGGCTGGACGCGAAGACCGGGAACCCGTTGCCGGACAACCCGTTCATCACGTCGGCGGACCCGCGCGAGCGACTGATCTACACCTTCGGCCACCGCAACGTCCAGGGCGTGGCGATCCGGCCGGGCAGCGGCCAGGTGATCACGGCCGAGCACGGGCCGACCTTCGACGACGAGGTCAACCTGCTGAAGCCGGGCGCGAACTACGGCTGGGACCCGTCGAAGGGCGGCACGGACTCGAGCTACGACGAGAGCGTGCCGATGACCGACCTCAAGCGGTTCCCGGACGCGGTGAGTCCACTGTGGACCTCAGGCAAGATCACCGAAGCGATCAGCGGCGACGCGTTCCTGACGGGCGCGCAGTGGGGCCCGAACGACGGCGCGCTGGTCGTGGTGGCGCTGAAGGGCCAGAAGCTGCTGCTGTACCACTTGGACCCGGCGGGCAAGGTCCTGGACGTCACGCTCCCCCCGGAGTTCGACGACAAGTTCGGCCGCTTGCGGGCCGTGCGGAGCGGCCCGGACGGCGCACTGTACGTGACGACTTCGGACGGAACCGGCGACAAGCTGCTGAAGGTCACGCCGGCCTGATCGCGCCGTCGCGTTTCCGCGGCACAGCACGCTCGAAGTGATTTTCGCCGGAATACCCGCGCACCCATGAGAAAACCACGGCCGTCCGGTGCCGTGGGCACTTCCGCCGGGGTGGCGGATCGCGGAACATGTTCTGTACCAAGAGTTTTCGCCCGCCCCCGACGAGTGTTGGACGCGGTCCGAAGATAGCGTTCCCGCGGCAGCACCGCGCCGGTCCCCGAGCGCCATCGCCGACCTGGCGATCGGGGACCGGCCTCCAACCCACGAACCCCGACGAGCCCTATTTGCCCAGGTGAGCCCCGCCGTTGACGTGCACCACCTGTCCGGTGACGTGCCCGGCGGCGGGGCTCGCCAAGAACGTCACGACGGCGGCGACATCTTCCGGCGTGCCCGGTCGCTTGTTCATCGTGTTGCCGATCAGCCATTCACGGCGGCGGTCCGAGAGCTTGCCGTGGAAGAACTCCGTCTCGCCGATCAGTCCGGGTGCGACGACGTTCGCCGTGATCCCGCGCGACCCGAGCTCCTGCGCCACGCTGATGTTCCACGCCTCGACCGCGGCCTTCGCGGCCCCGTACGAGCCGGCGCCGGTGCGGGCGGCGATCGAGCCGATCGTGACGATCCGCGCGTCGTCGGCCAGGCGCTCACGCAGCGCGTGCGTCACCAGCGCCGCACTGACCACATTGGACCGGAGGTTGCGCTCGAACGCCGCCGCGAAGCCGGCCAGCCCCTCGCCGTCGCCGTCGACGAAGTCCGTGTTGCCCCCGGCGTTGTTGACGAGCACGTCGACGCGGTCCGGCAACTCTTCCAATGCGGCTTCGACGGCCACGGGATCGGCGGCGTCGAACACGACCGGCCGCGCGCCCAGGAGCGTCGCGGCCTCGGTGAGCACCTGCTCGCGACGCCCGGTGATCGTGACCCGGTCACCCGCTTCGGCGAAGGCCGCCGCGACGGCGTACCCGATGCCGGTACCGCCGCCCGTCACCAAGATTTCCCTGCTGTTCCCCATGCGCCCGAGCCTAGTGCCTAGGATCGGGGCATGACCAAGATCGACCCGGCCACGTCCGCGCTCGTGCTCGTCGACCTGCAGGAGCGGATCGTGGCGCTGCCGACCACGCCGTACAGCGGGGAGGAAGTCGTCGCGAACGCGCTGCGGCTGCGGACGGCGTTCCGCGAGGCCGGCGCGCCCGTGGTGATCGTCAAGGTGTCGCGGCCGGACAACCCGCCGGGCAACGAGCTGGTCTTCGACGCGCAGGACGACAAGATCGTCACCAAGTACGTGATCGGCGGCTTCGCGAACACCGACCTCGACGAGTTCCTGCGCGGCAAGGGCGTGCGAACCGTGTACTTCGGCGGCATCGCGACGGAGTTCGGCGTCGAGTCGACCCTGCGCGCCGCCGCCGACCACGGCTACGACACGGTCGCGGTGTCGGACGCGATGACCGCGCTTTCCGAGATCTCGCACGAGAACGCGATCACGAAGATCTTCCCGCGGCTCGGCACGGTCGTCACGACGGACGAGACTCTCGAGGGGCTGGCATGATCGACAAGATCGCCTGGCTGTACCTGGTGGACGGCCGGATCCTGAGCACGCGCTCGCGCGGCAAGGTCGTGTACTACCTGCCGGGCGGCAAGCGCGACCCGGGCGAGACGGACGCCGAGACGCTGGTCCGCGAGATCCGCGAAGAGCTGACGGTGGCGATCACCGAGCCGACCATCGAGCCGGCGGGCGTCTTCGAGGCCCAGGCGGACGGCAAGGCAACGGGCGTCGTGGTGCGGATGACGTGCTTCACGGCCGAGTACACCGGAACGCTGGAAGCGAGCAGCGAGATCGAAGAGATCGCGTGGCTGGGCTATGCGGACAGGGAGAAGGTTTCGGCGGTGGACAAGATCATCTTCGACCACCTGCACGAGACCGGGCAGCTGCGCTGAGGGGCGCTCATCCCAGCCGAAGCTTCGGCTTGTGCTCCAAGTGCGACAGCCCGTTCCAGGCCAGGTTCACGAGATGCGCCGCCACCTCGTCGCGCTTCGGCTTGCGCGCGTCCAGCCACCACTGGCCGGTCAGCGCGACCATGCCCACCAACGCCTGCGCGTACAGCGCCGCCAGTTTCTCGTCGTAGCCGCGGGCCGCGAACTGCTGGGCCAGGATGTGCTCCACCTGGCTCGCGATGTCGTTCAGCACCGTCGAAAACGTGCCCGTCGAACTCGCCACCGGCGAATCGCGGACCAGGATCCGGAAACCGTCGCGGGAATCCTCGACGTACGACAGCAACGCCGTCGCCGCCTGTTCCAGCATCACGCGGGGGTGGCCGCCGTGGAGGGTGGACACCATGCGTTCCAGCAGCAGCTGCGTTTCGCGGTCCACGACCACCGCGTAGATGCCCTCTTTGCCGCCGAAGTGTTCGTACACCACGGGTTTCGACACGTTGGCGCGGTGCGCGATCTCCTCGATCGACGTACCGTCGAACCCCTTTTCGGCGAACAGCGCCCGCGCCACGTTCAGCAATTGCTGACGCCGCTCGCTGCCGGTCATCCGGACGCGGGTCACCGGGGCGGCCGGACGTGCCCCGGTGACCTGTTGCTCACGCTTCGAACGTCGTCTCCCCGCCATTCGTGAAGCCTAGTTGACTAGCCCTTTTCCGTGGCGATTCGGGCCAATCGCTGCGGGGTCGGCCAGCGCACGTCGTGCACCCAGCCGAACTTTTCGAAGATCCAGATCAGGCGCGCGGAGATGTCGATCTGGCCGCGCTTGACGCCGTGGCGCGCGGACGTCGGGTCGGCGTGGTGCAGGTTGTGCCACGACTCGCCGAACGAGAAGATCGCCAGCGGCCAGAAGTTCGCCGACTTGTCGCGCGCGGCGAACGGGCGCTCGCCGATCATGTGGCAGATCGAGTTGACCGACCAGGTCACGTGGTGCAGCACGCAGATGCGCACCAGCCCGGCCCAGAAGAACGCCGTCACGGCGCCCCACAGCGACCAGGACACGAGCCCGCCGATGAGCGCCGGCAGCGCCAGGCTGACCAGGGCCCACAGCCAGAACAGGTCGTCGACCTTCTTGATCGCTGGGTCCTTGACGAGGTCGGGGGCGAAGCGCTCGGCGTTGGTCTGGTCGCGCTCGAACAGCCAGCCCATGTGCGCGTGCCAGAAGCCCTTGGCGATGGCCCACGGCGAGGTGCCGAACGCCCACGGGGAGTGGGGGTCGCCGTCGCGGTCGGAGAACGCGTGGTGGCGACGGTGGTCGGCGACCCAGGTGATGACCGGGCCCTGCAGGGCGATGCTGCCGGCGATGGCCATGACCACGCGCAGCCACGGCTTGGCCTTGAACGAGCCGTGCGTGAAGTAGCGGTGGTACGACACGGTGATGCCGAGCCCGCTGATCGCGTAGAACACCACGAAGATGCCGACGTCGACCCAGCTCAGTCCCCAGCCCCAGGCGAACGGCACCGCGACCAGCAGTGCCACCAGCGGCGCGATCACACCGAAGTAGACCGACAGCTGCACGCCGATGCCTCGCGTGCCTTCGATGACAGGTTTGGGCCCCTTGGGGGCCGAAGGCTCCCCGGTGGGCTGAGAACGGTCGAGCGTGGCCGTCATACGCTTCACTTCTTCCTGCACGGGTGCCCTTTTACGAAGGGTTACCTAACCTACGATGCCGTAAGTTACGGTACAGGAGGTTTCGGCGGCTGGGGAGTGCCGGAACCTCACACCGACCCTTCGGAACCGGGGTACCCGGCGGACTGGGCGATAACGCAACCCCCGCGCGGACGACACCCAATCGTCGCTATCCTGACCAGGATCGATCCGCCGTAGTGTAATCGGCAGCACTTCAGATTTTGGTTCTGACAGTTCAGGTTCGAATCCTGGCGGCGGAGCAGCTCAGAGGACCCGAACCCACGACCCGGGAGGTTGGCGCTGACCGACGAGGCGACCGACCCGGTGGCGGCCAGACGTCCCGCGCTGGCCGAAATGTCCGATGCGTGGCTCGTCGGGCGCGCGCGGGAGCTCATCGCCGCGGTCCAGCGGCAGGAGTACAACCAGCAGCTCCAGATCGTCGAGCTGATGGACGAGCTCCTCGACGAGACCCAGCGGCGCGGCGAGCCGACGATGATCGCGCAGCTGCTGCGCGCGTCCGCGATCGCCCGCCTGATCACCAGGGGCCTGGCCGCGGAGGCCGAACCGCGGCTCGACGAGATGCTCGCGCACACCCGCCGGCACGGCCTCGCCCTGCTGCGGGCCGACGCGCACGCGCTGCGCGGCCGCCGGCTGGTGATCGCCGCGCAGGAGGACCCCGCGCTCACCGAGATCGCCCGCGCGCTGGCCATCCTCGACGACTCCGCGATCCCGAACCGGCAGGTCGGCATCCGCGCCTGGAACCGGATGCTGTGGTCGGCGCTGAACGACTGCTGGATCGTGCTGAACCAGCTCGGCGTGTACGAAGCCGCCGAAGAGGTGATCGGCCGCGCCGCCAGCGCGATCCGCGAGAGCGCGAGCCCGCACGAGATCACGCTGCAGCTGATGAACCGGGTCAAGATGCTGCTCGGCTGGGGCCTGCGGCTCGAGCGCATCGACGAGTACGACGAGAGCGCCGAGAAGTTCCGCACCGCCGCGTCCATGGCCGTGGCCGCCGAAGGCCCGTTCACCGAGTCGCTGTTCCCGCGGAAGGCGAACGTCCCGGCCGTCGACCAGGTCGGCGTCCTCGCCTCGGCGCAGGCGCTGCACAGCCCGAGCGCCGACCAGATCGACCGGCTGCGGGCCCTGCACGAAGGCACCGGCTACCCCGGCGAACGCGAGATCGTCGCCATCGCGCTGGCCCGCTGCCTCGACCAGGCCGGCCGCCGCGAAGAGGCCCTCGGCGTGCTGCGGCACGCCCGTGAGTCGCTGACCGACGACACCTCGCAGCCGTCGATGCGGCTGAACATCGCCCGCGAGCTGGCCCGGCTCGACACCAGCCCGGACTACGCGTCCGGCGCCAGCCAGTCGCTGATCGACTACGCGACCCGGCTCGAGTCCGAGATGTGGAGCCTGCGCGAGTCGCAGATCGCCACGCTGAACGCCCGCCGCGAGCACGAACGGCTCTCCGCCGAGCACGGCGCGATCACCCAGCAGGCCCTGCAGGACCCGCTCACCGGCCTGCCGAACCGGCGCGCGCTCGACGAGAAGCTGCGCCAGCTCGCGTCGTCGGCCGACGCGCAGCCCCTGGCCGTCGCGCTGGTCGACCTCGACGGCTTCAAGGGCGTCAACGACAAGGCGTCCCACGCCGAAGGCGACAACGTGCTGCGCGTCGTGGCGAGCACGCTTCGTGACGCCCTGAGGGGAGACGACCTCGTGGCGCGCTACGGCGGTGACGAGTTCATCGTCCTGCTCCCGGGGACGCCGGCGTCCGCGGCGAAGATGGCGCTCGGCCGCGCCGTGAAGTCCGTCGCGGGCCTGCCGAACCACCTTTCCCACGGCGTCACGCTGTCCATCGGGCTCGTTTCGCTGCGGCCGCAGGAGCGCGCCGAGCAGGTCCTCGCGCGCGCGGACGCGGCCATGTACCAGGCGAAACGCGGCGGTGGCAACCAGGTGGCGTCGGCCAACTCGATGGCCGCCGACCCGGCCGCGGCATGGGCGGGTGAAGGCCTACCCACCGACCCGACGTGGGAGCCTGAGGAGCCCAGTTAGGATCAGTGCCCGACAGAAGCCATCTTTTGGTTACCGTTGGGAGCGTCGTTGACCGGCCCGCTGAGCACGTTGATCCTGGCCGCGGGTGAAGGCACCCGCATGCGTTCCTCGACGCCGAAGGTGTTGCACCCGATCGCCGGGCGGCCCCTCGTCGAGCACGCCGTCCGGGCCGCCGCCGGCCTGAGCCCCGAGCACCTCGTTGTGGTCGTCGGCCACGGCCGCGAGGCGGTCGGCGAACGCCTCGCGCAGGTCGCCGACGCCCTCGGCCGCGCCGTCGGCACCGCGGTGCAGGCCGAGCAGAAGGGCACCGGCCACGCCGTGTCCTGCGCACTCGCGACGCTGCCCGCCGACCTCACCGGCACCGTGATCGTCAGCTACGGCGACGTCCCGCTGCTCGACACCGCGACGCTGGGCGCCCTGCTCGACGAGCACACCGAGGCGAAGAACGCCGTCACCGTGCTGACCGCGGTGGTCGCGAACCCGACCGGCTACGGCCGGATCACGCGCGACGCGGCCGGCAAGGTCACCGGGATCGTCGAGCACAAGGACGCCACCCCGGAGCAGGCGGAGATCACCGAGATCAACTCGGGCGTCTACGCCTTCGACGCCGCTGTGCTGCGCGACGGCCTTTCGCGGCTGTCGACGGACAACGCGCAGGGCGAGCTCTACCTCACCGACGTCCTGGGCATCGCGAACGGCGACGGCCTCGACGTCGGCGCGCTCGTCGTCGACGACCCGTGGCTGACCGAGGGCGTCAACGATCGCGTCCAGCTGTCGGTGCTCGGCGCCGAGCTCAACCGCCGGATCGTGCAGCGCTGGCAGCGCGAAGGCGTCACGGTCGTCGACCCCGCCTCGACCTGGATCGACGCCGGCGTGACGCTGTCGCGTGACGTCGTCATCGAGCCCGGCGTGCAGCTCAAGGGCACCACGACGGTCGGCGAGGGCACGACGCTCGGACCCGACAGCACCCTGACGAACATGACCATCGGCGCCGGCGCGTCCGTCGTGCGGGTCCACGGCTCCGACTCCGAGCTGGGCGACCGCGTCAACGTTGGCCCGTTCACGTACCTGCGGCCGGGCACGAAGCTGGGTGAGAAGGGCAAGCTCGGCGCGTTCGTCGAGACGAAGGCCGCCGACATCGGCGCCGGCACGAAGGTGCCGCACCTGACCTACGTCGGCGACGCCACGATCGGTGAGAACAGCAACATCGGCTGCTCGAGCGTGTTCGTGAACTACGACGGCGTGAACAAGCACAAGACCGTTATCGGGTCGCATGTCCGGTTGGGTGCCGACAACACCTTCGTCGCCCCGGTGCGGATCGGTGACGGCGCTTACAGTGGTGCAGGTGCCGTGATCCGCGAGGATGTCCCGCCGGGCACACTCGCGGTGTCGGCGCCGCCGCAGCGCAACATCGAAGGCTGGGCGATCCGGCGCCGGCCGGGTACGCCCGCGGCGGAGGCGGCCCAGGCCGCCCTCGACGCCGATTCAGCAGCAGGAACCGACGGGGAGTCGCCAGCATGAGTCCGAAGTCAGGTACGCCGAAGAAGAACTTGATGCTCTTCTCCGGACGGGCGCACCGGGAGCTCGCCGAAGAGGTCGCCGAGCACCTCAACGTGACGATCACCCCGCAGACGGCGCACACGTTCGCCAACGGCGAGCTGTTCGTCCGCTTCGAGGAGTCCGTCCGCGGCACCGACGCCTTCGTCATCCAAGCGCACACCACGCCCATCAACGAGTACGTGATGGAGCAGCTGATCATGGTGGACGCGCTCAAGCGGGCGAGCGCGAAGCGGATCACCGTCGTGATGCCGTTCTACCCGTACGCGCGCCAGGACAAGAAGCACAAGGGCCGCGAGCCGATCTCGGCGCGGCTGATCGCGGACCTGTTCAAGACCGCGGGCGCCGACCGGATCATGACGGTCGACCTGCACACCGCGCAGATCCAGGGCTTCTTCGACGGCCCCGTCGACCACCTGATGGCGCAGAGCGTGCTGGCCGACCACATCAAGAAGACCTACGGCAACGCCGACATCACGGTCGTCTCGCCGGACTCGGGCCGTGTGCGGCTGGCCGAGAAGTGGGCGCAGACGCTGGGCGACCGCCCGATCGCGTTCATCCACAAGACGCGCGACCCGGACAAGCCGAACCAGGCCGTCGCGAACCGCGTGGTCGGCAAGGTCGAGGGCAAGCTCTGCGTCCTGATCGACGACATGATCGACACCGGCGGCACGATCGTGAAGGCCACCGAGGCCCTGATCGACGAAGGCGCGGCGGACGTCGTCATCGCGACGACCCACGGCATCCTGTCCGACCCGGCGACCGAGCGGCTCTCGCAGTGCAAGGCGCGCGAGGTCATCGTGACGAACTCGCTGCCGATCCCGGAGGAGAAGCGCTTCGAGGGGCTGACGGTCCTGTCGATCGCGCCGATGCTGGCGGAGGCCATCCAGCAGGTCTTCGAAGACGGCTCGGTCACGTCGCTGTTCGACGGCCAAGCCTGACGAACCCGTCCGCCGGGCGCGAACTCCGCGCCCGGCGGGGGTTCCCGGCGCTAGCGTCGGCGCATGGGGAACTTCAAGTTCGGCGTCAGCTTCCGCGAGATCGGCAGCCGGGACGCCTGGATCGCCAAGTGCCGCCGGGCCGAGGAGCTCGGCTACGACGCCATCACCGTGCCCGACCACCTCGGCACCGGACGCTTCGCGCCGTTCCCGGTGCTGGCCATGGCGGCCGCCGTCACCGAGCGGCCGCGGCTCGGGACCCTCGTGTCGAACGTGCCCTTCTACAACCTCGCGCTCTTCGCCCGCGAAGCCTCCTCGACGGCCGCGCTGCTCGACGGCCGCCTGGATCTGGGCCTCGGCGCCGGGCACATGAAAGCCGAGTTCGACGCCGCCGGGCTGCCGTGGCAGAACGCCGCCGCCCGGATCGGCTACCTCGAAGAGAGCCTCGGCTACCTGCGGAAACACTTCGAGGACGAGGGCATCGAGCACCCCCGGCTACTCCTCGCGGGCAACAGCGACGGCGTCCTGGACCTGGCCGCCGAGCACGCCGACATTGTCGGCTTCGCGGGTCTGAGGCAGCAGCCCGGCAAGCCGCCGGGCACCTTCAAGCTCGACAACGCCGAGGCGGTGGACGAGCGCGTCGCGTACTTCCGGTCCCGCGCCGAGGGCCGCGACATCGAGTACAACATGCTGGTCCAGCACGTCGAGGTCACCGACGACCGGGACAAAGCCGCCGAGGCGTGGCACGAGAAGACCGAGCGCAGCGCCGTCCAGGACGCCCGCCAGCTCCTCGACGCGCCCCAGCTCCTGCTGGGCACGGTCGAGGAGATCGCCGGACAGCTCGAAAACCGGCGCGAGCGCTACGGCTTCTCGTACATCACGGTCTTCGAGCCGTTTTTCGAGACCTTCGCGCCCGTCCTGAAAGAACTTCAGTAGGCGACGGTGAACCGCGCGCGGCGGTGCTTCGGCTGCTCGATCTCGTCGACGTACGCGGTCGCGAAGTCGTCGCCGCCGATGTGCGACTTGCCGTTCTCGTCGGTCAGCAGGATGTCGCCGCCGACCCGGAACCCGCCCCGGCGCTCGCCGGGGATCCAGGCGCCGAACTCGGCGGCCGGGCTGACGTAGAACCAGTCGAAGCCCTCGGGCTGTTCGCGCAGCAGGCCGAGCACCTCGGCGTGGTTGCCGGCCTCTTCCTTGTACTCGGCCGGGAACTCCGGGGTGTCGAACAGCCGCGGGCCGCCCTCGGCGACGAGCAGGCTCGCCGCGCCACCGACGAACGACAGCCGGACGCCGTTCTCGCGCGCGATCCGCGCCAGCGACGGCACGGCGTCGATGAGCTTCTCGCCGTCGATCGCGCGGGCCGGGGTGGCGACCACGATGACGTCCGCGTCCTTGGCGACCCGCGCGACGAACTCCTCGTCGTGCAGCGAACCCTGCACCGCTTCGACGCCTTCGGGCACCGTGCCGGTGTTCCGCGCGACGCCGACGACGTCGTGCCCGCGCCGCAGCGCCTCGGCGCCGATCCTGCCTCCGGCGTACCCGGTCCCCCCGAAAACCACCAGCTTGGCCATGTCTTTTCTCCCGTTCGATTCGGCTGCTGCAGCCGATGCTAAGAACGGAAGATCACCTACTTCAACGGAAGGAACGCACCCCCGGGTAGGTGTCCAGCTCAGCCGCCCAGGCCCGCGAACTCCGCGGCGACCTTCTGCTTCACCGCGTTGACGTCGAGGGCCGCGCGGACCTCCGCCGTCGCGTTCGGCTTCGACAGCACCTGGTAGCTGGCCGTGCGGTTCGGCAGCTTGAACTTGACCGTGCAGGACATCTTCACGGTCGCGTACGGCTCGGCGTCGGCCGCCGCCGTGCAGGTCTGCGCGCCGAGCGAGTCGGCACTGACCTCGACCGAGAGGTTGATGTGCACGACGCTCTTCCCGCCCGCCGCCGGCGTGCCGACCACGCTGGTGGAGACGTCGACCGTCGTCGTGCAGGAGCCGACGAAGTCCTTGCAGTCGAGGTTGTCGTTCGTGACGACGGCGCTGGCCTGCACCAGGCCCTCGAACGGCTGCCCCAGCCCGCCGACGGCGTTGTCGAGGTCGGTGTGGAACGTCTTCAGCGCGTCGCCGGCGACCGGGTCGACGCGGAGCTCGGCGCCGAACTTCGGCCCCGCCTGCGGGTCGAGCAGCGCCGGGGCGAAGCTGACGACCCGGTTCGGCTTGGCCGTGGTGACGCGCAGGACGGTCGGCGCGGCGCCGAGCTGGTAGACCTCGGTGCCGTCCGGGAGCTTCGCCTTGACCGGCTCGCCGAGCCGGTCGAGACCGGCCAGCGCCTTGCGCAGCCCGTCGGCCAGCGCCTGCGGAGCGAACTTGGCGGCGGGGTCGAAGGGCAGCTCGGAGCCGAGCGAACGCACCCAGCTCGTGCCGAACTGCGTGCCCTCGTCGATGGCGTGCGCCTTCCAGTAGTCGGCGTCGGCCTGCAGGTAGAACTGGCCCGCGGCGGAGGTCACCTGGACGACGCGGCCTTCGAGCGGCAGCCCGCCGAAGGCGTTGCCGCCGCGGGTGATCCGGAACTGCTGCTCGGCGCCCTTGGTCGTCGACTTCAGGGAGAGCGCGGGCGCCTTGCCCAGCGCGGTGAGGGCCGCGTCGACCGCGGCGCGCTGCTCGGCGCGCAGGTCCGCCGTCCGCTGCCCGGCCGCGGAGACCCCGGCGGTGCCGGGGACCGCCACCTGGCAGCCGGCCAGCAGTCCGCCCAGCAGCAGCACCGCCGCCGCCATGGCCCGTCGAGCCCGCATCTTCCGCCCCCTGCTCTGCCGGTGTGTCCGAGCACACCTCGGCCGGTGAAGTCCCGCCACCGGATTTGTGTCGTCACGCACCGGGGTTCAGGAGGGTTCTAGCCTGGCCAGGGCCCCCGCCGCAACCCACCGTGATGAGGTTGGTTTACACTCTTGAGGTTGTCTCGGCGAGGCGGGGCCCTTTTGGGTGCCCGGCGTGATCGACGCGGCGGCTCGGAGTAGCCCCCGGCTGTCGTGCACGCCCGGAAACTCGCCGCCGAACGCAACCGCCTGAACAGAACAACGCCCGCATCCCCCGCCGCAGCATGCTGTCTCCCGCACCATGTTCGTGATTTGAAGGAGTGCCACACCGTGTCCGAGGTACGTCTGTCCGTCGAGCCGCGCACCGAGTTCGGCAAGGGCGCCGCGCGCCGCACGCGTCGCGCCGGCAAGATCCCCGCCGTTCTGTACGGCCACGGCTCGGACCCGCGGCACTTCGCGCTGCCGGCCATCGAGTTCGCCCGCGTCGTCCGCGAGAACGGCTCCAACGCCGTCATCACCCTCGCCATCGCGGGCTCCGACGAGCTCGCGCTGACGAAGACCATCGTCGTGCACCCGCTCAAGAACTACATCGAGCACGTCGACCTGCTGGTCGTGAAGCGCGGCGAGAAGATCGTCGTCGACGTCCCGCTCGTCGTCACGGGCAACCCCGGCCCCGGCGGCCTGGTCAACCAGGGCGTCGACACCCTGCAGGTCGAGGTCGAGGCGCTGCACATCCCGGAGCAGTTCGAGGTCTCGATCGAGGGCCTCGAGGTCGGCAGCCAGGTGCTGGCCGGCCAGGTCGAGCTGCCGCAGGGCGCCACCCTGGTCACCGACCCCGAGTCGCTGGTCGTCGCCGTCAACGAGCCGCAGCGTGAAGAGGCCGACGACGAAGACGCCGCTACCGAAGCGGGCGGCGAGTCGGCCGAAGCCGCCGAATAGCATTTCCGCATGACCGAAGACCTGCCTGGGGCCGGCGAGCTGATCCTGCTCGCCGGCCTCGGCAATCCCGGACCCCAGTACGCCGGAAACCGGCACAATGTCGGTTTCATGGTGCTGGACGAGCTCGCCGCCCGCGTCGGCGGCAAGTTCAAGACGCACAAGAGCGGCGGCGAAGTCCTCGAGGGGCGGCTGGGTGGCCGCCGCGTCGTGCTCGTCAAGCCCCGCTCGTACATGAACCTCTCCGGCGGCGCGGTGGTCGGCGCGGCGCGGTTCTACAAGGTGCCGCCGACCGGCGTGGTCGTGGTGCACGACGAGCTGGACGTCGACTTCGGCGCGCTGAAGCTCAAGTTCGGCGGCGGCGACAACGGCCACAACGGGCTCCGCTCGATCACGAAGTCACTGGGCACCCGCGACTACTACCGGGTCCGCTTCGGCATCGGCCGGCCGCCGGGCCGCCAGGACCCCGCGGACTTCGTGCTGAAGGACTTCTCGACGGTGGAGCGCAAGGAGCTCCCGTTCGAGGTGGACAGGTGCGCGGACGCGACCGAAGCACTGGTCGGCACGGGTCTCGCGGCCGCGCAAAACGCCTTCCATGCAGGCTGACATCAGTGGCAAGGTGAGCCCATGACCCCTGACGAAGTCCGGGCGATCGCGTTCGGCAAACCCCGCTTCGGCCGGCGCGGCTACAACGAGGACGAGGTCGACGCCTTCCTCGACCTGATCGCCGAGGCGCTGGCCGGCCGGAACATCCTGACCGCCGACGACATCCACTACGTCGAGTTCACGATCATGGCCGTCGGCATGCGCAGCTACGACCAGGCGCAGGTGGACCTGTTCCTGGACGAGGCGGAGGCGGCGCTCATCGAGCTGCGGAACCCGCGGCCGGCGGTGGAAGAACGGCGCCCGCAGGGCCCGCGGAAGTGGTTCGGCCGGTCCTGACGGATGTGAGTCCGGCCACACAGCGCTGCGTAGTCCCGGCTCACTCACAGGCGGACGGCGGCCGCCCGTCGGGGTGAGCTTCGAGGTCCGCCCCTTCCGGGGGGCCCGTTCACGGGCTAGGACGGTGTACGGCAGTTCGCACCGCCCAACCCCGGAATCGGAGAGTTGCATGTCGTTCACCGCCGAAGACCTCACCGAGGTCACCTTCGGTAACGCCCCGATCGGCCGCCGTGGCTACGCGAAGCACGAGGTCGACGAGTTCGTCCGGCGCATCGCCAAGACGTTCGCCGAGGAGGACGACCTGACCGCCGCCGAAGTGCACCACGTGATCTTCGCGAAGCCGCTGATCGGCAAGCGCGGCTACGACGAGCGCGAGGTCGACGACTTCCTCGACGCGGTGGAAGACCAGCTCGCCACCCGCTCCGGCCACGCCCCGGACCTCCCGGGCGCCCGCACGGCTTCGGAAGCCATGACCGAGCGCGCCGCCCCGCCGACGATCCGCGCGGAGCGTCTCCAGCAGCGCTAGCCCCAAGCGCCCCAATGGGGTTGTTTCATCGTGGTTTGTGCTGCTCAGGCTGGGTTGACCGACTGTGTTAACGGTCAGGCTCCTGCCGCCCGGGCA
>NZ_JBEZHS010000054.1:0-41156 GCF_040650695.1 Amycolatopsis sp. NPDC048633
CGGGCCGGCGCGACCATGACCGTACCTGACCGTTAATTAGCCCCCCCCCGGCGACTCCGGTGGTGGCCTTCTTCACGTTCGGCTAGTGGTCCGAGCCCTTGGCGGTCTCGACGCTCTCGACCTCACCCGGTTCGCCCTGGGTGATCGAGTGCCCGTTGCCGTGGCCGTTGCCGTGGCCGTTCCCGTTGCCGTGGGCCCGCTGCAGCGCGACGGTCTCCTCGGCCGGGTCCGGCGACCAGAACGTGCCCGGCACGGCCTGACCGGCCGAGCCCAGCTTGTTCATCTTCTTCGGCACCGAGGCGCCCTGGTACTCGAGCGGCACCGCGTGGCCGTGGCTGTCGACGCCGGCCAGTGGCTGGTGGATCTCGATGAACTCACCGTGCGGCAGGCGCTTGATGATGCCCGTCTCGACGCCGTGCTCCAGCACCTCGCGGTCGGCCCGCTGCAGGCCCAGGCAGAGCCGGTAGGTCAGGTAGTAGGCCACCGGCGGCACGACGAGCACACCGATGCGGCCCGCCCACGTAGTCGCGTTCAGGGAGATGTCGAAGCTGTCGGCGATGATGTCGTTGAAGCCGGACAGCTCGATGACCATGAAGAAGCCCAGCGCCATCGCGCCCAGCGCCGTGCGGACCGGGGCGTCCCGGGGCCGCTGGAGCAGGTTGTGGTGCGCGGTGTCCTTGGACAGCTTCCGCTCGAGGAACGGGTAGGCCAGCAGCAGGCCGATCAGGATCGGCATGCCGACCGCGCCGGGGAAGAACACCGCCGGGATCGTGTAGTTCCCGAGGTAGACCTCCCAGGCCGGCCAGATCCGGAGCATGCCGTCGGCCCAGGCCATGTACCAGTCGGGCTGCGAGCCCGCCGACACCTGCGCCGGGTTGTACGGGCCGAAGTTCCACACCGGGTTGATCTGGAACAGGCCCGACATCAGCGCCAGCACGCCGACGACCAGCGTGAAGAACGCCCCGCCCTTCAGCGCGAAGTACGGCATGATCCGGACGCCGACGACGTTGGTCTCCTTGCGGCGCACGCCCGGGAACTGCGTGTGCTTCTGGTACCAGACCAGCGCCAGGTGCGCCCCGACCAGGGCGAGCATGATGCCCGGCAGCAGCAGGATGTGCAGCGTGTACAGCCTCGGGATGATCTGGTCGCCGGGGAACTCCCCGCCGAACAGCGCCCAGTGGATCCACGTGCCCATGACCGGCACCGAGAGCACGATGCCCGAGAGCGTCGCGCGGATACCGGTACCGGAAAGCAGGTCGTCGGGCAGCGAGTAGCCGAAGAAGCCCTCGAAGCAGCCCAGGATCAGCAGCAGGCCACCGATCACCCAGTTGGCCTCACGCGGGCGCCGGAACGCGCCGGTGAAGAAGATGCGCAGCATGTGCACGGCCATGGCCGCGACGAAGATCAGCGCAGCCCAGTGGTGCAGCTGCCGCATGAACAGGCCGCCGCGCACGTCGAACGACAGGTCGAGCGTGGTGGCGAAGGCCCGCGACATCTCCAGGCCCTGCATGTTCTTGAAGCTGCCCTGGTAGACGACCTCCTTCATGGAGGGGTCGAAGAACAGCGTCAGGTACACGCCCGTGAGCAGCAGGATGATGAAGCTGTAGAGCGCGATCTCGCCCAGCAGGAACGACCAGTGGGTCGGGAACACCTTGTTCAGCTGGTGCCGCAGGCCCTTGGCCGCGTGGTACCGCTGGTCGGCGTTGTCCGCGGCCTGGCCCAGGTGCCGCTCCACGGCACTCGAGCCCTTGGTCGGCGTGGTGAGTGAACTCATGACTTACGCTCCCAAAAGGCCGGACCGATGGCCTCGATGAAGTCGCCTCGCGCGATCAAGTATCCCTCTTCGTCCACCGTGATCGGTAGTTGGGCCAGCGGACGGGTCGCCGGGCCGAAAATCGGCTTGGCGTAGTGGAGGGCGTCGAACTGCGACTGGTGGCACGGGCACAGGATGCGATTGGTCCGCTGCTCGTACAGGGAGGTCGGGCAGCCGACGTGGCTGCAGATCTTCGTGTACGCGTAGTAGTCGCCGAAGTTGAAGTCCTCCTGGCCGGCCCGCTTGACCACCTTGGCGGCGTCGGTCGGGCGCAGGCGGATCAGCATGACCGGGTTGTCGATCCGGGTCAGCGCGGCCGCCAGTGCCTCGGCGTCGTTCCGCTCGGACTCGCGGAAGGGGAACACGGTCTCCATCGCGCCGGCGTCGAGGTCCTCGACCTTGAGCAGCGGGACCTCGGTTTCCTTGCCGTGCTCCACCTCGAGCGGCTTGCCGGTGTCGCGGCGCAGGTAGACCTTCTCGCCGGGGAAGTTCGGCAGCCAGCCGGTGTGCCACAGGGACGCCCGGTTCTCGGTGTCCTTCCACGGGTCCTTGATGAAGGACGCGAGCGGCAGCGCCGCGGCCGCGAGGCCGAGCGCGCCGGCCCCGGCGATCGCCGAGCGCTTGACCAGCGACCGGCGCGCGATGGTGCTGCGGCTCCCGGCGTCGGCCAGGTGCGCGAGGATCGTCGCGCGGTCGACCTCGGGCGAACCCTGGCCGTCCCCGTCGTGCCGCTCCTGCACCGAGACCTCGGCGGGCACGAACTTCTTCGTGTACAGGATCACGCCGATGCCGAGGCCGAGGATGGCCAGGCCCAGCGTGAGACCGAGCATCGGGGTGTAGAGGCTGTACCAGAAGTGGCCGCTCTCGTTGTCCGGCGCCTCATACTGCCACGGCCACCAGATGAGCGAGACGACGAACCCGATCCCGGCCAGCGCGGACAGGCCGAACCAGAACGCCACCAGGCGCTCGGCCCGCTTCTCCGCGCGGGTGCCCTCCACGGGCCACGGGGTCGGGTACTCGACGATCTCGACACCGTCGAGCGCGCCGCCCAGCTTGACCAGCTGGTCCCGGTCCATCTCCGCCAGCTCCGCCTCCGTCGGCGGCTTAGGCCCCTCGGCACTCATGCCTTCGATCCAATCCACAACGTCACGCCGATCAGCGCGGCGATCCCGACGATGAAGGCGATCACGCCCTCGGAAGCGGGGCCGACCCCGCCGAGGCCGTTACCACCCGGGTCATTGTTGCCGTCGGACACCGACTTCACGTAGGCGACGATGTCCTTCTTCTCCTCCGGCGACAGCTGCCGGTCGGAGAACTTCGGCATGTTCTGGGGGCCGGTGAGCATGGCCGTGTAGATCTGCTCTTCGCTCGCCGGGTCCAGGTTCGGCGCGTACTTGCCCGCCGACAGCGCGCCGCCGCGGCCGGTGAAGTTGTGGCACGAGGCGCAGTTGAGGCGGAACAGCTCGCCACCGCGGGCCGGGTCGGAGCCGCGCAGGGCCTCGCCCTTCTCCGCGGGGCGCTGGGCGCCGCCGCCGTGCGCCTGGATGTAGGCGCCGACCGCGTCGATCTCGGCCTCGGTCAGCTTCGGCGGCTTGCGCTCGATCTGCGCTTCCTGGCGCGAAGCGGGCATGCGGCCCGAGGAGGTCTGGAAGTACACCGCGGCGTCGCCGATGCCGATCAGGCTCGGCCCGCGGTCCTGCACGCCCTCGAGGTTCGCGCCGTGGCACGCGATGCAGGTGTTGTTGTAGACCTGCTCGCCGAGGCGCAGCTGCGCCGGCGTGCCCTGGGCCTGCGCGGTCTGCGGCTCCGGGGCGAACACGGCGTACAGGGCGCCGGCGCCCACCAGCGCGATTCCGAGCGCGAGCAGGCCGGCGAACCGCCTCCGCAGCTTCGACCGCGCGCGGTAGCGGCGCTCCGACTTTTTGGTGCTGGTGGTCATCTTGCGGCAACCCTTGCTGTCAGTTCAGGCCGATGGTGAAGGTGGTGGCGGCTGGGCGTGAAGCCCTCACGGGAGGAGGTAGATCACACCGAACAGGCCGACCCACACGATGTCGACGAAGTGCCAGTAGTAGGACACGACGATCGCCGACGTGGCCTGGGCGGGCGTGAACTTGCTCAGTTTCGTGCGGATGAGCAGGTACACGAAGGCGATGAGCCCGCCGATGACGTGCAGGCCGTGGAACCCGGTCGCGAGGTAGAAGACCGTGCCGAACGGGCCGGACGGGATCGTCATCCCCTCTTCGACGAGGTTGTGGTACTCGTTGGCCTGGCCGCCGACGAAGATCGCGCCCATGATCAACGTGATGATGTACCAGCGGCGGAGTCCGTAGACGTCGCCGCGCTCGGCGGCGAACACGCCGAACTGGCAAGTCAGCGAGGACAGCACGAGGATCACCGTGAACGGGATCGCGTACGCCACGTTGAGGTGGAACTCTTCACCGTGCAGGGGCGGCGGCCACTGGCCGGAGGAGTTCTGCGCCTTGACGGTGAAGAACATCGCGAACAGTCCGGCGAAGAACATCAGCTCGCTGGACAGCCACACGATGGTGCCGACACTGACCATGTTCGGCCGGTTCAGCGAGTGGACCCGCTGACTGATGGTGGGAGCTGCCGTTGTCACGCGTCGCATTATGTCCTCTCGCGCCGCCGCTCCGCCGGGTGGGTCCACGGCAAGTCGTCTGCGTAACCGATCACACCGGATGTCCGGGAAGGTGAGAGCTACTCATGGGTTTACTGGACCGGTTGCGTGACCTGGTCAAGAAGCACGAAAGCCCCGGTCTGACCGCTGATTCGCCCGATTTGGAGATCGTCGCCGAGGCCTTCGACCCGGCCGTCGCGGACTCCGCCGTCCTCGCCGGTTCACCCACCTGGGTCAGCACGGCACCGGCCGTCCTGCGGCACCACCTGCTCCTGCCGCCGGACCGGCTCGCCGAAGCCGCGTCGATCCTCGCCCAGGACGGCTACGACCTGCGGGAACAGGGAGTTTCAGGCGACCTGGCCCAGGCGCACGCCGTCCGCGTCCAGGTGCTCGACGCGCTGCACTGCGCCCAGGAACGGTCCCGGATGGCGGGTCTGGCGCAGCGTCTCGGGGGCGACGCGCTCGGCTGGGACGCGCTCCAGCCGGAGGCGCCCGCGTGATGTCGGTCTCGGCCGATACGATCGGGCGAGACGTGGTGACTAGAGGGAGGCTTCCTCACATGGGCGAGCGGTCGATGCGGGTACTGGTGTTCAGCCACAAGGCGGAGGTGCGCGAAGCGATCGTGAACGCGGTCGGCCGGCGGCCCGCCGCCGATCTGGCCCGCGTGGACTACGTAGAGGCGGACGGGATCGCGGACGTGCTGTCCGAGGTGGACGCGGGGAACGTCGACCTGGCGATCCTCGACGGCGAGGCGCAGCCGACCGGGGGCATCGGCCTCTGCCGGCAGCTGAAGAGCGAAATCGCCGACTGTCCCCCGATCGTGGTCGCGGTGCGGCGCCGGGACGACCGGTGGCTGGCGACGTGGTCGCAGGCGGACGCCGTGCTGGTCCACCCGCTGGACCCGTTGACCGCCGCGGAGACCGTCGCCGACGTGCTGCGCGCGCGACGGGTCCCCGTCGTGAACGGCTGAGCCCGGTGACCACCCCGGTCCCCCGCACCTGGCCGCCGCTGCTCAAGCAGCTCGTCGCACGCGTCGACCTGTCCGAGGAGGACACGGCGTGGGCGATGGACCAGATCATGAGCGGCGCGGCGAGCCCGGCCCGGATCGCCGGGTTCGCGGTGGCGTTGCGCGCCAAGGGCGAAACGCCTTCGGAGATCACGGGCATGGCGGCGACGATGCTGGCGCACGCCCGGCGGGTCGAGCTGGACCGCCCGGCGGTCGACATCGTCGGCACCGGCGGCGACGGCTCGAACTCGGTGAACATCTCGACGATGGCGACGATCGTCACGGCGGCGGCCGGCGCCCCGGTGGCCAAGCACGGCAACCGCAGCGCGTCGTCGAAGTCCGGCGCGGCGGACGTCCTGGAGGCGCTCGGCGTCACGATTTCGCTGCCGCCGGAGGAGGTCCAGCGCAGCCTCACCGAGGTCGGCGTGGGGTTCTTCCTGGCATCGGCGTTCCACCCGGCGCTGCGCCACGCGGGCCCGGTCCGCGGCGAGCTCGGCATCCCGACGACGTTCAACCTGCTCGGCCCGCTGACCAACCCGGCCCAGCCGGGCAGCGCCCTGATCGGCTGCGCGTACGAGGACAAGACATCGGTGCTGGCGGAGGTGTTCGCCCGCCGCGGGACCCGTGCGCTGGTGGTCCGCGGCGACGACGGCCTCGACGAGATCACGACGACGACCACCTCGACCGTGTGGGTGGTGTCGGACGGAACGGTGACGCGGACGACGTTCGACCCGGCAGCGCTGGGCATCCCGCGCGCGACGGCGGCGGACCTGCGCGGTGGCGATGCCGCGGCGAACGCGGAGGTGGTCCGGGAGCTGGTGGGCGGGAAGCCCGGTCCGGTCCGGGACGCGGTACTGATCAACGCGGCCGCCGCTTTGGCGGCTTTCACGGGGTTCTCCGGGTCCCTCGAGGACGATCTGCGCACTGGGTTGGCGCGGGCGGGCGAGGCCATCGATTCCGGGGCTGCGGCGGCACTGCTGGACCGCTGGATCGCCTTCGGCTGAGCACGGCCCGAGCGCCCCAATGTGGCCTTGGTTGCGTTCAACGCACCGAAGGCCGCCTTGGGTGCGTTGAACGCACCGAAGGCCACATTGGGGCGCTCGGTCAGCCGCGGAAGGCCGTCCGGTACGAGGATGGGCTCGTCCCCCTCAACCGGGTGAACTGGTGCCGCAGGGCGGCCGGTGACCCGTAGCCGCAGGCCGTCGCGATGTCCTCCACCGACAGCCGTCCCTCCTCCAGCAATGCCTGGGCGCGGTCCAGGCGCCGCTCCGTCAACCATCGGTGGGGCGTCGTCCCCGTGGCCGCCGAAAAGCGGCGAAGGAACGTTCGTTCTCCCAACCCGCTGCGCCGGGCCAGCTCGGCCACCGTGAACGGCTGGTCCAGCCGCCTCTCCACCCACTCCAGCGCCTCCGCCACCACCGAGTCGTCCGAAACCTTCGGGACCGGGGCCTGGACGAACTGCGCCTGACCACCCGCCCGGAACGGCGCCGCCACCATCCGGCGCGCCAGCGTCGTCGCCGCCGTGACGCCGCGCAGCCGCCGGACCAGGTGCAGACACAGGTCCACCGCCGCGACCGTGCCCGCGCTCGTCAACACCCCGCCGTCGTCCACGTACAGCGCCTGGGTGTCCACGGACGCCGTCGGGAAGCGGGCGCGGAACTCCGCCTCGTACACCCAGTGGACCGTGCAGCGGCGGCCGTCGAGCAGGCCCGCGTAGCCCAGCGTGAACACGCCCGCGCAGAACCCCGCCACCCACGCGCCCCGCGCCGCCGCTTCGCGCAGGACGTCCAGGACCGGCGACGGCGGCGGCGCCGTCCGGGGCGCGCACGTCGGCACGATCAGCAGGTCCGCCGACGCCGCGAAGTCCAGCCCGCGCAGCCCGGTCAGCCCGAAGCCGGACCAGCTCGAGACCGACGCACCCGCCGGCGAGCAGACCCCGAACTCCCAGCCTTCGATGCCGTCGGCACTGCGGTCGGTGCCGAAGACCTCGCACGCGACGCCCAGCTCGAACGGCGAAACGTGGTCGGCCAGCACCACCGCGACCCGGTTGACGTCCATGCCGGCCAGCATGTCACAAGTTTTGCGGCCGTTGTCATCTCTGACACTGGTCGACCGCGACCGGCGAGACGAACCTGAACGCCATGACGAACTCCGAAACCCGCCCGCTGCTGCAGTGGTCCGCGGCGATGGCGATGTCCGGCACGATCGGCGCCGTCGTCCTCGAGAGTGGCGCGGCCGCCCCCGCCGTGGCCTTCGCCCGCTGCTTCGTCGGCGGGACGCTGCTGGTGCTCTGGTGCCTCGCCCGCGGCTGGCTCCCGGCCTGGCGGCCCTCGAAGCGCGACCTCGGGCTGGCCGTCCTCGGCGGGCTGTTCCTCGTCGGCAACTGGGTGCTGCTGTTCGCGTCCTACGCGCTGTCGTCGATCTCGGTCAGCACGGTCGTCTACCACACCCAGCCGCTTATCCTGGTCGGCCTGGCGGCGGCGTTCCTCGGCGAGAAGGTCGCCAAGAGCCACCTGGTCCGGGCCGCGATCGCGTTCGGCGGCGTGGCCCTGATCTCCCTGTCCGCCCACGGTGAGGACGGCAAGCCCGTGCAGCTCGCCGGGATCGGGCTGGCGCTCGGCGCGGCCCTGCTCTACGCCGGCGCGTCCTTCGTCGCGAAGCAGCTGAAGCACATCCGCCCGCATCTGCTCGCGGCCGTGCAGACGACGGTGGGCGCGATCCTGCTGGCGCCCGTGCTGCTCGTCACGCCGCTGCCGACGGCGCCACGCGAACTGCTCTGGCTGGTGCTGCTGGGCACTGTCCACACCGCACTGATGTACGTGCTGATGTACGCGAGCATCGGCAAGCTGCCGACCACGACGGTGGCGCTGCTGTCCTACCTGTACCCGGTGGTCGCCGTGCTGGTGGACGTCGCCTTCTACGGCCACCGCCCGACCTGGCCGGAGGCACTGGGGATGCTCGCAGTACTGGCCGCGGCGCTGAGTCCTCAGCGCCGCGGCCAGTCACCAAAAGAACCGAAGGTCAGTCGTGCGACGGACCCGTGTGGTACTCGAACACCAGCCCGCCGATCGTGATCAGCAGCGCGACCAGCGCCATGACGAGCAGCCAGATGTGGAAGAACGCCAGCGCCAGCGCGGCGAGAGCCGCGGTGGCCGCCATGGCGACCGGCCAGTAGCTGCCCGGGCTGAAGAAGCCCAGCTCGCCGGCACCGTCGCTGATCTCGGCGTCCTCGCGGTCTTCCGGGCGCGGTTCGATGCGCCGGGAGACGAACTGCATGTAGCTGCCCGCGAGGAACGCGAGGCCGCCGGTCAGGATCAGCGAGACGATGCCCACCGGCTCGGGCTTGCCTCCGAAGCGGGGGTCCAGCACGGCCCACGCCCAGTACACGCCCGCCATGATCACGGCGAAGACTGCCACGATGAAGAAGATGCGCGCTTCGGCCTTCATGGGTCTTTCCTACTCCCTGTGTGACTGCGGCGTCAGTTGGACGCGGAGCGCGCCGTGCGGTCGGTGTTGAACGGCTGGGTGGTCACCGCGTGCGGGGTGCACAGCTCGCCGCAGTTCATCTTCGAAAGCGCCTCGGACGCGGTGAACGTCTGGCCGGTGGCCGGGTTCACCTGCTTGCGCAGCGCGATGTACGCGTCGTACTTGTCCGCCGACAGCGCGCGGACCTCGAAGTTCATCACCGAGTGGTAAGTGCCGCACAGCTCCGCGCACCGGCCGACGAAGGAGCCTTCGCGGTCGATCTTGTTCTGGAAGGAGCTGTCCTGGTTGTTCTTGTCCGGGTTCGGGAAGACGTCCCGCTTGAAGTGGAACTCGGGCACCCAGAAGGAGTGGATGACGTCGGTCGAGAGCAGGTCGTACTGGATCGTCTTGCCGACCGGGAGCACCAGCAGCGGGATCTCGCCGGACGAGCCGACCGTGCTGACCTGGCCGCTGCCGTCGGGCTTCGCGGCGCTGGAGTCCTCGTACTTGAACTCCCAGTTCCACTGGAACGCCACGACCTGGACCTTGACGTCCGGGTTCGGGATCTTGTCCAGGACCTTCGACTCCGTCGTCGCGGTGAAGAAGAACAGGACGCAGACCATGATCGTCGGGACGACGACCGTGAACAGCTCGAGCGGGATGTTGTACTGGAACTGCCGGGGCAGCTCCTCCGGCTCGCCGTCGACCGTCTTCTTCTTGCGGTGGAACGCCGCGGTCCAGAAGATCAGCGCCCACACGATGGCCCCGACGACCAGCGCCGCGACCACGGTCCAGGTCCAGAGGGTGCGCATCTCGTTCGCCTGCTCGGTGACACCCACGGGCCAGCCGAAGCGCAGGATCTCGTCGCCGGAGCAGCCCGTCGCGGTCAGCGCGACCAGCACGGCCAGCGCGGCGACGCGCACGGTCCGCTTCCCCAGGGTGCGCTTGGGTTGTCCCACTGCGCCTCGCCCTTTCACCCAGAGCCTCCTACGACAGATCTTTGTGACAGGCCGGAGCCTAGCCGAGTTGGCGCTCCGCGCTGACCAAGGGGTAACTCTCGACGCGCGTGGTCCTCGCCACGGCCCGCCCGGCATACTGGGCGCTCCCCAGCCCCACGAAGACCCTGAAGGTGTGTGAGTACCCGTGTGCGGCCTGCTTGGACTGATCTGCGCGACCGAGACCGGCGCCGCGAACGCGCGTGACGCCGTCGGCGCGGCCATGCGCTGCCAGCGCCACCGCGGCCCCGACGAGCAGGACACCTGGGCCGACGCCGAGGTCGTCTACGGCTTCAACCGGCTCGCCTTCATCGACGTCGAGCACGCCCACCAGCCACTGGTCTGGGGGCCGCCGGAGGCGCCGGGCCGCTACACGATGAACTTCAACGGCGAGATCTACAACTACCTGGAGCTGCGCGCGGAGCTCGCCGAGAAGCACGGCGCGAAGTTCGAGACCGAGGGCGACGGCGAGGCCATCGTCGCCGGCTTCCACTACCTGGGCGCCGACTGGGTCAAGCGGCTGCGCGGGATGTTCGCCTTCATGATCTGGGACTCCCAGGAGAAGCGCGTCTTCGGCGCGCGCGACCCGTTCGGCATCAAGCCGCTGTTCTACTCGGCCGGCCCCGGCGGCGTGGCGTTCTCCAGCGAGAAGAAGAGCCTGCTGGAGCTGTCGGACACCCTCGGCGTCGCGCAGGAACTGGACCGCACGGCGCTGCAGCACTACCTGGTCCTGCAGTACGTGCCCGAGCCCGAGTCGCTGCACAAGGGCATCCGCCGGGTCGAGTCCGGGACGTCGTTCGAGGTCGTGCCCGGCGGTGAGGTGGAGTTCACCCGCTACTTCCACCCGCAGTTCGCCACGAAGCCGGTCAACGGGCCGGCCGAGGCCGAGGCGCTGTACGAGCGCATCGCCGATGTGATGCGCGACTCGGTCGGCAAGCACATGATCTCCGACCCGGACGTCACCGTCGGCGCCTTCCTGTCCGGCGGCATCGACTCCACCGCCACCGCCACGCTGGCCAAGGAGCACAACCCGAACCTGATCGCGTTCACCACCGGGTTCGAGCGCGAGGGCTACTCCGAGGTCGACGTCGCCGCCGAGTCGGCCGCCGCGATCGGCGTCAAGCACGTCGTCCGCACGGTGACCGCGGACGAGATGATGGAGGTGCTGCCGCTCATCGTCTGGTACCTCGACGACCCGGTGGCCGACCCGGCGCTCGTGCCGCTGTGGTTCATCGCCCGCGAGGCCCGCAAGCACGTCAAGGCGGTGCTGTCCGGCGAAGGCGCGGACGAGCTGTTCGGCGGCTACACGATCTACAACGAGCCGATCTCGCTCGCGCCGTTCGAGAAGATCCCGGGCGGCATGCGGAAGCTGATCGGCAAGGTGTCGACGAAGATCCCGGAGGGCACCCGCGGCAAGGACCTGTTGCGCCGCGGCGCGCTGCCGCTGGAGGACCGCTACTACGGCAACGCCCGCAACTTCCGCGACGACCAGCTGCGCAACGTGCTGAAGACGTACCAGGAAGGCATCGGCTTCAAGGACGTCACGGCGCCTTGGTACGACGTCTCGCGCGGCTGGGACCCGGTCGCCCGCATGCAGCACGTCGACCTCTACACGTGGCTGCGCGGCGACATCCTCGTCAAGGCCGACAAGGTCACCATGGCGAACTCGCTCGAGCTGCGGGTGCCGTTCCTGGACGCCGAGGTGTTCAAGGTCGCGGCGTCGATCCCCCTGGACCAGAAGCTGGCGCACGGCACGACGAAGTACGCGCTGCGCCAGGCGCTGGCCAAGATCATCCCGGCGCACGTGCTGAACCGCCGCAAGCTCGGCTTCCCGGTGCCGATCCGGCTGTGGCTGCGCAACGAGATGTACGACTGGGCCAAGGGCATCATCAGCGACTCGAAGACCGACGAGCTGCTGGACAAGAAGGCGATCCTGGCGCTGCTGGAGGAGCACAAGGCGGGCCAGCTCGACCGCAGCCGCCAACTGTGGGCGCTGATCGTGTTCATGCTGTGGCACGGCATCTTCGTCGAGCACCGGATCAAGCCCGAGATCCCGGAGCCGGTGTACCCGGTCAAGCTCTGAGCGCGAGGTGGACTTCGTCCTCCTGCACGGCACGACCCAGACGCCCCGCGGCTGGGACCTGCTGGCCCGGGAGCTGAAGGGGCACCACGTCTTCGCCGTCGACCTGCTGTCCGGTGCGGACACCTCGACGGTGCCGGCCATCGCCGCGTCCGTCCGGCGGGAGCTGCCGGACGTGCGCGAGCCGGTCGTGGTCGCCCACTCGGGGTCGGGCGTGCTGCTGCCCGCGGTCGCCGCGGCGCTCGGCGCGTCCCGGCTGGTGTGGGTGGGCGCCTACATCCCCGACTTCGCGGGCGGCCGGAGCCTCGCCGAGGAGGCCGCGGCGGGTGTCGAGGCGATGTTCCACCGCGAGTGGGTCGGCGTGGACCCGACCCGCGACCCGGCGCTCGCGGACCGGTTCCTGTTCCACGACTGCCCGCCGGACGTGCGGGACTGGGCGCACGGGACGCTGCGGCTGTTCCACCCGCCGGCGCTTCCGGCGCACCCGGCCGGGCCGGTCCCGGAAATCCCGTCGACGGTGGTCGTGCCGACGGCCGACCGCACGCTGCGCCCGGACTGGATGGCCCGCGCGGCGCGCGAACGGCTGGGTGTCGAGCCCGTCGAGCTGGACGCGGGGCACTGCCCGCACGTGTCCCGGCCCGCCGAACTGGCCGCACTGCTCACCAGCGGCTGACGTCGGCCGCGCAGTGAATGACTCATTCCTGTCGTCGGACGACAGGAATGAGTCATTCACTGCGTTCGAGCGGGCCGGGTCGTCGAAGGCGTTGCGGTCAGGCCGGCAGGACCGCCGAGATCTCCGCGGCCGCCTCCGGGCCGAAGGCTTCGCCGATGCGGGCCAGCGCGTCCGCGCGGTCGAACAGCCACTCCTGGGTGCCCACCGTCTCCAGCACCAGCACCGCGATCAGCGAGCCGAGCTGGGCCGCGCGCTCGACGTTCAAGCCGCCGTCGAGACCGGCCAGGAAGCCCGCGCGGAAACCGTCGCCGACGCCCGTCGGGTCGGCCTTCGCGCGCTCGGGGACCGCGCCGATCTGCAGGGCGACGAAGTCCTTGCCGACGATCTCGACGCCCTTCTCCCCCAGTGTCGTGATCCGCAGGCCGACCTGGTCGAGCACGTCGGCTTCGGTCCAGCCGGTCTTCTGGAGCAGCAGCTCCCACTCGTAGTCGTTGCTGAACAGGTACTTCGCGCCGGCGACGAACGCGCGCGCCTGCTCGCCGCTCATCCGGGCCAGCTGCTGCGACGGGTCGACGGCGAACTCGTACCCGCGCTGGCGGCACTCCGCGGCGTGGCGGACCATGCCCTCCGGGTCGTCCGGGCTGATCAGCACCAGGCTCAGCTCGCCCGCGCGCTCGGCGATCGGCTGCAGCTCGATGTTGCGGGACTCGGCCATCGCCCCGGCGTAGAACGTCGCGATCTGGCAGAGGTCCTCGTCGGTCGTGCAGACGAACCGCGCCGTGTGCGCGACCTCCGAGACGTGCACGCCGGACGTGTCGACGCCGTGCCGCTCCAGCCAGGACCGGTAGTCGGCGAAGTCGGCACCCACGGCGCCCACGAGCACCGGCCGCACGCCGAGCACCCCGAGACCGAAGGCGATGTTCGCGCCGATGCCGCCGCGCCGGACCACGAGGTCGTCGGCGAGGAAGCTCAGCGAAACCCGGTGCAGCTGCTCCGCGACCAGCTGTTCCGCGAACCTCCCGGGGAAGTGCATGAGGTGGTCGGTCGCGATACTGCCGGACACCGCGATCCTGGCTTTGTCTGCCACCGGCTGCTCCTTTGTGCTCGACCTCACGGCAAAAGGCGCGAAGTTACCCCGGGTCATGACCCGTCCGGGTAGTTCGCGCACGCCCCACCGACACTACCGGCTGGTACTCCTTCTCCAGTCGAGAGCGGATCAATAGCGTTACGAATCGTGAACGCCGTCACCGAACCCGAGACCCTGTCCGAGCTGATCGCCGACTGCGCGCTCATCCCGGCGACGCTCCAGGCGGAGAACCTGCCGTTGCCCCGCTCCGCGGCCAAGCCGTGGGAGGTCGACGAGGTGTGCCACGCCCAGGTCGCGGAGCTCGACGCCTACGTGTAGGTCGGCAGCGACGAAGAAGGCCCCGCCTCCGGTCGGAGGGCGGGGCCTTCTTTGCGTAACGCTGGTGACTCAGTCGTACCGGTGATTCAGTCGTGCCGGTGACTCAGTGGAACGAGTCGCCGCAGGCGCAGGAGCCGGTGGCGTTCGGGTTGTCGATCGTGAAGCCCTGCTTCTCGATCGTGTCCACGAAGTCGATGACGGCTTCCGACACGTACGGCGCACTCATCCGGTCGACCGCGACCTTGAGGCCGTCGAAGTCGCGGAACAGGTCGCCGTCGAGCGAACGCTCGTCGAAGAACAACTGGTAGCGCAGGCCCGCGCAGCCACCGGGCTGGACGGCGATACGCAGGTGCATGTCGTCGCGGCCCTCCTGCTCGAGCAGGGCCTTCGCCTTCGAAGCCGCGGTGGCGGTCAGCGTGACGCCATGGGTCTCTTCGGCGGTCTCGGCCTGCGTCGCGCCGGCGTGCTCAGCGGTCGTCATGGCACTCCCTCTAAGTTCGAACTCACTGCGGACAGTCCTTGTGCTGACGTCTTCAACACCCGGAGCGCCCGTTCTGTTCCCCCACCATGGTCGCACATCGATCGACCTGGTGAACGGCGGCGTGACGCCTGCAATACCCTGGTGAGGTGAGGTTCCTGCGCCGAAGCACCACAGACACCGCCGCCGACGAGCCGGAGACGGCGGAAGCCGTCGACGTCAGCGGCAAGTCGTACACGCCCGGTAAGGGCAAAGCTACGCCGAAGCGTCGCGACGCGGAGGCGAAGCGGCGCGGCCCGGTAGCGCCGCCGCCCACGTCGATGCGTGAGGCGATGAAGCGCAACAAGGAACTGCGCAAGGCGAACCCCCAGACCAAGGAAGACCGCCGGGCGGCGGCGAAGGCCCGCCGCGAGGCGATGATGCGGGGCGACGACAAGGCCCTGCTCCCGCGCGACCGCGGGCCGGTCAAGGCGTACGTCCGCGACCTGGTCGACAGCCGGCGCAACCTGCTCGGCCTGTTCATGCCGCTGGCGATCCTGGTGTTCCTGGCGCTGCTGGTGCCGCTGCCCCAGGTCCAGTCGTACATCACGCTGCTGTGCACGGCGATGCTGCTGGTGATGGCGATCGAGGGCTTCGTGAACGGCCGCAAGATCGCGAAGCTGGCGCGGGAGAAGTTCCCGAAGGAAGCGGTGAGCGGCCGGTCGATCGGCTGGTACGCGTTCGTCCGGGCTTCGCAGATCCGGCGGCTGCGGGTGCCGAAGCCGCGCCTCAAGCCGGGGGACCCGATCCCGAACTGAGCGGTTTTCGAGAAGCCGGGTGGAGCGAGCCTCCACCCGGCTTCTTGCTGTCCAGGGTCCGCCCAGCGCGCGTGGCAGGTGGCAGCCCGGACGTCATGAAAGGGTCGTTCATGTCGTCGGAGGCGATGAAAGGGTCTTTCATGACACCTCGCCGGCGTGGGGAGCGAGGCTGGAGTCACTCCAGGATCGTTAGCAAAGCAAACGATTACCGCCTAGGCTGGCGCCATGGAGTTTCGTCGTCTCGGCCGCAGCGGCCTCAACGTCAGTGAGATCTCGTACGGGAACTGGCTCACCCACGGTTCCCAGGTCGAGGAGGACCAGGCGCACGCCTGCATCAAAGCCGCCCTCGACGCCGGCATCACCACCTTCGACACCGCCGACGTCTACGCCAACACCGCCGCCGAGTCCGTGCTCGGGCGCGGCCTGAAGGGGCAGCGGCGGGAAAGCCTGGAGATCTTCACCAAGGTCTTCTGGCCCACCGGCCCCAAGGGCCCCAACGACAAGGGCCTGTCCCGCAAGCACATCATGGAGTCGGCCAACGCCTCCCTGGAGCGGCTCGGCACCGACTACGTCGACCTCTACCAGGCGCACCGGTTCGACCGGAGCGTCCCGCTCGAAGAGACCATGCTCGCCTTCGCCGACCTCGTCCGCCAGGGCAAGGTGCTCTACGTCGGCGTCTCGGAGTGGACCGCCGAGCAGATCAGCCGCGGGGCCGCCCTCGCCCGCGAGCTGAAGATCCCCTTCGTCTCCAACCAGCCGCAGTACAACATGCTCTGGCGCGTCATCGAGGACCAGGTCATCCCCGCTTCCGAGCGCGAGGGCCTGAGCCAGATCGTCTGGTCGCCGATCGCGCAGGGCGTCCTCACCGGCAAGTACAAGCCCGGCCAGGACTACCCCGCCGGCTCGCGGGCCACCGACGAGAAGGGCGGCGCCAACATGGTCGCCCGCTTCCTCGACGAGAACGTCCTCAAGCGCGTCGCCGAGCTGGAGCCCCTCGCCAAGCAGGCCGACCTGAGCCTCGCGCAGCTGGCCGTCGCGTGGGTGCTGCAGAACCCGAACGTCGCCTCGGCGATCATCGGCGCCTCGCGGCCGGAGCAGGTGCACGAGAACGTCAAGGCCGCCGGCAAGAAGCTCGACGCCGACCTGCTGACCGCCATCGACGACGTCCTCGGTGACGTCGTCGAGCGCGACGCGAGCCTGACGAAGAGCCCCTAGCTAGTCCTGGTTGATCCGGCCCTGGAACGGCACGCCGAGGTCGAGCGCGTCTTCCGGGGCCATCCGGGGCTCGAGCCCGAACCCGCGCAGGAGGCGGCTGGCCCCGGCCAGCCGGTCGCCTCCGCGCCCGGGCACGCGCGACGGCGCCAGGCCGCGCTCGGTCAGCAGCGTCTCGACGTCGTCGATCAGCCGGTACGGGTCGCAGTCACCCACGGACCCAGGTCTCCCCCGTGATCCGTTCGTAGACCTCGGTGTAGCGCTGCCGCGTCTGCTCGACGATCTCCGCCGGGATCTCCGGCCCGGGCGGGGTCTTGTCCCAGCCGGTCGTCAGCGACCAGTCGCGGACGAACTGCTTGTCGAACGCGTGCTGGGGGCGGCCCGGCTCCCACTCGTCGGCGGGCCAGAACCGCGACGAGTCCGACGTCAGGACCTCGTCGCCGAGGGTCAGCGTGCCGTCGGCGTCGAACCCGAACTCCAGCTTCGTGTCCGCGATGATCACGCCCTGGGCGGCCGCGTGTTCGGCGCCCTTCGTGTAGATCTCCAGCGTCAGCTCGCGAAGCCGCTTCGCGGTGTCTTCGCCGATCTCGTTCAGCACCTCGTCGAAGGTCATGAACTCGTCGTGGCCGGTGTCGGAGATCTTCGTCGTCGGCGTGAAGATCGGCTCCGGCAGCTTGTCGCCCTCGACCAGGCCCGGCGGCAGCGAGACGCCCGAGATCTTGCCGTCGCGCTGGTACTCGCGCAGGCCGAGGCCGGCGAGGTGGCCGCGCGCGATGCACTCGACCTGGACCATCTTCAGCGGCTTGCAGCGCGTCGCGCGCCCGGCGAACTCCGCCGGGACGTCGGTCGTCGACACGACGTGGTTCGGGACCACGCCGGACATCCGGTCGAACCACCACGCCGACAGCTGGTTGAGCAGCGCACCCTTGTCCGGGATCGGCGTCGGCAGCGAGACGTCGTAGACCGAGACCCGGTCGGACGCGACGAGCAGGATGTCCCCGCCGTCGAGCTCGTACAGATCACGGACCTTGCCCGCGTGGATGTGCTTCATTCGCCGTCCTCAGTCGTGTACTCGTAGAAAACCCAGTGGTCGGGCAAGGCGGCGGATTCACCGTACTCGACGACCGTCCCGTCGGCCGCCAGGAAGGTGCTCCGGCCCAGCAGCACCGGCGACCCGGCGGGCAGGCCCAGCTCGGCCGCCTCCTCGTCGCCCGCGCGGCCCGCCGCGTGCCGTTCCTGCGTCGTCGCGATCTTCGTGCCGAGCCGCGCGGCCGCGTGGGCCGAGGTGCCCTCGACGATCCGCTCGGGCACCAGCAGCGCCGGCGCCTTGGCCGACAGCGCGCCGTCGAACCACGACGTCGACGTCGACAGCGGCCGCGAGTCCGGCCCGTAGGTGGTACGCCGCCGCCGGATCACCGGGGCGCCCTCCTCCAGGCCCAGCGCGGCCGCGGCGCGTTCGGGCGCCTGCTCGAGGCCGGCCGACCGGATCACGGCGTAGTGGCCGGGCGGGTAGATGCGGCCCGTCCGCGCCGAAGCGGCGGTGCGGTCGCGGGCCGTGCGGTGCAGGCCGCCGCGGTCGACGACCGTGCCGACGCCGCGCACCGGGCGCACGAGGCCCTGCGAGCGGAGCGTGGCCAGGACCTTGGTGGCCGTCGCCATGGCGACGGCCCACGTACGCGCGATCTCGCGGGCGGACGGCACCGCGTCGCCCTCCTGCAACCGGCCGGACAGGATGTCGTCACGGATCCGGCCCGCGATCTGCAGGTACGGCGGCTCAGGACGGTCGAGGGTGGGCAAGGCGGCTCCTCACGGGGACAACACGCACAAGTGTTCTAGCACGCCGACGGGTGACACACAAAGGCCTGTTCAGAACCACCCAGGTGTACTAGTACACGCACTGGACTGCGCTCTAGTACGCAAGTTACTCTCGAAAGTGTGTCCCCGCCCACAGCGCACAGCGGCTCCAACGGCCCGGGCCTCGAGGAGCTCCTCGAGGAGCTCCGGCGCCGGAAGTGGGTTCTGCACCTGTTCGGCGGCCGCGAGGCCCCGGAGATCTACGCCGCGGTACACACGTGGCCGACTTGCGCGGACGTCATCATCCTCCGGGACGAGCACCGCGCCAGCGCCTACCGCGTACCGACTTTCCCGGGCACCGACGTGTTCAGCCCGCGGGTGGTGACCTGGCAGTACCACGCCACCCCGGTCTGGACGCTGCGGGCGGTGCTCACCCTCTCGGAGCCCGGCACCCCGGGCGCCCCGTTGCAGGCGCTGCGCCCGCAGCCGCAGTGCCACATCCCGCCGGAGCTGCGGCAGGTCGTCACGATCCGGCCGACGAGCACCACGGAGCCGGAGGAGGACAACGGTGGCGGCCCGCCCGCGTGTGCCTAGCTTTCGCCGGGCTCAGCGGGCGAGCAGCCGCTCCGCGACCACGAGGTCGTGGGGATAGGTGATCTTGAGGTTCTCGGGAGCCCCCGGGACCCAGCGGATCGGCAGCGAGGAGAACCGCTCCATGCAGGACGAAGTGTCCGTTCCCAAGAAGCCTTCACGTTCGGCCTGTTCGTAGGCCTCGAGCAGCGGTCCGGCCCGGAAGCCCTGAGGCGTCTGGACGCGGATCGCGCCGGGCACCTGGGCGACCAGGTGCCCGGCATCCACCCCGAAGATGTCGTCAGCGGCCAGGCCCGGCACAGCCCCCCCGTCCTCGCGTGTCCGGGCCAACACCGCACCGACCAGGTCGGGGTGGACCAGCGGCCGGGCCGCGTCGTGCAGCAGCACGGCGTCGACCCGGCCGCCTGCGATTCTCGGGGCGAGGTGGCGCAGCGCGTTGAGCTCGGACGCCTGGCGCGTGTCCCCGCCGTGCACGATCTCGACGGTGCCGTCGACGACTTCTTCGGCGAGTTCCCGATCCTGCGGCCGGATCACCAGCACGAGGACGCCGATGCCAGGGACGCGCTTGAAGGCGTCCAGCGACCAGGCGACCACCCGCCGGCCCACCAGAGGCAGGTAGACCTTGTTCAGCTTCGCGCCGACGCGGGTGCCCGCGCCGCTGGCCAGCACCACCGCGGCCGCCGTCGTCTCCACGAGCCGCGAGACTACCGGGGCCGGTGCACCGGTAGGTTGGCCACGGCGTCGTCACGAACGCTGCCGTGCACGAGAAAGGGCCTGGTGTGGAGCCGGAAGACATCGAGTTCCCCGAGATCACCCCGCCCGACGACCACGCCCGGTCCGGCGCGATCGCCCTGCACGACAAGCTGGTCAAGCCGGCCGGGTCGCTGGGCAGGCTCGAGGAGCTGGGCGTGTGGATCGCGGCCTGCCAGGGTCAGTCGCCGCCGCGGCCGTTCACCCGGCCGCGCGTGATCGTGTTCGCCGGCGACCACGGCATCGCCGCGAAGGGCGTCTCGGCCTATCCCGCCGAGGTCACCGCGCAGCTGCTGGGCACGATGCTGACCGGCGGCGCCGCGATCAACGTCCTGGCCGCCGCCGCGGGCGCGAGCGTCCGCGTGGTCGACATGGCCGTGGACACCGAAGCGCCGGCGACGCGCTCGATCGGCGAGTACAAGGTCCGCCGCGGGTCCGGGTCCATCGATGTCGAGGACGCGCTGAGCGCCGACGAGGTCAAGGCCGCCATCCGCGCCGGGATCGCGATCGCCGACGCCGAAGTCGACGGCGGCGCGGACCTGCTCATCCCGGGCGACCTCGGGATCGCCAACAGCACGCCGGCGTCGGTCCTGGTGGCGGCGCTGACCGGCACCGAGCCGGTCGCGGTGGTCGGCCGCGGGTCCGGCATCGACGACGACGCCTGGATGCGCAAGGCCACCGCGGTGCGCGACGCGCTGCGCCGGGCCCGCGCGGTCCTGGCCGACCCGGTCGCCCTGCTGCGCACCACCGCAGGAGCCGACATCGCCGCGATGGCCGGGTTCCTGGCCCAGGCCGCGGTCCGGCGGACGCCGGTGGTGCTGGACGGGCTCGTCGCGTGCGCCGCGGCGCTCGTCGCCGAGGACCTCGCGCCGGGTGCGCGCCGGTGGTGGGTGGCCGGGCAGCGGACCGCCGAACCCGCCCACTCGCTCGCGCTGGAGCACCTCGACCTCGGCCCGCTGCTGGAGCTGGACATCCGCCTCGGCGAAGGCACCGGCGCGGTGACGGCGTTGCCGCTGCTGATGATGGCCGCCCGCGTCCTCGCCGAAACCGCCACCCACGAGCAGGCCGGCGTCTCCGGCCCGGTCATCCCGGCCACCGCTTCCTGACCCGTAACGCCGTGAAGGGCACCTTCAGGGAGCTGGAGTCCCTGAAGGTGCCCTTCACGGCTTTAGAACCTCAGCCGAGCGGGACCATCCACTGGTCGGCGTCGGGCCGGGTGCCCTCCTGGATCCCCGTCAGCTCTTCGCGCAGCTTCATCGTCAGCGCGCCCGGCTGCCCGTCGGCGATGGTGAACTCGCCGTTCGCGTGCTTGACGTGCCCGACCGGGGTGATCACCGCCGCCGTGCCGCACGCGAACGTCTCGGTCAGCTCACCCGAAGCCGACGCCTTCTCCCACTCCTCGGTGGAGATGCGACGCTCCTCGACCTTGTAGCCGAGCCGCTGAGCGAGCTGCAGCAGCGACTTGCGGGTGACGCCGGGCAGCAGCGAGCCGGACAGCTCCGGGGTGACGACCCGGGCGTTCTCGCCGGAGCCGAAGACGAAGAACAGGTTCATCCCGCCCATCTCCTCGACCCAGCGACGCTCCACCGCGTCGAGCCAGACGACCTGGTCGCAGCCCTTCTCCACGGCCTGCGCCTGCGCGACGAACGACGCCGCGTAGTTGCCGGCGCACTTCGCCGCGCCGGTGCCGCCGGGCGCCGCGCGCACGTACTCCGTCGACAGCCAGACGCTCACCGGCTTCACGCCGCCGGAGAAGTACGAGCCGGCCGGGGAGGCGATGACCGTGTACACGTAGTCGGCGGCCGGGCTGTTGACGCCGAGCCCGGTGGACGTCGAGATCATGAACGGCCGCAGGTAGAGCGAATCACCCGGACGGGTGGGCACCCACCGGCCGTCGACGGCGATGAGCTCCCGCAGCGACTCGACGAAGACCTCCTCCGGCAGCTGCGGCATCGCGAGCCGCTCGGCCGACTGCCGGAACCGCGCGGCGTTGGCGTCCGGGCGGAACGACGCGATCGAGCCGTCCGGCTGGCGGTAGGCCTTGAGACCCTCGAAGATGGCCTGGCCGTAGTGGAGCACCGACGTCGCCGGGTCGAGGGTGAAGGGGGCGTAGGGCCCGACCTGGGCGTCGTGCCAGCCGTCGGTCTTCGACCACTTGACGGTGACCATGTGGTCGGTGAAGTACAGCCCGAAACCGGGCGTCTCGAGTACCTCCGCGACACGGTCCGCGCTCGCAGGACTCGGGTGCGGGACATGGGCGAACTGCGTCGAGGTGGTCATGGCTACACGATACCGTTTGGTCGGAGGCACGTTAGTCGGATGTCCCACTGTTCCGGCGTTCCCACGCCTTCCCCGCGTCCGGGCCGTGATGACTCTAGGATGACGGCGTGACCTACCACTCCACGGAGCCGGTCCCCCGGCCCAAGACCGGCGGGACCGACGTCAAGACGTTCGTCACCGCGGTGCTGCTGACCTTCGGCGTCGGCCTGCTCGGCATGGTCGGCTGGGCCGTCCTCAGCAGCGGCTTCGGCGGTTTCCTCGGCCTCGTCGCGGGCGTCTTCGGCGTCGTGTGGTGGCGGAGCATCCACGGCAAGGTCGTGTTCCCCAAGGTGATCCCCACCAAGTCGGTGGTCATCCTCGCGGTCGTCAACGCGGTGCTGGCGCTGATCCTTCTCCTGACCGCGGGCTGAGCTCCTCGAGCAGCCCCGCGGGCAGCTCGGGCACCGGCCAGTCCGGGTCCGGGCGGAAGTCCGTGTCCGTCCCGTCGAACGGGTAGGCGCCGCGCTCGGCCAGCGCGCCGATCCGCTCGCCTTCCGCGCGCAGCCGGTCCAGCTGCTCGTGCGTCAGCCGGCCGGCGTCGATCGCGACCTCGGCCTCGTCCTCGTCGTCCCAGCGCCAGGTGCCGTCCCGCTCGACGACGACGTCGAGCACGCCGTCGATGCGGTCCACCCCGGCCGGGGTCCGGCCGAGCGGGACCTCGAGGTTGACGTACCAGTTCGTGAACTCACCCGCGGCGTCGAAGAACCACCACACCGACGACCACTCGTCGTCGGCGATGCGCCGCAGCGTGGACGTGCGGTGCCAGAAGTCCGGCACCGGCACGCGCGGGATGCGGAACCGCTGGTGCAGGGGCGCGTCCGCCATGTGCCGGCCGTCCACCAGCCTGCTGCCGACGATCGGGGTGCCCGCCGGGATCCAGGCGAGCAGGACGCGGCCGTCGTCGGCGAGCGCGCGCAGCGGGTGGACCTGGCCGATCGAGCCGTCCGGGCGGTGGAACCGTTCGACCACGGTCTCCCCCGGCCGCCAGCGTCGATCACTCACGTGACCCACTGTACCGGCGGGCGCGCACGCCCAGTAGCAGCTCGATCACGGTCACCAGCCCCGCGACGACGAGCACGGGCAGCACCGGCAGGAAGTACGCGGCCACCGCGGCGACGGCGATCCCCGCCAGGCCGCTCGTGCCGGCCCGCTCCCGGACCTCGCCCCCGGCGACGAGCGCCGGCACCACGGTCGCGACCACGGCGACGACGGTGAGCAACGGCTGCAGCGAGTCCGCGTCGGCGGCGGAAAGCAGGTCACGCAACGACGTCAGGGACAGCCCGAGCCGGACGGCGCCGAGCTGGTACAGCGCGGCGAAGGCGGCCAGCACCGCGACCGCGCCGAGCAGCAGCACGCGCCAGCCCGCGCCTTCGCGGCCGGTGGGCCGCAGGAACGGCAGCGTCACCACCGCGGCGACGAGCACGCCCGCGAAGTCCGGAGGCCGGAGCCCGCCCCCGGCCGTCGACACGGGCGGCACGGCCACGCACAACGCGACCAGGACGAGTCCCGCGACGAGCAGCAGCCCACCCGCGATCCGTACGACGATCGTCGGGATCTTCAGCCCGGCGAACCCGGCGCCGGTCACCACCACGACGAACACCACAGCCGCCAGTTCCCGGTGCGAGGGGACGACATAGGCGCCGAACGCGATCGCGTAGACGGTCACCTCGGCCAGCCGCGCCACGGCCACCACGACCCGGTCGACCAGCGCGTCCCCCGGGTCCGGGACCCGGGCCGGCACGCCCGCGGCGATCGCCGCCAGCACCAGCCCGGCCAGCAGCCACCAGCCGGCGCCCGCCGCCCCGGCCGCCAGCGCCACCAGCAGTCCACCGCCCAGCCGCACGCCGCCCTCCCGCTCCCTCTGTTCACCCGTGGTCCGGTCGTCATTAGCATGGCTCACGATCCCGACCGGGCCGGCGCCCGGTACCACCGCGAACGCGCGAGGAGCCAGAAGTGACCGTGCCTAAGCTCGCCCTGTCCGACAACACCGGGGAGGCACTGGCCAAGACGCGCGCCGACGTGATCGTCATCGGTACCGTGGCCGGCGAGGACGGCCCGCTGCTCGCGGCGGGCGCCGCCGCCGTGGACGCCGCCTTCGACGGCCGTCTCGCCGGGCTGCTCGCCACGCTCGGCGCCAGCGGCAAGGCCGAAGAGGTCGTCAAGATCCCGACGCTGGGCAAGCTCTCGGCGGGCGTGGTGCTCGCCGTCGGCCTGGGCAAGGAGGGTGCCGCCGTCACCCCCGAGCAGGTCCGCCGCGCCGCCGGGGCCGCCGGTCGCGCGCTGGCCGGCACCGACCGCGCGTTCGTGACGCTGTCGGAGCTCGACCTGCAGGCCGCCGTCGAGGGCACGATCCTCGGCTCGTACGTCTTCACCGCGTACCGCTCCGAGAAGGGTGACGCGCCGGTCGCGAAGGTCGACTTCGCGAGCCCGGCCGACGGCACCGCCCGCGAGCACAAGGCGACGCTGAAGGCGGCGAGCTCCATCGCGGAGGCCGTCCTCACCGCCCGCGACCTGATCAACACCCCGCCGAACGACCTCTACCCGGCCTCCTTCGCCGACCGCGCGAAGAAGCTGGCCGAGGACAACGGCCTCGAGTTCGAGGTCCTCGACGAGAAGGCCCTCAAGCGCAAGGGCTTCGGCGGCATCCTCGGCGTCGGCGGCGGTTCCGCACGCCAGCCGCGGCTGCTGCGCCTGGCCTACAAGCCGGCCAAGGCGAGCAAGAAGGTCGCGCTGGTCGGCAAGGGCATCACGTTCGACTCGGGCGGCATCTCGCTCAAGCCCGCCGCGAACATGGACCACATGACGTCGGACATGTCCGGCGCCGCCGGCGTGCTCGCTTCGGTGGTGCTCGCGGCGAAGCTGAAGTACCCGCTGGAGGTCGTCGCGCACATCCCACTGGCGGAGAACCTGCCGTCCGGGACGTCGTACCGCCCGGGCGACGTGCTGACCATGTACGGCGGCAAGACCGTCGAGGTCCTCAACACCGACGCCGAAGGCCGGCTCGTGCTGGCCGACGCGATGGTGCGCGCCGCGGAGGAGAACCCGGACTACCTGATCGAGACCTCGACGCTGACCGGCGCCCAGGTCGTCGCGCTCGGCAACCGCACCGCCGGCGTGATGGGTTCGGACGACTTCCGCGACCGCGTCACCGGGATCATGCAGGCCACCGGCGAGAACGGCTGGGCGATGCCGCTGCCGGAGGAGCTGCGCGGCGACCTCGACTCGCGCCTGGCCGACCTGGCCAACGTCACCGGCCACCGCTGGGGCGGCATGCTCGCGGCCGGGATCTTCCTGCGCGAGTTCGTCGCCGACGGCCTCGACTGGGTCCACATCGACATCGCGGGCCCGTCGTTCAACACGGCGGCGCCGTGGGGCTACACCGGCAAGGGCGGCACCGGCGTCCCGGTGCGGACGATCGCCGCGGTGCTGGCGGACATCGCCGCCAACGGCTGAGCAACGGTTCGCCCGAAGGGGCTCCCGCCACGGCGGGGGCCCCTTCGGCGTTTTTCGCCCGGGGTGATCCCTTTGCCGCTTTCGGTGTGATCGGCGACACCGTACGGTGTCATCATCGCGAAGGGGGCAGTGATGACCCAACCGACCCGACCGGTCGAAGAGGACACTCCCGCCGCGATCGCCGCCGAGCACGACGAAGAACGGCCGGCGCGCACCCTCTCCCGCGTCCCCGACCGCGTCGTCTACTTCGTCGCGCTCGCCGTCGCCGTGCTGGTGCTCAAGCAGGTCTTCTTCCCCTTCGCCAAGGGCAACCAGTTCTACCTGGTGCTCTTCCTCGGCGTGACGCTCCCGCTGGTCTTCCTCTGCTACCGCCCGCGGCTGCGCGGCCGCGACGACCCCGGCTGGACCGACTGGGCGCTCGCCGCGATCGCCCTGGCCGTCGGCCTCTACCCCGTGCTCATCGGCTACGACGACTTCCTGAACCGCCAGGGCATCCTGTCCCCGCTGGACATCGTCGCCGGCGCGCTGCTGCTCGTGCTCATCCTCGAAGCCACCCGCCGCACCACCGGGCTGGTGCTGCCGATCGTCTGCCTGCTCTTCCTCGCCTACGCCTACTACGGCGGCTATCTCCCGCAGAACTGGGGCATCGCCCACGCCGGGATCGACTTCAGCCAGATCGTCAACGCGCTCTACAACGACGCCAGCGGTTTCTACGGCACCCCGCTCGACGTCGCGGCCAGCTACATCGTGCTGTTCACCCTCTACGGCGCGGTGCTCAACGCCTCCGGCGCCGGCCGGTTCTTCGTGGACATCTCCTTCGCCGCGTTCCGGAAGTCGCGGACGGCGCCGGGCCGGACCACCGTCCTGTCGGGCTTCCTGCTCGGCACGGTGTCGGGTTCGGGCACCGCGACGGCGGTCAGCCTCGGCTCGATCACCTGGCCGATCCTCAAGAAAGCGGGCTACCCCAAGGAAAACGCCGGCGGGCTGCTCGCCGCGTCCGGCATCGGCGCCATCCTCTCGCCGCCGACGCTGGGCGCCGCGGCGTTCATCATCGCCGAGTACCTGCAGACGTCGTACCTGACCGTGCTGATCTGGGCGACCGTCCCGACGCTGCTCTACTACCTCGGCATCGTCTTCGCGATGGAGGCCGACGCGCGGCGCTTCGAGGCCGAGCCGGTCGACGTCCCGCACGGCCATCCGTGGCGGCTCCTGCGGCAGGGCGGCTACCACTTCCTGTCCCTGGCGATCATCGTCGTGTTCCTGGCCCTGGACATCCCGCCGTTCGCCGCGGTGGTCTACGCGACCGGCGTCGCCGCGCTCTTCGCGCTGATCGCCCGCCGCCACGACGTCAAAGGCTGGGCGAAGGACATGGTCGACGCGCTCTCGGCCGGGGTCCGCGGGGCGCTGCCGGTGATCGCGGTGTGCGCGGCGGCCGGCGTGATCACCTCGACCATCACCAAGACCGGGCTCGGCCTCGAACTCGCCGACGCGCTGGTGGAACTGGCCGGCGCCCTCTCCGACAACGGCACGGTGATCCTGATCCTGACCGTGCTGCTTTCGGCGATCGCGGTCGGCGTGCTCGGGCTCGCGGTGCCGGTCACCGCGAGCTTCATCATCGCGTGGGTGGTGATCGGCCCGGCACTGGAGACGCTCGGGGTCGCCGACGCCGAGCGCGCGATGTTCATCTTCTACTACGCCGTGCTTTCGGAGGTCACACCGCCGACCGCGCTCGCCGCCGTCGCCTCGGCGGCGATCACCGGCGGGTCGGTGCTCGGGACGATGTGGCAGTGCTGGAAGTACACGCTGCCGGCGTTCCTGGTGCCGATCGCCTTCGTGCTCACCGACAACGGCGCCGCGCTGCTGCTGCAGTCCGATGTGCTCACCGTGCTGTGGGTGGCGGCGGTGTCCGCGGTGGCCGTCGCCGCGCTCGCGGTGGTGACCGGCGGGTGGCTGTTCGGACCGGTCAGCCTGCCCGTGCGGCTGCTGTTCGTCCCGGCCGCCCTGTGCCTGCTTTACCTGGAACCGGTGCCGATCGCGGTCGGTGCCGCGTTCGGCGTCGTGGCCGTGCTCGCCCACACCGTGATCAAGAGGAGGACAGCATGAAACGCGCATGGGTCTTGGCCGCGGTGCTCGCCCTGGCCGTCACGGGCTGCGGCGGGAAACAGCAGGCCGACCAGCCCGCCCAAGGTGGCGGGCAGTCCTGCGAGGCCGGCGAAGGCCGGATCACCATCGCCACCGGCAACAGCGGCGGCGTCTACTACGTGCTGGGCGGCGGTCTGGCCCAGCTGATCAGCAACAACACCAAGCTGCGCGCGACGGCCGCGGAGACCGGCGCGTCGGTGCAGAACATCCAGCAGCTGGTGGCCGGCAACTACGACGTCGCGTTCTCGCTGGCGGACACCGCGGCGGACGCGGTGCGCGGCAAGGGCTCCTTCGACGGCAAGCCGCAGAAGATCCAGGCGCTGTCCCGGATCTACCCGAACTCGACGCAGGTGCTGGTGCGCACCGACTCCGGCATCAACAGCGTCGCCGACATGAAGGGCAAGCGGATCTCGACGGGCTCGCCGAAGTCGGGCACCGAGGTGATCGCGAACCGCCTGCTGCAGGCGGCGGGCCTCAAGCCCGAGACCGACGTCCAGGCGCAGCGGCTCGACCTGGCGAAGACGGCGGACGGCATGAAGTCCGGCACGCTCGACGGGCTCGTCTGGTCCGGCGGCCTGCCGACCGCGCAGATCACGGACATCACCACGGCGTTGAAGGACAAGGTGAAGTTCGTCGACATCACGCCGCTGCTGCCGAAGCTCAAGCAGGTCAACGACGTCTACGACCAGGCCGTCATCCCGGCGGCGACCTACGGCCAGCCCGCGGACGTCCCCACGGTCGTGGTGCCCAACCTGCTGCTGGTGCGCGAGGACTTCCCGGCGGCCAACGCGTGCGCGATCACCAAGCTGCTCTTCGACAAGCAGGCGGAGCTGGCGAAGATCCACCCGGCCGCGAAGGAGATCACCAAGCAGCTGGCACCGCAGACCGATCCGGTTCCGCTGCACCCGGGGGCCAAACAAGGCCTCGGCTGACGCCTGTGCCATGGTCGGGACGTGGATGCCGGCGAGTACCTCGAGACGGCGGTCCGGGACGTCCTGACCGCCGCCGACCCGGGCCTCGACGACCAGGTCGGGTACGCCGCCCTGCTGCTCGCGGTCACCGGCGCCCTCGACGAGGCCGACCGGCTGGCCGGGCAGTGGCTGGCCCGCACGGAACGACCGGTGACCTCGCTGGCGGCCGGCCCGGTCCGGGCCCGCGCGTGGGCGATGCTCTCCGAAGCCCGCGGCGGCCGGCCGGACTGGGCCGAGGGCCTGCTCCCGCTCGACCTCGACACCGAAGAGCGAGCCCACACGGAATTCCTCCGGAAGCCGGTGTCCGACCTCGACGGCGTCCTCCCGCCCGGACCGATCGCCGAGGTGGTCAAGCACGTCGCGCCTGCACGCCCGGACCGCGTCCGCACGGCCCTCGCCGACGGCGACCTCACCCGGTGGGCTTCGCTGGCCGGTCAGCGGCCGGACGTGGCGACGCTCGCCGCGACGCGCGCGCTGGCCCCGGCGCTGGTGGCCGGCGCGGACCCGCTGGGCCTGCGCGACTGGGCCGGGAGCTGCGCGGGCGCGCTGGTCGCGGCGTTGCACGAGCGCTACCCGCCGGACCTCGGCACCTGGCCCGAGCTGATCGCGGAGATCCTGCGGCTGCGCGGTGGCCCCAGCGCCCCTCCCCCGGCGTCGGAGGCGGCGATCCGCTCGGCGGAGCTGCGGCTGGGCGTCGAGCTGCCGGAGGACCACCGGGAGTTCCTGCGCACCTGCGACGGCCTGCCCGCGGACGTGGTCTTCCCGCGCCTGCTGGGCACGGCGGACCTGCGGGCCGAGAACGGCGTGGTGGTCCTGGCCGAACCGGCGGTGCTGCTGCTTTCGGCGTCCCACGTCGTGGAGGTCGACCCGGTGCTCGGCTCGACGGTCCACCCGTCGTTCCGCGCGGCGCTGGGCCGGCACGCCACGCTGCTCGCCCAGGCAGGCTAGCTTGGTCCGGGTGACCACCCTCACCGCGGAGAAGATCACCCCGGACAACGTCGCGGCCGCGTGCCAGCTGGCCGTCGAGCCGCACCAGAAGGACTTCGTCGCGCCCGTCGCCGTCTCGCTCGCCGAGGCCTACACCCAGCCGGAGGTCGCCTGGCCGCGGCTGATCCTCGACGACGGCGAACCGGTCGCCTTCGTGATGGGCGGCTTCAACCCGGCCGCGGAGCTGGACTTCTTCCGCTGCGGGGTCTGGCGGCTCAACGTCGGTGCCGGCGTCCAGGGCCGCGGCCTCGGGCGGTTCGCGGTCGAAACCGTCCTCGAGGAGGCTCGCCGGCGCGGCGAAAAGGCCGTCACGGTGCTGTGGCTCCCGGCCGAGGGCGGCCCGGAGGGCTTCTACCTCAAGCTGGGCTTCCGCCCGACCGGGCAGACCTTCAACGGCGAGGTGGTCGGCCGGATCGAGCTCTAGGCCTCGCCGCGTTTCTTGCGCTCGGTGTACTCGCGCATGCGCTTCGGGTAGCCGACCCGCGCGACCTCGTAGACCGGGATCGACCGGCGGTGGCCGAACTGCTGGGCCGCCTCCAGGCTGCCGATCCGGCGCCGGGTCCATTCGCCGTCGTGGGCGATCAACACCACAGTGGTCTCGGTGACGTTCGTCTTCGGCTCGACGAAGGCCTCGACACCCCGGCGCTCGGCCGCCCACTCCTCCAGGTGCCGGGTGTCCCCGGAGCTGGCTTTCCGCAGCGTACCGGCCTTCTGCCCGCCCTTGGCGCGCCTGCGCAGCGAGTCGAACAACCCCACCGCGACCACCTTCCCTCCCGAGACATTCCCCACTCATTATCCCGATGTCCACGTGTGGTCGGTGTCGCACACCCGGCTAGCTCGCAGCCCGGCCCGGCGTAGTGACAAGATGGCGGGTGTCGCGCGCGCGGTTATACCGGGCACAGGCGACGACAGAGCACCACCCCACTGCTTGCCGAGGAGCTATTGAAGTGACCGACACCTCCGCCGACCTCGTGATCCTGGGAGGCGGATCGGGCGGCTACGCCGCGGCGTTCCGCGCGGCCGAGCTGGGCCTTTCCGTCACGTTGATCGAGAAGGACAAGCTCGGCGGGACCTGCCTCCACCGGGGCTGCATCCCGACCAAGGCCCTGCTGCACGCCGCCGAAGTCGCCGACGAAACCCGCGAAGCCGAGGCGGTCGGCGTCAAGGCCGTCTTCGAGGGCATCGACATCGCCGGGGTCAACAAGTACAAGGACGGGATCGTCTCCCGGCTGTACAAGGGCCTGCAGGGCCTGGCCAAGGCGCACCAGGTGAACCTCGTCGAGGGCAGCGGCACGTTCGTCGGCGGCACGACCGTCGAGGTGGACGGCACCCGCTACACCGGCAAGAACGTCATCCTCGCCACCGGTTCCTATTCGCGCACGCTGCCGGGTCTGGAGCTCGGCGGCCGCGTCATCGCCAGCGAGCAGGCCCTCGCCCTGGACTACGTCCCCAAGAAGGTCGTGGTCCTCGGCGGCGGCGTGATCGGTGTCGAGTTCGCCAGCGTCTGGGCCTCCTTCGGCGTCGACGTCACCATCGTGGAAGCCCTGCCGCGGCTCGTCCCGAACGAGGACGAGTTCGCGTCCAAGCAGCTCGAGCGCGCTTTCCGCCGCCGCAAGATCACCTTCAAGACCGGCGTGAAGTTCACCGGCGCGAAGCAGGACGAAAACGGCGTGAGCGTTTCGCTGGAGTCCGGCGAGACCATCGAGGCCGACCTGTTGCTGGTCGCCGTCGGTCGCGGGCCGAACTCCGCGGGCCACGGCTACGAGGAGGCCGGCGTCAAGATCGAGCGCGGCTTCGTCCTCACCGACGACCGGCTGCGCACCAACCTGCCGAACGTCTACGCCGTCGGCGACATCGTCCCCGGCCTGCAGCTCGCGCACCGCGGCTTCCAGCAGGGCATCTTCGTCGCCGAGGAGATCGCCGGGCAGAACCCGCGCGTGATCGACGAGAGCGGCATCCCGCGGGTCACCTACTCGCACCCGGAGGTCGCGTCGGTCGGGCTGACCGAGTCGCAGGCGAAGGACAAGTACGGCGCCGACGTCACGACGTTCACCTACGACCTCGGCGGCAACGGCAAGAGCCAGATCCTCAAGACCTCCGGCGGGGTCAAGCTGGTCAAGGCCCCGGACGGCCCGGTCGTCGGGGTCCACATGGTCGGCGACCGCGTCGGCGAGCTGATCGGCGAAGCGCAGCTGATCTACAGCTGGGAGGCTTTCCCCGAAGACGTCGCGCCGCTCATCCACGCGCACCCCACCCAGACCGAGGCCCTCGGTGAAGCGTTCCTCGCCCTCGCGGGGAAGCCGCTGCACGTGCACAGCTGACGTCCCACCAGCAGAATCCAGACCACGCAGAACTTGGAAGAGGAGTCAGCGAACGATGGCCTACTCCGTCACATTGCCGGAGCTCGGGGAGAGCGTCACCGAAGGCACCGTCACCCGGTGGCTTAAGCAGGAGGGCGACACCGTCGAGGTCGACGAGCCGTTGCTCGAGATCTCGACCGACAAGGTCGACACCGAGGTTCCCTCCCCGGTGGCGGGCACGGTCGTGAAGATCAGCGCCCAGGAGGACGAGACCGTCGAGGTCGGCGGCGAGCTCGCCGTCATCGACGACGGGTCCGGCGGCGCCGCCGAGTCTTCCGCCCCGGCGCAGGAAGAGCAGAAGTCCGAGCCGGCCCCCGAGCCCGAGCCCGAGACTCAGTCCGAGCCGGAGCCGCAGGCTCAGGACAGCGCGCCGAGCAAGCCGGACACCGCGCCGGCCGCCGGTGGCGAAGGTACCGAGGTGAAGCTGCCCGAGCTGGGCGAGAGCGTCACCGAGGGCACCGTCACGCGCTGGCTGAAGCAGGTCGGCGACTCGGTCGAGGTCGACGAGCCGCTGCTCGAGATCTCCACCGACAAGGTGGACACCGAGGTGCCGTCGCCGGTCGCCGGCACGGTGCTGGAGATCCGCGCGGGCGAGGACGAGACCGTCGAGGTCGGCGGCGTCCTGGCCGTGATCGGTGACGCGAACGCGGCGCCGAAGGCCGAGTCCGCGCCGGAGCCGGTCCAGGAGTCCAAGCCCGAGCCGAAGCCGGAACCCAAGCCCGAGCCGAAGCCCGAGCCGGTCCAGGAGTCCAAGCCGGAACCGAAGCCCGAGCCCAAGCCGGAGCCGAAGGCCGAGCCGGCCGCGGCGAAGGAGAGCTCGGCGGACGGCCCGTACGTCACGCCGCTGGTCCGCAAGCTGGCGTCGGAGCACGGCATCGACCTCGCGTCGCTGACCGGCAGCGGCGTCGGCGGCCGGATCCGCAAGCAGGACGTCCTGGCCGCGGCCGAGGAGAAGCAGAAGCAGCAGGCCGCCCCGGCCCCCGCGGCGGCGCCGTCGGCTCCCGCGGCGTCCGCTCCGTCGGCCCCGCGCCCGGCCGCCCCGGTCTCCCCCGAGATCCAGGCCCTGCGCGGCACCGTGCAGAAGGCCAGCCGGATCCGCCAGATCACGGCCACCAAGACCCGCGAGTCGCTGCAGGAGTCCGCGCAGCTCACGCAGGTCCACGAGGTCGACGTCACGAAGGTCGCGAAGCTGCGCCAGCGTGCGAAGGCGGCCTTCAAGGAGCGCGAGGGCGTCAACCTGACGTTCCTGCCGTTCTTCGCGAAGGCCACGGTCGAGGCGCTCAAGCAGCACCCGAACGTCAACGCGTCCTACAACGAGGACACGAAGGAGATCACCTACCACGGCGCCGTGCACCTGGGCATCGCGGTGGACACCGAGCGCGGGCTCCTCTCGGTCGTGATCCACGACGCGGGCGAGCTGAGCCTGGCCGGTCTCGCGCACCGGATCGCCGACCTGGCGGGCCGCGCGCGGGCCAACCAGATCAAGCCCGACGAGCTGTCCGGCGGCACGTTCACGATCACGAACATCGGCTCGAACGGCGCGCTGTTCGACACGCCGATCATCGTGCAGCCGCAGTCGGGCATGCTCGGCACGGGCGCGGTCGTCAAGCGTCCGGTGGTCGTCGCCGACGCCGACGGCAACGACACGATCGCCGTCCGCTCGATGGTGTTCCTGCCGCTGACCTACGACCACCGCCTGGTGGACGGGGCCGACGCGGGCCGCTTCGTGACGACGATCAAGCAGCGTCTGGAAGAGGGCAGCTTCGAGGACGAGCTCGGCCTCTGAGTCACACCGGACGAAGGCCGTCACGGATTTTCCGTGGCGGCCTTCGCCGTTTCCGGTCCCGGGTGTGAAACACGCGGTCCGGCTGTGCGGGAGCGCGCCGGATGGGCCACGATCGACCCATGCGAGTACTGATCGCCGGAGCGAGCGGCTTGATCGGGTCGGCGCTGGGCGAACGCCTGCGGCGCGAGGGCCACGAGGTCCGCCGGCTGGTGCGGCGTGAGGCGCGCGAAGGCGGCGAGTTCCGCTGGGACCCGCCGTCCGGCACCATCGCGGACGGCGCCTTCGAAGGCGTGGACGCCGTCGTGAACCTCGGGGGCAAGCCGCTGTTCCCGGGCCGGTGGAGCGCGATGCGCAAGCAGGAGCTCACCGACAGCCGGGTCGAGCCGACCGAGGTGCTCGCCGAGGCCGTCGCCGAACACGGTGTCGGGGTGCTCGTCAACGCTTCCGCCGTCGGGTACTACGGCCACACCCACGAGTCCACTGTGGACGAATCTGCCCCCCGCGGACGCGGTTTCCTCGCCGAGCTCTGCGAAGCCTGGGAAGCGGCGACGGCGGGCGCGGGCGACGCGCGCGTCGTCAACATCCGGACCGGGCTGGTGCTCTCGGCCGAGGGCGGCCTGTACGGCACGCTCCGCCCGCTCTTCCAGCTGTGCCTGGGCGGACGGCTCGGCGACGGCCGCCAGTTCATGCCGTGGATCGCCCTCGAGGACGAGGTCGGCGCCATCGTCCACGTCCTCACGCACGACGACCTGTCCGGCCCGGTCAACCTCAGCGGCCCGGCTCCGGTCACCAACGCCGAGTTCACCAAGGCGGTCGGGCGGGCGCTGCACCGCCCCGCGCCGTGGTGGGTGCCCGGGATCGCGCTCAAAACCGTGCTCGGCCAGGCCGGCGAGGAGATGGCACTGTTCGGGCAGCGGGCCGTCCCGGCCGCGCTGGAGCGGTCCGGCTACGAGTTCCGGCACCGGACCCTGGACAGCGCGCTCGCCGCCGCATGAGCGTTCCGCTGCAGCGCTGGCTCGTCGTCGGCGCGGTGCTCTCGGCCGCGTTCATCGTGCTGGGTCTGAGCGTGGCGCGGCAGCCGCTGACCCTCGACGTCGCGGTCGCGGACGCTCTTCACGGCGTGTACGCGGAGCCGCTCGGCCGGGTCGCGGAGGCCGGGAGCGACGTTCTCGGGCCGGTGCTCCCCTTCGTCCTCGGCTTCGCGTTGCTCGCGCTGGCGCTGCGGCGGCGCGAGCACGTCGGCCTGTGCGTGCGGCTGGCCGCGGTGCTGGTGCTGTGCCGGCTGACGAGCCTGGTGTTCAAGCCGCTCTTCCTGCGGGAGCGCCCACGCGACTACCCGGACCTGAGCTACCCGAGCGGGCACGTGGTGTCGGTCGCGAGCACGGGATTCGTGCTGCTCCTGCTGTCCGCGTGGCTGTGGCCGCGGCTGCTGCGCCGGGTTTCGGTCGCGGTCGTCGTGGCCGTCGTGCTGGGCGCCGCGTGCCGCGTCGTGCTGGGCGTGCACTGGGTCACGGACACGATCGGAGCAGTGCTCGCGGTGACCGGTGTCGGGCTGCTCTCAGCGTGCGCCTTGCGGCTGCTTCCCCCGGGTGACGGGCGTAGCCTCGACGGGTGAGTTCTTCCCGCATCTCCTGCCGCGCCACCACCGAGCCCGTCGACGTCGTGGAGCTCGGCACGATCGAGTACACCGAAGCCTGGGAGCTCCAGCGGAGCCGGCTCACCGAGCGCGCCGACGGCACCGCGCCGGACACGATGTTCCTGCTGCAGCACCCGTCGGTGTACACCGCGGGCAAGCGCACGGAGCCCGCCGACCGCCCGGCCGACGGCACGCCGGTGATCGACGTCGACCGCGGCGGCAAGATCACCTGGCACGGCCCCGGCCAGCTGGTCGGCTACCCGATCGTGAAGCTCGGCGACCCGATCGACGTCGTCCACTACGTGCGGCGGCTCGAAGAGGCCTTGATCCACGTGTGCGACCAGCTGGGCGTGCACAGCGGCCGCGTCGAGGGCCGCAGCGGCGTCTGGATCCCGGCCGACGACCGCGGCATCGAGCGCAAGATCGCGGCGATCGGCATCCGCGTCCAGCGCGGCGTGACGATGCACGGCTTCGAGCTCAACTGCAACGCGGACCTCTCGGCGTTCGACACGATCGTGCCGTGCGGCATCCGCGACGCGGGCGTGACGTCGCTGTCCTACGAGCTGCAGCGCGACGTCAGCGTCGAAGCGGTGCTCCCGCTGGCGCGCGACGCCGTCCTGGCGGCCCTCGAAGGCGAGCTCCCGGTGAGCGAGGACCGCTGGCTCCCGCGTCCCGAAGCGCCCCAGGCGCCGGGCGTCACCTTCGCCCTCCAGAACTGAAAGCGGGCAGGCCTCCTGTGGACAACAGGAGGCCTGCCCGGCTTCGGCGGTCCGGAACTGTCGGTCCCTTCCGCTAGCGTGGAAAACGGGGGCCTGCTCAGTCCAGCTGCGGGGCGACCTCGGCCGCGACCAGCTCGAGCTGGTCCACATCGGACAGGTCCAGCAGCTGCAGGTAGACCCGGGTGATCCCGGTCTTCTCCCGCCACTGCCCGATCCGGTCGACGACCTCGGCGGGCGTCCCGGCCAGGCCGTTCGCCCGCAGCTCGGTCTCGTCCCGGCCGACGGCCGACGCCCGTTGCGCGACCTCCGCGTCGGAGCGGCCGACGGCGATGGTCAGCGCCACCGAGCGCAGGATCTCCTTGGGGTCGCGGCCGATCTCCCGCGCCGCGGCGTCGACGCGAGCGAACTGCGCGGCCGCCGCCTCGGCGTCCACGAACGGCAGGTTGAACTCGTCCGCGAAGCGCGCGGCCAGCGCCGGGGTGCGCTTCTTGCCCTGGCCGCCGACGATCACCGGCGGCGCCGGGGACTGCGCCGGCTTCGGCAGGCCCGGCGACTCCGACAGCGTGTAGTACTCGCCCTTGAACGAGAACGTCGAGCCCGCCGGCGTCTTCCACAGCCCGGTGATGATCTCGAGCTGCTCGGCGTAGCGGTCGAAGCGCTCCTTCAGCGGCGGCAGCGTCAGGCCGTACGCCTCGTGTTCGGCGTCGTACCAGCCGGAGCCGAGGCCGAACTCGACGCGCCCACCGGACATCTGGTCCACCTGCGCGACCGAGATGGCGAGCGGGCCCGGGTACCGGAACGTCGCCGCGGTGACGAGCGTGCCGAGCCGGATCCGGCTGGTCTCGCGGGCCAGGCCGGCCAGCGTGATCCAGGCGTCGGTCGGGCCGGGCAGGCCGTCGGCCGAGCCCATCTTCAGGTAGTGGTCGCTGCGGAAGAAGGCGTCGTATCCGGCGGCTTCGGTCGCTTTGGCGACACGCAGCAGGTCGTCGTAGCTGGCCCCTTGCTGGGGCTCGGTGAAGATCCTCAAGTCCACGAAAGTCAGCCTATAGAGACGTCCGGCTCCGTGCGCCGCAGCCGTACCAGCATGCGGACGATCACGTCCTCGATCTCGGCCCCGACCTTCTTCGGGTCCGGCGAGCTGGCGATCTCGGTCGCCGCGCTCGACAGCGCGCCGAACAGCAGCCGCGCGGTGACCTCGACCGGTACCGGCTCGACCTCGCCCGCGTCGATCAGCGACTGCAGGCCGGAGCGGACGAGCCCGAAGCTGCACCGCTCCTCGGCCTCGCGCCAGCGCTCCCAGCCCATGACGACCGGCGCCTCGTGGATGGCGATCCGCTGGTAGGCCGGGTCGAGGCAGGCGCGGATGAACGCGTTGAGCCCGCCGAGGGCCCGCTCCCACGGTGAGCCCTCACCGGTCATGATCTTGTCGAGGCGGTCGTAGACGAGGCTTTCGACCTGGTCGAACGCGGCCTCGAACAGTGCCTGCTTGCCGCTGAAGTGGTGGTACAGCGCGCCCTTCGTGACGCGTGCGCGTTTGGCGATCTCGTCGAGCGAGGTACCCGCGTAACCGCGTTTGGTGAACAGTTCCACCGCGCTGTCGACCAGCGCCGACCGCGTCGACTCGGAGTAGTCGAGCCGTCTGGACCTCATTGTCGCCACCTTCACAACCTTACGCCCGGAGGATCTCTCCATACTCATGGTATGTTCACCGGGTCAGGTCCGTACCGGGAGTATGCCGCAGACCCGCGGTATGACCCGGACCACGGAAGGGGAGCCCACGATGAGCTGGACAGACTTCTACCGGCGTCAGGAAATCCTCGACGCCACGGTTCGCCTGGCCGCCCGGAACCCGGGCGCGCCGCTGCCGCTCGACGAGATCCCCGGTGCCGAAGAGCACTTCGGCACCGAGGAGAACGTCCTGCTGGCCCTGCAGTACCAGTGGACGCGGACGCTGAGCGGCCGCCTGCGTGCCGAGGTCACCGACCCGGACGACGCCGACGGCCTCGGCGACCACGTCGACGCCGTCACGCGCGCCTGGCGCGCGTCCGTCGAAGAGCACGAGACGCTGCGCGCGGTGCTCGACGGCGGCTACGAGCGGCACGCGTCGCTGCGCCGGATGCACGAAGGTGAGCTGCGGATGCTCGCCGTCACCGCCGGCCTGGCCGACCCGCGCGAGCCGGGCGAAGAGATCGTCAAGGTGGGTCACGCGCTCGAGGCGTTGCTGCGCACGAGCCGCGCGGAGCCCGCCCGCCGCCGTCCAGTCATGGGACACCTGCGGCGCCTGCTCGCGCCCAGTGCGTGAACGCGGTTAAGTAAGCGCATGACGGAGCGCTGGACCGACACCGACATTCCCGACCAGACCGGTCGGACCGCCCTGATCACCGGGGCGAACTCGGGGCTCGGGCTGCGCACCGCGGAGGTGCTCGCGGGCAAGGGGGCCCGCGTGCTCCTCGCCTGCCGCTCCGCCGAACGCGGGGCGAAGGCCCTGGACGTCGTCAAAGCGGCCGCCGCGGGCGCCGAGCCCGAGCTCATCCCACTGGACCTGAGCGAGCTCGCCTCGGTGCGCGCGGCCGCCGCGTCGGCGCGCGAGCTGACCGGCGACAAGCTGGACGTCCTGGTCAACAACGCCGGCGTCATGGCGACCGCCCGCGGCCGCACCGCCGACGGCTTCGAGCTGCAGTTCGGCACGAACTACCTCGGCCACGCGGCGCTGACCTGGCTGCTGATGCCCGCCCTGCGCGGCGGCCGGCACGCCCGCGTCGTCACGCTGTCCAGCCTCGCCGCCACCGGCGCGCGCATCCACCTCGACGACCCGAACGGCGACCACCGCCGCTACAACGCGGCCGCCGCGTACGGCCAGTCGAAGCTCGCCGACCAGGTGTTCGCGCTCGAACTGGACCGGCGCCTGCGGGCGGCGGGCTCGGACATCCTGAGCGTCGCCGCGCACCCGGGGTACACCGCGACCGGGCTCGGCAGCGGCATGGCGCGGTCGTACTCGAACCCGGTGGTCCGGTTCCTGATCGCCGGCGGCCACCGCATCGGCGAGGTGTTCGCCCAGGGCCCCCGCCTCGGCGCCCTCCCCCAGCTCCACGCGGCGACGGCGGACGGCGTCGAAGGCGGCAGTTACTTCGCACCGCGAGGCCTCGGAAACCTGCGCGGCTACCCCGTCAAGGTGCCCACGCTGGCCACCGCCCGCATCGAGCCGCTGGGGTCCGCATTGTGGGAGCTCACGGCGAAGTTGACCGACGTCACCCCCGACCCCGCGTAGCCCGGACGGGCGTACGGTTGAGAGCGTGAGTGCTGCGCCTGAAGGCCGGAAGCTGCTGCGTCTGGAAGTCCGCAACAGTGAGACGCCGATCGAGAAGAAGCCGCCGTGGATCAAGACGCGGGTGCGGATGGGGCCGGAGTTCACCGAACTCAAGGGTCTCGTGCGCCGCGAAGGCTTGCACACGGTCTGTGAAGAGGCTGGTTGTCCCAACATCTATGAGTGCTGGGAAGACCGCGAAGCCACGTTCCTCATCGGTGGTGATCAGTGCACGCGTCGGTGTGACTTCTGTCAGATCGACACGGGTAAGCCGGCTGAGCTGGACCGGACTGAGCCGCGGAAGGTCGCGGAGTCCGTGCAGGCCATGGGTCTGCGGTACTCCACGGTGACCGGGGTCGCTCGCGATGATCTGGACGACGGCGGTGCGTGGCTGTACGCGGAGACCGTGCGTCAGATTCACTCGCTCAATCCGGGCACTGGTGTCGAGCTGTTGATCCCGGACTTCAACGCGGACCCTGCGCAGTTGGCTGAGGTGTTCGGGTCGCGTCCGGAGGTGTTGGCGCACAACGTGGAGACGGTGCCGCGGATCTTCAAGCGGATCCGTCCCGGGTTCCGGTACGCGCGTTCGTTGGAAGTCATCACTGCCGCGCGTGAGGCCGGTCTGGTGACGAAGTCCAATCTGATCCTGGGTATGGGTGAGACCCCGGACGAGGTCGCTCCGGCGATGCAGGATCTGGTCGACGCGGGTTGCGAGATCTTGACGATCACCCAGTACCTGCGTCCCTCGCCACGGCACCACCCGGTGGACCGGTGGGTGAAGCCGGAGGAGTTCGTCGAGCACTCGAAGGCCGCCGAGGCGATGGGCTTCGCCGGTGTCATGGCGGGACCGCTCGTGCGCTCCTCGTACCGCGCGGGACGGCTGTACGCGCAGACGAAGGCCCACCGCGGCGAGGTCCTCCCGGAGAACCTCCAGCACCTCGCGGTCGAAGGACCCGCAGCTCAGGAAGCCGCGTCGCTGTTGGCGCGGTGACGCACGTCACCCCACCATCCTTAAAGGATCGGTAAAGTGGGCCGCATGGCCCTGGTTTCGGACCTCCTCAGCTGGTTGCAAGGACTCCCGGAACCGGGGCTCGTTGCGGCGACCGGCGGGCTGGTCTTCGCCGAGTGCACGATCGGGCTGGGTTTCGTGGCCCCCGGCGAGTCCGGGCTGCTCATCGCCGCGACGACAGCGAACACCCTCCCCCGGTTCGTGGTCCTGTGGCTGGTGGTCACGCTCTGCGCGACAGCGGGCGACGCGCTCGGCTACCTGATCGGCCGCCGTTTCGGGCCACGCCTGCGCGAGACGAAACTGATCCGCAAGTACGGCCTCGACGCGTGGGACAAGGCGACCGCGGTCCTGGAGCGCCGCGGCGCGTGGGCGGTGTTCTTCGCCCGGTTCCTGCCGGTGATCCGCACGCTGACCCCGGCCGCCGCGGGAACGTCCGGGCTGCCGTTCCGCAGGTTCCTCCCGGCCGCGGCGGCGGGCGCGTTCTGCTGGTCCCTGGTCCACATCAGCATCGGCGCGGCCCTGGGCGAGGCGGCCAAACGGATCGAGGGCGTCCTCAACACGGGAGGCCTGATCGTGGTGGGCGTGCTCGCCGCGGTGGGAGTGTTCTTCTTGCTGCGCTTGAAGAAGCGCAAGGCTCTCGCGACGCCGGAACCCGAGCCCGAGCGAGTCCCCTGACTCACGTTCCCCCCGGCGACCCCCAGCGCCCCAATGTGGCCTTGGTTGCGTCCAACGCACCCAAGGGGCCCTTCGGTGCGTTGAACGCACCGAAGGCC